>NZ_CM170001.1:0-655000 GCF_057180225.1 Pseudomonas sp. BB438
GTGTCCGTGGAACTTTGGCAGCAGTGCGTGGAGCTTCTGCGCGACGAGCTGCCGTCCCAGCAATTCAACACCTGGATCCGACCTTTGCAGGTCGAGGCCGAGGGTGAGGAGCTGCGCGTCTACGCACCCAATCGCTTCGTACTCGACTGGGTCAACGAGAAGTACATGGGTCGCATGCTCGAGCTGCTGAGCGAGCGCGGTAATGGCCAGATCCCAGCGATCTCGCTGCTGATCGGCAGCCGCCGTAGTCGTACACCGCGCCCCGCCCTGGTGCCGACGCCACAAGTAAGTGTGCAGGCCGCACCGGTAGCCGCAGCTCCGGCGCCGGTCGTCGCACCGGCACCCGTGCCCGTGCCCGAGCCTCAGCCGATCCAGGCTGTGCCGGTTCAGACCATTGTCGATCTCGACGAATCCAGCCCGGGCATCGATCCGATGGCTGCTGTCATGCCGGCGGCCGCAGCCGTGCGCACTGAGCGTACCGTGCAGGTAGAAGGTGCGCTCAAGCACACCAGCTATCTCAATCGTACCTTCACCTTCGAGAACTTCGTCGAAGGTAAATCCAACCAGTTGGCCCGCGCGGCAGCCTGGCAGGTGGCAGACAACCTCAAGCATGGTTACAACCCGCTCTTCCTTTATGGCGGCGTCGGTCTGGGCAAGACCCACCTGATGCACGCTGTGGGTAACCATCTGCTGAAGAAGAACCCCAATGCCAAGGTTGTATACCTGCATTCGGAGCGCTTCGTCGCGGACATGGTAAAAGCGCTGCAATTGAACGCTATCAATGAATTCAAACGCTTCTACCGCTCGGTCGATGCGCTGCTGATCGACGATATCCAGTTCTTTGCCCGCAAGGAGCGCTCCCAGGAAGAGTTCTTCCACACCTTCAACGCCCTTCTTGAAGGCGGCCAGCAGGTCATCCTGACCAGTGACCGTTACCCGAAGGAAATCGAAGGCTTGGAAGAGCGCCTGAAGTCGCGCTTCGGCTGGGGGCTGACGGTGGCCGTGGAACCGCCGGAACTCGAAACTCGCGTGGCCATCCTGATGAAGAAGGCCGAGCAGGCCAAGGTCGAATTGCCGCACGATGCTGCATTTTTCATCGCCCAGCGCATCCGCTCCAACGTGCGTGAACTGGAAGGTGCGCTCAAGCGCGTGATCGCTCACTCGCACTTCATGGGGCGGCCGATCACCATCGAGCTGATCCGCGAGTCGCTGAAGGATCTGCTGGCCCTGCAGGACAAGCTGGTCAGCATCGACAACATCCAGCGCACCGTCGCCGAGTACTACAAGATCAAGATCGCCGACCTGCTGTCCAAGCGCCGTTCGCGTTCGGTGGCTCGTCCGCGGCAGGTCGCCATGGCACTGTCCAAGGAACTGACCAACCACAGCCTGCCGGAAATCGGCGTGGCCTTCGGCGGTCGGGATCACACCACGGTGCTGCACGCCTGTCGTAAGATCGCTCAACTCAAGGAATCCGACGCGGATATCCGCGAGGACTACAAGAACCTGCTGCGTACTCTGACCACCTGACGCAGCCTCACGAGGCAAGGGACTAGACCATGCATTTCACTATTCAACGCGAAGCTCTGTTGAAACCCCTGCAGCTGGTCGCTGGCGTCGTCGAGCGCCGCCAGACGCTGCCGGTTCTTTCCAACGTCCTGCTGGTCGTCGAAGGTCAGCAGCTGTCGCTGACCGGCACCGATCTCGAAGTCGAACTGGTGGGACGCGTCACGCTGGAAGATGCTGCCGAGCCGGGCGAAATCACCGTGCCCGCGCGCAAGCTGATGGACATCTGCAAGAGCCTGCCCAGCGATGCCGTGATCGATATCCGCGTCGACGAGCAGAAGCTCCTGGTGAAAGCCGGCCGTAGCCGCTTCACCCTTTCCACCCTGCCGGCCAACGACTTCCCCACTGTGGAAGAAGGCCCCGGCTCGCTGACCTTCAGCCTGGTGCAGAGCAAGCTGCGTCGTCTGATCGACCGCACCAGCTTCGCCATGGCGCAGCAGGATGTCCGCTACTATTTGAACGGCATGTTGCTGGAAGTGGGCGGCGGCACGCTCCGCGCCGTGGCCACCGACGGCCACCGCCTCGCCATGTGCTCGCTGAGCAACGGCGTGCCGGAAGCACAGGATCGTCACCAGGTGATTGTGCCGCGCAAAGGCATCCTCGAACTGGCGCGCCTGCTCACCGAGCAGGACGGCGAGGTTTCCATCGTCCTGGGCCAGCATCACATTCGCGCCACCACGGGCGAATTCACCTTTACCTCCAAGCTGGTGGACGGCAAGTTCCCTGATTACGAGCGTGTACTGCCCAAGGGCGGCGACAAGCTGGTACTCGGTGATCGGCAGGTGCTGCGCGAAGCCTTCAGCCGTACTGCGATTCTGTCGAACGAGAAGTATCGCGGTATTCGCCTGCAGCTCTCCAATGGCCTCCTGAAAATCCAGGCGAACAACCCGGAGCAGGAAGAAGCGGAGGAAGAAGTGCAGGTCGACTACAACGGCGGCAGCCTGGAAATCGGCTTCAACGTCAGCTATCTGCTGGACGTCCTGGGTGTCATGGGTACCGAGCAGGTGCGCATGATTCTCTCCGACTCCAACAGCAGTGCGCTGTTGCAGGAAGCGGACAACGACGACTCTGCCTACGTCGTCATGCCGATGCGCCTCTGACGCGTATCGATGTCCCTTACCCGCCTTTCGGTCACCGCGGTGCGTAACCTGCACCCGGTGACCTTCTCCCCCTCCCCCCGCATCAACATCCTCTACGGCGAAAATGGCAGCGGCAAGACCAGTGTGCTGGAGGCCATCTACTTGCTTGGCCTCGCCCGCTCCTTCCGCAGCATGCGCCTCCAGCCTGTCATCCAGTACGAAGAGCCGGCTTGCACGGTGTTCGGGCAGGTGCGTCTAGGCAATGGTTTCGATAGCAGTCTCGGAGTTTCTCGGGATCGCCAGGGCGAGTTCCAGATTCGTGTCGACGGGCAGAATGCTCGCAGCGCCGCGCAGCTTGCCGAGACCCTGCCGCTGCAGTTGATCAACCCGGATAGCTTTCGCCTGCTCGAGGGCGCGCCGAAGATTCGTCGACAGTTCCTGGATTGGGGAGTGTTCCACGTGGAACAACGCTTCATGGTCGCCTGGCAGAGACTGCAGAAGGCCCTGCGGCAGCGGAACTCGTGGCTCCGGCATGGTAAACTGGACGGTGCTTCGCAGGCTGCGTGGGACCGCGAGTTGTGTGCGGCGAGCGACGAAATCGACGGCTATCGGCGGTCCTATATTCAGGCGCTCAAACCTCAGTTCGAGCGGACTCTGGCGGAGCTGATCCAGATCGACGATCTGACGCTCAGCTACTACCGGGGATGGGACAAGGACCGCGATCTGAGTGAAGTACTGTCTTCCAGTCTGTTGCGCGATCAGCAGATGGGGCATACCCAGGCCGGACCGCAACGGGCTGATTTGAGAATTCGTCTTGGGGGACACAACGCCGCGGAGATACTGTCCCGCGGCCAACAAAAGCTGGTGGTCTGCGCGTTGCGGATCGCCCAGGGGCACTTGATCAACCAGGCCAAGCGCGGGCAATGCGTCTACCTGGTAGATGACCTCCCCTCCGAACTGGATGAGAAGCATCGGTTGTCTTTGTGCCGGCTTCTCGAAGATCTGGGTTGCCAGGTATTCATCACCTGTGTCGACCCGCACTTATTGAAAGACGGCTGGCAAACGGAAACGCCGGTGTCGATGTTCCACGTGGAACATGGGCGCGTCTCTCAGGACACTACCATCGGGAGTGAAGAATGAGCGAGAACACCTACGACTCTTCCAGTATCAAGGTACTGAAGGGGCTGGATGCCGTACGTAAGCGTCCGGGCATGTACATCGGTGATACCGACGACGGCACTGGCCTGCACCACATGGTCTTCGAGGTCGTGGACAACTCGATCGACGAAGCGCTGGCGGGCTACTGCAGCGAGATCAGCATCACCATTCACACCGATGAATCCATCACCGTGCGCGACAACGGCCGCGGTATTCCGGTGGATATCCACAAGGAAGAAGGGGTCTCCGCGGCCGAGGTCATCATGACCGTCCTTCACGCCGGCGGTAAGTTCGACGACAACAGCTACAAGGTCTCCGGCGGCCTGCACGGTGTGGGGGTGTCGGTGGTGAACGCCCTCTCCCACGAGCTGCGCCTGACCATTCGCCGTGAAGGCAAGGTCTGGGAGCAGGTCTACCATCATGGCGTCCCGCAGTTCCCGCTGCGCCCGGTCGGTGACACCGATGGCTCGGGTACTGAGGTGCACTTCAAGCCGTCCCCGGAAACCTTCCATAACATCCACTTCAGCTGGGACATCCTGGCCAAGCGGATCCGTGAGCTGTCTTTCCTGAACTCCGGCGTCGGCATAGTCCTGCGTGACGAGCGTGCCGGCAAGGAAGAGCTGTTCAAGTACGAAGGCGGCCTGCGCGCATTCGTCGAGTACCTGAACACCAACAAGACTGCGGTGAACCAGGTCTTCCACTTCAACTGCCAACGCGAAGAAGATGGCGTCGGCGTCGAAGTTGCCTTGCAGTGGAACGACAGCTTCAACGAGAACATCCTCTGCTTCACCAACAACATTCCCCAGCGTGACGGTGGTACCCACCTGGCGGGCTTCCGTTCCGCCCTCACCCGCCACCTGAACAACTACATCGAGCAGGAAGGCCTGGCGAAGAAGTTCAAGATCGCCACCACTGGCGACGACGCCCGTGAAGGTCTGACCGCGATTATTTCGGTGAAGGTGCCGGATCCGAAATTCAGCTCGCAGACCAAGGACAAGCTGGTTTCTTCGGAGGTGAAGACCGCCGTGGAGCAGGAGATGGGCAAGTACTTCGCCGACTTCCTGCTGGAGAACCCGAACGAAGCCAAGGCTGTTGTTGGCAAGATGATCGATGCCGCCCGCGCCCGCGAGGCCGCACGCAAGGCCCGTGAGATGACCCGCCGCAAGGGTGCGCTGGACATCGCCGGCCTCCCGGGCAAGCTCGCCGACTGCCAGGAAAAGGATCCCGCTCTCTCCGAACTGTACATCGTGGAAGGTGACTCCGCGGGCGGTTCTGCGAAGCAGGGCCGTAACCGCAAGACCCAGGCGATCCTGCCGCTCAAGGGCAAGATTCTCAACGTCGAGAAAGCCCGCTTCGACAAGATGCTGTCCTCCCAGGAGGTCGGCACGCTGATCACCGCGCTGGGTTGCGGTATCGGTCGCGAGGAGTACAACATCGACAAGCTGCGTTACCACAACATCATCATCATGACCGATGCTGACGTCGACGGTTCGCACATCCGTACCTTGCTGTTGACCTTCTTCTTCCGTCAGCTGCCGGAGCTGGTCGAGCGAGGTTACATCTATATTGCCCAGCCGCCGCTGTACAAGGTGAAGCGTGGCAAGCAGGAGCAGTACATCAAGGACGACGTGGCCATGGAGGAGTACATGACCCAGTCGGCCCTCGAAGAGGCCAGCGTGCACGTCAACGAAAGCGCCCCGGGCTTGTCCGGCGAAGCGCTGGAGAAGCTGGTCAACGAGTATCGCGGTGTCATGCGTACCCTCTCCCGCCTGTCCCGTCTGTACCCGCAGGACCTGACCGAGCACTTCATCTACCTGCCGCGTATCGAAGCTGACAAGCTGGGTGACGAGGCCACCATGCAGGCCTGGGTCGAGCAGTTCCAGGCGCGCCTGAAGGCTGTCGAGAAGTCCGGCCTGACCTACAAGGTCAGCCTGCGCGAAGACCGCGAGCGCCACCTGTGGCTGCCGGAAGTCGAGATGGTCGCTCACGGTCTCTCGAACTACGTCACCTTCAACCGCGACTTCTTCGCCAGCAACGATTACCGCGCGGTCACCGAGCTGGGCGGCAAGCTGAACAGCCTGCTGGAAGACGGCGCCTATGTGCAGAAGGGCGAGCGCAAGAAGAGCGTCAGCAGCTTCAAGGAAGCACTGGACTGGCTGATGACCGAAGGCACCAAGCGCCATAGCATCCAGCGATACAAAGGTCTGGGCGAGATGAACCCGGATCAGCTGTGGGAAACCACCATGGACCCGAACGTGCGCCGCATGTTGAAGGTCACCATCGAGGATGCCATCGCTGCCGACCAGCTGTTCAACACCCTGATGGGCGATGCCGTGGAGCCGCGCCGCGACTTCATCGAAAGCAACGCCCTGGCGGTGTCCAACCTGGACGTCTGATCTGCAAGCAAAAAGAAAGGGCCCTTCGGGGCCCTTTTCTTTTGTCTGCGGGAAAGCGCTGAGTCAGGACGCCTCGGCCACCGATTGAGGTGTGGCATCGGTCGGCAGCTCGCCCATCTCGCGCAGGGTCTGAGCCACCCAGTTCTCGGCGCGCTGGTTCAGATCGGTGATGGCGCGTGCGCCCTCGCCTTCGGCGTACATCGCTGGGCCGATCACCACCTGGATGGTGCCGGGGTATTTCGCCCAGCCGTTCTTCGGCCAGCAGTGCCCGGCGTTGTGGGCGATCGGCAGTACGGGCAGGTTGGCGTTGACTGCCAGCGCGGCGCCCCCGCGGGAGAACTTGCCGATCTGGCCGGTGGGTACGCGGGTACCTTCCGGGAAGATCAGCACCCAGGCGCCCTGCTTCAGGCGCTCGTCGCCCTGCTTGGCCATCTGCTTGAGGGCGACCTTGGGCTGGTCGCGGTTGATGGCGATGGGCTTGAGCAACGCCATGGCCCAGCCGAAGAACGGCACGAACAGCAGCTCGCGCTTGAGCACCTGAGCCAGAGGCTCGAAGTAGCCGGTGAGGAAGAAGGTCTCCCAGGTGCTCTGGTGCTTGGAGAGGATCACGCAGGGCCGGTCCGGGATGTTCTCCACGCCCTTGAGTTCGTAGCGCACGCCGACCATCCACGAAGCCAGCCAGACGGCGAACTTGCACCAGGCCTGGGCGACGAAACGGTAACGCGCGCGGAACGGCAGGAAGGGCGCGATGAGCAGGCTGAGGGTACCCCAGACGAAAGCGCTGGACGACAGCAGCAGGTAGAAGAGAACGGTTCTGATGGCCTGCACTATCGACATGGGGGATGGATCCTCAGGAAAGAAGTTGGTCGGCGACTGCCGCCAGATCGTCGAAAACCAGCGTGCCTTCGGGCAACGGCTTGGCCAGGGTACGTTCGCCTTTGCCGGTCTTTACCAACACGGGCTGACAATCGACGGCCAGCGCGGCGTCCAGGTCACCCCGGCTGTCACCGACGAACCAGATCCCATGCAACTCGGCGCCGTAGTGCTGGGCAATCTGCAGCAGCATACCGGGTTTCGGCTTGCGGCAGTCGCAACCCTCGTCGGGGCCGTGGGGACAGTAGACGACCAGGCCGACTTCACCACCCTGCTCCGCCACCAGCTCGCGCAGGCGCTGGTGCATGCTTTCCAGGGTGGCGAGGTCGTAGTAGCCACGGGCGATGCCCGACTGGTTGGTGGCCACGGCGACCGTCCAGCCGGCTTTGCTCAGGCGGGCGATGGCAGTGATCGCGCTGGGGATCGGTATCCACTCGTCGAGGGATTTGATGTAGGCGTCGGAGTCCTGGTTGATGACACCGTCGCGGTCGAGGATCAGTAGCTTCATGAGTGATTCGACAAGTCAGACGCTTTCGATAAGGCGGAAATGAAAAAGCCGGGAGTTCGTCACGGCGAACCGTTGCGAACTCCCGGCTTTCAGGCGGGCATCAACCCAGCAGCGAGATGTCGGCGACGCCGAGGAACAGCCCGCGCAGCTTGGCCAGCAGCGCGTAGCGGTTGGCCTTCACGGCGCTGTCGTCCGCGTTGACCAGGACTTCCTCGAAGAAGGCATCCACCGGCGCGCGCAGGGCCGCCAGATGGGCCAGCGCAGCGCGATAGTCGCGAGCCTCTGCCAGTGGAGCCACTTCAGCTTCGGCAGCTGCTACGGCGCTGCCAAGGGCCTTCTCGGCGGCCTCGGCGAACAGCCCGGCATTGACGGTCGCAGGCACGTCGCCTTCGGCCTTGGCCAGGATGTTCGATACGCGCTTGTTGGCGGCGGCGAGGGCTTCGGCTTCGGGCAGTTGACGGAAGGCCTGGACGGCCTGCACGCGCTGATCGAAATCCAGCGGCGCGGTCGGCTTGAGCGCGCGCACGGCCTGGTACACCGCCACGTCGACGCCTTCGTCCTCGTAACGGGCACGCAGACGGTCGAAGACGAAGTCCTGCACCTGCTCGGACAGGCCCTCGGCTTTCACCTTGTCGCCGTACTGCGTCACGGCCACGCCGATGGCGTCGACCAGGTCCAGGTCCAGCTGCTTCTCGATGAGGATGCGCAGTACGCCCAGGGCGGCACGACGGAGGGCATATGGGTCCTTGCTGCCGGTGGGCAGCATGCCGATGCCGAAGATGCCGACCAGCGTGTCGAGCTTGTCGGCCACCGCCACTGCGGCGCCGGTCAGGGTGCTCGGCAGTTCGGCGCCAGCGCCTCGCGGCATGTACTGTTCGTTCAGCGCCAGGGCGACATCCTTGGCCTCGCCACCGGCAGTGGCGTAGTAGTAACCGGCGATGCCCTGCATCTCCGGGAACTCGCCGACCATTTCGGTGGCCAGGTCGCACTTGGAGAGGATGCCGGCGCGGGCGGCGTTGGTCGCGTCACCGCCGATGCGCGCGGCGATATAGGCGGCCAGCTTTGAAACGCGCTCGGCCTTTTCAAAGACGGTGCCAAGTTGGGCCTGGAACACCACGTTCTTCAGACGGGCGTTGAAGGCTTCCAGCGGCTGCTTCTGGTCCTGCTTGAAGAAGAACTCGGCGTCGGTCAGGCGCGGGCGCACGACCTTCTCGTTGCCGGAAACGATGTGCTCCGGCGCCTTGCTCTCGACGTTGGCCACGGTGATGAAGCGCGGCAGCAGCTTGCCGTTGGCGTCCAGCAGGCAGAAGTACTTCTGGTTGTCCTGCATGGTGGTGATCAGGGCTTCCTGCGGCACGGCGAGGAAACGCTCCTCGAAGGAGCACACCAGCGGGACCGGCCACTCGACCAGCGCGGTCACTTCGTCCAGCAGGTCGGCCGGAACGATGGCGCTGCCCTTCTGTTCGGCCGCCAGTTCGGCGACGCGCCTGGAGATGATCTCGCGGCGTTCGGCGAAGTCGGCCAGCACATGGGCGCTGCGCAGGTCTTCCAGGTAGTTGGCCGGTGCGGAGATGCGCACGTTGGCCGGGTTATGGAAGCGGTGGCCGCGGGATTCGCGGCCGGCCTTCCGGGTGAGGATTTCGCAGTCGACGATGTCGTCGCCGAACAGCATCACCAGCCACTGGGTCGGACGCACGAACTCTTCACGGCGAGCCGCCCAGCGCATGCGCTTGGGAATCGGCAGGTCGTTCAGCGAGGCTTCGACGATGCCCGGCAGCAGGCCCGCGGCCGGCTGGCCGGCAATGGTCTGGCTGAACTTGAGCTTCGGGCCGCTCTTGTCGATCTGCTCCAGATCCACGCCGCATTTCTTGGCGAAGCCGAGGGCGGCCTGGGTCGGGTTGCCGCTGGCGTCGAAGGCAGCCTGCAGCGGCGGGCCGTCGAGATTCACGGTGCGGTCGGGCTGCTGCACGGCGAGCTGGTCGATCTGCACGGCCAGGCGGCGCGGCGCAGCGTAGCAGCGCGCGGCGGAGTAGGTCAGGCCGGCGGCCTTGAGGCCCTTCTCGATGCCGGCCAGGAAGGCTTCACCGAGGCTTTTCAGCGCCTTGGGTGGCAGCTCTTCGGTGCCCAGTTCGACGAGGAAATCCTTCGCGCTCATTATTCGGCCTCCTTCAGCTTGGCCAGTACTTCGTCACGCAGTTCGGCGGTGGCCATCGGGAAGCCGAGGCGGGCGCGGGCTTGCAGGTAGCTCTGCGCCACGGCGCGGGCCAGGGTGCGTACGCGCAGGATGTAGCGCTGACGCTCGGTCACCGAGATGGCGCGGCGGGCGTCCAGCAGGTTGAAGGTGTGCGAGGCCTTGAGGACCATCTCGTAGGTCGGCAGCGGCAGCTGCAGCTCGATCAGGCGGTTGGCTTCGCTTTCGTAGAAGTCGAACAGCTCGAAGAGTTTCTCGACGTTGGCGTGCTCGAAGTTGTAGGTCGACTGCTCCACCTCGTTCTGGTGGAACACATCGCCGTAGGTCACCTTGCCGAACGGGCCGTCGGCCCAGACCAGGTCGTACACCGAGTCGACGCCCTGGATGTACATGGCCAGGCGTTCCAGGCCGTAGGTGATCTCACCGGTGACCGGGTAGCACTCGATGCCGCCGACCTGCTGGAAGTAGGTGAACTGGGTGACTTCCATGCCGTTCAGCCAGATTTCCCAGCCCAGGCCCCAGGCGCCGAGGGTCGGCGATTCCCAGTTGTCCTCGACGAAACGGATGTCATGCACCAGCGGGTCAATGCCGATGGCTTGCAGCGAGCCCAGGTACAGCTCCTGGAAGTTTTCCGGGTTGGGCTTGAGGACCACCTGGAACTGGTAGTAGTGCTGCAGGCGGTTGGGGTTCTCGCCGTAACGGCCGTCAGTGGGACGGCGGCTGGGTTGCACGTACGCCGCGTTCCAGGTTTCCGGGCCCACGGCGCGGAGGAAGGTGGCGGTGTGGAAGGTGCCGGCGCCTACTTCCATGTCGTAGGGCTGCAGCACCACACAGCCCTGATCGGCCCAGTATTTTTGCAGGGCGAGGATCAGGTCCTGGAAGGTGGGCACGGCGGGCGTAGTCTGGCTCACGAATTTCACCTGTGCTGGATATGCGACTAAAACCCGGCAGTATACCCCAAGACGCTTGCAGCTTGGGCTTCACAGCGCTTTTTGAGCGACCGTTTGCACCCTGCAGAAGACACAAAAACCAGGCGGATGACTGTATTTTTGTACAGCATTCTGTCTATAGTCAGGACCTCTCCGTCTCGAAGGCCGACTGCCATGCCCCGCTGCTTCTGGTGTAACGACGATCCGCTGTACATCGCCTACCACGATGCCGAGTGGGGAGTACCCCAGCGTGACGGTCGCGCGCTGTTCGAGATGCTGATCCTCGAGGGCGCCCAGGCCGGTCTGTCGTGGATCACTGTGCTGAAGAAGCGCGAGCGCTACCGTGAGGTGCTGTTCGGCTTCGATCCGGAGCGTCTGGCGCGCATGACCGACGAGGAAATCGAGGTACGCATGCAGGACCCCGGCATCATCCGCAACTTCGCCAAGCTCAAGGCGGCGCGGCAGAACGCCCAGGCCTGGCTGAAGCTGGAGGACCCGGTGGGCTTCCTCTGGTCCTTCGTCGGCGGCCAGCCCAAGGTCAACCACTTCAGCGGCCGCGGCGACGTGCCCGCGGTGACGGCGGAGGCCGAGGCCATGAGCAAGGCGCTGCGCAAGGCGGGCTTCAACTTCGTCGGCCCGACCATCTGCTATGCCTTCATGCAGGCCACCGGCATGGTGATGGACCACACCGTCGACTGTGACCGCTACGCCCAACTGACCCGCGCCTAAGGCAGCGGGCTGGCCACCGTGACCGCCTGCCAGGGCCCGGCGGAGCGGCCGGACAGCGCCGACCAATACCAGGCCGAGGTATCGGAGAAGGACTGGCCGGCAGCGTCCTCGATGTAGTCGCAGACCAGCAGCCGCAGCCCCTCGCGCGTCACCACGAAACAGCGTTGCAGGCCTTGCGCACCAGGGCGCTGGCGAAGCTGTGTCTGCTCGATGCGATAACCCAGCGCGCGGAAGCAATCCTCCGCCGGATGCAGCTTGCGGGTCGGTCGCAACACCTGGCGCAGCACGATGCTGCGCTGGCCATCGGTGAAGCGGCCGAGTTGGCCCGGGAAGTCCTCAGCGAAGCGTTGCTCCACCGGCGAAAGCGCCAGCGGGCGCAAGGTACGACCTTCGAACTGCACCGGCCATTCATGGGCGACTCGAGCTGCCTCCGACGCAGTGGGCGCCGGCGCCAGCAACGGCCAGAGCGCTGCCAGCAGCAGGGTGGCAAGCAGACTGCTGGCGACTCGTGCCGAAGGATCAGCCTGCGCAGTCTCGATCGATGCCGACAGCACAAAGGCGCGCCGACCGATCACCCGGAAGATCATCCCGCAGACCCCGGCGAATACCACCAGCCCGACTGCCTCGTGCGCCCAGCCGGGAAATCCGCTCGCCCGGCTCTCGCCCCACACCAGCACTGTGTTGCGCAGGAGATTGCCGCCCAGCACCAGCAGCCCCACCAGCGGCAGGCGCTGCAGCAGCAGGCGGTCCGGCAACCGCAGCCAGGCTGCCAGCGCGCAGGCGGTGAAGTACCCGACCCAGGCCATCTGGATACCCGAGCAGGGCGCATCGACCATCACCCACTGGCCCTCCACCAGCAGCGCACTGCCCTGCCGTTCCACCGTCCAGCTGCCCAGGCGCAGCAGCCATGCGCTGACCTCGGCCGTGACCACACGCAGCGGATAACCGATGAAGAACTGCAGCGAAGACAGCAGCGGCAGCGACAGCACGCCCAGCCCCAGCCAAGCCAGCCAGGACTGGCCGGGGGCGCGCAGGCTGAGGATCACCAGCAGCAACGCCAGCACCGAGAGCAACCCGCGCAGCAGCGGCGGCAGGATCGACTGAGACAGCGCCGCGACGATCAGCAGCATCGCTGCGCTGCCCAGCCAGCGCAGGCGCGGTTGCGTGCGCAGGCTGGCGCGGTCGCGCCAGAGCACCAGGCCGAGTGCGACCAAGGCAATGATGCCCAGCGGATCATCCGAGCCATCGGCGAGGCGCCGCGCCGCCCACAGCCAGCTGGGCCAGGCCGCCAGCGCGGCGAACAGCAGCCAGCTCCAGCCGGGCAGGCGACGGATCATGCCGCCTTCCTCCGCCAGTACCAGGCGCCCAGTGCGGCGAGCAGCAACATGCCCCATACGCCCGGTTCCGGCGTACCGGGCACCGTGCTGCCGATGGCGCTGTTGTTGACGCCCTGGGGCATCGGCAGCGGTTGATCGACCGTCCTGGTCGCCTGCGGATCGGGATTGCGCACCTGCTGGTCGACGGCGATGAACGAGGTGTAGGGCGTGAGCAGCTGGTAGTTCAGGCCGAGGTCGAGGATCTGCGTGCTGAACCCGAAGCCACCGTCGAGCGCCTCCTGGTCCATCAGGGTGGCAAGCCGTTGGCGTGCCCACAGGTGGGCGAGCGCACCGCCGTTGTCGGTGAGGTTGCCGGTGCTGATCGGCAGTCGTACCTGGAACGGACCCTCGGCAGCATGGGCGTCGAGACGCAGTTCGCCGCGCGGCTCGCCCTTCCACTTGCCGAACAGCACCAGTGGGCGGTTGGCGAACAGGTCGGGCAGCTGCAGTGGCTCGACGTCATAGACGTCGAGGCCTTCGAAGCGGGCGTGGATGCCCTTGAGCAGTGGGCTGTCGATCATCTTGCGCAAGCGCTGCGCTGCCTTGCCCGCCTCCGCGTCATCGGTCACCACGAAGGGCTCTCCCTGCCCTGCCCGCGCCAGGCCTTCGATCAGGCTGCGGTTCACCGCGCTACCGATCCCGAAGGCGAACATGTTGGCCTTGCTCAGGTTCTCGCGTACCAGCTGGTAGGCACTGCTCTCGATGGTGACGTAGCCGTCGGTGACCACCACGAAGCTGCGCGAGCGCTCCGGATCCGTGGGCATGGCCAGTGCCTCGCGCAGTGCCGGCATCAATTCGGTACCGCCGGAACCGACCTGGCTGTCCAGCAGCTCGATGGCAAGGCGGATGTTTTCCGGCGTGGCGGCCAGCGAATGTTCCGCCAGATTGCGGTTGTCGCCGGCGAACAGCAGCAGGTTGAAGGTATCGCTGGGGCGCAGGCGGCCGATCAGGTCGCGCAGCAAGGTCTTGGTGGTGTTCAGCGGGAAGCCGTTCATGGAGCCGGAGACGTCGACCACGAAGACGTAATCGCGCGGCACGATGAGCCGGGAATCCGGTGCGCGAGGCGGGGCGACCATGGCGAGGAAGAAGTTCTCCTGCTCGCCGCGCGACAGCAGCAGTCCGCTTTGCACGGCGTCACCGCCGAGCTGGTAATCGAGGATGAAGTCGCGGTTGCTGACAGTGGCATCGTCAGCCGCTATGCGCACGGTTGCGCGCTGGCCGTCACGCTGGATCGTCAGGCGATGGGAGGGCGACGCGATCTCGGCGATATGCACCGGCGCCAGCAGTTCGACCTGCAGGTCGAACCGGGTGCCGGAAGGCTCCCCGGCCGGCAGGTACGGCGACTCGATCCACTGTTGCTTGCCGCTGCCGGACTCATCGCGACCGTTGTAACGCGGCCCGACCACTGTGGGATACATGAACTGGAAGCGGCCGTCGGTGGGCACCAGCAGCTCGCTGTAGCGCAGCTCCACCTGCACCACGTCGCCGGGGAGGATGTTGGCGACGTTCATCTGGAACACGTTCTCGCGCTCCTGCTCCAGCAGCGCGGCGGTCTTGCCGTCCTGCCTGGCCTGCTGGTACTCGGCCTTGGCCTTCTGCTTCTCGCGGATCTGCGCCTGGATCACCCGGTCGCCCAGGCGCACGGTCATGCCGTGGACGGCAGCGCGGGTCGAGGCGGGGAACACATAGCGCGCCTCCAGTGGCGTCTTGCCCTGGTTGCGGTATTCCTGGGTCACCGTCACCTCGGCAATGTTGCCCAGCACGCGGGCGTCGACGCGGGTCGCCTTGAGCGGCAGGGCGTCGACGGCCGGATCGGCGTTGTCGACGAAGAAGTAGGGACTCGAACTGCTGTCATCCGAGCGGCTGTCGTCGGCAGCCAGCGCCGCCAGGCTGGCGCTCATCGCCAGCAACAGGCAGCACAGCCGTGCAAGGAAGGTTGGGGTACACATCGCGGGCCTCCGGGCCAGTGGATCGAATGGCCGCAGGTTGCGCGCGCGCCGTGGGCGCCATGTGCTCGCCCGGTGGAGATTGTGTGGAGCCTCGATGGCGCCCGAAATGCCGGCGCGAGCGGCTACAATGGCCGCCATCTGCTTGAAGGAGTTTTCCGTGGAGAAATTCAAGGGCGCACTGGTGGTGGGCTTCCTGCGGTTGTTTGCCATGCTGCCGTGGCGCGCGGTGGGCACATTGGGCGCCGGCATCGGCTGGCTGATGTGGAAGCTGCCCAACCGGTCCCGTGAGATCGTGCGGATCAACCTGTCGCACTGCTTCCCCGAGCTGTCCGGGGCCGAGCTGGAAAAACTGGTTGGCCAGAGCCTGATGGACATCGGCCGCACGCTGACCGAGAGTGCCTGCGCCTGGATGTGGTCGCCGCAGAAGTCGCTGCAGTACATCCGCGAAGTGGAGGGCATGGAGGTGCTGGAGGAAGCCCTGGCCTCGGGCGACGGCCTGGTCGGCATCACCAGCCACCTGGGTAACTGGGAAGTGCTCAACCACTTCTACTGCTCTTACGCCAAGCCGATCATTTTCTACCGCCCGCCGAAGCTCAAGGCCGTGGACGATCTGCTGAAGAAGCAGCGCGTGCAGCTGGGCAATCGCGTGGCGCCCTCCACTCCCGAAGGCATCAAGAGCGTGATCAAGGAAGTGAAGAACGGCGGCTGCGTCGGCATTCCCTGCGACCCGGAACCGGACCTCGGCTCGGGCCTGTTCGTGCCCTACCTGGGCACCACCGCGCTGACCAGCAAGTTCGTGCCCTCGCTGCTCTCGCGCGGCAAGGCCCGTGGCGTGTTCTTCCACGCCGTGCGCCTGCCCGACGGCAGCGGCTACAAGGTGATCCTCGAAGCGGCTCCGGCGGACATGTACGACAAGGACATGGAGGTGTCGGTGGCGGCGCTCAGCCGTGAGCTGGCCAAGTACGTGCGCGCCTACCCCAGCCAGTACATGTGGACCATGAAGCGCTTCAAGAAGCGTCCGCAAGGCGAGGCGAAGTGGTACTGACCACCTTGCCCTCAATCAACCCGATAGACGCGGCGCCCCTGGATTGTTGACGCCCGGGGCGTCAGGCTGAACGTCTCTGTCCGCCACGCGCCGCTCCAGGAGCTCCACCCCATGCTCGGTTTGCCGACCACTGCCACCGCGCCATTCTGTCCCTCGGAAGTCAAGGGCAGTATCCAGGTCGCCGCCGGCGCACCGTTGTGGAAGCGCATCCTGCAGTTCGCCGGTCCCGGCCTGCTGGTCTCCATCGGCTACATGGACCCGGGCAACTGGGCCACCGCCATCGAAGCCGGCTCGGGCTTCGGCTACCAGCTGCTGTTCGTGGTGCTGCTCTCCAGCCTCGCGGGGATGGTCCTGCAGTGCCTGGCGATGCGCTTGGGCATCGTCACCGGCCAGGACCTGGCGCAGCTCTCGCGCAGCCGTTACAGCCTTGGCACGGCGCGCCTGCAATGGCTGCTGGCTGAGCTGTCGATCGTCGCCACGGACCTCGCTGAAGTGCTCGGCTGTGCCCTGGCCTTCCACCTGCTGCTGGGTGTGGACCTGGTCACCGGCGTCATCCTCACCGCCTTCGACACACTCATCGTGCTCGGCCTGAAGGGCCAGCGCTTCCGCCACCTGGAAGCGATCATGCTCGGCCTCATCGTCACTATCAGTGGCTGCTACCTGGTCGAGCTGATCCTCATCAAACCCTACTGGCCGGACGTCGCCGCCGGTTTCCTGCCCAGCTGGGACGCGGTGAGCCAGCGCGAGCCGCTGTATCTGGCGATCGGCATCCTCGGGGCCACGGTGATGCCGCACAACCTCTACCTGCACTCCTCCATCGTGCAGACCCGGCAGGTCAGCGGCAGCAACGGCAAGGCCGCGGCGATCCGCCTGACACGGATCGACACCGTGGTCTCGCTGAGCCTGGCGCTGCTGGTCAATGCGGCGATCCTGATCCTCGCCGCCGCGGCCTTCCACGAGACCGGCCACACCGGCGTCACCGAGATCCAGGACGCCTACCGCCTGCTCGAACCGCTGGTGGGCACCGGCCTTGCCGCGATCCTCTTCGGCGTTGCCCTGCTCGCCTCCGGGCAGAGTTCCACCTTCACCGGCACCATCGCCGGGCAGGTGATCATGGATGGCTTCCTGCAGATGAAGATTCCCTGTTGGCAGCGCCGCCTGATCACCCGCGCGCTGGCACTGATCCCGGCGCTGATCGGCGTGGTGATGCTGGGCGACAAGGCGGTGGGCAAGCTGCTGGTGTTCAGTCAGGTGGTGCTCAGCCTGCAACTGCCGTTCGCGCTCTGGCCGCTGATCCGCTTCACCAGCGATCGTGCGCTGATGGGCGAGTTCGCCAACAGCCTGCTCACTCGGGTGCTGGCCTGGACCTTGTTCTGCGTCATCAGCGCCGCCAATCTCTGGTTGCTCGCGCAATTGCTGGCTTGACCTGACCCCGTGGTTTCAGGCCCATTAGTGCGCTGACATTCAGGACGGATGCCATCCATGGCCAACCAAAGGCAGTACCCGCGGACCCCGATGAAATGCCGGATCAAGATCAGCCACGCCAGCTTCGGTGAGGTGTTCGGCCATACCCGCGATCTGTCGGACGGCGGCGTCTATGTCCGTCATGAAGTGCTCGCCGCCCTGCCCGCCGGCACCCGGGTGACCGGCCAGGTGCAGGACATGCCCTTCGAGGCGCCGATCCTGGAGATGGAAGTGATGCGCACCGACGCCGAGGGCGCGGGCTTCCGCTTCGTCGGCAACGCCTGAGATACCTTTCCGGAACCGGCTCTTCGTAGGAGCAAGCCTGCTCGCGAACAATCCCTGCTGCGCAGTCCAGGTTCGCGCGAAAGCTCGCCCCTACAGGTAAGGCAAAGCCTTCGAGTCCCTCAATTCGCCTCGTTCACCGCACTCAGGAACGCCCTCGTCCGCTCGTGCTGCGGGTGGCCGAAGAACTGCTGCGGGCTGCCCTGCTCCAGGATGTTGCCCTGGTGGAAGAAGCACACGCGGTCGGCGAATTCGCGGGCGAAGCCCATCTGGTGGGTGACCATGAGCATCGTCAGGTTGTGCTCGGCGCCCAGCTTGCGCACCACGTTGAGGACCTCGCCGCACAGCTCCGGATCCAGCGCCGAGGTCACCTCGTCGAACAGCATCACCTTGGGCCGCATCGCCAGCGCGCGGGCGATGGCCACGCGCTGCTGCTGGCCGCCGGAAAGCTGCGAGGGGTAGTGGTCGAGCTTGTTGCCCAGTCCGACCATTTCCAGCAACTCCACCGCACGCTCGCGGGCTTCGTCACGGCGCATGCCGAGCACCTGCACTGGCGCCTCCATCACGTTGCGCAGCGCACTCATGTGCGGGAACAGGTTGAAGCTCTGGAACACCATGCCGATCTTGCTGCGCACCTTGCGCACGTGACTTTCCGGCGCGCGTACCAGCGTGTCGTTGCGCTTGAGGTGGGTGAGCGGCTCGCCATCGACCTCGATCAGGCCGCTGTCGATGGTCTCCAGGGTCATCAGCGCACGCAACAGGGTGGACTTGCCGGAACCGCTGGGGCCGATGATGGCGACCTTCTCGTTGGCCTTTACCTCCAGATTGAGGTCCTTGAGCACGCTGAAGCTGCCGTAGCTCTTGCACACGTTGCGGAAGCTGACCATCGGCTGGGCCGTCTCGGCGCGCGCGGCCGGGGCATCCTGGCTGATCACGCGCGGCGCAGTCTGTAGGGAGTGAACGGACATCGGAGTACCTCCAGAAGAGTCAGTCATGGCAGCGCCGTACGTTTTTCCACCTGGCGGACCACGCTGGCCAGGCCGATGGAGATGAGCAGGAAGAACACCCCGACCAGGGTGATCGGTTCCAGGTAGCGGAAGCTGTCGGAGCCGATGTTCTTGGCCTGCTGCATGATCTCCACCACGGTGATCGCCGAGAGCACCGGGGTGTCCTTGAACATGGCGATCAGGTAGTTGCCCAGCGCCGGCAGCACCGGGCGGATGGCCTGGGGCAGGATCACCTCGCGGTAGGCCTTGAACGGCGAGAAATTCAGCGCGGTGACCGCCTCCCACTGCCCGCGCGGCACCGCTTCCAGGCCGGCGCGATACACCTCGGCGGTGTAGCAGGCGTAGTGCAGGGCGATGCCGAGCGTGCCGGCCACCAGGGCGGTCATACTCAGCCCGTAGGTCGGCAGCACGTAGAACAGGAAGTACACCTGGATCAGCAACGGTGTGCTGCGGATGAACTCGATCAGCCAGGCCGCCGGCCATGACAGCCAGACATGCCGGCTGCGTCGGGCGATGGCGAAGAGCAGACCGAACACCACCGCCAGGGCAAACCCCACCAGGGTGATGAGGATGGTGCGCAGCGAGGCGTGCAGCAGTTGCGGGAGAATCTGCCAGGCGAAGCTCCAGTCGAAGAATGTCATCACAGGCCTCCGCGGATTCGGCCGTGCCCCAGCCAGCGTTCGAGGCGGCGCATGAGGAAGACGATGATCTGGGCCATGACGAAGTACAGCACCAGGGTGAGCAGGAAGATCTTCAGGGTCTCGAAGGTCGCCTGGTCCAGCTGGCGTGCGCGGAAGGTCAGGTCCGAGAGCGTGATCAGCGACACCAGCGAGGTGTTCTTCAGCAGCTCGATGAGCAGGTTGGTGCCTGGCGGGATCGCACAGAGCAGTGCCTGCGGCAGGATGATCCGGCGGAAGCGCGTGAAGGGCGACATGTTCAGCGCCAGCGCGGCTTCGTATTGCCCCTTGGGCACCGAGCCGATGGCGCCGCGCATCACTTCCGCACCGTAGGCGCCGATGTGCAGGCCCAGGCCGATGATCGCCACGCTGTAGGCGCTCATCTCCAGGTTGAACGGCGGCAGCGGCAGCACGAAGTACAGCCAGAACAGCTGCACCAGCAGCGAGGTGCCGCGGAACAGCTCGATGTAGGCGATGGACAGCCAGCGCAGCGCCGGCCACGGCGAGAGCCGGCCAACGGCCGCGATGATGGCGGCGGCCACCGCCAGCAGGGAGCCGAAGACGGTCACCTGGACGGTGATCCAGGCGCCCTCCAGCAGCAGAGGAAGCAGTTCACCCATGGTGCGTATCCCGTTGCGACAGGTTCGACCAAACGGCCGGGCAGGCGCGCCCTATGTCGGCGACGCGCCTCGTCCGGTCACTGTTTGCAGAGCGCGGCGGCGGTCTTGTCGGTGACGTTGGACTGGTCGAAACCGAACGGCTTGACCGTCGCCAGGTGCTCGGCGCTGCCCAGCCACTGCTTGAGCTGCGCGTTTACCGCGTCGCGCAGGTCCGTGTCGTCCGGGCGGAAGGCCAGGGCGCCGTAACCGATGTGCGACGGGTCGTCCTTGAAGTCGGCGATGGCTTCCACCGAGTCGCCGCCTTTCGCCGCCAGACCCTTCATGGTCAGCGCGGTGCCGACGCTGGCATCGGCGCGGCCGGCGCGCACGGCCTGCAGCTGCGCGGTGGTGTCGGGCACCTGGACGATCTGCTCTTCCGCCACGCCTTCGGCGCGGGCGTAACCCAGCTCGGCGGTGCCGGACATGATCGCCAGCTTCACCTCCGGGTTGTTCTTCACGTCGGCATAGCTGTGCAGGTTTTTCGGGTTGCCCTTCTTCACCAGCAGCGAATCGGGAATCTGGTAGTGCGGGTCGGTGAAGATCACCTGCTGGCAGCGTGGCGGAGTGATGTACATGCCGGCGGCGATCACGTCGAAGCGCCCGGCGCGCAGGCCGGGGATCAGCGCGCCCCATTCGGTCAGCACCGGCTCGATCTTCTTCACGCCCATTTTCGTGAAGATCTGCGTGGCGATTTCCGGGGACTCACCGGTGACCTTGCCGGAGGTCTCGGTATAGGCGAACGGCGCCTCGTTGGCGTAGCCGATGCGCACGGTACCGGTGCTCTTGATGCGTTCCAGAGTGGTGTCGGCGTAGCTGCCGGCGCTGGCGACGGCACAGGCCAGCAGGGTGCAGGCAAGGCTCAGGCGGCGCAGGAAAACAGGGGCGGTACTCATCTTCGGATCTCCTGATCTTCGCTTGCCGAACGCGGTGGGCGCGCGGCGATGGATGGCAGGTAGCAATGTCGTACGACTGTTGTTCTTGTAGGTCGGGCCCGGGGGCCTTCCGAAGTTCTCACGCCGTGAATGGCGACAAGCTCGACGCCAGACTATGCCGCCGCGCCTTGCGGCTGTTCCTGATCGACAACCCCGCGGCGGGAAAAAGCCACCGTCGCGACGAACGCATCCGCCGGTTTTTTCTGCGTGGGCCTGACAATGCGGCTCGATGTACCGATCGCGCACGGCTGTATGTCCTGCGCCCGAGCATACAAAAGGGGTCGAAGCATCGACATTGCACTAGGACAATTGCCGCCGGTGTGCGGGTCCGTCACTCTGGACCCCTGACCAGACGGAGCGCTGAAGATGGAAGCCTGGCGTCGCGCCCTGGCCGACCTGCGGGTCGGCGAATCCAAGTACAAGACCCTGGTGCAGGCCATTGCCGGCGATATCGAGCAGGGCCGCCTGAGCGACGGCCAGCGCCTGCCGCCGCAGCGCCATGTCGCCGAGGGTCTGGGTATCAGCGTGCAGACCGTGACCAATGCCTACAAGGAGCTGGAACGCCAGGGCCTGGTGCGTTGCGAAGTCGGCCGCGGCAGCTTCGTCACGCGGCGGATGACCGAGGGCATGGCCCACTACATGGTCGATCACCCCGAGCGCGCGCTGGTGGACTTCTCCATCGCCAGCATCGTCCACACCCGCGAGCACGACCGCCTGTGGCAGGACAGCTGCCGCGAGCTGGCGCAGGAAACCGACCAGCCATGGATGCGCGCCTGCCGTCCGGTGGCCGGCTTCGATGCGCACCGCGACGCTGGCGTGCAATGGCTGGCGGAGCTGGGCCTGCAGCGCGAGCGCGCTGACGTGCTGATCACCAACGGCGCGGCCCATGGCATCTTCCTCGCGCTCGCCTCACTGGCCGGGCCGGACGACGTGGTGCTCTGCGAACAGCTCACCGACCACGGCGTGATCGGCAATTCCCAGGTACTGGGCTTTACCCTGAAGGGCGTGGAGATCGACAAGCAGGGCATCGATCCCGAACACTTCGAGGACCTCTGCGCCAACGAGCGCATCACCGCGCTGGTGTGCACGCCCAACCTGAACAACCCGACCTCCTGCCTGATGCCCGACACGCGTCGCCGCGAGATCGCCGCCATCGCCCAGCGCTACGGCGTGCACGTGATCGAGGACGACGTCTACGGTCCGCTGCTCGGCGAACGTCGCCCGCCGCCGCTCAGCCATTACTTGCCGGACCTGTCGTTCTATTGCACCAGCTTCACCAAGAGCGTGCTCACTGGTCTGCGCATTGGTTATCTGGCCATGCCGCGGCGCCTGGCGCTGCGTACCGAGAGCATCCTGCGGGTGAACAGCTGGATGGGCACGCCGCTGCTGGCGGAAGTGGCGGCGCGCTGGATCCACAACGGCAACGCCCAGGCGCTGATCGGCCTGCAGCGCCGCGTGCTGGAGAAGCGCCAGGGGCTGGTGCGCGAGTATCTCGGCGAGTATCTGCGCGGTTGCGACCCGCATTCGCTAAGTGCGTGGATCGGCATCCCCGAACATTGGGAACTGGACAGCCTGGTGCGCGAGCTGCGTCATCGACACATTGCCGTGACGCCCCCCGATCCCTTCATGGTGCGCGGCACTCCGCGACCGCGCGCGGTGCGCCTGTGCATGGGCGCCGAATGCAGCGACGAGCGCATGGCCAGCGCGCTGGACGACATGCGCGAGCTGTTCGGGCAGTACCCGAAGATCCACGATTTCTGACGCTTTCTGTGTAGGAGCGAGCTTGCTCGCGAACGGGTTTCCCGGCGACATCGCAGTTGGGCGGGTTCGCGAGCAAGCTCTCATACAGAGTCGTAGGGCGCATAAAGCGCCAGCGTTATCCGCCGTACGGCCTGCCTTTGTAGGAGCGGACCTTGTCCGCGAATCGTTCCGCGCATGCCGACCTTCGCGGAGAAGCTCCGCTCTTACCTGAAGTATCGCGCAGGGCATCTCAGGCACGAATTTTCAGAGAAAGACGGTTGCTCCTACGAAAAGCACCTCTGATCAATACATCGTCCTAGTACATTCATCGCGACAATTCCCCGCCCCTACACTCGGCCCCACTGCATTCCCCGGAGGCCGAGATGGAACCGATTTCCCTCGTCGAGCTGTACCGCGCACGCCAGCGCATTCAGGGCCTGGTGCGGCAGACGCCGCTGGAGTATTCGCCCAGCCTGTCGCGCCTGCTCGGTGCGCCGGTGCATCTCAAGCTCGAATCGCAGCAGATCACTGGCAGCTTCAAGCTGCGCGGCGCGAGCAACGCGATTGCCCAGCTCGACGATGAGCAGAAAGCCAAGGGCGTCGTCGCCGCCTCCACCGGCAACCACGGCCGGGCGCTGGCCCATGCCGCGCGGGTGCTCGGCATACACGCCACCATCTGTCTGTCGCAATGGGTGCCGGCGAACAAGGTCCAGGCGATCCGCGAACTGGGCGCCGAGGTGCGCATCGTCGGCCACAGCCAGGACGACGCTCAGGGCGAAGCCGAGCGGATTGCCCGCGAACAGGGCGCGACGCTGCTGCCACCCTTCGATCATCCACAGATCATCGCCGGCCAGGGCACCCTCGGCCTGGAAATCCTGGAGCAGCTACCCGACGTGCGCCAGGTATTGGTGCCGCTCTCCGGCGGCGGCCTGTTCGGCGGCGTGGCGCTGGCGCTCAAGCACGTCGACCCGAGTATCCGCGTCCACGGCATCAGCATGCGTCGCGGCGCCGCCATGGCCGCCAGCCTCGCTGCCGGCCACCCGGTCGAAGTGGAAGAGCTGTCGACCCTGGCCGACTCCCTCGGCGGCGGCATCGGCCTGGACAACCGCTACACCTTCGCCCTGGCCCGCGACTACTGCGACCAGTTGCACCTGCTCGACGAACCCTCCATCGCCGCCGGTATCCGCCACGCCTACCGCGAGGAACGGCAGGTGGTGGAAGGCGCCGCCGCCGTCGGCATCGCTGCGTTGCTGGACGGCTTGGTCGCGCCGGTCGGCCCGGTGGTGGTGATCGTCAGCGGCCGCAACATCGCCATCGAACAACACCAGCAAATCCTCGAGGAAACCGCCCATGGCTGACGTCACCCTGCTCAGCGAAGCCGATCTGCGCGCCTGTGTGGCGATTGACCGGGAAAGCCTTGACGCTGTCGAGCAGGCCTTCCGCCTGCTGGCCACCGCGCCGGTGGCGATGCCGCCGATCCTTCGCCTGGACGTGCCCGAGCACAATGGCGAAGTCGACGTGAAGACTGCCTACCTGCCCGGCCTGCCTCGCTTCGCCATCAAGGTCAGCCCCGGATTCTTCGACAACCCCAGGCTCGGCCTGCCCAGCCTCAACGGCATGATGATGCTGCTGTCGTCGAAGACTGGTCTGCTCGATGCGCTACTGCTGGACAACGGTTACCTCACCGCCGTGCGCACCGCCTGTGCCGGCGCGGTGGCGGCCAAATGGCTGGCCCGCGAGGACTCACGCCAGGTCGCGCTGATCGGCGCCGGCGAACAGGCGCGGCTGCAACTCAAGGCGTTGTGTCTGGTGCGCCCCATCGAGGCTGCCAGCGTCTGGGCGCGGGAGCTCGACAAGGCGCGGCAGTGCGCACAGGAGCTGGGCACCAGCCTGGGGATTGCCGTCAGTGCCTGCGCCAGCATCGACGAAGCGCTGGAAGGTGCCGACATCGCCATCACCACTACGCCCAGCCGAGAGCCGCTGATTCAGAAAAAGCACCTGCGTCCCGGCCTGCACATCACCGCCATGGGCTCGGATGCCGAGCACAAGAACGAGATTGCCACCGACGCGCTGGCGGCAGTGGACCACTACGTTGCCGACCGCGTCAGCCAGACCCTGGTGCTGGGCGAACTCCACCACGCGGTGCAGGCCGGCAACGTCAGCCTGGATGCCGATTTCGCCGAGCTCGGCCAGGTCATCGCCGGGCAGCGCGAAGGCCGCCGCCGTGCCGAGGACATCACCCTCTGCGACCTCACCGGTACCGGCGCGCAGGACACCGCCATCGCCGGCCTGGCCTTCCAGCGCGCACAGCGGATGGGCAAGGGATTCCGTTTCAGCAGCTGAAAAAAACGTCCTGCTTCGCGGGTAGAGCCGGAAGCACGCGCCTACACAAGACAAAAAACTGAAAGAGGATTTCCGCATGTCCGAAATCGTCGTCAACCTCCCCTTCAGCCGGGAGGAATACGCCCAGCGGATCGCCAAGGTCCGCGCCAGCATGCAGCAGCGCGGCATCGAACTGCTGCTGGTCACCGATCCGTCGAACATGGCCTGGCTCACCGGCTACGACGGCTGGTCCTTCTATGTGCACCAGTGCGTGCTGCTGGCGCTGGAGAGCGAGCCGGTCTGGTTCGGCCGCGGGCAGGATGCCAACGGCGCACGGCGCACGGTGTTCATGCTGTCCGACAGCATCGTCGGCTACCCCGACCACTACGTGCAGTCCACCGAGCGCCATCCGATGGACTACCTGGCCCGCGAGGTCATCAGCGCGCGCGGCTGGGCCGGCAAGACCATCGGCGTGGAGATGGACAACTACTACTTCAGCGCTGCCGCCTTCCGCTCCCTGCAGGCCAACCTGCCGAGCGAGAAATTCGTCGACGCCACCGCCCTGGTGAACTGGCAACGCGCGGTGAAATCGCCGCGCGAGATCGAATACATGCGCGTCGCCGCGCGCATCGTCGAGAGGATGCACGCGCACATCGTCGAGCGCATCGAACCAGGCATGCGCAAGAACGAACTGGTCGCCGAGATCTACAGCACCGGTATCCTCGGCGCCGACGGTCATGGTGGCGACTACCCGGCCATCGTCCCGCTGCTGCCCACGGGCGCCGACGCCAGCGCGCCACACCTGACCTGGGATGACACGCCCTTCGAACGCGGCGCCGGCACTTTCTTCGAGATTGCCGGCTGCTACAGGCGCTACCACTGCCCGCTGTCGCGCACGGTGTTCCTGGGCAAGCCGCCCAAGCACTTCCTCGATGCGGAAAAAGCCGTGGTGGAAGGCATCGCCGCCGGCCTGGACGCCGCCAAACCCGGCAACACCACCGGCGACATCGCACGCGCCTTCTTCGGCGTGCTGGAGAAGTTCGGCATCCACAAGGACAGCCGCTGCGGCTACCCCATTGGTATCAGCTACCCGCCGGACTGGGGCGAACGCACCATGAGCCTGCGCCCGAGCGACAACAGCGTGCTCGAGCCAGGGATGACCTTCCACTTCATGCCCGGCCTGTGGATGGACGACTGGGGCCTGGAGATCACCGAAAGCATCCTCATTACCGAGCGCGGCGTGGAGACCTTCTGCGACTACCCGCGCCAGCTGTTCGTGAAGGAGTGAGGCGATGACCCATGCACTCGACAAGCCGCTGCGCGAGAACCCTATCGCCGCCAGCGTGGATTTCCAGCGCGACGGCGCGCAGCACGGCCACCTCAAGCTGCCCTACTCGCGGGATGATTCGGCCTGGGGCGCGGTGATGATCCCGATCTGCGTGGTGAAGAACGGCGATGGTCCTACCGCGCTGCTCACCGGCGGCAACCACGGTGACGAGTACGAGGGCCCGGTGGCGCTCAGCCGTCTGACCCAGGAGCTGCGCGCCGAAGACGTGCGCGGCCGGGTGATCATCGTGCCATTCATGAACACCCCCGCGTTCCTCGCCGGCAAGCGCACCTCGCCGATCGACGCCGGCAACCTCAACCGCAGCTTCCCTGGCCGCCCGGACGGCACGGTGACGCAGAAGATCGCCGACTATTTCCAGCGCACCCTGCTGCCGCTGGCGGACGTGGTGCTGGATATCCATTCCGGCGGCCGCACCCTCGACTTCCTGCCCTTCGCCGCCTGTCACGTGCTGCCGGACAAGGCCCAGCAGGAGGCCAGCGAGGCGCTGATGCGCGCCTTTGCCGCGCCCTTCTCCATGCGCATGCTGGAGCTGGACGCGGTGGGCATGTACGACACGGCGGCCGAGGAGCAGGGCAAGCTGTTCGTGACCACCGAACTGGGTGGTGGTGGTAGCAGCAGCGCGCACACCGTGGCCATCGCCCGGCGCGGCGTGCGCAACGTGCTGGTGCAGGCCGGCATCCTGCGCGGCGACGTGGAGCCGTCGTCGTCGGTGATGCTCGACATGCCCGACGGCGACTGCTTCGTTGCCAGTGAACACAGCGGCCTGCTGGAGATGTGCCGCGACCTGGGCGACAGGGTCGAGCGAGGCGAAGTGCTGGCGCGGGTCCACGACATGTTACGCACGGGCGCTGAACCCATGGAGTACCGCGCCAGGCGCAGCGGCATTCTCGCCGCGCGGCATTTCCCCGGCTTGGTGCAGAGCGGCGACACCCTCGCGGTAGTCGCCGAGGTGCTCGACTAAGTCGTGTGGGAGGCAAGCATGATCAAGCTCGACCGTTATGACCTGAAGATCCTGCGCATCCTCGCCGGCGACGGGCGCATCACCAAGTCGAGCCTGGCCGAGGCGATCAACCTCTCGGTCAGCCCAGCCTGGGAGCGCGTGCGCAAGCTGGAGGAAGCGGGGCTGATCAAGGGCTATCGCGCGCAGATCGACTGGCCGGTGCTGTTCAAACAGCAGCAGGTATTGGTGGAGATCACCCTGGCGCGCCACACCGCACAAGACATGAAGCGCTTCGAACAGCGCCTGCAGCAGGCGCCGGAGGTGGGCTTCTGCTACGCCACCGGCGGCGGGGTGGACTACATCGCGATGATCCAGGCCCGCGACATCGACCACTACCAGCGCTTCATCGACCAGCTGCTGCTGGACGATGTGGGCATCGAGCGCTACTTCACCTATATCGTCACCAAGGTGATCAAGACGCTGGATGCGGCGCTTCCCGCCGAGGCGCTGGACGGCTGACACCGATTTCTCCTGTAGGTGCGGGCCACGGGGCGCTCCTGCGGCATCGCGCCGTCGCTTCGCTCAAAACCGTACGGATCGGATCTGAACAAAATTTGCGCAACAAATCCTGACTTTCAGGTCCGGATCGTATACAATGCGCGCCGCTCGGCATGGTGCCGGGCATGGGTTCCCTCACCCCATCGACGAAAAAGGCCCAAGCATGTCGGCATCCCTTCCGGCGGCAAGGCGCGGCGCACTCGCCGGCCTGGTCGCGTTCCATATTCTGATCATCATCGCCAGCAACTACCTGGTGCAGCTGCCAATGACCCTGTTTGGCTGGCACACCACCTGGGGCGCGTTCAGCTTCCCGTTCATCTTCCTGGCCACCGACCTCACCGTTCGCCTGCTCGGCAAGCGCCCGGCACGGTTGGTGATCGCGCGGGTGATGATCCCGGCGCTGCTGGCTTCCTACGTGATCTCGGTAATCTTCCAGGAAGGCGCCTTCAGAGGCTTCGCTTCCCTGGGGGAATTCAACACCTTCGTTGCGCGGATTTCCCTGGCCAGTTTCCTGGCCTATGTGTTCGGGCAGATTCTCGACATCCAGGTCTTCGACCGGCTGCGCCGCATGCGCCAGTGGTGGATTGCCCCGGTGGTCTCGACCCTGTTCGGCAACCTGCTGGACACCTTCACCTTCTTCTCGATCGCCTTCTGGCATAGCGACAACGCCTTCATGGCCGAGCACTGGGTGGAGATCGCCTGGGTCGACTACGGCGTGAAGCTGGCGGTCATGCTGATGCTCTTCGTGCCGCTCTACGGCATGCTGCTCAGCGCCATCACCCGTAACCTGCGTCGTCAGCCCGCCGTCGTCTGACGCCACCCGAAAAAGCCCAACAGCGGCGGCAGAACTGCGAAAAGAGTTACCGCCGCCATCCCCCGCTTAGGAAAAAACCGCGCGCTCCTGGCCCCTAGCATGGTCTCCATGCCAACCGACCGGGAGTTGCCGCCATGTCCTTTGCCCATCCCCTGCTGTTCAAGTCGCTCTGCTATGTGAATGGCCACTGGCTGCACAGTGCGAGCGGAGCCAGCATCGCCGTCGACAACCCCGCCACCCGCGATGCCATCGGCCACGTGCCGCTGCTCGACCGTGAGCAGATCGTCGCGGCGGTCGATGCCGCTGCTGCGGCGTTTCCCGCCTGGCGCGCCTGCTCGCTGGATGAGCGTGCCACGCTGCTGCGCCGCTGGGCCGAACTGATTCGCCAGCACCGCGAAGACCTCGCGCAGATCCTCAGCCTGGAGCAGGGCAAGCCGCTGGCCGAAGCCCTTGGCGAGATCGACTACGCCGCCAGCTTCATCCCCTGGTTTGCCGAGGAAGCGCGCCGGCTGAACGGCCGAAATATTCCCAGCCACATCCCCAACGCGCACCTGGGTACGGTGGTCGAGCCGGTCGGCGTTGCCGCGCTGCTGACGCCGTGGAACTTCCCCTCGGCGATGATCACCCGCAAGGCTGCCGCTGCGCTGGCCGCCGGTTGCAGCGTGGTGGTCAAACCGGCTCACGAGACGCCCTACTCTGCCTTCGCCCTCGCGCAACTGGCGGAAGAAGCCGGCTTTCCCGCCGGCGTCTTCAACGTGGTGCTCGGCGAACCGCAGATGGCCATGGAAACCCTGGTCGGTGACAGCCGCGTCCGCGCGGTGAGTTTCACCGGCTCGACCCGCGTCGGGAAACTCGTGCTGCAAGCCGCTGCCCAGGACGTGAAGAAAGTCGCCCTGGAACTGGGCGGCAACGCGCCCTTCATCGTCCTGCCCGACGCCGATCTGGAGCAGGCGGTGCAGTTCGCCATCGACGCCAAGTTCCAGACCTCCGGGCAGGACTGCTGCGCGGCCAACCGCATCCTGGTCGCCCGTGAACTCTACGAACCCTTCCTGCAGCGCTTCGCTCGCGCCGTGCGTGAACTGCGCGTCGGCCCGGCCAGCGATGCGCGCAGCCAGATCGGCCCGCTGATGCACCAGGGCGCCTTCGACGTCACCTGCGAACGTGTGCAGGACGCCATCGCCCAGGGCGCGCGCCTGCTCGCCGGCGGCGAGCCCCATGCGCTGGGTGGCTGGTTCTACCAACCGACGGTACTGGCCGACGTCACGCCGCAGATGCGCATCTGGCGCGAGGAAAACTTCGCGCCCATCGCCGGCGTCAGCGCCTACGACGACCTCGACGAAGCCGTCCGGCTGGCGAATGACACCGAGTACGGCCTCGCCGCCTACCTTTGTGGGCAACGCCTGGATCACCTCTGGCCGCTGATGCGGCGCCTGGAATTCGCCATGGTGGCGGTCAATGGCGCCAGGTTCACCGGCCACCCCATTCCCTTCGGCGGCATGAAGGCTTCGGGCCTGGGCCGCGAGGGCGGCAGCGAGGGCTTCGAGCCCTTCGTTGAAACCAAGTACTTCGCCCTGCACCACGGCGCCATCTGACCGGGAGACCATCGCCATGACCGACTACGCCCAACTGTTCGAAGACGACCGCGCGCACTTCATGCACCCCTCGACCCACGCCCACGACCACGCCAGTGGCGCGCTGCCGGGGCGGATCATCACCGGCGCTTCGGGCGTGCGCATCCGCGACCATCAGGGTCGCGAGCTGCTCGATGCCTTCGCCGGGCTGTACTGCGTGAACATCGGCTACGGCCGCACCGAAGTCGCCGACGCCATCCACGCGCAGGCCACGCAGTTGGCCTACTACCACACCTATGTGGGGCACTCCTCCGAAGCGATCATCGAACTGTCCGCACGGATCATCCGTGACTGGGCACCCGCCGGGATGAAAAAGGTCTACTACGGCCTCTCCGGCTCCGACGCCAACGAGACCCAGGTCAAGCTGGTGCGCTACTACAACAACGTGCTGGGCCGGCCGCAGAAGAAAAAGATCATCTCCCGCCAGCGCGGCTACCACGGCTCGGGCATCGTCACCGGCAGCCTCACCGGGCTGGCCAGCTTCCACCAGCACTTCGACCTGCCGGTGGAGGGCGTCAAGCACACCCTCTGCCCACACTTCTACAAGGCCCCGGCCGGCATGGACGAAGCCAGTTTCGCGCGCCATTGCGCCCAGGAACTGGAGAGCCTGATCCTCGCCGAAGGTCCGGACACGGTCGCCGCCTTCATCGGCGAACCGGTGATGGGCACTGGCGGCATCATCGTCCCGCCCAAGGGTTACTGGGAGGCGATCCAGGCGGTGCTGGCCAAGTACGACGTGCTGCTGATCTCCGACGAGGTGGTCTGCGCCTTCGGCCGCGTCGGCGACAGAATGGGCAGCCAGCGCTACGGCATGCGTCCGGACCTGATCACCACGGCCAAGGGCCTGACCAGCGCCTACGCGCCGCTGTCCGCCGTGATCCTCGGCGAGAAGGTGTGGGACGTGATCGACAGCGCCTCGACTCGCGAGGGCGCCATGGGCCACGGCTGGACCTATGCCGGTCACCCGATCTGCGCGGCAGCGGCACTGGCCAACCTGGACATCCTCGAGCGGGAAAATATCACCGCCAATGCGGCGGAGGTCGGCGGCTACCTCAACCAGCAGCTGCGCCAGGCCTTCGAGGGCCATCCGCTGGTGGGCGAGGTGCGTGGCGACGGCATGCTGGCGGCGCTGGAGTTCATGGCCGATCGGGAAGCGCGCACGCCGTTCGATGCGGCACTGAAGGTCGGCCCGAAGGTTTCGGCGGCCTGCCTGGAGCGCGGCATGATCGCTCGCGCCATGCCCCACGGCGATATCCTCGGTTTTGCCCCGCCGCTGGTGCTGACCCGCGCCGAGGCGGACGAGATCGTCGACATCGCCAAGGCGGCAGTGGATGCGGTGGCTTCCGAGGTTCTGTAATGCGCACGGACCTGTAGGAGCAGGCGATGCCCGCTACCGCGCCCAGGGGGCACTCCGGCAGGTGTACCCCCTGGCGCCCGACCGGCCTGGCCCGACGCTCAGGCCAACTGGCGTCCGGTCAGCCGCTCGAGCACCCGCAGGGGCGAGCGTTGCGGATCGTGCATGGCCCTGATCGGCAACAGCACCGTCTGCTCCAGCATGTACTGGCCTTCGCTCACCGCGTGGGCAACCTGGTCGCTGAAGCAGACCCAGGTGCTCCCGGCGGGAAACTCCATGGGCCGGGTGGACTCGCCACGCTGCAGTTCGCTGTCGGCCTTCATCCGGTCGTGCAACTGCAGCATCAGGTGGTCGTAGGCGCTCCGTGGTCGCTTGGTGATCTTCAACTGCGCCAGCAGCCAGGTGTACAGCGGATTGGGCTGGCGCAGCTGCTGCAGGTAACGGTTGGCGATGGTTTCGAAATCGTCGCCCACCTGCCAGCGGCGCGGCAGGCCGTGTGGGTTGATGTTGCTGAATACACGGAGGATGCGGGCACCGTGCAGCGGCCGTGACGGAAAGGCATCGACGTGCAGGCGCCGGTCGTCCTTGCGCCAGGAGCTGTTCTGCGCCCAGTTGGCGATGGCGTGCAGGCGCAGGCTGATGGTCGGCTGGGACAGGTGCCCGCGATAGGCGGGGATCAGGTCTTCCAGCAGGTCCTGGCTGAAGCGGCTGTAGCGCTCGAGCAACTGCCGCACCAGCGGTTGCTGCTCGGGAGCGGTAACGCCGCTTAGGCGGTCGCGCTGCACGTCGAGGCTGATGTTCTTGCGCTTGCGCTCGACCAGCTCGGGATTCAGCAGCGTCTGTTCGGCCGGCGTGAGGTCGAAGCGCAACTGCGGGAAGAACAGGATGTCGCCCTGCTCCAGGCGACTGGCTGCAGAGGACGTGGAGTCAACGGGCTGAAGGGCGAGCTCGGGTAAGGCAGTGGGAATAGCCATGGACTCTCCAACGGGCGGTAACCGTTGCAGAGAAATATATGACACATCCTGAAATAATTTTGGAAATTAGCGACGGCGTGACACTGTCACTGCCCGGCTTGCGTCTTGTCCAGTTTGCGCAGGAACACCGTCATCTCCTTCTCCGCCTGCTTGTCGCCGTGCGCTTGCGCGGCAGCGAGGCCGTCGGTCCAGGCGGCGCGGGCGCCGTCCAGGTCACCCTCGGCCTGTAGCGCCTTGCCCAGCAGCTTCCAGGCAGCGGAGTACGTCGGGTCCTGCTCCACGCAGCGGCGCAGGTGCTCGGCGGCTTTCGTCCCGTCGCCGGCATCCAGGTAGCCCTTGCCCAGGCCGAAGCGCAGCAGCGGGTTGTCCACGCCCTTGGCGAGCATTCTTTCCAGGCCGTCGAGCATCGGCTGCACTCCTTTCTCAGAAGAACGTCAGACCGGCCTGGAACAGCCGCTCGACGTCGCGAATACGTTTCTTGTCCACCACGAAGAGGATCACGTGGTCGCCGGACTCGATCTTCGTCTCGCCGTGGGCGATCAGCACGTCATCGTCACGGATCACCGCGCCGATGGTGGTGCCCGGCGGCAGCTGGACTTCGTTGATCTTGCGGCCGATCACCTTGCTCGACTTCGCGTCGCCGTGGGCGACCACTTCGATGGCCTCGGCGGCGCCGCGGCGCAGGGAGTGCACGCTCTCGATATCGCCACGGCGGACGTGGGTCAGCAAGGTGCCGATGGTGGCCAGTTGCGGGCTGATGGCGATGTCGATCTCGCCGCCCTGCACCAGGTCGACATAGGCGGGGTTGTTGATCAGCGTCATCACCTTGCGCGCGCCCAGGCGCTTGGCCAGCAGCGAGGACATGATGTTGGCCTCGTCGTCGTTGGTCAGGGCGAGGAACAGGTCGGTGTCGCCGATGTTCTCTTCCAGCAGCAGGTCGCGGTCGGAGGCGCTGCCCTGGAGCACGATGGCGCTGTCCAGGCTGTCGGAGAGGTGCCGGCAGCGCGCCGGGTTCATCTCGATGATCTTCACCTGATAGCGACTCTCGATGGCCTCGGCCAGGCGCTCGCCGATGTTGCCGCCGCCGGCGATGATGATCCGCTTGTAGCTGTCCTCGAGACGGCGCATCTCGCCCATCACCGCGCGGATGTGGGCTTTGGCAGCGATGAAGAACACTTCGTCATCGGCCTCGATCACCGTGTCGCCCTGGGGAATGATCGGCCGGTTGCGTCGGTAGATGGCCGCCACGCGGGTATCGGCGTTGGGCATGTGCTCGCGCAGCTGGCGCAGTTCCTGGCCGACCAGCGGGCCGCCGTAGTAGGCGCGGATGCCGACGAGCTGCGCCTTGCCCTCGGCGAAGTCGATCACCTGCAGGGCGCCGGGGTATTCCACCAGGCGCTTGATGTAGTTGGTCACCACCTGCTCGGGGCTGATCAGCACGTCGACCGGGATCGCCTCGTTGTCGAACAGCCCGGCGCGGGTCAGGTACGCCGCCTCGCGCACACGGGCGATGCGGGTGGGTGTGTTGAACAGGGTGTAGGCGACCTGGCAGGCCACCATGTTCACCTCGTCGCTGTTGGTCACGGCCACCAGCATGTCGGCGTCGTCGGCGCCGGCCTGGCGCAGTACGGTGGGGAACGAGGCCTTGCCGTGGACGGTGCGGATATCCAGGCGGTCATTGAGGTCGCGCAGGCGTTCGCCGTCGGTGTCGACCACGGTGATGTCGTTGGCTTCGCTGGCCAGGTGCTCGGCCAGAGTGCCGCCGACCTGGCCGGCACCGAGGATGATGATCTTCATGGAGCGGGGTGCATTCCGTTTCGATCCGTTGGGAATCGGCGGCTGTTACTTCGCCGAAATCTTGATCAGCTTGGCATAGTAGAAACCGTCGTGCCCGCCCGGTTGCGGCAGCAGTTGGCGTCCGTGGGGCTGCTTGATGCCCCAGGGGCCGGGCAGGTCCAGCTCGCGGGCGCCGGGGGTGCGCGCCAGGAATGCGGCGATCTGCTCGCTGTTTTCCTGTGGCATCACCGAGCAGGTCGCATAGACCATCACGCCGCCGACGTCGAGGGTCGCCCACAGCGCGTCGAGCAGCTCGCCCTGTAGCGTGGCCAGTGCCTCGATATCCTCGGCGGTGCGGGTCAGCTTGATGTCCGGGTGGCGGCGGATCACGCCGGTGGCGGAACAGGGGGCGTCCAGCAGGATGCGCTGGAACGGCTTGCCGTCCCACCACTTGGCGGTGTCGCGGGCGTCGGCGGCGAACAGCTCGGCGGAAAGCTGCAGACGGGCGAGGTTCTCGCGCACACGCACCAGGCGGCTTTCTTCCAGGTCGACGGCGATCACGCCGGCCAACGCAGGCTCGGCTTCCATCAGGTGGCAGGTCTTGCCGCCGGGGGCGCAGCAGGCGTCCAGTACGCGCTGGTTCGGCGCCAGCTCCAGCAGGTCGGCGGCCAACTGCGCGGCCTCGTCCTGCACACTGACGCGGCCTTCGGAAAAGCCCGGCAGGTCGCGCACGTCGCACGGCTGCACGAGGTTGATGCCATCGCGGCTGAACGCGCAGGCCGTGGCGTCGAAGCCGACGCGGTTCAGCTCATCCAGATAGGTGTCGCGGCTGCCGTGGCGACGGTTCACCCGAAGGGTCATCGGCGGGTGCGCGTTGTTGGCGGCGCAGATCGCTTCGAACTGCTCCGGCCAGGATTTCTTCAGTGCCTTCTGCAACCAGCGCGGGTGCGCCAGGCGCGCGGCCGGGTCCTTGTCGACTTCGGCCAGCAGCGTTGCGCTTTCGCGCTGGGCGCGGCGCAGCACGGCGTTGAGCAGGCCCTTGGCCCAGGGCTTCTTCAGCTTGTCCGCGCAGCCGACGGTTTCGCCGATGGCGGCATGCGCGGGAATACGCGTGTAGAGCAGCTGGTACAGGCCGACCAGCAGAAGGGCCTCGACGTCACGGTCGCCGGCCTTGAACGGTTTCTGCAGCAGGCGCGCGGCGAGGGTGGACAGGCGCGGCTGCCAGCGCGCCGCGCCGAAGGCCAGTTCCTGCACCAGGCCGCGGTCGCGTGGCTCGACGTTTTCCAGCTGAGTCGGCAGCGAGCTGCCCAGCGAGGCGCGACCGCCGAGGACGGCGGCCAGGGCGCGGGCAGCCGCCAGACGGGGATTGGTACTCATGCGCCTTGCCCTTGCAGACCAAGCGTCTGGCCAGCGGCGAACTGCTCGCGGCGGCTGTTGAACAGGTCGGCGAAGGCCAGCGGCTTGCCGCCGGGGAGTTGCAGGCGAGTCAGCAGCAGCGCGCCTTCACCGCAGGCGACCAACAGGCCGTCGCGGCTGGCGTCGAGGATCCTGCCGGGCTCGCCCTTGCCCTTTGCCGGCCTGGCACCGAGCACTTTCAGCGCAGCGTCGCCGAGGGTGGTGTGGCACACCGGCCACGGCGTGAAGGCGCGGATGCGCCGCTCCAGTTCGTCAGCCGGGCGCGACCAGTCGATGCGCGCCTCGTCCTTGTTCAGCTTGTGCGCGTAGTTGGCCAGGGCGTCGTCCTGCACCTCGCCCTTGAGCGTACCGGCAGCGAGGCCGGCGATGGCCTCGACCACGGCTTTCGGGCCCAGTTCGGCCAGGCGGTCGTGCAGGCTGCCACCGGTGTCGTCGGCGGAAATCGGCGTGCTGACCTTGAGCAGCATCGGCCCGGTGTCCAGGCCCGCTTCCATCTGCATCACGGTGACGCCGCTCTCGGCATCGCCGGCTTCCACCGCGCGCTGGATCGGCGCGGCGCCGCGCCAGCGCGGCAGTAGGGAGGCGTGGCTGTTGATGCAGCCCAGGCGCGGGATATCCAGCACCGCCTGCGGCAGGATCAGGCCGTAGGCCACCACCACCATCAGGTCCGGCCTGAGCGCGGCGAGCTCCGCCTGGGCAGCGGCGTCGCGCAGGGTCGGCGGCTGCAGCACCGGCAGGCCGTTCTCCACGGCGAGCTGCTTGACCGGGCTGGGCATCAGCTTCTGCCCGCGGCCGGCCGGGCGGTCCGGCTGGGTGTAGACGGCCACCAGCTCGTGGGGGCCGTCCAGCAGGGCCTTGAGGTGCTCGGCGGCGAATTCCGGGGTGCCGGCGAAGACGATGCGCAGTGCTTGGCTCATATCGGGCTCACAAAAAAGAAAGGCTTGCCGGGGCAAGCCTTTGGGGGATGGGTCACGCCTGTTGCCGGTGCTGCTTTTCCAGCTTCTTGCGGATGCGGTCGCGCTTGAGGTTGGACAGGTAGTCGACGAACAGCTTGCCGTTCAGGTGATCGCACTCGTGCTGGATGCACACGGCGAGCAGGCCCTCGGCCTCTTCCTCGAACGGATTGCCGTCGCGGTCCTGGGCCTTGATCCGCACTTTCTGCGGACGGTCTACATTTTCGTAGAAGCCGGGCACCGACAGGCAGCCTTCCTGGTACTGGTCCATTTCCTCGGTGAGGAATTCGAACTCCGGATTGATGTAGACCCGGGGTTCGGACTTGTCTTCGGACAGGTCCATCACCACGACGCGCTTGTGCACGTTGACCTGCGTGGCGGCCAGGCCAATGCCGGGCGCCTCGTACATGGTCTCGAACATATCGTCGATCAGCGTGCGCAGGGCGTCATCGAAGACCGTGACCGGCTTGGCGATGGTCCGCAGGCGCGGATCGGGGAATTCGAGAATGTTCAGAATGGCCATATACGTTTGTGATGCACTTGTGGAATAAAGTCAAAATCGGCTGCTAATATGCTGAGCAGCATCGAAAAACGGCTGGAAAGCGCGGTAGGGGCGGCTTCCAGGCGTTTCATGTGTACACATAATAAAGGGATTCACCGCATGAGGAAAACACTACTCGCCCTGCTGCTGCTCGCCGCAGGCGGGGTGGCGCAGGCTGCCGTGCAGCTCAAGGACGGCCATCCGGATCGCTATACCGTAGTGAAGGGCGACACCCTCTGGGACATCTCCGGCAAGTTCCTCAGCAAGCCGTGGAAGTGGCCCGAAATCTGGCAGGTGAATCCGCAGATTCAGAACCCGCACCTGATCTATCCGGGCGACGTGCTGAGCCTTGTGTACATCGACGGCCAGCCTCGCCTGATGCTCAACCGCGGAGAGTCGCGCGGCACCATCAAGCTGTCGCCGCGGGTGCGCAGCACCCCGATCGCCGAGGCGATCCCGACTATCCCGCTGGATAAGATCAACGCCTTCCTGCTCTCCAACCGCATCGTCGACAGCGCTGACGACTTCTCCAACGCCCCCCATGTGGTTGCTGGTGACCAGGAGAGCGTGATCAGCGGCGCCGGCGACCGTGCCTACGCCCGCGGCAACTCGCTGGCGGAAGACAACAGCTACGGCATCTTCCGCCAGGCCAAGGTCTACACCGACCCGGACACCAATGAAGTCCTGGGTATCGATGCCATGGATGTCGGCGGCGCCAACGTCACCGCGAAGGAAGGCGATATCGCCACCCTGAACCTGACCCGCACCACCCAGGAAGTTCGCCCGGGCGACCGCCTGTTCCCCACCGAGGAACGTGCGATCACCTCGACCTTCATGCCCAGCGAGCCGACCACTCCTATCAAGGGCACCATCATCGACGTGCCGCGCGGCGTGACCCAGATCGGCAAGTACGACGTGGTGACCATCGACAAGGGCTCCCGCGACGGGCTGGCCGAAGGCAACGTGCTGGCGATCTACAAGCTGGGCGAAACCGTGCGCGACCGCGTCACCGATGACATGGTGAAGATCCCGGACGAGCGCTCGGGCCTGGTGATGGTCTTCCGCACCTACAACCGCCTGAGCTATGGCCTGGTGCTGACCGCCACCCGCTCCCTGGAAGTCAACGATCGCGTCCAGAACCCCTGATGCGGATGTGACTTGAAGAAAACCCCGCTTCGGCGGGGTTTTTTGTGGGTGCGATACGGAAGGGTCCGACAGCGAATACGTAGATCAGCGCGGCATAGTCCGGGCGTCTCCGCACGCCAAGGATCGTCTCATGCCCGCCGACCAGAACCGTTCACACTCCCCGGCCGAACTAGAGGCGCGGTTGCGCCTGCACAGCCTGCCCGAGGTAGGGCCGCGGCGTTTTCTCCGCCTGCTGGAAGCCTTCGGTTCGGCCTCCGCAGCCTTGAGCGCGCCAGCAGCGGCCTGGCGATCCCTCGGGTTGCCTTCCGTCTGCGCGGAGCCGCGCCGCGATGCCTCCATTCGCGAACAGGCGGCGCGGGCCATGCGCTGGCTGGAAACGCCGGAACACCACCTGGTGATGTGGGACGCACCGAATTATCCCGCGCTGCTCGCCGAGCTGGACGATGCTCCGCCGCTGTTGTTCCTGGCGGGCGATCCGACCTTGCTGGAGCGTCCGCAACTGGCGATGGTCGGCAGCCGCCGGGCCAGCAAGCCGGGTTTGGATACGGCGCGCGCCTTCGCCCGCAGCCTGGCTGGTGGCGGCTTCGTGATCACCAGCGGGCTGGCGTTGGGCATCGACGGTGCGGCCCACGAAGGCGCACTGGATGGCGGCGGGAACACGGTCGCCGTGCTGGGGACGGGCCTCGAGCACCTCTACCCGCGTCGGCACATCGGGCTGGCCAAGCGCATCGTCGAGCACGGCGGCGCGGTGGTCTCGGAGCTGCCGCTGAACTGCGCGCCCCAGGCGTCGAACTTTCCGCGGCGCAACCGGATCATCAGCGGCCTGTCCCTGGGCACCCTGGTCGTGGAAGCCAGTCCCTCCAGCGGATCACTGATCACGGCGAGGCTGGCCGCCGAGCAGGGCCGCGAGGTCTATGCGATTCCCGGGTCTATCCACCACCCCGGCGCGCGCGGCTGCCACGAGTTGATCCGCCAGGGGGCGACGCTGGTGGAGACGGTCGACCACATTCTCGAGGGCCTGAAGGGCTGGACGCAGAGCGTGCCGGCGATCGCGCCAGTATCTTCGCAGCCGTCTCATCCCCTGGTCGACCTGCTTCGCGCTGCCCCGCAATGCAGTGAACAGCTGGCCCTGCGCAGTGGCCTGGAGCTGCCGCAGGTACTGGCGGAACTCACCGAACTGGAGCTGGACGGACGGGTGGCCTGCGAGGCCGGTGTCTGGGTGCATCGCGCCCCCTGAGCACGTAAACTGCCGCGCATCGAAGATCCGAGGAGTTCCCGATGTACAGCAACTGGCGTACCCAGCGCATGGCCCAGGTCGTGCGCGATGGCGGTGTGATCGCATACCCGACCGAAGCCGTCTGGGGACTGGGTTGCGACCCGTGGAGCGCCGATGCCGTGTACCGTCTGCTGGCGATCAAGGCGCGTCCGGTGGAGAAGGGCATGATCGTCGTCGCCGGTGACATCCGCCAGTTCGACTTCCTCCTCGACGACCTGCCCGAGGCCTGGCAGGACAAGCTTGCCGCCAGTTGGCCGGGCCCGAATACCTGGCTGGTACCGCACCAGGGCCGCCTGCCCGAGTGGGTGACCGGCGAGCACGATACCGTCGCCCTGCGCGTCACCGATCACCCGCTGGTGCGCGAGCTGTGCCGCTTCACCGGCCCGCTGATCTCCACGTCCGCCAACCCCGCCGGTCGCCCGGCTGCGCGCAGTCGCCTGCGTGTGGAGCAGTACTTCCATGGCGAACTGGACGGCGTGCTCGGCGGCGCCCTGGGCGGGCGGCGCAATCCGAGCCTGATCCGGGACCTGCGTACCGGCGAGACGGTACGCCCGTCGTAGCCCTGCAGGAGCGTCCATTGGGCGCGATCGCGGGCATGGCCCGCTCCTGCAGGCGTGTGCTTACGGCAGCAGAATGGTCGACCCGGTGGTGCGCCGCGCCGCCAGTTCGGTCTGCGCCTTGGCTGCCTCGGCCAGGGCGAAGCGCTGGTTGATCTCCACTTTCACCTTGCCGCTGGTGATCATGCCGAACAGGTCGTCGGCCATGGCCTGCAGGCGCTCCGGCGTGCTGGCGTAGCCGAACAGCGTCGGACGGGTGACGTAGAGCGAGCCCTTTTGCGAAAGGATGCCCAGGTTCACGCCGTCCACCGGGCCGGAGGCGTTGCCGAAGCTCACCACCAGGCCGCGCTGCGCGGTGCAGTCCAGCGAGGTCAGCCAGGTGTCCTTGCCCACCGAGTCGTAGACCACCGGACACTTCTTGCCGTCGGTGAGTGCGAGCACGCGCTCGACCACGTTCTCGTGGCTGTAGTCGATGGTTTCCCAGGCGCCGTGGGATTTCGCCAGTTCCGCCTTGGCGGCGGAGCTCACGGTGCCGATCAGGTGCGCGCCGATGGCTTTCGCCCATTGGCAGGCGATCAGCCCGACACCGCCGGCCGCCGCGTGCCAGAGGATGGTCTGGCCCGGTTGCACGTTGTAGGTCTGGCGCAGCAGGTACTGCACGGTCAGGCCCTTGAGCATGACGGCGGCGGCCTGCTCGAAGGTGATCGCGTCCGGCAGTTTCACCACGCTGGCCGCCGGCAGCGTGTGCTGCTCGCTGTAGGCGCCCAGCGGGCCGGTGGCGTAGCCGACGCGGTCACCGACCTTCACGTTGGTCACCGCGCTGCCCACCGCCTCTACCTCGCCGGCGCCTTCGGTGCCGACGCCGGACGGCATGGCGGGGGCCGGATACAGACCGCTGCGGTAGTAGGTGTCGATGAAGTTCAGGCCGATGGCGCGGTTGCGCACCCGCACCTCGTTCGGGCCGGGCTCGGCGGGGGTGTCGTCGACGATTTCGAGGACTTCCGGGCCGCCGGTCTTGGCGAATTGAACACGTTTGGCCATGTCGCTCTCCTGATGGCGCGAGGCGCTGCCTCGCCGGGGAAAAGACTTTCATCCAAGCCGCACGCGTGACGGGCGTCAAGACCAGCTTTGCCGGTGGCGATGGTATGCTTGCGCCCGATTTCGTACCTGAACCCCGCTCCGGCCCGCGCCACGCGTGGCTTTCCCGCTCCAAGGTGATTCTCGTGACCGACCGCATCGAGGCCGTGAAGGCCTACCTGCTCGACCTGCAAGACCGCATCTGCGCCGCACTCGAAGCCGAGGACGGCAGCGCCCGCTTCATCGAGGACGCCTGGCAGCGGCCGGCGGGCGGCGGCGGTCGGACCCGGGTGATCGGTGACGGGGCGCTGATCGAGAAAGGCGGCGTGAACTTCTCCCACGTCTTCGGCGCCGGCCTGCCGCCGAGCGCCAGCGCGCACCGCCCGGAGCTCGCCGGACGCGGCTTCCAGGCGCTGGGCGTGTCGCTGGTGATCCACCCGACCAACCCCCACGTGCCGACCTCCCACGCCAACGTGCGTTTCTTCATCGCCGAGAAGGAAGGCGAGGAAGCGGTCTGGTGGTTCGGCGGCGGTTTCGACCTGACGCCCTACTACGCCCACGAGGAAGACTGCGTGCTCTGGCACCAGGTCGCTCGCGATGCCTGCGCGCCGTTCGGCGAGGACGTCTATCCGCGCTACAAGGAATGGTGCGACCGCTACTTCCACATCAAGCACCGCAACGAACCGCGCGGTGTCGGCGGCCTGTTCTTCGATGACCTGAACCAGTGGGACTTCGACACCAGCTTCGCCTTCCTGCGCGCCATCGGCGATGCCTACATCGACGCCTACCTGCCCATCGTGCGCAAGCGCAAGGACACCCCGTACACCGAGCAGCAGCGCGAGTTCCAGGCTTTCCGCCGCGGCCGCTATGTCGAGTTCAACCTGGTCTATGACCGTGGCACCCTGTTCGGCCTGCAGTCGGGCGGCCGCACCGAGTCGATCCTCATGTCGCTGCCGCCGCAGGTGCGCTGGGGCTACGACTGGAAGCCGGAGCCCGGCAGCGAGGAAGCGCGCCTGACCGAGTACTTCCTCACCGATCGGGATTGGCTGGCGCAGGCCTGACGTTGCGTCTTCCGGGCGGTTCGCGAGCAGGCTCGCTCCTACTAAAAGCCCGCGAGCCGGACCGCTCTTCGTAGGAGCGAGCTTGCTCGCGAACATGGCTTGGCACCCAAACCGAAAAGTCGCACTCTCTGCGCCTTCTTGTATTTCACGCCCCAGGATTCTGAATGGACCGCTACTGCGTCTTCGGCAACCCCATCGGCCACAGCAAGTCGCCGCAGATTCACCGTCTGTTCGCCGAGCAGACCGGCCAGGCGCTGAGCTATGACACGCGGCTGGCGCCGCTGGACGACTTCGCCGGGAACGCCCGCGAGTTCTTCGCCGAAGGCTTGGGCGGCAACGTCACCGTGCCGTTCAAGGAAGACGCCTACCGCCTGGCGACCGAGCTGAGCGAGCGCGCGCGCCGGGCCGGTGCGGTGAATACCCTGAAGAGGCTCGACGGCGGCGGTCTGCTGGGCGACAACACCGACGGCGCCGGGCTGACCCGCGACCTGACGGCGAACCACGGCGTCGTCCTGCGCGGCGCACGCATCCTGGTGCTGGGAGCCGGTGGCGCGGTGCGCGGCATCCTCGAGCCCTTCCTCGGGCAGCAGCCGGCCTGCATTGTCATCGCCAACCGCACGGCCTCGAAGGCCGAGCAACTGGCAACGAAATTCAGGGATCTCGGCGAGGTGAGCGGTGGCGGTTTCGACCTGCGCGCCGAGCCGTTCGACCTGATCGTCAACGGCACCTCGGCCTCCCTGGCCGGCGAGCTGCCACCCATCGATCCGGCGCTGATCAAGCCGGGACACACCGTCTGCTACGACATGATGTACGGCAAGGATGTGACGGCCTTCAACCGCTGGGCTGCCGAACAGGGCGCGGCGCGCTGCATCGACGGGCTGGGCATGCTGGTCGAGCAGGCGGCGGAAGCCTTCCTGTTGTGGCGCGGCGTACGCCCGGACTCGGCGCCGGTGCTGGACGCGTTGCGCCGTCAGCTCAAGGGCTGAGATTTCGCGCAGGCTCTTGTAGGTGCGAGCTTGCTCGCGAACCGCTTGGCACCTGAGCCACCGGGAATTCGTTCGCGAGCAAGCTCGCTCCTGCGAAAAGCAGTCTGCGCATTGATGGGGATCGTGCCTCACTCCTCGACCAGCAACGCGCCGCCCCTCCCCATCTGCTTTTCCAGCTCCGCGCGTACCCGTGGCCGGGCGTTGCGCAGCACCAGGCTGCGGCCTTCGCTGGCGAGGCGGCGGGCCTCCTGCTGGAGCATCTGCGCACCGGCGAAGTCGATGAAGTTCACGTGGTGGGCGTCCAGCACCAGGCGTGCGCCGCGGCTGTGCTGCATCCGCTTCTGCAGGTAATCGCAGGCGCCGAAGAAGATCGAGCCCTCGATGCGTAGCACTTCCTCGTCTTCCCTCGCCCATTGCTGCACGCGCGGCTGCGAGGTGCGCTTGAGGTAGAAGAACAGCGAGGCCAGCACGCCGGCGTAGATGGCATTCTGCAGCGGTAGCAGCAAGGTCGCGGCCAGGGTCAGCAGCATGACCAGGGACTCCGCGCGGCTCCCCGTCCACAGTGCGCGCAGGGCCGGGCGATCGACCAGGTTCCAGCAGATCAGCAGGATGCCGGCGGCCATGGCCGGCAGCGGAATGTGGGTGATCAACCCGGCGCCCGCCACCGCCAGCAGTGCGACCCACAGTGCCGAGAAGACCCCGGCCAGCGGCGTGCGTGCACCGGCATCCTGGTTCAGCCCGGAGCGGGTGAAGGAGCCGGCGGACAGGGTGCCCGACAGCCACGGCCCGATCAGGTTGGACAGCCCCTGCGCGCGGACTTCCTGGTTGGCGTCCAGCGCCTGGTGGGAGCGAGTGGCCAGCGCGCGTGCGATGGACAGGCTGGTGACCAGCCCGAGCATGCCGCAGGCCACGGCGGCGGGGAGCAATTGGGCGATGGCGGAGAGGTCGAGTGACAGTGGGCTGAGCGGCGGCAGTGCGCTGCGGAAGGCTGCCACCCGGGCGACCTCGGCAAAGGTGGTCGGCATCGCCCAGACCAGCGCGCCGGCGCCGAACAGACCGACCAGCAGCGCCGGCCCGCGCCGCCACAGGCGCTTCACGATCAGGCTCAGCGCCAGGCTGAACAGCCCCACCAGCAGCGAGGGCCCGTGGAACTGCGGTAGCTTCCACCAGAGTGCGGCGGCGCTGGTCAGCGCTGTGCCCTGCCCACCCGCGGTGATGCCGAACAGGTAGGGCAACTGGCCGATCACGATCACCAGCGCGGCGCCGCAGGTGAAGCCGAGCAGCACCGAGTGCGAGACGAAGTTCACCAGTACGCCGAAGCGCAGCATCCCCAGCAGCCACTGGAACAGCCCGGCGAGGAAGGTCAGCAGCAGCGCGTACTGGATGAACGACGCGCTGCCCGGCGGCGCCAGCGGGGTGATGGCGGTGAACAGCACCACCGAGATCGCTGCCGTCGGCCCGCCGACCATGTGTTTCGACGAGCCCCACAGGCAGGCGATCAGTACCGGCAGCATGGCCGTGTAGAGTCCGTATTCCGCCGGCAACCCGGCAATCAGCGCATAGGCCATGGACTGCGGTAGCGCGAGTACCGCGCCGGACAGGCCGACGCCCAGGTCGCGGCGCAGGTCGCGCGCGCTGACCTGGGGCAGCCAGGCGAGGAACGGCAGCAGGCGGATCAGGCGTTCCATCGACGGCTTACAGCTTGGCCTTCACGGCGGCCTGCGCATCGCCGCCGTCGCGGGTCTTTACGCCCTGCAGCCAGGTGTCGAGGCGCTGCGGATTGGCCTTGATCCAGGTCTTCACCGCGTCGGGGTTCTTCACGTTCTTCTCCAGCACTTCGGCCATGATGGCGTTCTCCATCTTCAGGTCGAAGGACAGATTGGCCAGTAGCTTGCCGCTGTTCGGGCACTGCTCGGCGTAGCCGTTGCGGGTCACGGTGAACACGCTGCCGGTGCTGCCGAAGTACTTCTCGCCGCCGGTGAGGTACTTCATGTCGTACTTCACGTTCATCGGGTGCGGCGTCCAGCCGAGGAACACCACCCAGCGTTCGCGCTTCACCGCGCGACCGACCTCGGCGAGCATCGCCTGCTCGCTGGACTCCACCAGCTTCCAGTCACCCAGGCCGAACTCGTCGCCCGTGATCATCTTCTGGATCGACAGGTTGGCCGGCGCGCCGGAACCGATGCCGTAGATTTTCTTGTTGAACTGGTCGGCATGCTGGTCCAGATCGGCGAAGGTCTTCACCCCGGCGTTCCACACATAGGTGGGCACGGCCAGGGTGAACTCGGTGCCCTGGAGGTTCTTCGCCAGCTGGGTGACCTGCCTGCTGGCGATGAACTGGTCGTAGAAGCCCTGCTGCGCCGGCATCCAGTTGCCGAGGAAGGCGTCCACCTGGCCATCGCGCAGGCCGCCATAGGTAATGGGCACCGACAGGGTGTCGATCTTCACCTGGTAGCCCAGGCCGTCGAGGAGAAAGGCGGCGATGCCGTTGGTGACGGCGATATCGGTCCAGCCCGGATCGGCCAGCTTCACCGTGCTGCAGGCTTCATCGTCGGCCCAGGCCTGCGGGCCGCTCAGCGCCAGGGCGCCGGCCAGCAATATCGCGGATGCTCTTGATACGGTGAATCGCTTGTTCATGCTCCCTACCCCTTCGGCGTGTTGTGGTTGTTATGTCGGTTGCGGATAGCGGGCGCGGCGCTCCAGATCGTCGAGGTCGATGTGGTTGCGCATGTACTGCTGGCTGGCGTCGACCATGGGCTGGTGGTCCCAGCTTTTCAGCGTGCCATGGGTCAGCGCGTCGGCCACCAGCCGGCGGCGGCGCTGGCTGGCGAGCACCTGCCGGGTGATGGCCGGAACATCCCAGCGCGCGCGGGCTTCGCCCAGCAGGTCGCGTGCCCGATTGGCGTGGGCCGGCGAATCCATGAGGTTCTGCAGCTCGCGAGGGTCATGGGCGACGTCGAACAGCAGGCACGGATCCTGTTCGGAGTAGATGAACTTGAAGTCGCCGCGGCGAATCATCATCAGCGGGCTGACGGTGCCTTCGGCGGTGTATTCGCCGATCACCTCGTCGTGGCCGCCAACGCCTTGCAGGTGCGGCAGCAGCGAGCGGCCATCGAGCTCGACGCCGGGTTCGAGCTGGCCGCCAGCCAACTCGACGAGGGTCGGCAGCAGGTCGACGGTGGACACCGACTGGCTGACCCGATGCGGAGCGAATCGCTTGGGCGCGTGCACCAGCAGCGGCACGCGGGCGGCCATCTCGAACCAGTGCATCTTGTACCAGAGGCCACGCTCGCCAAGCATGTCGCCGTGGTCGCCGGAGAACACGATCAGGGTGTCCTCGGACAGGCCGCAATCTTCCAGGGTGCGCAGCAGCGCGCCGATCTGCGCATCCACATAGCTGCACGCGCCAAAGTAGGCGCGGCGCGCGGCGCGCACCTTCTCATCGGGCATTTCCTGGCCCCACAGGTCGATCACCTTGAGCAGGCGCTGCGAGTGCGGGTCCTGCTCGTCCTGGGCGATCGCGACCGAGGGCAGCGGGATGTCCTCGTCGCGGTACAGGTCCCAGTACTCGCGCGGGATGGTGTAGGGGTCATGCGGGTGGGTCATGGACACGGTGAGGCAGAACGGCTGCTCGGGGTGTTCGCGCACATGGTCGTAGAGGTACTGGCGCGCCTTGAACACCACTTCCTCATCGAAGTCGAGCTGGTTGGTACGCACGCACGGACCGGCCTGGAGTACCGAGGACATGTTGTGGTACCAGCTCGGGCGCACGTCCGGCTCGTCCCAGTTCACGGCCCAGCCGTAGTCGGCGGGATAGATGTCGCTGGTCAGGCGCTCCTCGTAGCCGTGCAACTGGTCCGGGCCGCAGAAGTGCATCTTGCCCGACAGTGCGGTGCGGTAGCCCAGGCGGCGGAGGTAGTGCGCGTAGGTGGGAATATCCGCGGCAAAGTCGGCGGCGTTGTCCCAGGCGCCGATCTTCGTCGGCAGCTGGCCGCTTACCAGGGTAAAGCGCGAGGGTGCGCAGAGCGGGCTGTTGCAGTAGGCCGAATCGAACACCACGCCTTCACCGGCGAGGCGCGAGAGATGGGGCAGCTTGATCGGCGACTGGGCGTCGTAGAAAGGCAGGAGCGGCGCGGCCATCTGGTCGGCCATGATGAAGAGGATGTTCGGGCGCTGGCGCTTCATGGCGTTGGGCTTATCCTGTTGGCGCTGTTATGGGATGCTGTGCGGTACGAGTCTGTTGGCTGCTGGGTAGGGGGTAAAGCGCATGGCGCGACATGCTTCGGATAACACCTGCTTATGCGATGGCGAGCCATGAGCGTGCCGCTGGAACTGCTGCGCGTGTTCGAGTCCGCCGCGCGGCTGCTCAGCTTCACCGCCGCCGCCGGTGAGCTGGGCACCACCCAGCCGGCGGTCAGCCAACAGATCAAGCGCCTGGAGAAGCTCCTCGCCGTGCGCCTGTTCGACCGCATCCACCGGGGCATCGCCCTCACCGAAAGTGGACAGGTGCTGCAGCAGCACGTTCAGGCCGGGTTGGAGAGCATCGATGCGGGTATCGCCGCGGTCACCGCGAAACATCCCCACGAGGTGCTGCAGGTCGCCACCGACTTCGCCTTCGCCGCGTACTGGCTGATGCCACGCCTGCCGCGCTTCCGCCAGGCCCATCCGGAGCTGGACGTCGGTCTGATCAGCAGCGACCGCAGCCCGATTGCCCTGCGCAGCGATATCGATGTGGCCATCGCCTTCGGCGACGGTCGCTTCAAGCATGGCGAGGCGTTGCGCCTGTTCAGCGAGGAGGTCTTTCCGGTGTGCAGCCCGCGCCTGGTAGAAGACCGGGAGCTGCCGCTGTCACCCCAGGCGCTCACTGCCTTGCCTACACTGCACCTCAAGCCCGAAGCTTCCAGCCGCTGGTTCGACTGGGCCGGCGTCTATCGCCAGCTCGGTATCGACTCGGCGCCGGCCCCGGCCGGCCTGCGCTTCGATAACTACACCCTGCTGATCCAGGCAGCCATTGCGGGCCAGGGCGTGGCCATCGGCTGGCGGCATCTGGTCGACGAACTGCTGGAGCAGGGGTTACTGTGCCGGCCCATCGCCGAATCGCTGGAATCGCGCTTCGGCTATTACGCCGTGCTGCCCGAGCGCAAACGGCGGATGCGCCTGGTGCAGCGTTTCGTCGACTGGCTGCAGGCGGAACTGGAGCAGGACCGATGACCGACACCCCGATTCACGACTTCCACGCTCACGTCTATTTCGATGCCCGCAGCCTCTCACGCGCCCGGGCGCTGTGCGAGGAGGCGGCGCGCCGCTTCGGCGCGACGATGGGCCGCGTGCACGAGCGGCCGGTCGGTCCGCACCCGGACTGGAGCTGCCAGCTGGCCTTCGACAACGCCACCTTCGCCACCCTGGTGCCGTGGCTGGCGCTCAATCGCGACGGCCTGGTGATCTTCGTCCATCCCAACACCGGTAATGACCTGCGCGATCACCGTGACTACGGCATGTGGCTGGGCGACGCGCGGCCGCTGGACCTCTCGCAGTTCACGAGCTGACACTTTTTTGCATTCGATAATAATTCTCGATTCGGTGTATGCTGCCCACCCTTCGCATCGGCCTGACAGACGTTGGCCGGTTTTTCGGGGTATTTCGGCCATCATGCGGCGCTTCGCCTCCTCCTCCCTGCTGCAGAGCTTCCAGGCGCATTACGCGGACCTGATGCGCTTCCTCGCCCGCAGGCTGGGGGACCAGCAGCGCGCCGCCGACGTTGCCCAGGACACCTGGCTGCGCCTGGCCGACCACCCCGCCGACGCCGAGGTGCAGGACCCACGTGCCTACTTGTTCCGCGTCGCCGGCAACATCGCCATCGACAACCTGCGCCGCGAGGGGCGGCTGGCCGAGCTGCACGTCGACGAAACCGCTGCCAATGACCTGAGCGACCCCGCGTCGGGGCTGGAGCACCGCCTGCTCGCCCACGAAGCGCTCGAGCACCTGGATGCGGCCCTCGACCAGTTGCCGCCCAAGGCGCGCGACGCCCTGCTGATGAACCGCCTGGACGGCCTCACCCACGCGCAGATTGCCCAGCGTCTGGGCGTGTCCGAGAGCATGGTGGGCAAGTACATCGTCCAGGCCATGCGCCATTGCCGCGACTGGGCGCAGCGCCAGGAGGGCACGCCATGAACCGTGTGGAGGCGTCTCTCTCCGACGAGGCCATCGAGCGCCTGGTGCAGCTGCACTCGGGCAGCGCCGGAGCCGCCGAGCGCATGGAGTTCCTGCGCTGGCGCGGGCAGAGCGCGGAGCACGAGCGCGCGGCACGTGAGGCCGAGGCCTTATGGGGCGCCCTGCCGGAAACCCGCGCTGCGGAAGATTATCGCGGCCGCGCTCGACGTTCGCGCCGCTGGTTGGCACTGGCCGCGGCGGCTTGTATCGCGGCGATTGCCGTCACCATCGCCCTGCCCGAGCCGCTGGCCGGCCTGTATGCCGACTACGCGACCCGCACCGGCGAGCGGCGATTGCTGGAGTTGGCCGATGGCAGCCGCGTCTGGCTGAACAGCGACAGCGCGCTGTCCGTCGACTTCGGGCCGCAGCAGCGGCGCCTGCGCCTGCACGGCGGCGAGGCGTTGTTCGAGGTGGCCAAGGATCCGTCGCGCCCCTTCATCGTCGAAGCCAGGGGTGGCGAAGTGCGCGCCGTGGGGACGCGTTTCGATGTGGACAGCCGAGGGTCACAGGTGCGCGTGGACGTGACCGAGGGCGTGGTCCAGGTGAACAGTGCCGGCAGTGCGCCGGTGCGGTTGTCCGCCGGCGAGCGCCTGAGCTATCGCGACAGCGCCGCCCCCGAGCCGGTGCAGCCGCTGGACCTGTCCAGCGCCAGCGCCTGGCAACGCGGCAAGCTGATCTTCAACCAGCGCCCGCTGGGCGAGGTGCTCGATGAGTTGGAGCGCTACCTGCCCGGCCGCATCGTGCTGACCGACAGCGCGCTGCGCCAGCACAAGGTCAGCGGCGTGTTCGACCTGCAGGACCCCGGCGCGCTGCTCAAGACCCTGGAGCGGTTGCAGCCGGTGAGCGTGACTCACCTGCCCTGGCTGGTGCTGATTCGTCCCGCGCCCAAAGCCTGATCGGAGACTGCTCGCGCGTGGAGCGAAGCGATACCCATGCCGTGCACGATCAGCATGGGTATCGCTCCGCTCCACCCATTCGACCTGCGCCCGCTGCTGGATAGCTCGCTACTGCACGTACGGGAAGCCGCAGAGCCGGCCGTTTCAAGAAAATGAAAATTTTTTGCATTTAGCACTGCAAGGTTTGCCTGGCCGTTTCGTCGTAGGCAGGAACGCGAAGAATTCTCAATACGCGACCCTGACCCCACAAGAACGGATTTCTCCCGCATGCATTACCGTCCTTCCCCGTTGCACCGCGCGCTGTTGCTGGCTTCCCTGCTCGGCGCCGCCGCTCCTCTGGTCCATGCGGCCGGTTCCGCCGCCGTCGAACTGCACATCGCTCCGCGCAGCCTGGACAGCGCACTGACCCAGTTCGCCGACCAGGCCGGGCTGCACCTGCTGTTCAACTCCGAGGACATCCAGGGCCTGCAGAGCGAAGGACTGGACGGCACCTACAGCACCGAGGAGGCGCTTAACCGGCTGCTCTCCGGCAGTGGCGTGAGCTGGCGCTTCACCGATGAGCGCACCGTGCTGCTCAAGCGCGAGAAGGACGACTCTGCAGCCCTGAGCCTGGCACCGATGCAGATCAGCGTGGCGGCGCGTACGCCCACCGAGATCAGCTCGATTCCCGGCACCGTCTGGGTCGTCGACCAGACCCAGCTGCGCGAGCAGCTGGACACCGGCGTCAGCCTCAAGGAAGCCGTCGGCAAGCTGGTCCCGGGCCTCGACCTGGCGCCGGAAGGACGCACCAACTACGGCCAGAACATGCGCGGACGCAACGTGCTGGTGATGATCGACGGCGTCAGCCAGAACAGCTCGCGCGGCCTGTCGCGCCAGTTCGACAGCATCTCGCCGTTCAACGTCGAGCGCATCGAGGTGCTCTCCGGCGCCAGCGCCATCTATGGCGGTGGCGCCACCGGCGGCATCATCAACATCATCACCAAGAAGGGCGCGGCCGGCGATACGCGCTTCGAGACGCAGCTGGGCGCCAGCAGCGGCTTCAACAACAGCGACGACCTGTCGACCCGCGCCGCGCAGTCCATCAGCGGCGGCAACGACAGCGTGGTTGGCCGCCTGGGGATTTCGGCGGAGAAGAACGAAGCCTTCTACGACGGCGCCGGCAACCAGATCTTCATCGACAACACCCAGACCGACCTGCAGTACAACCGCACCGTCGACGTCATGGGCAACCTCACTGCGCAGTTCACCGACGAGCAGAGCCTCGACCTGCTGGCGCAGTACTACGACTCGGGTAACGACGGCAGCACCGGCATCTACTTTCCCAACCTGAAGTACCAGGCGCCGTCGAACCTGGAAGACGCCGAGATCCGCAGCGGCATGGACACCGACCTCGAGCCGCGCACCCGCCGCGTGCTGCTCAACGCCAACTACCACCACAGCAACCTGCTGGACCAGGATTTCTACCTGCAGGCCTACTACCGCAAGGAAGACGACAACTTCTATCCCTTCCCCTACTACAACACCGGCAAGCCCACCGGCTCCAAGGGCGTGTACTTCGCCGCCTCGCAGCAGAACTTTGAGGTCAGCGGCCTCAAGGGCCTGTTCAGCAAGCAGTGGGATTCGCTCAAGTTCACCTATGGCGTGGACTTCGACCACGAGCGCTTCAACGCCGAGCAGAAGGTCTTCGACCAGCGCGTCTCCTCCGAGAGCGGCGGCCTGGACCTGGAAACCGCCAGCAGCGCGCCGCGCTACCCCAGCTACATCGTCGACGGCCTTTCGGTCTACGGCCAGCTGGACTGGAAGGCCACCGACAACCTGACCCTCTCCGGCGGCGCGCGCCACCAGAAGATGGACGTCGAGGTCGACGATTTCAAAGGCGTGCCCGGCGGCAGCAACGACTACCAGGTCAACCTGTTCAACCTCGGCGCGATCTACGATTTCAAGAACGGCCACCAGGTCTGGACCAACTACAGCGAAGGCTTCGACCTGCCCGACCCGGCCAAGTACTACGGCAAGGCCGGCCTGTCGGTGGACGACAACCCGCTGGCCGGCATCAAGAGCCGCCAGGTCGAGACCGGCTGGCGCTACAGCGACATGCAGTGGCAGACCCAGGCGGCGGTGTATTACATCTGGTCGGACAAGATCATCACCACCGACCAGGCGACCCTGACCATCGACGTGCAGGACCAGAAGAGCCGCGACTTCGGCTTCGAGGGCGCGGTCACCCGCTACTTCGAGAGCGGTTGGCAGGGTGGCACCACGCTGCACCTGGTGCGCTCGGAAGAAGAGGATGCGGACGGTGACTGGATCAAGCGCGATGCGCGCTATGCGTCGCTGTCCAAGTCCACCGCATTCGTCGGCTGGAGCGACGGTACCCGCAGCGCCCGCCTGCAGGGCCAGCATGCGTTCAACCTGAAGGATGATGCGGACCACGAGATCGACGGCTACACCACCTTCGACCTGATGGGCGAGCAGAAGACCGCTTTCGGCACCTTCAGCGCCGGTATCCAGAACCTGCTGGACAAGCAGTACAGCACCGTCTGGGGCCAGCGTGCCGCGCTGTTCTATTCGCCGACCTACGGGCCGGCCTATCTGTATGACTACCAGGGCCGTGGCCGCACCTTCACCCTGGGCTGGAGCCTGGAATACTGAGGGCCTGACGGCTCTCTACCGGAAAAACTCAGGCCACCTTTCCGGTGGCCTGATCGAGGGTTTCCACTATGCCGCCGCTGAGGCTTCGGCAGTGGCATAAAAGCACCTCGCCGAGCAGCTGCAACGAGGGTTCGGCGAAATAGTCCAGCAGCGCCTCCTCGTTCTTCCAGCTGCCCTGCAGCCGCCACGGCTGGCCATTCTCCGGGGCGACCAGTTGGCAGCGCAGGCAACCCGGCGCGCGGCGTGCGCCGTCGACCAGGTCGTCGATGAGTGCGCCCAGCTCCGCCTCGTGTCCCAGCCGGGGATGGATCTGCAATTCGTGTTCGATGGGTGTCTGCCAGTGCATGTCCTGTCCTCCGCATTACAGGAAGACGTCCGAAGTGGCTCCTCGGACGACTGACAGGAAGCGTACGGCGTGGCCAGCCCCGGGCGTTATCCGGATGCTGTCGCCTTCTTGCCTGATTCTGCGGGGCTTTCGTCGCCTTCTGAAACGGGGTGTTTCCGGCCCTTGCACCGCCACGGTGCGCGACCCGACGCGAGCGCCGCTTGTCCAATCCTGCCGATTGCTTGCCTGATCCTCCAGCGGCTGCCTTACTGTCACACGCGCGCATGTGCCGTGGGCGTAAGCTTCGTGCGCCGTCACTGGAGGTCCCGTGCATGTCCCAGTCCGTTCCCGCCTTCGATCCCATTGCCGCCGGCCGCCAGGAACTGGCCGACATCATCCAGCGCCACTGCCAGGGCGAAGGTGTCTTCGAAACCGCCATCGATTCGCTGCTGGTCGCGCGTAACGACAGCCCCAGCGAAGGCCGCATGCCGACGCTCTACCGCCCGGCCCTGTGCGTGATCGCGCAGGGCTGCAAGGAAGTGCGCCTGGGCAGCGAGGTCTATCGCTACGACGAGCTCAACCTGCTGGTGGTGTCGGTAACGCTGCCGGTGTCCGGCCAGGTGATCGAGGCCTCGCCGGATAAACCCTACCTGTCCATCCGCCTGGACATCGACCCCGGCGAGCTGACCCGCTTGATTGCCGAGGCGGGTCTCGCTGGCAGTGCGCCGCGCCCGGCCAGCCGTGGCATCTACCTGCAGCGCGTGGACTGCACCGTGCTCGACGCCCTGCTGCGCCTGATGCGTCTGCTGGACACTCCGCGCGACATCGAGATGCTGGCGCCGCTGTTCGTTCGTGAAATCCTCTACCGCCTGCTGCGTGGTCCCCAGGGCCATCTGCTGCACGACCTGGCGATGACTGACAGCCAGACCCACCGCGTCACCCGCGCCATCGAATGGCTCAACCGCAACTACGACAAGTCCCTGCGCATCGAGGACCTGGCCCGCGAGGTGAACCTTAGCGTCTCGACCCTGCACCACCGCTTCAAGGAAGTGACCGCGCTGAGCCCGTTGCAGTACCAGAAGCAGCTACGCCTGCAGGAAGCACGGCGGCTGATGTTGTCGGAAGGGCTGGAAGTGGCGGTGGCCGGACATCGCGTCGGCTATGAAAGTCCGTCGCAGTTCAGCCGCGAATACAGCCGCCTGTTCGGCGCGCCGCCGCTGCGCGACCTGGCGAGCCTGCGCGGCGCGCTGGGTAGCGAGGCGGTGCCGGCCTGACGAGGCTCCTACAGGGAAAGCCTCTTCACCATCAGCGCTCGTAAAGCTCCAGCGGCAGGTTGTCCGGGTCGGCGAAGAAGGTGAAGCGCTTGCCGGTCAGCTCATCGTCGCGGATCGGCTCGCAGGCTACGCCGTGGTTCTGCAGGTGGGCCACGGCGCTCTCCAGATCATCCACCGCAAACGCCAGGTGACGCAGGCCCTGCGCCTCCGGATAGGACGGCCGCGCCGGGGCGCCGGGGAAGGAGAACAGCTCCAGCCGCGCCTCACCCAGCTCCAGGTCGAGCTTCCAGGAATCGCGCGCCGTGCGGTAGGTCTCGGCGACCACCTTCAGGCCCAGTATCTGGGTGTAGAAGTGCTTCGAGCGCGGGTAGTCCGAGCAGATCAGGGCGACATGATGGAGGCTGTGCAGCAGGGCCATGGCGGGAGCTTCTCGGGCAGTCGGAGCGCTCTATCCTGACAGCCGTGCCCCGAGGGTCAATGCTGGCGCTGTGAAGTCGGTCGCCTGCGGCGCTGGAGTGATGGCAGTGCGCCTGCTAGCATCCCGCCGCCCACTCCCATAAACGGTCGACAGGACGTCCCCGTACGGCCGCACTTGAAAGGACTCAGCATGAAAAAGACCGCCCTGGCCATCGCCATTCCCGTCGCCATCGTCGGCGCCGCCGTTGCCGGCGCCTGGTACACCGGCAGCCGCGTCGAGCAGGAAGTGAATCGCGGCATCACCGAAGCCAACGAACTGTTCCAGCAGGAAGCCCCCGGCCTGGGCGCCCACCTGACCCTGGTGGACATCCAGCGCGGCCTGTTCTCCAGCACCGCGCGCTATAACCTCTCCTTCACCGGCAAGGAAGGCGAAGCGCCCCAGGTCCTGGTCTTCACCGACCGCCTCGAACATGGTCCCTTCCCGGCCTCGCGCCTGGCGGCCGGCCAACTGGCGCCGGTCATGGCGCAGAGCCATTTCGCCCTCGAGCAGAACGAGCTCACCGCCCCGTTGTTCACCGCTGCCGGCGGCAAGGCGCCGCTGTTCGGCGACCTGACCATCCACTACGACCAGAAGCAGGAAGGCAACGTCGAAACCGCGCCCCTGGAATTCGCCAAGGACAGCGACAAGCTGCGCCTCTCGCCGATCAAGCTGGCTTTCAGCGTCTCGGGCAACAAGAAGGACGTGAGCGCCGTGGGCAACCTCGCCGAGGTCGACCTGGACTTCACCGACGAGAACACCGGCGAGCTGGCGCATGTGCAGCTGCGTGACCTGGGTCTGCAGGGCGACAAGAAGGAAAATGCCAACGGCTTCGCCCTCGGCCCCAGCTCCGCCACCATCAAGAGCCTGAACATCAAGTCGCCGGGCGCGCCGGAAGTCGAACTGCGTGAAGCCGTGGTCGAGGAAGTGCTCAAGCAGGGCGGCAAGGGCCTGGACCAGAGCGTCTCCTACCGCATCGGCAAGGTCGTGGTGCAAGGCCAGGAAATCGGCGGCGCAAAGCTCGACCTGAGCCTGCGCAACCTGGATGAAGGCGTGCTCAAGACCTTCAAGGAAACCTACAGCAAGATGGCGCTGGACAGCCTGGAAAGCACCGAGCTGACCCCGGCGCAGGAAGAAGAGCTGAAGAAACTCGGCCTGGCCCTGCTGGAAGGCTCGCCGGTGCTGTCGCTGGACGAGCTGTCCCTGCAGACCACCCACGGCGTGGCCAAGGCGTCGCTGTCGGTCGACCTGCGCAAGCCCGATGCCGCCGCTGCCACGCCTGACGAGATGGCCCGCAGCATCCTGGCCGCGCTCAAGGCCGACCTGAAGGTGGACAAGGCCGTGATCGGCGACATCGTCGCCCTGCAGGGTTCGTTGGGTGGCGAAGCCGCTGGCAGCGTCGACCCGGTGGCGCTCAAGCAGCAGTCCGACGCCATGACCGATCTGTTCAGCGGCATGGCCCTGAACTCGCAGTGGGCTGTGCTCGACGGCAATGCGCTGTCCAGCTCGCTGGCTTACGCCAACGATCAGGTGAAGTTCAACGGCAAGGACATGAGCGTGCCGGAATTCATGGCCTTCGCCATGGGCTCCGCGCAAGGCCTGGGCCTGGGCGGCCCGGCTGCTGGTGGCGAAGAAGAGCCGCAGGAAGAGAGCGTGGAATAAGCCTCGCCTGAAACGAAAAAAAGCCCGGCATTCGCCGGGCTTTTTTGTGCGTGCCTCTTTCACGGGGACGTTCGGTACGAGAGCTTACCCTCTCCCCCGCCCTCTCCCTTCAGGGAGAGGGTGCCAAGAGCGGCACCGCAGTCTCAGCGGGCGCTACGCACACCTTCGGCCAGTTGGCGGCACAGGCCGAGCACGCTCTGCACCGCATCGGCGGAGCTGGTGGCCTCCGCGATCTTGTCGATCAGCGCCGAACCCACCACCACGCCATCGGCCAGGCGGGCGATGCTCGCCGCGTGTTCCGGGGTGCGGATGCCGAAACCGATGGAGACCGGCAGGTCGGTGTGGCGGCGCAGCCGCGCCACGGCTTCCTCGACGTGGTCCAGGGTCGCTGCGCCAGCGCCGGTCACGCCGGCCACCGAGACGTAGTAGACGAAGCCCGAGCTGCCCTCGAGCACGGTCGGCAGGCGCTGGTCATCGGTGGTCGGGGTGGTCAGGCGGATGAAGTCGATGCCCGCGGCCTGGGCCGGATGGCAGAGGTCTTCGTTGTGCTCCGGTGGCAGGTCCACGACGATCAGGCCGTCGACACCGGCGTCCTTCGCGTCGGCAATGAACCTGTCCACGCCGTAGTAGTGGATCGGGTTGAAGTAGCCCATCAGCACCAGCGGCGTGGTGGTGTTGTCCTGGCGGAATTCGCGGACCATCTTCAGGGTCTTGGCCAGGTTCTGGCCGTTGCCCAGGGCGCGGATGTTGGCCAGCTGGATCGCCGGGCCGTCCGCCATCGGATCGGTGAACGGCATGCCCAGCTCGATCACGTCGGCGCCGGCTTCGGGCAGGCCCTTGAGGATGTCCAGCGAGGTCGAGTAGCCTGGGTCGCCAGCGGTGATGAAGGTCACCAGGGCGGCGCGGTTCTGCTCTTTGAGTTCGGCGAAGCGGGTCTGCAGGCGGCTCATGCTTGCGGCTCCTGTTGCATGTGGTGCATGACGGTCTGCATGTCCTTGTCGCCACGACCGGACAGGTTCACCACCATGATGTGGTCCTCGGGCAGGTTCGGCGCGCGCTTGAAGACTTCGGCCAGCGCGTGGGAGGACTCCAGCGCGGGGATAATGCCCTCCAGGCGGCAGCACTGGTGGAAGGCCTGCAGCGCTTCGTGGTCGGTGATCGAGGTGTACTCGACGCGACCGATGTCATGCAGCCACGCGTGTTCCGGGCCGATACCGGGGTAGTCCAGGCCGGCGGAGATGGAGTGCGCGTCGATGATCTGGCCGTCCTCGTCCTGCAGCAGGAAGGTGCGGTTGCCGTGCAGCACGCCCGGCACGCCGCCATTCAGGCTGGCTGCGTGCTTGCCGGTCTCGATGCCGTGACCGGCGGCTTCGACGCCGATGATCTTCACGCTCTGGTCATCGAGGAAGGGGTGGAACAGGCCCATGGCGTTGGAGCCGCCGCCGATGCAGGCGACCAGCGAATCGGGCAGGCGCCCTTCCTTCTCGGCCAGTTGCTCGCGGGTTTCCTTGCCGATGACCGCCTGGAAGTCGCGGACCATCGCCGGATACGGGTGCGGGCCGGCCACGGTGCCGATCAGGTAGAAGGTGCTGTCGACGTTGGTCACCCAGTCGCGCAGGGCTTCGTTCATCGCATCCTTCAGGGTGCCGGTGCCGGCGGTGACCGGGATCACCTCGGCGCCGAGGAGCTTCATGCGGAACACGTTCGCCTGCTGGCGATCGATGTCGGTGGTGCCCATGTAGATCACGCACTGCAGGCCGAAGCGCGCGGCCACGGTGGCGGTGGCCACGCCGTGCATGCCGGCGCCGGTCTCGGCGATGATGCGTTGCTTGCCCATGCGCTTGGCCAGGAGGATCTGGCCGATGCAGTTGTTGATCTTGTGCGCGCCGGTGTGGTTCAGCTCTTCGCGCTTGAGGTAGATCTTCGCGCCGCCGCAGTGCTCGGTCAGGCGCTCGGCGAAGTAGAGGGGGCTCGGGCGGCCGACGTAGTCGCGCTGGAAGTAGGCCAGCTCTTTCTGGAACGCCGGATCGTCCTTGGCCTTCTCGTATTCGCGGGCCAGGTCGTGGATCAGCGGCATCAGGGTCTCGGCGACGTACTGGCCGCCGAAGCTGCCGAACAGGCCCTTGGCGTCTGGACCGGTGCGCAGTGTGGACATGGGAAGGCTCCTCTGGTGTCGTGGTGCAGGCGCCCGGTGGGCGTGATCGCGGACAGGGTCCGCTCCTGCAGATTGGGCTCAGGATACGGCTGTGTGATGGCGTGGAAAAGCGATAAGATCGCCACAACCTGTCAGTAAAACTCACGGATAGATCGCCATGAGCCGAGACCTTCCGCCGCTCAATGCCCTGCGCGCCTTCGAGGCCGCCGCGCGTCTGCGTGGCATGAGTGCCGCAGCGGATGAGCTGAACGTCACCCATGGAGCGATCAGTCGGCAGATTCGTCTGCTGGAGGAGGAGTTGGGCGTGACCCTGTTCGTCAAGGAGGGTCGCGGCGTAAAACTCACCGATGCCGGTATTCGTCTGAGCGAGGTGGCCAGCGAGTCCTTCGAACGCCTGCGCAGCGTCTGCGCCGAGCTGCGCCGCCAGGCCGGCGGCGATGCGCCGTTCGTTCTCGGCTGCCCCGGCAGCCTGCTGGCGCGCTGGTTCATTCCGCGCCTGGATCGCCTGAACCGTGACCTGCCCGACCTGCGCCTGCAGCTCTCCGCCAGCGACGGCGATCTCGATCCGCGCCGGGGCGGCCTCGACGCCACCCTGTGCTTTGCCGCCCCGCCCTGGCCAACGGACATGCGCGTGCTGGAGCTGGCAGTGGAGCGCATCGGCCCGGTCCTCAGCCCGCGCTCCGCGCGCTTCGAGCAACTGCGCGCGGCGCCCGCCGAGGCGTTGCTGGGCGAGGCGCTGCTGCACACCGTCTCGCGCCCGCAGGCCTGGCCGGAATGGGCCGCGCGCCATGGCCTCGACCCGGCGCGGCTGAAGCTCGGTCAGGGTTTCGAGCACCTTTACTACCTGCTGGAGGCGGCGGTGGCGGGACTTGGCGTGGCCATCGCGCCGCAGCAACTGGTAGCCGACGATCTCGCCGCCGGCCGCCTGTCCGCGCCCTGGGGCTTCGTCGAGACCACTGCGCGGCTGGCGCTGTGGGTTCCCGAGCGTCGCGCCGACCCGCGCGCCGAACGCCTGGCGCACTGGTTGCAGGCCGAGCTGAACGGCCGCGCGTAAAGACTGAACTGCACCCGTTTGCCCTGGGTCCACCCCTCTACTACTGTCCATTGAGCGCGCTGGCATTCTGCTTGTGCGGCGCCATGACCTGAGGAGAGCGGCTATGTCCAATCACCACACCTACAAGAAGATCGAGCTGGTCGGCTCCTCGCGCACCAGCATCGAGGATGCGATCAACAACGCGCTGGCCGAAGCGGCCAAGAGTATCGACTTCCTGGAGTGGTTCGAGGTGGTGGACACCCGTGGGCACATCGAGAACGGCGCGGTCGGACATTACCAGGTCACCATCAAGGTCGGTTTCCGCATCGCCAACAGCTAAACCGCGAGCGGATCGGCTTTTTTTGTCACGCGACGCTGCCATGCTGGTGCGGCGCGTGGATGTGCGCACCGGGGTAGCCCGGTTTTCCGGCCCGTTCGGGCCTTTTCTGTGAACGACGAGGGAGCGTTACCGATGAAGAAGTTCCTGTTGGCTGTGGGGATCTTCGCCCTGGCGGGCCATGCGATGGCTGCCGGCAAGCCGTGCGAAGAGCTGAAATCGGAGATCGAGGCGAAGATCAAGGCCAAAGGCGTCGCCTCGTTCAACCTGGAGGTCGTCGACAAGGGCAGCGCGGGCGGCAAGCAAGTCGTCGGCTCCTGTGAAGGCGGTACCAAGGAAATCGTTTACTCCAAGTAAGCGCCTGGATGTGAATCGAGGCCGGGCTCCGCGAGGGGCCCGGCCTTTTTCATGGCACTTGCTGCCGGTAGGAAGAGCCTCTTAGAAAAGCTGAACCCTGGCCATGGCGCAGCTCTCGAACGTCCTGACTGCAATCCACGCGGAGGACGCGACATGAAGAAATCGGCATCGGCTCACTGGCAAGGCGGTTTGAAGGACGGCAAGGGCACGATCTCCACCGAAAGCGGCGCACTCAAGGACCAGCCCTACGGCTTCAACACCCGCTTCGAAGGCGCTCCGGGCACCAACCCGGAAGAACTGATCGGCGCGGCCCACGCCGGCTGCTTCTCCATGGCGCTGTCGATGATGCTTGGCGAGGCCGGCCTGACCGCCGAGAGCATCGAAACCCAGGCCGAGGTCAGCCTGGAAAAACTCACCGACGGTTTCACCATCACCGCCGTGCACCTGACCCTCAAGGCCAAGGTGCCGGGCACCGACGCACAGACCTTCCAGGCCATCGCCGACAAGGCCAAGGCCGGCTGCCCGGTCTCGCGGGTGCTCAACGCGCGCATTACCCTCGACGCCAGCCTCGAGTAGGCCGGCCGGGCACTCTGTCCTCCGGTGATGGTCCACCGTTAGGATAGGGTGCCCCGCCGTGGGGCTTTGACGAGGGACTGTGATGATGACGATGAAGTGGGCCGTGGCGACGGGCGTGGCGGTGCTGCTGGCGAGCGGCGCGAGCTGGGCGGCGGTGAAACCCTGCGAAGAGCTCAAGGCCGAGATCGAGACCAAGATCCAGGCCGCCGGGGTGACCTCCTATACCCTGGAGATCGTGGACAAGTCCGAGGTGAAGGACCCGAACATGGTGGTCGGCACCTGCGACAACGGCCAGCGGCGGATCATTTATCAGAAGAACGACAGCTGAGCGCGGCGCTCGACCGGGCAAGCACGTCCTGCGCGCGACTAAAGATCCAGCAGGTAACCCACCGCGGCGGCGCTCAGCGCCAGCGCCGAGATCACCAGCGCCGGTTTGGACGTCAGCAGCCCGAGCAGCATCTGGCTGCCCTTGCGACGAGCCTCCCAGCGGATCTTGCGTAGCTCTTCGGCGGCCTCGGGGTGGATGTCGCGGATGAAGTACGTGCTGGAGTAGATCAGGTAGCGCGCCTGATTCATCTCGCTCACATTGGGGCAGGCGATGGAGAACAGCGGGCTGCCGTCAGGGGCCACGCCGACATTGAAGACGTAGGAGTCCAGCCCGTGCCGGCGCAGGGCCGAATTCAGGTACTCGGCCAGCGCTTCTTCCTTGAAATCGAGCAGCGTGTGCATGTGTTCGTGAGGCTCCGCTCACTGGGAGCGCAACTGTACGACAGAATGCTGCGCGGGAGGAACTGACTATAGGAACGCGCTGGCGCTCCGACCCTCTGCAGGTTGTGGCTCAAAACGGCCCGCAGCGCACCGCGCCCTGGAAATCCGTCTTCGCCACCAGCGTGCCGTTGCTGTCGGTCAGCAACGCCAGCGCACTGCGCAGTTGTGGGCGCAGCTCCAGGCGGTAGCGCTGGCCGGCGGCGAACTCGTCGTAGGTGACCTTGACCCGGCAGGTCAGCTCCGAGGGATCCGTCATCTGGCCCATGCCGCCACCGCTGGAGACTTCGTACTGGAAGCGCACCACCAACTCGTGGCGTCCCGGCGTCACCTGGTAGTAGCGGCCGTCGTTCACCGACTGGCCGTCCAGGCGCTCGGCCATCAGGGTCTTGCCCGGCGTGGTGTAGAGGTCGATCCAGGCCATCTGCGGATCGTGGGCCGGCAGCGGGCTGGCGCAGCCGGCGAGCAGGGCGAAGCCCAGGGGAAGGAGGCCGGGGAGGTAACGCGGGCGCATGGAGGTTCACCGTGGGAGGGGCTCATCCCACAGCATACCCCGCTCAGGCCTTGGCGCAGCCCCGTTCGCGGCCGCGGGCGATCTCGCCGCCCTGCGCGTCGTAGAGCTTGGCCCAGGGGCGGAAGCCGATGCTGCCGGTCTCCAGGCGGTAGCGCTGGCCGGCGCTGAAGTCCTTGTATTGCACGGTCATCGCGCAGTCGCGCCAGAGCGCCTCGTCCACCGGGCCGATATCCACCGGCTCGACCTGGAACTGGAAGCGCACACGCAATTCGTGGGAGCCCGGGTCGACCTCGAAGTAACGGGTGCTGGACCATTCCTTGTTGTCCACTTCCGTGGCCGCGAGATCGCTCTGGCTATTGGTGTCCAGGTCGACCCAGGCGCGGTTCGGGTCCGGCTGGGGCATCAGCAGCGAACAGCCGCTCAGGGCGAGCAGGCCGGCAGGAATGAGAAGGGCGCGCATCGGTGGGGCTCCTGGTCGAAAGGGTCGGCAGCGGGCGGAACAGGCGCTGTGCTATGTTCCGCGCATGCCCTTCCGCCTTCTTATCCCGACACTCGACCGCCGCCTGTGCCGCTGGGTTCCCTGCCTGGCCATCTGGGCGCTGAGCGGTTGTTCCACGGTGAGTTACTACAGCCAGCTGGCCAACGGTCAGCTGCGCCTGCTCGCCGCCCGCGAACCGGTGGCCGACGTGGTCGCCGACCCGACCCGCGATCCCGCGTTGCGCCAGCGCCTGGAACTGTCCCAGGAGGCGCGCGCCTTCGCCAGCGCCGAGCTGGGCTTGCCGGACAACCAGAGCTATCGGCTGTACAGCGATATCCACCGGCCCAATGTGGTGTGGAACGTCTTCGCCACGCCCGAACTGTCGCTGCAGCCGTTGACCCATTGCTTCCCCATTGCCGGCTGCGTGGCCTACCGCGGCTACTACGGCGAAAAGGGCGCGCAGGCGGAGGCCAGGCGCTTGAAGGCGCAGGGACTGGATGTCTACATCGGCGGCGTGGAGGCCTATTCGACCCTCGGCTGGTTCGACGACCCGATCCTCAGCAGCATGCTGCGCTGGGGTGACCAGCGCCTGGCCGAGACGATCTTCCACGAACTGGCGCACCAGAAGTTCTACCTGCCCGGCGACACCGCCTTCAACGAGTCCTACGCCTCCTTCGTCGAAGCCGAGGGCGGCCGTCGCTGGCGCGAGGCGCGCCACCTGCCGGACGAGTCGCCGCTGCTGGCCGAGCAACGCAAGCGCTTTACTCAGCTGGTGCTCGATACCCGCGAGCGGCTGCAGGCGCTCTACGCCAGTCCTCGCAGCGACGCCGAGAAGCGCGCCGGCAAGCAGGCCGAGTTCGAGCGCCTGCGCCGTGACTACGCGCAGATGCGCGATGAAGACTGGGGCGGCAAGGCGCCGTTCGATGCCTGGGTCAATGGCCCGCTGAACAATGCCAAGCTGCTGCCCTTCGGCCTCTACGACCAGTGGGTACCGGCCTTTGCCGCACTGTTCGCCCAGGTCGGCGGCAACTGGCCGGCGTTCTATGCGCGGGTGGAAAAGCTCGGGGCGATGCCGCCGGCGGCGCGCAAGGCGGCGCTGGAGAAGTTGAAAGCGGGGGAATTCGTCAGCTTCCGGTGAGCCCTTCGCCGTGGTCCCCTTGCACGGCGCGCTGCTACAGGTTGAAGACCGTCACTCCGCCCGATCCGGGCTATGCAGCGGCAAGTCCAGCTGCACGCGGCGGCGCAGCCAGGGGCTGGGCCGGTAGCGCGCCTCGCCGTAGCAGGCCTGCAGGCCCTGGAGGATGGTGAGGATGCGCGCCGCCCCGTAGTGCTCGCCGAAGGCCAGCGGGCCGAGGGGATACCCCAGCGCCAACTGCACCGCGCGGTCCAGCGTCACCGGGGTGGCAATGCCACGCTGGGCGATCTCGCCACCTAGATTGACGATGCCGGCCACTACACGCTGGCAGATGAAACCGGGCGAATCGTTGATCACTTCCACCGGCACGCCGTCGCTGCCCAGTGCCTGGCGCGCCTGGGCTTCGAGCTGCGGGTCGAGCGCTGGTTGACGCATCAGCACGCGACGGCGGTCCAGTTCGGTGAAGGTCTCCAGCGCCAGGCTGCGTTCTGGCGGCAGGCCGAGGGCGTCGATGCGCGTGCTGGCATCCACGCCCAATGGGGTGACCAGGCAGATGGCGCGCGACGACGGCGCTTCGCCGGTCTCCAGCACCACGCCGCCGAGGGTGAGGATCGCCGCCACGCGGTGGCGCAGCTCCGGGTCCTGGCTGTCGAGCCAGTAGGGGCGATTGAGCAGGATCGCTTCGGGTTGTTCTTCGGGATCGTGTATGGCCTGGCCGTCGCGGTAGCGGTAGAAGCCCTCGCCGCTCTTGCGCCCCAGCAAGCCGCCGGCGACGCGCTGCGCGGCCAGCGGCGACGGGGTGTAGCGCGGGTCCTGGTAGAACTGCTGGTAAAGCGACTCCATCACTGCGTGGGAGACGTCCAGGCCGGTGAGGTCGAGCAGCTCGAACGGCCCCATGCGGAAGCCCACGCCGTCGCGCAGGATGCGGTCGATCTGCGCCGGGCTGGCGATGCCTTCGCCGAGGATGCGCAGGGCTTCGGTGCTGAAGGCGCGGCCGGCGTGGTTGACGATGAAGCCGGGGCTGTCCGGCGACACCGCCGCGTAGTGTCCGGCCTGCTCCGCCAGCCGGCTCAGGCGGCGCACCACCGATTCGCTGGTGCGCTGGCCGCGCACCACCTCGACGATGCGCATCAGCGTCACCGGATTGAAGAAGTGGAAGCCGGCGACCCGCTCCGGGTGCTGGCAGCGCGCGGCGATGCGGGTGACCGACAGCGACGAGGTGTTGCTTGCCAGCACGGCCTCCGGCGCCACGCGTTTTTCCAGCTCGGCGAGCAACGCCTGCTTGGCGCCGAGGTCCTCGACGATGGCTTCGATCAGCAGGTCGCAGTCGGCCAGCTCGTCGAGGCTGTGGGTCGGCAGCAGGCGCCGCAGGGTGGCGTCGAGCGCGTCCGGGGCGAGCTTGCCCTTGGCCACCGACCGCTCCATCAGGTCGCGGTTGAAGGCCAGGGCCTGCTCAACGGTCTGCGCGTTGCTGTCGTACAGCCGTACCGGCAGGCCGGCGCTGGCGAACAGCTGGGCGATGCCGCGGCCCATGGCCCCGGCGCCAATCACGCCGATACGGTGGAAGGACTCGGTCATGCTGCGGGTCTCGTCGTGCACACCTGCTTCAACCATAGACGTTGTGCTCACGCGGTGGTCCTTTTGGCCAGTTCCAGCTCGCGCAACTGCCGGCGCAGCAGCTTGCCGACACTGGTCTTGGGCAACTCGTCGAGCACCTCGACGACGCTCGGCACCTTGTAGCCGGTGAGGTGCTCGCGGCAGTGGGCGATGATCTGCGCCGGCGCCAGCGTCTCGTCCCTGAGGCTGACGAAGAGCTTCACCGACTCGCCCTTGCGCTCGTCCGGCACGCCGATGGCCACGCACTCGCGCACGCCGGGGTGGCGCATCACCGCGTCTTCCACTTCGTTGGGGAATACGTTGAACCCGGAGACCAGGATCATGTCCTTCTTGCGGTCGACGATCTTCAGCATGCCGTCGGCGTCCAGCTCGGCGATATCGCCGGTCTTCAGCCAGCCATCGGCGGTCAGCACCTGGGCGCTTTCCTCCGGGCGCTGCCAGTAGCCCTGCATCACCTGCGGGCCGCGCAGCCACAGCTCGCCGGGCTGGTCGGGGCCGGTGTCGTTGCCCGCCTCGTCCACGGTGCGCAGCTCGGTATCCACCAGCGCCTGGCCGACGTAGCCCTCGCGGTACGGGCTCTGCAGGGTGCCGGTGGAGACCACCGGCGAGGCCTCGGTCAACCCGAATCCTTCACGCACCGGTGAGCCGGTCAGGGCTTCCCAGCGCCGGCCGACCTCGCGGTTCAGCGGCGCGCCGCCGGAGGTCACCCACTTCAGGTGGCTGAAGTCGATGGCGGGGAAATCCGGGTGGTTCATCAGGCCGACGAAGAGGGTGTTGATCCCGCTCATCAGGGTGAAGGGATAGCGGCGCATCGCGCCGATGATCTCGTCGAGGTTGCGGCCGTCGCGGATGAACACGGTGTGCAGGCCCATGCCGACCGAGGACAGGCAGTTCGTGGCGAAGGCCATGATGTGGTAGAGCGGCAGTGGCGCGATGCGCACGTCGGTGGCCGGCTCCAGCAAGCCGGGGCGCAGGAACAGTTCCAGGGTCTGGATGACGTTGGCGATCAGGCAGCGGTGGCTGAGCATCGCGCCCTTGGAGACGCCGGTGGTGCCGCCGGTGTATTGCAGCAGCGCGAGGCGATCCAGCCCCGACTCGGCGTCCACCGGTGGTGCCTCGGCACCCAGGCGCAGGGCCTGCTGGAAGCGCGTGCAGTCCGCCTCGCTGGTGTCGAACTGCGGCTGCTCGATATCATGGATCGAGGTCAGCAGCACCTGGCGCACCTGGGTGTCCCCCTGCACGCCACGCAGCAGCGGCAGCAGGCGGTCGAGCAGCAGCACGGCGCTGGCGCCGGAGTCGGCCAACTGGTGACGCAGTTCGCTGGCGGTGTACTGCGGGTTGGTGTTCACCAGCACGACGCCGGCCTTCAGCGCGCCAAAGGTTGCGATGGGGTATTGCAGGGAGTTGGGCAGCATCAGTGCGAGGCGCTCGCCGGGCTGCAGGCCGGCCCGGTGGCGCAGGTAGCGGGCGAAGGCATCGGCCTGGCGCTCCAGCTCGGCGAAGCTGAGGTGGCTGTCGCCGCAGGAGAACGCGAGGCGCTCGGGGAATTCGCGACAGGCATCGCGCAGCAGGTCGTGGAGGTTCTGGTAGCCGTGACGGGTGATCTCGCGGGCCACGTGACCGGTCGGTTGAGCGGACATCGACGTCTCCGTTGCTTTTCCGAGCCTGAATCGGCTCTGGCTTCGAATTGTTGTTCTGCACAGCGAAACAATGTGTCGAAATCGATGGTATGCGATAGGCTTGCGGCGTGCAATGAGCACACGCGGACCGCTGCGGGGCGACGGGGCTATCTGCTATCGTTCGCCCGCGCCGCGCGTGGCGCCGCCCAGAACATCCCCCACCGAGGCCCCATGAGCGACGACGTCGAAGACAGCAGCAACCCCAAGGACCGCAAGTACGTCGAGGCGCTGGCCCGCGGACTGGACGTGCTGCGCGCCTTCACCCATGGCTCGGTGGTGCTCGGCAACCAGGAAATCTCGCGGATCACCGGCCTGCCCAAGGCGACGGTGTCGCGCATGACCTACACCCTGACCCAGCTCGGCTACCTCTGCTATTCGCAGCAGCACGAGAAGTACCAGCTCGATTCCGGCGTGCTGGCGCTGGGGTACGCCTACGTCTCGAACCTGCGCGTGCGCCAGCTGGCCAAGCCGTACATGGATGCCTTCGCCCGTCGCACCAACACCACGGTCGGCCTGACCTGCCGCGACTGGCTGTCGATGATCTACGTGGAAAATTGCCGTCCGCCGGACGCCACCTCCCTGCGCATGGACGCCGGCGTGCGCCTGCCGCTGGCGACCACCGCCGCAGGCCGCGCGTACCTCGCCGCGACCCCGGAGCAGGAGCGCGAGCACCTGCTGTCGGCCTTGCAGGAGCGTCACGAAGGCGATTGGTCGGTCATGCGCGCCTCGCTGGAGGCGTCTTTCGAGGAATACCGCCAGCACGGCTTCTGCCTGTCGCTCGGCGATTGGGACCGCAATGTACGCGCTGCCGGCGTACCGCTGCGCCTGGCTGACGGCGGGCTGATGGCGCTGACCTGCGGGGCGCCGTCGTTCCAGCTCAGCGAAGAGACGCTGCGCGGCTCGCTGGCGCACGAGCTGGAAATCCTCGCGCGGGATATCGAGAGTCTCGGGGCCTGATGTATTCCGAGCGTTCGTAGGAGCGAAGCTTCTCCGCGATGCTTTTCGTTTGGGTGTTCTGCGCCGCTTCGGCGTACGCTGGCACATTTTATTTCGCCTCTCGGCGAGTCACTTCTTCCAAGCGCCGAAGAAGTAACCAAGAAGGCTTGCCCCTCCATCCGGTTTTTCGCTTGAGGCGAAAAATACCCTCGTTGAAGCGCAGTTTCAGGGGCACGCCACGACGGGCCATCCCTGGCCCATCGTGGCTCTCGCGACATCCATGTCGCGCAACCCCTGAAACTCCGCTGCAACGAGGCCTCCTGAAAGGGGCGGCTCGGAGTGTGTGGGTGTTTCTCTGGACGTCTTCGAGAGCAGAAGCCAGAGCCTGAATCGGATCGCCGGGCAAGCTTCTCCTGTAGGAGCGAGCTTGCTCGCGAACAGACTTGCCGGCAGCTCCGATACTGGGCGGTGCGTAAGCAAGAACCAGGCGTCCCCCTCGCTCCTACAAGGGCTGGCCCGCGTCATGCAATGTCCATGAGGCCCGCATACACCTTCAGGTGATGATCGTCATCGCCCAGCTGGTGGCTGAGCATCACCAGGCGCTTGGCGTGGTGTGCCAGGACGTATTCCCAGGTCATGCCGATGCCGCCGTGCAGCTGGATCGCCTGCTCGGCCACGTAGCGCGCCGCGCGGGTGACGATGAACTTGGCGGCGGCCAGGGTGCGGCTGCGCTCGGCACTGTCGGGCTGGTCGGCGACGCAGGCGGCGAGGATGGCCATGCTGGTGGCCTGTTCCAGCTCGCTGCGCATATCCACCATGCGGTGCTGCAGCACCTGGAACTTGCCGATCGGGATGCCGAACTGCTTGCGCGTCTTCAGGTAGTCCAGGGTCAGCGTGCAGGCTTCCTGCAGGCTGCCGAGGGCTTCGGCGCACTGCGCGGCGATGGCACGGCCCTGTTGGTAGCGCAGCGCCGAGAGTGCCTCGCCGGGTGTGCCGATAGCCTCGCCGATGGCGCTGTCGAGGAACAGCTCGCAGGCGCGCTGGCCGTCTACGGTCGGGTAGTCGCGGCGGCTCACGCCGGGTTGCTGCGGATCGATGAGGAACAGGCCGATGCCCGCCTCGTCCCGCGCATTGCCGGACACCCGCGCCGAGACCAGGATCGCCGTGGCGCTCTGTCCGCCGATCACCACTGCCTTGCGGCCGCTCAGCTTCCAGCTATTGCCGGCCTGCTCCGCGCGGGTCTGCACATCGTGCAGCTGGTAGTGGCTCTGCGGTTCTTCCAGTGCGACCGCCAACTGCGCGTCGCCGCTGGCGATGCGTGGCAGCCACTGGTCTCTCTGCGCGTCGCTGCCCAGCTGGGCAATCAGCCCGCCGCCGTGCACCACCGATTGCAGGTAGGGCTCCAGGCACAGGCCACGGCCCAGCTCGGTGAGCACCAGCATGCTTTCCACGCCGCCACCGAAGCCCCCGTGGCTTTCCGGGAGCGATACCGACGTCAGCCCCAGCTCGCCGAGCTGGCGCCAGAAGTCGGCGCTGTAGCCCAGTTCGCTCTTGCTGAAACCGTCGCGCTTGTCGAACGGGTAGGCGTCGCGGACCAGGCGGGCCGCGGTGTCCTGCAGCATCTGCTGCTCTTCGCTCAATTTGAAGTCCATGGTCCTGGCCTCACAGCTCGAGAATCATCTTGGAGACGATGTTCTTCTGGATTTCGTTGGAGCCGCCGAAGATCGACAGCTTGCGCAGGTTGAAATACTGGCTGGCCGGCGCGGCCGAGTAGTCCGCGTGCAGCGCCTCGCTGCCCAGCTCGAATTCGTCCTCGATGAAGGGCAGCGCGTAGGGGCCCAGCACCTTGCGCAGCAGGTGGCTGATCGCCTGGCGGATCTCCGTGCCCTTCACTTTCAGGATCGAACTCTCTGCGCCGGGCACGCCGCCTTCGCGGGCGGCGGCGAGGATGCGCAAGGTGCTCATTTCGATGGCCATCAGCTGCATTTCCACCTCCGCGACCTGGGCGCGGAACAGCACGTCGTCGAGCATCGGTGTGCCGTCGCACAACTCGCGACTGGCGACCTGCTTCAAGTGGGCGAGCACCGCCTTCGACGCGCCGATGCCGGCCAGCCCGGTGCGCTCGTAGGTCAGCAGGTACTTGGCGCAGGTCCAGCCTTCGTTCTCGCGGCCTACCAGGTTCCCGACCGGCACGCGCACGTTGTCGAAGAACACCTCGTTGACCTCGTGCTCGCCATCCAGGGTGATGATCGGGCGTACGGTGATGCCGGGACTTTTCATGTCGATCAGCAGGAAGCTGATACCGCGCTGCTGTTGTGCCTCGGGGTCGGTGCGCACCAGGCAGAAGATCCAGTCGGCGTGCTGGCCAAGAGTTGTCCAGGTCTTCTGGCCGTTCACTACGTAGTGGTCGCCATCGCGCACGGCGCGGGTTTTCAGCGACGCGAGGTCGGAGCCGGCGCCCGGCTCGGAGTAGCCCTGGCACCACCAGTCGGTCCCGTCGAGAATACGCGGCAGGTAGTGCGCCTGCTGCTCGGGCGTGCCGAACTTGATGATCACCGGGGCGACCATGTTGACGCCGAATGGGATGGTGCGCGGCGCGCCGAAGGCGGCGCACTCCTCTTCGAAGATATGCTTCTGCACGGCGTTCCAGCCGGTGCCGCCGAACGCCTCCGGCCAGTGCGTGGCGTACCAGCCCTGCTCGGCGAGCACGCGCTGCCAGCGCTGGTGGTCGCCCTTGTTCAGGTGTTTGCCCAGACGCACCTTGGTGGCGATGTCCTTGGGCAGCTGGGTGTCGAGGAAGTGGCGAACTTCATCGCGGAACGCCAGTTCGTCGGGGGTGAAGTGGATGTCCATGGCGGGTCCTCAGAGGTCAGCGAAGCGGCGGCTTTCGGCCACCAGGCGTTCGAGCAGCGGTGCGGGTTGCCACCACGCGCCAAGGCGCTGGTGGAACTCGCGAATTCGTTCGAGTACGCGGTCGAGGCCGACGCTGTCGGCATGGAACAGCGGGCCGCCGCGCCAGGCGGGGAAGCCGTAGCCGTTGAGGAAGATCACATCGATGTCGCTGGCGCGCTGGGCGATGCCCTCGTCGAGGATGTTGGCGGCCTCGTTGATCAGCGCATAGAGGCAGCGTTCGACGATCTCGTCATCCTCTACTGGCGCGCGGGTGATGCCGCGGTCGGCGGCGGCCTGTTCCAGCATGGCCGGTAGCGCCGGGTTGTCCTGCGCGCCGCGACCGCCTTCTCCGTAGTGGTAGAAGCCGGTGCCGGTCTTCTGCCCGAGCATGCCGGCGGCGATCAGGTGATCGAGCACCGTGGGCAGCGTCTGGCCGGGTTTCAGGTTCGGTCGCTGGCGCGAGCGGATCGCGTGACTGATGTCGAGGCCGGAGAGGTCGCGCACCGCCAGCGGTCCCATGGCCATGCCGAAGGCACGCAGCGCACCGTCCACCTGCGCGGGGGTGGCGCCTTCCTCCAGGAGGAATTCGGCCTGGCGACCGTACTGGAAGATCATGCGGTTGCCGACGAAACCGTCGCACACGCCGACCACCACCGAGACCTTCTTCAGGCGCTTGCCCAGTTGCATGGCGGTGGCCAGCACGGCGTCCGAGGTGGCTTTGCCGCGCACCACTTCGAGCAGGCGCATGACGTTGGCCGGGCTGAAGAAGTGCAGGCCGACCACGTCCTGCGGACGCCGGGTAAAGGCGGCGATTTCATCGAGATCCAGCGACGAGGTGTTGCTGGCGAGGATCGCACCGGGCTTGCAGTGGGCGTCCAGCTGTTCGAAGACCTGGCGCTTCACGTCGACGCTTTCGAACACCGCTTCGACCACCACGTCGGCATCGCCCAGCGCGGCGTAGTCGAGCACGCCGCTGATCAGGCCCATGCGCCGATCCAAGTCCTCGGCGCTCAGGCTGCCGCGCGCCACGCTGGCGGCGTACAGGCTGCGGGCGCGGTCGAGGCCGCGTTGCAGGGCATCTTCGTTCACTTCCAGCAGTTGTACCGGGATGCCGGCATTGGCGAAGCAGAGCACGATGCCGACGCCCATGGTGCCGCCACCGATGACGGCCGCGCGGCGGATGTCCCGTGGTTGTATATCGGCGGCCAGCCCTTCCACCCGCGCAGCGTCGCGCTCGGCGAAGAAGGCGTGGATCAGGGCGGCCCGTTGCGGCGACTCCATGCACTGCATGAACAGCTCGCGCTCGCGCACCAGGCCTTCGCGCAGCGGCAGCTGTGTCGCGGCTTCCACCGCGTCGATGCAGCGCTGCGGGGAGAACTGGCCGGGCAGGCGCTTCTGCACCTCGCCACGCTTGTGGGCAATCAGTTCGGCGAGGCCACTTTCATGCACACGCTCGTTGCGCTCGCCAGTGCGGCGCGGCCCTTTGCCGTCCGCCAGCAGGCGCTGGGCGAAGGCGAGGCCGGCGTCGATCAGATCGCCGTCGAACAGCTCGTCGACGACGTTGAATGCCAAGGCTTCCGGCGCGCGAATCGGCGTGCCGGAGACGATCATGTCCAGGGCCTTCTCCACACCTGCCAGGCGCGGCAGGCGCTGGGTGCCGCCGGCGCCCGGCAGCAGGCCGAGCTTCACTTCCGGCAGGCCGACCTGGGCGTCTCGGCGGGCGATGCGGTAGTGGCAGGCCAGGGCGACTTCCAGGCCGCCGCCCAGGGCGGTTCCGTGGATCACGGCGATACTGGGCTTGCTGGCGCCTTCAAGGATATCCACTACGTCGGGCAGGGATGGAGCCTGTGGCGGCTTGCCGAACTCGCGGATATCGGCGCCGGCCATGAAGGTGCGCCCAGCGCAGACCAGCACCACCGCACGTACCTGCGGATCGGCCTCGGCCTGCTGGAAGGCGGCGAGCAGCCCGGCGCGGACGGACTGTCCGAGGGCATTCACCGGTGGGTTGTCGACCGTGACCAGGGCGATCTCGCCCCGGCGTTCGAGCTGTACCGCTTCTGACATGCTGAGCTCCGTTTTGGCGTTGTTTTAACGGAATGTTGTTTCGCTGTGCAGAATACGATGTCGTTTTTCTTCTGTCGAGTAGGGGCAGGAAGGTGCTCCTACAGGGGGGATCAGCGGCCGGGAGGTTGCGTGCTGCCGGCGACCAGCAGGTCTCCATGCAGCTCGCAGTAGCATTCGTCGTTCCAGCCGTAGTGCGGGTCGCTGCAGATCGAGTGGCGCACGGGACCGGATTCGCCCGGTTTGCGCGTTTTCAGGCTGTCGCGCAGGGCGGCGTAGATCGAGCCGGGCTGTGGCCAGTCGGTGCGCACCGGTCCTTCGCCGAGGTGGTTGCCGGCGCGCAGTTCGGCCCGCAGGATGGCGTCGAGTTCCGGGCAGAGCTGGGCAGTGGGCTGATGTCTCATGGGATTCCTTCCTGGCGTGGGGCCGGTAGTGGCGTCGGGCATTATCCGCTGTTTTCCAGCGCTGCTTGGCCGGCTGGAAAGAGCCCTTCATTCGCCTGGTGAATAAGGTTCGGCTGGCACGCCGGCCTTGGCATAGTGAAGCTCAGCCTCTGCGGGAGTACGCGCCATGAACGAGTTCGAACACCACGTGCTGGCGGTCAATGGCATCCAGCTCAGCCTCTATAGCTGTGGGCCGGCCGACGGCAAACCGGTGTGGATGCTGCACGGCTTCCCCGAGTGCTGGCATTCCTGGCAGCACCAGATGCGCGCCCTCGCCGCTTCCGGCTACCGCGTGTTCGTTCCGGAAATGCGTGGCTACGGCCAGACCAGCGCGCCGCCGGAGGTGGACACCTACGACGTGCTGACGCTGTGCGCGGACATCCAAGGCGCCATGGATGCACTGGGGCACGAGCGCGTGGCGATGGTCGGGCATGACTGGGGCGCGCCGGTGGCGTGGCACCTGGCGTTGCTGGAGCCGCAGCGCGTGGAAGTCCTGGTGACGCTCTCGGTGCCCTTCGCCGGCCGTGCGAAGCGCCCGCCGGTGGAGATCATGCGCGAGGTGTTCGCCGGCAAGTTCTTCTACATCCTCTACTTCCAGCAGCCCGGCCGCGCCGAGGCCGAGCTGGATGCGGACATCGCGCTGAGCCTGCGCCACTTCCTGTGCGACAACGTGCGACTGGCGCCGGATCAGTCCCCGGACGGCCGCCTGTTCGACGGCCTGCCGCCGCCGACGACGCACCCGGACTGGTGCAGCGAAGAGGACTTCCAGTGGTACGTGCGGACCTTCGAAGGCCGGGGCTTCCAGGGTGCGCTGAACTGGTACCGCAACTTCGAGCGCAGCTGGCAACGCACCGAGCCGCTGGCCGGGCGCAAGGTCGAGCAATCGACGCTGTTCCTGATCGGCGACCGCGACCCGGTCGGGCGTTTCGAGGCCTACACCCTGCAGCGCATGCCCGAGCACGTGCCCAACCTCGAACAGCATGTGCTGGAGAATTGCGGCCACTGGATCCAGAACCAGCAACCGGAGCGGGTCAATGCGCTGCTGGGGGACTTCCTCCGTCGGCACTACCCGGCCTGACTCAGCCCTCGCGGCGCATGCCGATGTGCGGGATGTCGTCTTCCAGGTAGACCTCTGTCACCGGCGTGAAGCCGTAGCGTCCGTAGTAGCCCTGCAGGTGCGCCTGGGCCGAGAGGTACACCGGCAGCCCCGGCCAGCGCTGGGCGATGGCCTGCAGCGCCTGTTCCATGAGCTGGTGGCCAAGGCCGGTGCCGCGACCCTGCGGGGCGATGACCACGCGGCCGATCACCACGTCGCCGTCGTGGTGCTCCGGGTCGAGCAGGCGCAGGTAGCCGATCAGCTGGCCTGCCTCCTCTGTCATCAGGTGGCAGGTGTCGCCAATCAGATCCAGACCATCGACTTCCTGGTACGGGCACTTCTGTTCCACCACGAAGACGTCGGTGCGCAGTTGCAGGATGGCGTAGAGCTCTTCCTTGGTCAGGTCGCGGTGGTGCTTGCAGGTCCAGGTCAGGGCCATGTCGTGTTCACTCCAATCATCAGGACGGCCATGGTAGCGCGCCTCAGACCGGCGCGTGGAAACGCAGCGTGGCGGAGCCGCCCAGGTGCCGGCGCAGCGCCTCGATGGCCACTTTTACCTTGGCCGGCTGGGCGTCGCGGCGCGGCGTGACGGCATAGATGCCGAATGGCGGCAGCGTCCATTCCGGTAACAGGCGCACCAGCCTGCCCTCCTCCAGCGCCTCGCGGACTTCCGGCTCGGGCTGGGCGGAAACGCCGAGGCCGTCGAGGGTGAACTGGCGCAGGGCGATCATGCTGTTGGCGGCGACGCGCGCCTCGAGCCGCAGCTTGCAGCTCTCCCCGCCCGGTCCGCTGAAGTTCAGGTAAGCCTGGTGTGCCGCGGTGTTCAGCGAGAGCCAGTCCACGCCCTGCAGTTGCTGTGGATGATCGATGGCCGGCATGCGGCGCAGGTAGGCCGGCGCGGCGCAGATGACGTTGTTCCACTCCGCCAGGTGCCGCGCGACCAGGCTGGAATCGGACAGGCTGCCGACGCGGATGGCGAGGTCGATGCGCTGCTCGATCAGGTCGATCTGTTCGTCATGGAAGAACAGCTGCAGGCGCAGCTGGCGATGATTCTCGAGCAGCGGGCGCAACGCCTCGGTGATCAGCTTGCCGGAGAAGCCCACCGGCGCGGCGAGGCGCAGTTCACCCACCGGCGCCTCGCGCCATTCGCCCAGGCGTTGCTCGGCCTCCTCGGCGATGGCGAGCATTTGCGCACAGCTGCGATAGAAGGCTTCGCCCGCCTCGGTCAGCGTCAGCTTGCGGGTGGTGCGGTGCAGCAGCGTGACCTGGGCATGGGCTTCGAGTTTGCGGATCTGCTGGCTGACCGCCGAGGGCGTCATGCCCAGCGCTTCGGCCGCCGCGGCCATGGAGCCGCGCGCGACCACGGTGGCGAACACCGCCATGCCGCGAAGATTGTCCATTGTGAAGCTCCGCTAAAGAGTGAAAGGCAAAATAGCGGGTTTTTCCCTTGATTGCCGGCGCCTAGGATGTCATCTCCCAAAATGGAGAAGAGAAAAGATGCCTTCGAGCCGTGCCACCGTCCCTACCCCCGATGCCGCGCGCTACCTCAAGCGCCTGTGCAACCACTTCGCCCACAAGTTGCCAGTCGAGCTGACTGAGGACCACGGGGTGCTGCCTTTCGAATTCGGCACCTGCCGGCTGCACGCGACCCCCGACGCGCTGCTGATGGACGCCGAGTCCGCTGATGTGGAAGGTCTCGAGCGCCTGCAGAACGTGGTGGTCAGCCATCTCGACCGCTTCGCCTGGAAAGAAGGCCAACTGCCGGTGAACTGGCAAGCGGCCTGATAGCGCTGGCGGAAAAGCGCAAAAACGGAAAAACCCGGCCTTGGCCGGGTTTTTTGTTGCCTGGAAAAAGCCAGGCGTCGCTGAGGATTTGTGACCATGACTGATGTTGCCGGTCACCGAAAATCCATTAATTAAAGCCAGGTCGATAAATAGACCAATATGTTTAGCTTTGTGCATTTGATTGCTTTTTAACCAAATCACAAAGTCAATACTTTGAAACATCTTGTAACCGTGTGGCCACTTTTACCCCGAGTTATCCACACGATCGATGCGCAAAATCTGTACAGAACGCCCCTTTACTCGGAAAGCGGCCTGGTACGGCCAGCGCTCGACCAGTAATTCGCGGACGCCGGGCACCTCGCTGGGCGCGCCACTGCTGCTGTGCTCCAGGTTCGCCAGCGGGCTCACCTGCTCGACGATGTCCTGGATGGCGCGCAGCGCTTTCTCCGGGCCAATCAGCACGACGTAGTGGTCGTAGATGGCGTCCAGATCGGCCGCGGCCTTATGCGTCCATTGCAGGCTCATGCCAGGCCCCACTTGGCTTCGATGGCCGCGTGCTCCAGCAGGTGGCCGGCATCAGCGTCCGCCACCCCTTCATCGATGGCCGCCACGTGCCAGCTCTGGCGCTCCAGGTACTGCGCGAGGGCTTGCCGCAGGTGATACGGGCGGTCCCGGTGGGTGGCGCGGGCCAGCTGGTCCAGCGCCGCCACGAGGGCGTCATCGGCGCGGAACGAGACAACGGTGGTCACTTTTTGAACAGCTCCGTTTACGCTGTATACAGTGTTTACAACGATAACATACGTATACGAATCAAGCACTTGGGAGGGGAGATTTTTTCGCGACGGACGCCTGGAAGCGCGCCTGAAGGCCAGTGGATGCGGGCAGGAGCGGCACTTTCGCGGTAACGAAAGTTGGCTTCCGGCTTCGGGGATTTGCCGGCGGGGCAAGGGACATCAGGCTGGCGGGGCGAAGGCCTGATTCCCACACAACAACAACAGGAGCCCCCCGCGATGCTGCTCGATTACCTGATCATGCTGGTCTACGCCCTGGGCATGCTTGCGCTGGGCTGGTACGGAATGCGCAAGGCGCGCAACCAGAACGACTTCCTCGTCGCCGGGCGCCGCCTTGGCCCGGGGCTCTACCTGGGCACCATGGCGGCGGTGGTGCTCGGTGGCGCGTCCACCATCGGCACGGTGAAGCTGGGCTATCTCTACGGGCTGTCCGGCCTGTGGCTGGTGTTCATGCTGGGCCTGGGGATCATCGTCCTCAGCCTGGTGTTCTCGCGGCAGATCGCGAGGCTGAAGATCTACACCGTCACGCAGATCCTCGAGCAGCGCTACCAGGCGTCCTCGCGGCTGATCGGCGGCATCGTGATGGTCGCCTACGACCTGATGGTGGCAGTCACCGCGACCATCGCTATCGGTTCGGTGACCGAGGTGGTTTTCGAGATCCCGCGCATCCCGGCGATCCTCTGCGGCGGTGGCATCGTCATCGTCTATTCGGTGATCGGCGGCATGTGGTCACTGACCCTCACCGACATCATCCAGTTCGTGATCAAGACCCTCGGCATTTTCGCGGTGCTGCTGCCCCTGTCGATCCACGAGGCGGGCGGCCTGTCGCGCATGCAGGAAGTGCTGCCGGCGGGGTTCTTCGACCTCGGCCATATCGGCCTGGACACCATCCTCACCTACTTCCTGCTGTACTTCTTCGGCGCGCTGATCGGCCAGGATATCTGGCAGCGCGTGTTCACCGCGCGCAGCGAGAAGGTGGTGCGCTATGCGGGCCTCGGCGCGGGCGTCTACTGCATGCTCTACGGCCTCGCCTGTGCACTGATCGGCGCCGCCGCCCACGTGCTGCTGCCCAACCTGGCGGTGCCGGAGAACGCCTACGCCGAAGTGACCCGCCAGGTGCTCCAGCCCGGCCTGCGCGGGCTGGTGGTCGCGGCGGCGCTGTCGGCCATCATGTCCACCGCCTCGGGCTGCCTGCTGGCGGCAGCCACGGTGTTCCAGGAGGACATCTACGCGCGCTTCCTGCGACCAGGCGCGCCCAATGGTCTGCGTGAAAGCCGCCTGTTCACCCTGACGATGGGCGTGGTGATGCTGGCCCTGGCGTGCCTGGTGAACGACGTCATCGGTGCCCTGAGCATTGCCTACAACCTGCTCGTCGGCGGCCTGCTGGTGCCGATCCTCGGCGCCCTGCTGTGGCGCCGTGCCTCCGCCCGCGGCGCGATGGCGAGCATCGTCGTCGGCAGCCTGGTGGTGGTCGCCTTCATGGCCATCGACGGCGTGCTCGCCAATACCCCCATCGCCTACGGCCTGCTGGCCAGCCTGGTCACCTTCGTGGTGGTCAGCCTTGCGGGTGCGCCCGCCGCCCGCCTGCAGGCGCAGGCCGACTGAACCGAAATCCGACAGGAGACTTCCGATGCCCCATGACTTCCCGCAACCCCTGGACGCCGCGCAGGTACCGCGCTTCGCCGGCATCCCCAGCTTCATGCGCCTGCCGATCTTCGAGGACCCGGCACAGGTGGACATTGCCCTGCTCGGCGTGCCCTGGGACGGCGGCACCACCAACCGCGCCGGCGCGCGACACGGCCCGCGCGAGGTGCGCAACCAGTCGAGCCTGATGCGCAAGGTGCACCACGTCAGCCACATCGCGCCCTATGACCTGCTGCGGATCGGCGATATCGGCGATGCCCCGGTGAACCCCATCGACCTGCTGGATTCGCTCAAGCAGATCGAGGGTTTCTACCGGCGTATCCATGCGGCCGGCACCATCCCGCTGTCGGTGGGTGGCGATCATCTGGTGACCCTGCCGATCTTCCGCGCGCTGGCGGCCGAGCGGCCCGTCGGCATGGTGCATTTCGATGCCCACTCCGACACCAATGACCGCTACTTCGGCGACAACCCGTACACCCATGGCACGCCGTTCCGCCGCGCCATCGAGGAGGGCCTGCTGGACCCGAAGCGCACGGTGCAGATCGGGATTCGCGGCTCGATCTATGACGCCGACGACGAAGCCTTCGCCCTTGAGCAAGGCATCCGCGTGATCCACATGGAGGAGTTCGCCGACCTGGGCGTCGCCGCTACGCTGGCCGAAGTGCGTCGGGTGGTCGGGCAGGGGCCGACCTACGTCACCTTCGACGTCGATGTGCTGGACCCCGCCTACGCGCCCGGCACCGGCACGCCGGAGATCGGCGGCATGACCACCCTGGAGGCGCAGCACATGATCCGCGGCTTGCAGGGCCTGAACCTGATCGGCGCCGACGTGGTGGAGGTTTCGCCGCCATTCGACCAGGGTGGGGCGACCGCATTGGTGGGCGCCACCATGATGTTCGAGCTGCTCTGCGTGCTGGCCGATTCGGTCGCCGCACGCCGTTGACCGCCGTGGGGGTTCACGGGGCGGCGCGCTCGGCGCTATAACGAAAGGCCTGCGCCCGCCGCCACGAGAACTCCCATGCTGGGCAATCTTTCCGATATCGACCTGCGCCTGCTGCGCACCTTCTGCACCATCGTCGAGGCAGGCGGCTTCACTGCCGCCCAGGTGCGCCTGAACACCAGCCTGTCTCGGCTGAGCGTGCTGGTGCGCGACCTCGAACTGCGCCTGGGCTATTCGCTGTGCCGCCGCGGCAGCAGCGGCTTCCAGCTCACCGAGGAAGGACAGCAGCTGTACGAGGCGGCGCTCGGGTTGTTCGTCGACATCGAACGCTTCCGCGAACAGGTGACGGGCCTGGGTGGCCGCGACCGCGAGGTGCTGCACCTGGGCTGCGTCGATGGCGTGCTCGGCCAGCAGTGCTGGCCGCTGCCGCTGGCGATCCGGCTGTTCCGCGAAGGCAACCCGCGGGTGCGCCTGAACCTGCACACGCAGCGTCCGGACGAGCTGGAGAACGCCGTGCTGGAGGAGCGCCTGCAGTTGGCCATCGGCGCCTTCCACCATCGCCTGTCGGGCTTGCGCTACCAGTTGCTGTTCCGCGAGGAGCAGAACCTCTACTGCGCCCCGGGGCACCCGTTCTTCGCGCGAGTGGCGGACGAGCCGTCGCTGGAGCAGATCTGCGCCGCCGAGTACGTCGGGCGCGGCTACATGACCGAGAGCCGGCGGCCCCACGGGCTGATCTTCAGTCGCGCCACCAATGCCTACACCATGGAGGCGATCGCCAACCTGGTGTTCAGCGGGACGTTCATCGGCTACCTGCCCACCCACTACGCCGCGGAGTGGGTCGCCGAGGATCGCCTGCGGGCGATTCGCCCGGCGCAGTTGGCCTACATCTCGGAGTTCCATTGCGTGACCCGCCAGGGTGCCGAACCAGGCGAGGTGCTCGGCGCCTTCTTCGATGCCCTGGCGCGTGCCCAGGCCTCGCTGGGCAGCGGAGAGCCGGCGTGATCGATGACCTCAAGGTGCTGCGCGAGGACGGCTTCGTCCTGTTGCGCGGGCTGCTGGATGCCGAGCAGGTTGCCGACGTGCGCTCGCTGATCGACGAGCTGCGGCCGCTCCACTGGGACTACGAAGGACTGGTGGATCACTACAAGTGCGTGTTCAACCGTTCCCCGCGCTGGTTGCCCTATCTCGATCCGCCGGGATTGATCGAGCTGGCGGAAGCCGCTCTGGGCACGGACTGCCACGTGATCGGCCAGACGGCCTGGCGCTGCCATCCCGGCTTCATCGGCGCCGAGATGCACCAGGATTACCTGCCGGTCGCGTTGCCGGGAGCGGGCCTCGAACTGCCGATGTTCATCTGCACCGCGCAGGTCTATCTCGATGACATCAATGAGGAACTGTGCCCGACCTGGGTGGTACCCGGCAGCCACCGTGCGGGCCGCGCACCGGCGCCGGACGAGCGCGAATGCTCGGGCAGGGTTGCCGAGCCCGTGCTGTGCAACGCGGGCGATTGCCTGCTGTTTCGCAGCGACCTGTGGCACGCCGGCAGCCGCAACCTGAGCGAGCGCACGCGTTACCTGCTGCAGGTGCACTATGGGCGCCGGATGGTCGCGCAGAAGTTCTCGCCCTACCTGGACTGGACCTTCAACCCCGAGGTGCTCGCCGCCTGCACGTCGCGCCAGCGCCGCCTGCTGGGCGATCACGACGAGGCCGAGTACGACTGAATGAGAGGTGCACTGATGAAGGCTGTACATGCCGGCGGCTGCCATTGTGGCCAGCTGCGCTATGAGTGCGATGCCGCACTGACCGACGTCGCCCATTGCCATTGCTCGATCTGCCGGCGCACCACCGGCGGCATCGTCACCACCTGGGCCACCGTGCCCCTGGACAGCTTCCGCTGGACCCTCGGCACGCCGGCCGAGTATCGCTCGTCGGCGTCCTGCGTCCGCTACTTCTGCAGCCACTGCGGTGCGCAGCTGGCGCTGTTCACCGACCAGGCGCCGGAGACGCTGGACCTCACCACGGCGACGCTGGACGAGGTGGCGACCGTAGTGCCGGACCGGCATATCTGGGTGAAGAGCCGGCTGCCCTGGATCCACCTGGACGAGCAGCTGGAAGAGGAGTGGGAGGAGAGGCTCTAGCGCCCGCTGTCGCTCCTTGGTTGCGCACCAGATCGCTCCTGCGAAGGGCGGCACCTTAGCGCTCCTGTAGGAGCGAGCTCGTTTGAGAACGGGCTATCCGGTGGCTGTCAGGGCAGCTCCAGTCCGCCCGCCGCCTTGTGCAGCTCGCGCAGGTGTGCGCCGATCTGCTTGGTGTTGGCTTCCAGCGCGGTCAGCTCGTCGCGGCGCTCCGGGGTCAGCAGGGCACGCACTTCGCGATCGAGGTTGTCGCTGAGCTGGCGCAGGCGTTGCTGGCGCTGCTGGGTCTGTTTCTCCAGGGTCGCGGTTTCCGACGCCTGGGGTAGTCCGTAACCGCCATCCAGAAGCTCGGCGGGGCGACTGAGGAAGCCGCTGTCGTCGAGGATCTGCTGCAGCGTCTTGCCGGCTGCTGCGAGGTCGGGCTTGCTCTGCATGGCGTCCGGGTTGCTCAGGTACAGGCGCTTGAGCTCGTCCTGCGCCAGCAGCAGCTGGCGGCGCAGCGAGGCTTGCTCAAGCAGCAGCAGGGCGGCGCTGGAGCGCAGGTCGGCCTTGTCGAACCAGGGACGGCGCTCGACGGCGGGCAGGGCGAGCCAGTCTTCCACCTTGTCCTGCGGCACGTGCATACGCTGTTTCAGCACGTCGAACATCGCCTGGTAGCGGTCGCGGAAGGAGTCGAAGCGATACCCCAGGCGCAGCGCTTCCTTGGGGTCGTCCAGCACACTGGCGTCGGCGATGCCCTTGTTCTCCAGCAGGCCGAGTACGCCGTAGGGCGTGATGCTGTCCATGGTCTGCAGGCTCTGGCGCTGGATACCGCTGCGCAGCAGCTTGAGTGTCTCCACCGCACAGTTGTTGGACAGGAAGTAGTAGTTGCCATCGTAGCTCCAGTGGCTCTGCGCCGAACGCTCCACCAGGCTGGCGACTTCGTCGCGGCTGAGTTTGAGCGGTATCGAGGCCAGGCTTCGGAGCTCGACCTTGGTGTACTCCTCGATCACCTGGGACAGCGGCAACACGAACAGGCGCGACGGGTAGGCACCGGTCAGGCCATCCCAGCTGGAGAGCTGGAGGTCGCCGACGAAGGCGCGGTAGGACAGCACCAGGTGCTGGTCCAGGTCCAGGCGACAGGCCGGGCCGCGCGGGCGCCCTGGCGCGCAGACCACCAGGCGCAGCATGGTGTGTCCCCAGCGGCTGGCGATCTCGTTGTTCGCCTCGGCGATCAGGTAATCGACCTCGTAGACCCGTTCCGGATCGAGATAGCCCAGCGGCTGGCGGCCGAAGTCACGCCCGGCATTGAGGTAGGCGTACTGCGTCGAGCATGCGTCATGCGGACGCTCGCCGAAGCGCGCCGCGTAGTAGCGGTACAGCGCGGGGCGGCGGCAGGCGAAGCTGCGGTCGAGGAGGAAGTACTCCATGTTCACCGCGACGTACTCGCGCGGGTTGGTCAGCTCGTAGCGGTCCGGGCTGCGCAGCAGGAAGCGGTTGTGCTGCTCGCGCTCGCCATGCTTGCCGGCGTACTGCGGCCAGCCGGCCAGGTCGAGCAGGCGTGGATCGTCCGAGAGGGTGAAGCGGCGGCCGGTCTGGCCACGGCATTCGTCCGGCGCGCCGACGCGCCCGAGGCTCTTGTCGCGCATCGTGCAGCGGCGTATCACCCGGGCTTCGTCGGGCTCCCAGAGGCGCGCGCGGTCATAGAGGTGGGTCAGCTCATGGAGCAGGGTGGCCAGCAGCTCGCGGCGCAGGGTGCCGTGGGTGCGACCGGTCTGCTCGGTAGCGGCGCTGCCGTCGGTGAGCGGGCCGAGATAACGGGTGTTCAGGGCGATGGCGCCGGGGCGCAGGGTGCGGCCCATCCCATTGCTGGGCAGGTCGTCGCGCCATTGCACGTCGACGCGGCGGTCCAGACGCTGGACGACATTGCCCGGCAGGGTGTGCAGGGCTTCGTCCAGCAGTTGCTGGCTGGCCTGGCGCTGGGCTGCGTTCAGGCCGTCGGTATCCAGCTCGAGGCGAAGCGCGGCATGGCTGCTGGCGGCGACGATCAGCGCCAGGGCCGCCAGCCAGCGGCCAGCCCGGAGTTTCACAGAGCGAGGATGGCTTCAGCCAGGTCCTGGTCGGAGGCGTCACGCGCCTGCGGTACCTGCTCGCGCAGCACCGTGAACGCGGCTTCCAGCTGGGCGCCACGGATCGCGCCGTCGCTGCCGACGTAGCTGGCGGCGTCGTCGCGGGCTTCGCGGACGATCTTCATGTCACGCACGGAGGTGGTGGTGTCCGAGGTGAAGTCGATGCTGCGGGCGAAGGCGTTGGTGGTGATGTTGAACACACGGACCACCGAGTGGGCCTGGGCGGTGGACGCACAGGCGGCGAGCAGCAGGCCGAGGATCAGGGGGCTCTTGGAAAGCGAGCTGAGGCGCATGGATGTCTCCGAAAGGGCAGCGGGAGCTGCTCACTACGTTATTTGGCAAGAATTGCTTCGGCCAGTTCCCGATCGTTCGCTGCCAGCGCCGGGTATTTCTGCCGCAGCCAGTGCAGCGCCGCTTCCAGGCGCACGCCTCTGACAGCGCCATCCGTGGCAACGAACTGGGCCGCGTCATCACGGGCACCGCGCAGCAGCTTGTTGTCAAACGGCGCGCTGGTGACCTGGCTGGTGATGTAGCTGGTTCCCACCGGGAACTGAGTCGTCTGATCGAACGCCTGGGCAGGCAGGGAGCAGGTCAGTAGCGGGAGCAGGAACAGCAGGGTACGCATGGGCTTGGACGATCGAGAAAGCACGGCCGCCAAGGCTAACGGAATGCGCGTGGGAGAGCCAGCGCAGAGCGCCGGGCGGAACGCCCGGCGCGGCAGGGGTCTAGCGGTGGATCAGATGGTCAGGATGGCCTGGGCCAGCTGCTGATCGTTGGCGGCCAGGGTCGGCAGCTTGCTGCGAATGTGGGCGAGGGCCGCTTCCAGGTGCGCGCCGCGAATCTGGCCGTGGCTGGCGACGAAGGTGGCGGCGTCGTCACGGGCTTCGAGGACGATCTTGTCATCCTTGAAGGAGTTGCTGAGGTCCGAGGTGCCATCGGACGTGGCGCCGGTAGCGCGCACCGACAGGTCGGTGGTGTAGACGAAGCTGGTGGCAAAGGCGCCAGTGGCGCAGCCGATCAGGGCAGCGGCGGCGATCAGGCGAAGGCTGTTCTTCATGGAGTGGCTCCGGATAAGACCAAACACAGGTGGCCGGGGCGGCCACTCTAACTGTGCTCAGACTAGCCAAGACTGACCGACGTCACCAGCGCTCAGCGCCAGAATGGTTTCGAGATTTCTCTCACACGCTCGCTGGGGCTGATGCCCAGGTCCGCCAGTTGCAGGCTGGTCAGCTCTGCGAGCTGGCGGCGGGTGCGGGCGTTGCGCAGCCACTCGCCGAGCATGGCAGTCAGGCGGCGCAGCAGGGCAGGGCGAGGCGTGGGCAGATCGGATGGCAGTGCGCGTTCCATGGCGGGCTTCCTCGTGACCGTGGTGGAAGGTCGATACAGGCTCGCATCAGTCGAGAAAACGCATCAGAGGCAGCGAATCGTTATTGCGGGGGTACAGCGAGGCGAAATTCAGAACTGTACCGCCGCGGCTGCAGCTGGCTGTTCTGTCGGGTGTGAAGGGACGTGGTGCAGAAAAGCGGGCTTCGAGCCTGCCACGGGCCGCTCCAGTCGAGCGGCCTCAGGCGAACTACCAGTACAGTTACAGAGAGCCTGGAGAGTTTGGCTCAGTTGTACTGTTGAATCAACGCCAGAACGGCTTGTTCAGTTCGGCGTAACGCTGGGCTTCGCTGATGCCGGCGTCGGCCAGCAGGCGGGAGTCCAGGCGGGCCAGCTGACGGCGGCTTTCCATGCGGCGCTGCCACAGGCGAACGGTGCCGACGAGGCCACGATGGGCGCTGGAGGTGCTGCGGGTGGTGCTCAGAGCTGCGGAACCGAGGGTACGTTCCATGGTGGTCATCCTTCTCGCTTGTGGCGAGTAGTCAGTTGCTGAATGGATTGAGCATATGATCTGACTTTTTAGTCAGGGATGACAGGTACAGTTGCACGGTATTGCGACTGGTCAGCCGATTGTAATTTTGAACTGTAATGGTCTTTTTCGGGGCGAACTGTACCGTTGCGCTCCATTCTGGTGCGCAATGGTTGGGCGTCTGAGGTTTTTCGAGGGTGCCAGCCAGGGGGGGCGGCGAGGGAAGCTGAACAGTTGGAGCGGGATAAAAATCTGTTCAGGAATGTTTTTACGTGGTTTTTTTCCGGCTGTAAACCCTTGCGGGCCATTCATTGCTGAATGACCCGCAGAGCGTCTGGAATCAGCTCGCCGCCAGCATGTGGCCGCGTTCTTCCAGATTGATGTGCCATTCCAGGGCCTCGCGCAGGATGTGCGGGGTATGGCCGCCGCGCTCGCAGGCGGCATCAAAGTAACTGTTCAGGGCGTCGCGGTAGGACGGGTGCACACAGTTGTCGATGATCACACGGGCGCGCTCGCGCGGCGCCAGGCCACGCAGGTCGGCCAGGCCGACTTCGGTGACGAGGATGTCGACGTCGTGCTCGGTGTGGTCGACGTGGCTGACCATCGGCACCACGCTGGAGATGTTGCCGCCCTTGGCAATGGACTTGGTCACGAAGATGGCCAGGTGCGCGTTGCGGGCGAAGTCGCCCGAACCGCCGATGCCGTTCATCATCTTGGTGCCGCCCACGTGGGTGGAGTTCACGTTGCCGTAGATGTCGAATTCCAGCGCGGTGTTGATGCCGATGATGCCCAGGCGACGGACCACTTCAGGGTGGTTGGAGATCTCCTGCGGGCGCAGCACCAGCTTGTCCTTGTAGCGCTCCAGGTTGCCGAACACGTCGGCGTTGCGACGGGTCGACAGGGTGATGGAGCTGCCTGAGGCGAAGCGCAGCTTGCCGGCGTCGATCAGGTCGAAGGTCGAGTCCTGCAGTACTTCGGAGTACATGGTCAGGTTCTCGAAGGGCGACTCGATCAGGCCGCACATTACCGCGTTGGCGATACTGCCGATACCGGCCTGCAGCGGGCCGAGGCTGTTGCTCATGCGGCCGGCGTCCACTTCACGCTTGAAGAAGTCGATCAGGTGGTTGGCGATGCCCTGGGTCTCGTCGTCCGGCGGCAGTACGGTGGACGGGGAGTCCGCCTGGTCGTTGACGACGATGGCGACGATCTTGTCCGCGGGGATCGGGATGGCAGTGCTGCCGATACGGTCGTCGACCTTGGTCAGCGGGATCGGCGTGCGGGTCGGACGGTAGGTGGGGATGTAGATGTCGTGCAGGCCTTCCAGGTTGGTGTTGTGCGCGACGTTGATCTCGACGATCACCTGCTTGGCGAAGATCGCGAAGCTGGCGGAGTTGCCCACCGAGGTGGTCGGCACGATGTGGCCTTCCTCGGTGATGGCGACAGCTTCGATGACGGCGATGTCCGGCAGCTTGAGCTGGTGGTTGCGCAGTTGCTCGACGGTCTCGGAGAGGTGCTGATCGATGAACATCACCTCGCCGGCGTTGATCGCCTTGCGCAGGGTGCTGTCGACCTGGAACGGCATGCGGCGGGCCAGCACACCGGCTTCGGTGAGCTGTTTGTCGAGGTCGTTGCCCAGGCTGGCGCCGGTCATCAGGCTGATGCGCAGCGGCTCCTGCTTGGCGCGCTCGGCGAGGGCCTTGGGTACGGCTTTGGCTTCGCCGGCGCGGGTGAAACCGCTCATGCCGACGGTCATGCCGTCCTTGATAAGGGCCGCGGCCTGGTCGGCAGTCATCACCTTGTCCAGCAGGGAGGACATACGCACGCGATCACGGAACATGGGAAAACCTCGGGCAGTAGGAAGTGCGAGGCCGCCAGTCTAGGGACTCGGCGATTTTTGGCTCTTATACCAAGGTCGAAAAATCGCCCGGCCGGTCGCCTTCTTACTACCAAAGTCCATGGACGCGTCCATTGCTGGAAGGCAATGGACTGCGCGCGCAAGGTTGAAGTCCGATCAACGGTGACCTAGAGCGCCCGGAAGTCCAGGGCGGGCGGGAAGCTGCTGGCCTTGAGCGGGAACACCAGATCCTTGCGCTCATAGACTGTCACCCAGTGCGCCAACTGGTAGCGCGGAATGTAGTTGTCACGCAGCCACTGGCTCTGCGAGAGGTGATAGGTGAGCGTCAGCGGATTGCGCGTGACGAATCCATGGATCAGAACCACGTCCGGGGTCTGGTCATAGACATACTGCAGGGCCTCTTCCAGGCTGATGTCGCGATTGCTGTCCGAGTTCAGTCGGATCAGTGGGTCGACGACGCGCTTGTAGAGCTGTTTCGCGTGGCTGTTGGCGGCGTTGAGGTTGAAGTAGTACAGCGATACGGGTGGGGATGCGAGACCGAGCAGGTCGACGAAGTGTTGCTGCTTGCCGGCCAGGAAGGCGGTCTGGCCCATCTGGTCGTAGGCGATGCGCAGGCCCTGTGGATAGTTTTCCCGCAGGAAGTGGCCGATGGCTGCCTGGTAGTTCTGATCCAGGCTCTGCGCTGCAAGCAAGGGCGAGCGTTCCGCCAGCAGGCCATCGAGCGGTACCTGGCTCTGCGGATTACGCAACTTGTCGCGGTAGGAGGCCAGCGCGCGTGCGGGGTCATCTGCGATCAAGCGACCCATCAGCAGCAGTGCGTTCGGGCTGCGTCCGGCAAACAGCTCCATGCGCGGTATCCAGATGACCGCGACCACTGCACAGCACGCGTAGGCGGCCACCATGGCTCGGCCGGGGCGCCAGGTCAGCTGGCTGAGCGCATGGCCGGCGCAGGCGAACAGCAGGTAAAACTGCGGCAGGGCCAAGGCATAGAAACGGAAGTAGGGCTTGAAGTCGAAGTTCGAGCCAGCGAAGAAGACTCCCATCAGGGACAGTGCCACCAGCAGCATGAAGTTTGCCGGCTGGCTCATTCGCTTGAGCAGCAGAAACGCCGGAATCGCCAGGGCGAGCGGATAGAGAATCCGGAGCTCCTCCAGGACGAACCAGATGTAGGACCAACTGGCGCCCTCGGCTGTGATCTTGGAGTAGAACGCGCTGACCTGCACTTCGTGGAAGTAGACGAGTCGGAACACCAGGTAACTGCCGTAACCCAGGGCGCACCAAACGAGGATGCGCAGGGCGAAGCCCCGTTGGCCGTTAAAGGCGAAGAACAGCAGGAAGACAGGCACGAACAGGAATGCCTCGGGGCGCACGAACAGCAGCAGGACGAAGGGCGCTGCCTGCCATGCCCCTTTCACTCCCGGGCGCGAGCAGATGAGTAGGCAGCCGGACAGCAGCAGGGTATAGGCGGCCAGTTCCAGCCCACTATTGGCCCACCAGACGAAGGGCGTGCTGCCGGCAATCATTATTGCAGCAGCGGCGCCCCAGGCGGGGCTAGCGAGGTTTCTGCCCGCCAGATAGACCAGGTACACGGTGCCCAGGCCGCACGACAGGCCCAGCAGTTTGATCAATGGGATCGGTGCGGCGCCGAGGTAGACGCCCAGGGCGAGCAGGTACTGCCAGAGCGGCCCGCTTCCCGACTCCACGGGGGCGTCGCCGATGTTGAAGACGTAGCCGAAACCGTGGGCGATGTTCTCGGCCGCTCGGAAGTAGATGTAGCTGTCTTCTTCGATGAAGAAGTAGGCGAGCGCCGTGAGGACGCAGTAGAGAAGTAGAGCCAGCGCGACCAATGCGCGGCCTAGAGTGGCTTCTCCGGTGGACGATGGTGTGACGGGCATGACGGACATCCGTGTCATCGGGATGATCGGTGTTCCCGCCGCGACTCGGGTGCGGCAGGTGTGGGAAGAGATTGCGGGCTTAGCCGTTGTCTGGCGGCATTTGCCGGAACTGGAGGCTTTCCGGAAGGTGCGTGGCCTTGAGCGGGAACACCAGGTCCTTGCGCTCATAGACCAGCAGCCAGGTCGCGAGGTTGTAGCGCAGCACATAGCGCTGCTTGAACCATTCGCTGTCGCGCACATGGTGCGTGAGTGTCTTGTCGGAGCTGGCGACCAGGGTGTGGATGATGATGATGTCCGGGTCGGATTGTTCCACCGACCCGAGCGCGCCCTGCCGGTCGATATCGCGATCTTCTGCGCGCCGGCTTTGGATCAGCGGATCGAACACTTTCTTGTAGAGGGACTTGCTCGCGCTGTCCTGGGCGTTCTGGTTGAAGTAGTAGAGCGAGATCGGGCGCGTCGTCAAGCCGAGGAAGTCGACGAAATGCTGCTGCGAACCGGCGAAGTAGGGGGTCTGTCCCATCTGGTCATAGCCGATGGTCAGCCCCTGTGGATAGTTGTCGTGGAGGAACTGGCCTACCAGGGCCTGGTAATTGGCATTGATCACATACGGCACGCGAGCTTGCAGCCTGTCATCGACGGCGCTGCGTGTGTGAGGGGTGACGATCTTCGAGCCCAGCGCGGTGAGTGCGGCCGTCGGTTGCTCATGCAGCAGCTCCAGGACGTCGTAGAACGGGTTGCGTGTGAACTCGAAGAGGCCCGGCACTCGCGGCATCCACGCCACGGCGAGGCAGGCGGCGGCGACGTAGCCCACGACGACCGGCTTGAGTGCGGCTGGAACGGACGACAGCAGTCGTCCCACTGCGGCTGAGACCAGCAGAAGCAGCAGGGGCAGACAGTGGGCGAAGAAACGGTGATAAATCTTGAAGTCATAGTTGGCTGCGGCGAAATAGAGCCCACCGCAACTGAGCAACAACAGCAGCAGGAAGGGGCCATTGGCGACGTTGCGGCGCCAGATCAGAGCGGCGGGCAGCGCCAGCGCCAGCAAGTAGGTCAGGCGATACTGTTTCAGTACCGACCAGAGATAGTCCCAGGCCACGCCGTCGACCGAGATCTTCGCGTAGAAGGCGCTGATCTGGACCTCATCGAAATAGAAGTAGCGGAAGAAGAGGTACCCGCCGTAGGTCAGGGTGCACAGCGCCATGGTGCGAGCGGCGAGCGCGCGACGGCCGCTCAGCAGGAAGTACAGGACGAACACGCCAACGCTGATGAAGGCTTCCGGCCGGGCGAAAAGGAGCAGGGCGAATGCCAGTGCGCTGAGCCAGCCGTCCGCGCGTGGCTGGGGCGCGCAGGCGAATGCCACGCAACTGACCAGCAGCAGTGTGTAGAGCGAAACCTCCAGGCCGCTGCCGGTCCACCAGATGAAGGGAACGCTGGCTGCCAGCGCGATGGCCAGGCAGCCCGCCGTCACCGGCGTAGACAGTTGTCGGGCGACGCGATAGCTCACGAATAGTGTGCCCAGCCCGAACATCAGGCCCATTGCCTTGGCCAGCACCACCACATTGCATCCCAGCCACACCCCCAGCGCGAGCAGGTACTGCCAGAGGGGGCCGCTACCGGATTCGATCGGAATGTCATCGATGTTGAAGACGTAGCCGAAACCGTGGGCAATGTTCTCGGCGACCCGGAAGTAGATGTAACTATCTTCTTCGATGAAGAAGCAGCCCAGGGCGTAGAAGGTCATGTAGGCCAGGACGGCGAACAGGAAGAGGACGTTGCCCGGAAGATTCTGGTGCGGCGAAGGGCTGGTAGTGGTCATCGTGACTTCTTTGGCTTTCTTGTTGTAGGTCGACGCGTGCGCCATGACGGCACAGCGTGTCTGGCGCCTCCCCCCGGAGGCGCTGGCGGCGTTATCTAACCATGTTGCGGTCCATCAGGCCATCACGGAGGCAAAAACAAGGACACCGGCGCGAGGCCGGTGTCTTGTAGGGCGAGGATCGACGTTATTCGACGGCCTTGACCATGTCTTCGATGACTTTCTTGGCGTCGCCGAAGACCATCATGGTCTTGTCCAGGTAGAACAGTTCGTTGTCCAGGCCGGCGTAGCCGCTGGCCATCGAGCGCTTGTTGACTATCACGGTCTTGGCCTTGTAGGCCTCGAGGATCGGCATGCCGGCGATCGGCGACTTCGGGTCGTTCTTCGCGGCCGGGTTGACCACGTCGTTGGCGCCCAGTACCAGCACCACGTCGGTCTGGCCGAACTCGGAGTTGATGTCCTCCATCTCGAACACCTGCTCGTAAGGCACTTCGGCCTCGGCCAGCAGGACGTTCATGTGGCCCGGCATACGGCCGGCAACCGGGTGGATGGCGAACTTCACGTTGACGCCGCGATGGGTCAGCTTCTCCGCCAGTTCCATCAGCGCGTGCTGGGCACGGGCCACCGCCAGGCCGTAGCCGGGAACGATGATCACGCTGTCGGCGTTGGTCAGCAGGAACGAGGCGTCGTCGGCCGAGCCGGATTTCACCGGGCGGGCTTCCTTGGCGCCAGCCGGGCCGCCAGCGTCCGCTTCGGCGCCGAAGCCACCGAGGATGACGTTGAAGAACGAGCGGTTCATCGCCTTGCACATGATGTAGGAGAGGATCGCGCCCGAGGAGCCCACCAGGGAACCGGCGATGATCAGCATCGAGTTGTTCAGCGAGAAGCCGATACCTGCCGCGGCCCAGCCGGAATAGGAGTTCAGCATGGACACGACTACCGGCATGTCCGCGCCACCGATCGGGATGATGATCAGCACGCCGAGGATGAAGGCCAGGGCCAGCATCACGACGAAGGCGGTCAGGTTGCCGGTGAACATGAACAGCAGGCCCAGGCCCAGGGTGGTCAGGCCCAGCACCAGGTTGAGCATGTGCTGACCGGTGAACTGTACCGGTGCGCCCTGGAACAGGCGGAACTTGTACTTGCCCGAGAGCTTGCCGAAGGCGATTACCGAACCGGAGAAGGTGATGGCACCGATGGCCGCACCAAGGAACAGCTCCAGGCGGTTACCGGTCGGAATGGTATCGCCCAGGTTCTGCACGATGCCCAGCGACTGCGGCTCGACCACGGCGGCGATGGCGATGAACACGGCAGCCAGGCCGATCATGCTGTGCATGAAGGCGACCAGTTCCGGCATCTTGGTCATTTCGACGCGCTTGGCCATGATCGAACCGGCGGTGCCGCCGACCAGCAGGCCGATGATCACGTAGACGATGCCGGTGGTGGCGATCTCGCTGCTGATCTTGAACACCAGAGCGACGGTGGTCAGCGCGGCGATGGCCATGCCGATCATGCCGAACAGGTTGCCGCGGCGCGACGTTGTCGGGTGCGACAGGCCTTTGAGGGCCTGGATGAAGCAGACCGAGGCGATGAGGTAGAGGAGGGTGACGAGGTTCATGCTCATGTCAGTGCTTCTCCGCCTTCGGCGCTTTCTTCTTGAACATTTCCAGCATGCGGCGGGTGACCAGGAAGCCACCGAACACGTTCACTGCAGCCAGGGCCACGGCCAGGGTGCCCATGGCCTTTCCCAGCGGGGTGACGGTCAGGGCGGCGGCCAGCATGGCGCCGACGATCACGATGGCCGAGATGGCGTTGGTCACGGCCATCAGCGGGGTGTGCAGGGCAGGGGTGACGTTCCAGACCACGTGGTAGCCGACGTAGATCGCCAGCACGAAGATGATCAGGTTGTAGATGCCGTGGGAGATCAGCATGTCTTCCATAGTTTCTCACCGGTCTTCAGGGCCGGACGCGGGGTCCGGCGCGTTCTTATATAAGAAGGGCGATTGCTCGTTAGCCGTTCTTGCGCACGATCTGGCCGTCACGGCACATCAGGCACGCGGCGACGATGTCGTCTTCCAGGTTCACCGTGAAGCCTTCGGCGGTCAGGGTGAGCTTGAGGAAGTCGAGCAGGTTGCGTGCGTAGAGCGCGGAGGCGTCCGCCGGTACCAGCGCGGCCAGGTTGCTCAGGCCGACGATGGTCACGCCATGCTTGACCACGACCTGATCGGCCTCGGTGAGCGGGCAGTTGCCGCCTTGCGATGCCGCGAGGTCGATGACCACCGAGCCCGGCTTCATTTCGGCCACTGTGGCCTCATGAAGGAGCGTCGGCGCCTTGCGGCCCGGAATCAGCGCGGTGGTGATGACGATGTCCGACTGCTTGGCGCGCTCGTGCACGGCCTTGGCCTGGCGCTCCATCCACGAGGCCGGCATCGGACGAGCGTAACCGCCAACGCCTTCGGCGCACTCGCGCTCTTCGTCGGTCTCGTAGGGCACGTCGACGAACTTGGCGCCCAGCGACTCGATCTGCTCCTTCACCGCCGGACGTACGTCCGACGCCTCGATCACCGCACCCAGGCGCTTGGCTGTAGCGATGGCCTGCAGGCCGGCGACGCCGGCGCCGAGGATCAGCACGCGGGCGGCCTTAACGGTGCCGGCGGCGGTCATCAGCATGGGCATGAAGCGCGGGTAGTGATTGGCAGCGAGCATCACGGCCTTGTAGCCGGCGATGTTGGCCTGGGAGGAGAGCACGTCCAGGCTCTGCGCGCGGGAAGTACGCGGCGCGGCCTCGAGGGCGAAGGCGGTGACGCCGCGTTCGGCCATGCGGGCGATGTTCTCGTTGTTGAACGGATTGAGCATGCCGATCAGCACGGTACCCGGCTTCATCTGCGCCAGCTCGCTTTCGCTGGGCGCGACAACCTTTAGCACGAGCTCTGCGCCGAACGCATCGGCGGCAGTGCCGATCCTGGCGCCAACGGCCTCATAAGCGGCGTCCGGCTGGCTGGCGCTGACGCCCGCTCCGCTCTGGATGACGACCTGGTGGCCTTGCCCGATCAGTTTCTTGACCGTCTCCGGCGTTGCTGCGACCCGCGTCTCACCGGCTTGGGTCTCGAGGGGTACACCGATCTGCACTTGCAAATCTCCTGCGTGATCCTGGGATTGTCCGGGCTACTACGTTGGCGACCCGGGTTTTGAACTGGCAACGGTCTGTTTTTTATTTTAGGAGCTTGTGTGACCGGGCTGTGACCCGGTGGCCGCGGCATTGTGCAATCGAACCTGGAGGGCATCAAGAAGTTCTGGAGTGGTACTGAGCGATAACTACAAGTCACGTTTGGACCCGTAGTTTTCCGGTCGCCACCGAGGCCGCGTGGGCCCTGGCGTTTAGCCTAATTGCCTATTGTGACCGGACGGAAATGTCATCCTCGCCGTGAATGACCCCCCATCAGAGGCTCCCCATGCCCACCGAAAGGCCCGGTAATCCTGCAACAGGCTCAGGCATAGGTGTTAATTAATGTTTCTAATATGGAGTATGAGTCATTCCTGATATCTGACTTTCTGTAGCAGATTTTTTACATTGACTACGGGGTCAGGAAAATTGTCAGAAAGCTTCAAGGCCGCATGTTGCAACGCGCCAGAGCCCTGAGAAGTGGTTTAGCAGAAAGGTTGGATTTGTCCGGGGAAGGCGTGAGTGACGCAGAAAAAACAACGGCCACCGTTATCGGGTGGCCGCTGGGGGTGAGACACGGTGTCGCGGGGATCAGTTGCCGGCGCTGATCACGTTGGGCAACTGGGCGACCAGCTTGTCGTTGTGCAGCGGGGCGCGGATGAAGCCGTGCTGGGTGTTGTCCGGGCCGATGATGACCAGGTTGCCGCTGTGGTCGACGGTGTAGTTGGGCTTGCTGGTATCCGCCGGGATGTAGGGGATGCTCATGGCGTTGGCCAGTTTCTGCACGCTCTCTTCCGAGCCGGTGATGCCCTTGAAGCCGGCGTTGAAGAAGCCGAGGTATTCCTTGATGCGCGGCGCGGTATCGCGGTGCGGGTCGACACTGACGAACACCACCTGCAGGTTCTTCGCCACGTCCGGCGGCAGCTTGGTCTGCAGCTCGCGCAGTTGCGCCAGGGTGGTGGGGCAGACGTCCGGGCAGAAGGTGTAGCCGAAGAACAGCAGCGACCACTTGCCCTTCAGGCTGGCGGTCTGGAACGGCTGGCCGTCCTGGTCGGTGAAGGCGAGGTCAGGAACGCTGCGGGTCTGCGGCAGGATCACGATGCCGGCGTCGAGCAGCACGGTCGGGTCGAGCTGGTGGCGCTGGTTGAGCACCTTCTGGACGGTGAGGCCGAGGATCAGGGCGACGATGGCGACGAGGATGAAGACGGTCTTGTTGACTCGGGACATGGGGTTCTCGTGGGTCGGGACGTCTGGGCTTGGGCTGCTGTTCCTACCGTGCCCGTATCTGACAGCGCGGCGGCGATGTTCGCGAGCAGGCTCGCTCCTACGAAAAGCGCACCGCCGTTGGGCGCAACTGCAGGAGCGAGCTTGCTCGCGAACCCTCAGTAGTTCAGGTGCAGCGGCAGGTAGTGGTCCACCAGCAGCGCGATGAACAGCAGGAACAGGTAGGCGATAGAGTACTTGAAGGTCTTGATCGCCGCATGGGGTCGGCTGCCGCAGTAGAGCGCCCAGGCCCAGTCGAGGAAGCGCGCGCCCAGGGCCAGCGCGGCGAACAGGTAGACCAGCCCGGCCATGTGGATGGCGAAGGGCATCAGCGTCACGGCGAACAGCACCAGGGTGTAGAGCAGGATGTGCAGCTTGGTGTAGTGCTCGCCGTGGGTCACCGGCAGCATCGGGATATCGGCCTTGGCGTACTCGTCCTTGCGATGCAGGCACAGCGCCCAGAAATGCGGCGGGGTCCAGGCGAAGATGATCAGCACCAGCAGCAGCGGTTCGGCGGAGATCTGCCCGGTCACCGCGACCCAGCCCAGCAGCGGTGGTGCGGCGCCAGCGAGGCCGCCGATAACGATGTTCTGCGGCGTGGCGCGCTTGAGGAAGCCGGTGTAGAGCGCCGCGTAACCCAGCAGCGAGGCCAGCGTCAGCCAGGCCGTCAGCTCATTGGTGAACACCAGCAGCACGGCCATTCCGGCCACCGACAGCAGCATGGCGAAGCCCAGCGCGATGGGTGGCGAGACGCGCCCCTCGGCCAGTGGGCGCTTGTGGGTGCGCGCCATGATCGAGTCGATGCGGCGGTCGACCACGTGGTTCACTGCCGCCGCGCCACCGGCACACAGGCCGATGCCGAGGTTGCCGAACACCAGCACCTGCCAGGCAACGCCGGCCTTGGTGGCGAGCAGCATGCCGATCAACGAGGTGATCAGCATCAGCAGGACCACCTTGGGTTTGGTCAGTTCGAGCAGGTCGCGCCAGCTGGCTTGGCTGGAAGTGCTGATGACGCTGGCCATGGGCATTTCTCCGTCTTCGTGCTGACTGCTTGGATGGGGACCGGTGCGCCGCGGCGCCGGCCGTCGTGCTCAACCGTTCAATGTCATCCTTGCGAGGGATAGGCCACCGGCCGCTCCAGGGCGTCCAGGACGGTCGGGCTGCCGGCGGGCAGCTCGACGCGTTTCGCCGCGGGCGCGCGCACCCGGTAGTTCACCAGTACCAGCATCAGCAGCAGGAACGCACCGCCGCCGTTGTGCGCCACTGCCACCGGCAGCGGCAGGTGCAGCAGCACGTTGCTGATGCCCAGGCCGATCTGGAAGGACAGCCCCAGCAGCATCAGCGCGGTGATGCCGATCAGGCCGTGGCGCTGGAGGTTCCAGGCCAGCAGCAGGATCACGGCGGTCACGCACAGTGCGCCCATGCGGTGGGTCATGTGGATGGCCGTGCGGGCGTCGCTGTCGAGCTGGCCGCCCAGGTAGTTCGGGCCGATGTGCTGGGTGAGGTGGAAGCCGTTGGCGAAGTCCATGTTCGGCCACCACTCGCCGTGGCACATCGGCAGGTCGATGCAGGCCACCGCCGCGTAGTTGCTGCTGACCCAGCCACCGAGTGCGATCTGCCCGATCACCATCAGCAGGGCCAGGGCCGCCAGTGCGCGCAGCTTCGACGGCAGTTGCAGCGGGGCGAAGGCGCCGGAGAGGCGCAGGCTGAGCAGGAACAGCAGCGACAGCGTGGTGAAGCCGCCCAGCAGGTGTGCAGTGACCACCTGCGGCCAGAGCTTGAGGGTGACCGTCCACATGCCGAACGCTGCCTGGGCGATCACCACCGCGAGCAGCACCAGCGGCAGGCGCATCGGCTGGCCGTCGCGGCCGCGACGCACCAGGGCGTGCACCGCGAGCCCGAGGATCAGCAGGCCGAGGCTGCCGGCGAAGTAGCGGTGGATCATCTCGTTCCAGCCCTTCTGCGCCTCCACCGGCGAGTCGGGGAAGTGCATCTCGGCGTGAGCCAGCTGCGCTTCGTTCAGGGGCACATGGACGAAGCCGTAGCAACCGGGCCAGTCCGGGCAGCCGAGGCCGGCGTGGGTCAGGCGGGTGTAAGCGCCCAGCAGGATGACCACGAAGGCCAGCGCCGTGGCCAGCACGGCAAGGTAGAAGGCGGGTTTGCGTCTTGCCTGGATCATGCGTCGCTCCCGATCTTGTTGTTGTCGTGGGCTGGCGAGAAACGCGTCAACCGATGTTCGACAGCTTCAGCAGCAGCTGCAGGTCCTTGAGGATCGACTTGCCGTTGGCCTTGGCGTCGTAGCGCAGCACCAGGTTGCCGTGGGGGTCGACGATCCACAGTTGCGGCTGGGCGCCAGTGTGCTGGTTGGGCGTCAGGCCCAGGCGCTGCAGGCGCGGGTAGTCCTTCTCGAGCAGGCCGGTGAACTCGGCCGGCAGCGGCTTGGCGAAGGCGAGCACGTGCTCGGCGCGGCTGGCCTCGCGGCCCAGGCCGATGTTGATCTGGCGCGCCAGGTAGACCAGTTGCTGGCAGTCGCTGGTGCAGGTTTCCGGGGCGGTGACCAGCAGTTGCCACTGGTCGCTGGCCTTGTCGTCCTGCACACCGAGATCGGCCGGGGTCTGCCCGGTGGCGATCAGGTCGCCGTGGTAGCTGCGCCCCTCCGGCACCCAGAACTGCAGCTTGTACATGGCGGTGGCGAGCAGCATCGGCCCCAGCACCATGCCGAGGATGAGCAGCAGTTGAACGCGTCCGCGGCGGCGGTTGGGGGCGTCAGGCAGAGTCATGGCGGTCATGGTCTAGGGTCTCCCGTGCGCGACGGATGCCGAGGTAGAGGTAAAGGCCGGACAGCGCGATGGCCAGGGCGAACCACTGCACGGCGTAGCCGACGTGGCGCTCCGGTGGCATGGCGACGATCGGCCAGTCGGTATCGAAGGCGGCGTCTCCCGGCTCCAGGCGAATCTCCAGCGGGCTGCCTTCGCGGCCGAGCTGGTCCCACAGGAACGGCGCGTCCACCTGGGTGATCAGGCGCGGCCAGCCGGCGAGCGGAGCGCTCGGGCCGGCGGCTGGAGGGACGTAGGACCAGGCGTCCAGCAGCAGGTCGTGGCTGGGCGTATCGATCTTTGGCGGCACGCGGCGGTCGGGCCAGGGCACCCAGCCGCGATTGACCAGCAGCCACTGATGGCCGACGCGGTCGAAGAAGGGCTGCAGTACCTCGACACCGGCCTGGCCGTTGCGGGTGCGGTTGTCGAGCAGGGCAGTGTGCTCGGCGTCGAGCTGGCCTTGCAGGCGCACGCGAACATAGCTGCGTGGCGGCTGGCGTTCGAGCTCGGCGATGCTGATCGGGTCCTGCTGGCGCTGGACTTCGGCGGCAGCGAGCAGGGTGCGTTTTTCGGCGGCGCGGGAGAGTTGCCAGAAGCCCAGGCCGATCAAAACCGGCAGCAGCGCGAGGACCACCAGGGTCGGTGCGATGCCGGGCCGGAAGGCACGCGTGGCGCGGGCCGCGCGGTGCTCGGAAGCATGCTGGCTATACTGCAAGTCATCCCCCTCAACCCCAGTCCCCTGCGGACAGGAGGCCGGTAGTGCTCAAAGCTGCGATCGTTCTGTTGTTGCTGGCGACCGTTGTCAGCCTGTTCAGTGGCCTGTTCTTTCTGGTCAAGGACGAAGGCCACGGTTCGCGGGTGGTCAACGCACTGACCGTGCGCGTCACCCTCACTGCCCTGACCGTCGCACTCATCGCCTGGGGTTTCTTCAGCGGCCAACTCGGCAGCTCCGCCCCCTGGCATTTCTAGTTCCGTACCGCTCTTGGTAGGAGCGAGCTTGCTCGCGAACGCTTTTTCCTGATGCCTCAGTGTTGGGCGGTTCGCGAGCAAGCTGGCTCCTAAAGGTCCATCGGCTTCACAACACGTAAACGAAGATGAACAGCCCGATCCACACCACGTCGACGAAGTGCCAGTACCAGCTGGCCGCCTCGAAGCCGAAGTGTTTGTCGGCGTCGAAGTGTCCGCGGATGATGCGGATCAGCATGATGCTCAGCATGATCGCGCCGATGGTCACGTGGGCGCCGTGGAAGCCGGTGAGCATGAAGAAGGTCGCGCCGTAGATGCCCGAGCCCAGGGTCAGGCCCAGCTCGCTGTAGGCCTCGTGGTACTCGTAGGCCTGCAGCACCAGGAAGCACGCACCCAGTGCCACGGTCGCCGCCAGCCACAGCTTCAGCGGGCCGCGATGGTTCTTCTTCAGCGCGTGGTGGGCGAAGGTCACGGTGAAGCTGGAGGTGACCAGCAGCAGGGTGTTGATCAGCGGCAGCTTCCACGGATCGATCACTTCCCTGGGCGGCGGGAAGAGTTTGTTGTCCGGGTTGTTCAGCTGCGGCCAGCCGGTTTCGAACTGCGGCCAGAGCATGTGCGAGATGCCGTGGTGGCCTTCGCCGCCCAGCCACGGGTTGACGAAGTGGCGCACGTAGAACAGCGCGCCGAAGAACGCGGCGAAGAACATCACCTCGGAGAAGATGAACCAGCTCATGCCCCAGCGGAACGAGCGGTCCATCTGCGGGCTGTAGAGACCGCCGCGGCTTTCCTTGATGACGTTGCCGAACCAGCCGAACAGCATGTACGCCAGGATCAGCCCGCCGGCGAAGAAGATCCACGGGCCGTGCGAGTGATCCTTGCCGGCGCTCATGTCGTTCATCCAGGTGCCGACGCCAAACAGCGTCACCAGCATGCCGATGGTGGCGATGATCGGCCACTTGCTCTGCGCGGGGACGTAATAGGGATCGTGGGTTGCCATCGTTTTTGTTCTCCTTAGCCCAGAAATCGGCTGCTGATCTACTGCGCGTCGGTGAGGCTGCGTTGGTAACGGCCTCGGAATCCTCATTTACAGCTCGTAAACTCCGGCTCCTCGGCCGTTCCCGCCTTGCCTCGCTCTAGCTCGAACGATCATCAACCGATTTCTCAGCGCTCGTTACTGGCCACGGGTGGCTTGCGGGCAGTGATGTCGAACAGCGTGTAAGCAAGCGTCAGGTGACGCACATCCTTGGGCAGGTCGCGGTCGACGATGAAGCGCACCGGCATTTCGATGCGCTCGCCGGGCTGCAGTACCTGCTGGGTGAAGCAGAAGCATTCGGTCTTGTGGAAGTAGGTGGCCGCCACCGACGGCGCGATGCTCGGGATCGCCTGGGCAGTCATCGGCTTGTCGGTGGGGTTGTAGGCGACGAACAGCATCTGGTTCACCGCACCCGGATGCACCACCAGTTGCTCGGCCTCGGGGTGGAATTCCCAGACCATGTCGATGTTGTTGTTGGCGACGAACTGGATCTTCACCTCGCGCGACTGATCGATCACCTGGCCGTCGCCCTGGTAGGCGCTGCCGGATGTCTTGCCGTTGATGCCCAGTGCCTTGCACATCACGTCGTACAGCGGCACCAGGGCGAAGCCGAAGGCGAACATGGCGACCACGGCAATGACCAGCCGGGTCACCAGCTTGCGCGTTTCGATGTTGCCGTCGCTCATGGGTCGATTCCTCAACCTGCAGGAGCGAGCTTGCTCGCGAACCGCTTGATGCCTTGGCCTCCGGGGAGGCCCGTTCGCGAGCAAGCTCGCTCCTGCCAGTTCGTGTCTACTTCACTTCCGGAGGCGTGCTGAAGGTGTGGTACGGCGCCGGCGAGGGAATGGTCCACTCCAGGCCTTCCGCACCATCCCACGGCTTGGCCGGGGCCGGCGGACCGCCGCGGATGCACTTGATGACGATGAACAGGAACAGCAGCTGCGTGGTGCCGAACATGAAGGCGCCGATGGACGAGACCATGTTGAAGTCGGCGAACTGCAGGTTGTAGTCCGGGATCCGCCGCGGCATGCCGGCAAGCCCGACGAAGTGCATCGGGAAGAACGCCATGTTCATGCCGATGAAACTCATCCAGAAATGCAGCTTGCCCAGGGTCTCGTCGTACATGTGGCCGGTCCACTTCGGCAGCCAGTAGTAGGCCGAGGCGAAGATGCCGAAGATCGCGCCGGGCACCAGCACGTAGTGGAAGTGCGCCACCACGAAGTAGGTGTCCTGGTACTGGAAGTCCGCCGGTGCGATGGCCAGCATCAGGCCGGAGAAACCGCCGATGGTGAACAGGATGACGAAGGCCACGGCGAACAGCATCGGCGTCTCGAAGGTCAGCGAGCCCTGCCACATGGTCGACGCCCAGTTGAACACCTTCACCCCGGTGGGGACGGCGATCAGCATGGTCGCGTACATGAAGAACAGCTCGCCCACCAGCGGGATGCCGACCACGAACATGTGGTGCGCCCACACGACGAAGGACAGGAAGGCGATCGAGGCGGTGGCGTAGACCATCGAGGTGTAGCCGAACAGCGGCTTGCGGCTGAAGGCCGGGATGATCGAGCTGACGGCGCCGAACGCCGGCAGGATCATGATGTACACCTCGGGATGGCCGAAGAACCAGAATACGTGCTGGAACAGCACCGGGTCGCCGCCGCCGGCCGCGCTGAAGAAGCTGGTGCCGAAGTGGATGTCCATCAGCATCATCGTTACGCACCCCGCCAGCACCGGCATCACCGCGATCAGCAGGAACGCGGTGATCAGCCAGGTCCAGACGAACAGCGGCATCTTCATCAGCGTCATGCCTGGCGCGCGCAGGTTGAGGATGGTGGCGATCACGTTGATCGCGCCCATGATCGAACTCATGCCCATCAGGTGGATGGCGAAGATGAAAAAGGTCACGCTGTGCGGCGCGAAGGTGGTGGAGAGCGGCGCGTAGAAGGTCCAGCCGAAGTTCGGACCGCCGCCGGGCATGAACAGGGTGCTCACCAGCAGGCCGAAGGCCGCCGGCAGCAGCCAGAAGCTGAAGTTGTTCATGCGCGGCAGGGCCATGTCCGGCGCGCCGATCATCAGCGGCACCATCCAGTTGGCCAGGCCGACGAAGGCCGGCATCACCGCACCGAAGACCATCACCAGGCCGTGCATGGTGGTCATCTGATTGAAGAACGCCGGCTCGACGATCTGCAGGCCCGGCTGGAACAGTTCGGCGCGGATCACCATGGCGAAGGAGCCGCCGAGCAGGAAGGCGCAGAAGCTGAACCACAGGTACAGCGTGCCGATGTCCTTGTGGTTGGTGGTCAGAACCCAGCGCATCAGGCCCTTGGCAGGGCCATGGTGGTGGTCGCCGGCGTGAGAATGGTCGGGGTGATCGATCACGGTACTCATCGCGGCCTCCTTATTGTTGTTTCTGCTTGTAGGCGACCACGTCCTGCGGGGTCACCATGTCGCCGTCGTTGTTGCCCCAGCTGTTGCGCTCGAAGGTGATCACCGCGGCGATGTCGACTTCCGAAAGCTGCTTGCCGAAGGCCGCCATGGCGGTGCCCTGGACGCCGTTGAACACGGTTTCCAGGTGGTGCTCCTTGGGCCCGGTGACGATCTTCGACCCCTTGAGCGCGGGGAACATCGGCGGCATGCCCTGGCCTTCGGGCTGGTGACAGGCGGCACAGATGGTGTGGTAGACCTTGTCGCCACGAGCGACCAGCTCCTCCTTCGTCCATTCCTTGCTGGTCAGCTCCTTGAGCTTGACGGCTTCTTCCTTGCGCTCGGCCAGCCACTTGTCGAAGTCAGGCTTGGACTTCACGTCCACCACGATGGGCATGAAGCCGTGGTCCTTGCCGCACAGCTCGGCGCACTGGCCACGGTATACGCCGGGCTGGTCGACCTTGGTCCAGGCCTCGTTGACGAAGCCGGGAATGGCATCGCGCTTGACCGCGAAGGCCGGCACCCACCAGGAGTGGATCACGTCGCTGGAAGTGACCAGGAAGCGGACCTTGACCCCGGCCGGCAGCACCAGCGGGTTGTCCACTTCGAGCAGGTAGTGCTCGTCCTTGTCGGCCTTGTTGTGGATCTGGTCCTGGGGCGTGGCGAGGTTGGAGAAGAACTCCACGTCCTGGCCCAGGTACTTGTACTGCCACTTCCACTGGTAGCCGGTGACCTGCACGTCCAGCTCGGGCTCCGAAGTGTCGTACATGTGGATCAGCGTCTTGGTGGCCGGGACGGCCATCACCACCAGGATCAGGAAGGGAATGACGGTCCAGAGGATTTCCACCGTGGTGCTCTCGTGGAAATGCGCGGGCTGCTGCCCGGTGGACCGGCGATGGACGATCATCGACCAGAACATCGCGCCAAAGACGACGATGCCGATGACCACGCAGATCCAGAAGATCGTCATGTGCAGATCGAAAACGTTACGGCTGACTTCCGTCGCACCGGGGGCCATGTTGACCGTCCAGGCGGCGTTTGCCTGACTGAAAGCCAAGAGCAAAAGGAAGCCCATCCAGACTCGTGGATGTCGCAGCATTCGGGTTCCCCTTATCGTTGTTTTTATCCCGCCGGCATAGCGCCCTGGCTGCGATCCCCATTCCAGAGGGTTCGAGCCTGAACACGCCAACGGCCAAGGGAGTGACCGCCAAGACAACTTACTTTGACGTCGTACCTCGGCAGCACGCAGGGCAGGCCGGGTCCATCAGGTTTTCGGTGTGTCGAACCGGAGTATAGCCATGGGTTGCGACATAACAACGCAGAGTAAAAAACCTGTTTAAAAGACCGAAGTGTGATCTCAAAGCCACGGACGGCGCGGGTTTGGAGTACCATGCTGGCCGTCTGATATGCCGTGCCGGCATAACCAGCTCATGAATATGACAATCGCGTCTTAGCTACGCCCGGGGTGCGGCTAAGGTCTTTCTTCACCTTCCAAACCCGTTGTCTTGGAGTTGTCATGAACACCGCTGCACTGCGTGAGCTGATCCGGAATGCCCACCTGCTCGAATCCCGCCAAGGCCATCTCGCCCGCCTGATCCAGAGCCAACTGCAAAGCCTGCACAAGAGCATCGCCCTGGCCGGCGAAGATCCCAGCGGCACGCTGACGCGCTTCGTCCACGCCTATATCGAACAGGTGCCGGACTTCCTCGACGCTGCCAATGCGGTGGCCCGCGAGGCCGGTATCGAGGACCGCATCAAGCCGGTACTCAAGCTCGCCGAACAGTTCTTCCTCACGCCACCCGCGCTGCTCGACGGCCACGATGGCCTGGACGCGCTGCTGGACGAGGCCTACCTCGCCCATCGGCTGGTGGAAGAGGTGAACGACCGCTACATCGCCCACTTCAACCAGCCGCTGATTCCGCTGGACACCACGGTGGCCAACCTGGTGGCGCACCAGCTGATCGGCGAACCCTTCGCCAATCAGCTGGATGAAGCGGTGCACCACGCGGTCAACGGCATGCTCGATGACAGCACCTTCAGTGCCGAATCCGCCGTCAGCTACCGCGCGCGCCTCAACGACCCGCAGGTCGTCATGGCCTGGCAGCAGTGGCCGTGCCTGTCGCGGCAGTTCGGCGTCGAGCTGGAACTGGGCCGCGCCTGAGGCTCAGCCCGCTCGCTGTAGTGCACGTACCCGGCCTTCGACGCGACGACGCAGGCCGTTGCCGTCGATGGACAGCCGGCAGCCGCGGGCGGTGGCGCTGCGCCCCCAGTCTTCCAGCAGCTCCATGCAGGCGTGGTCGATGTAGCTCAGGTGCTGCAGCGGCACGCGCAGGTGCGTGCCGGGCTTCACCGACTGCAGGGCCTGGGACAGCGCCGGCACCTTGAGGAAGGTTGCCGCTCCGGCAAGGCGCAGCTCGGCGCCGTTGCCCTCGTCGTCGTAGCGCAGCCTGATCTTCAGCCGCGCGGCCTTGAGCACCAGCTTCAGCACTGTCAGCGCGAAACCCAGCAGTACGCCGGTCAGCAGGTCGGTGGCGACGATGGCCAGCGCCGTCGCCGCGTGCACCAGCATCGGCATGCGTCCATAGCGGCCGAGCGAACGGAGCGCCTTCAGGTCCACCAGTTTGATTCCGGTGTAGACCAGCACGCCCGCCAGGCTCGCGATGGGGATCTGCCGCAGCAGCCCGCCCAGCAGCACGACGAACGCCAGTAGCCACAGCCCGTGGAAGATCGCCGAGGCGCGACTGCGCACACCGGCCTGTACGTTGGCCGAGCTGCGCACGATCACCCCGGTCATCGGCAGTGCGCCGACCAGTCCGCAGAGCATGTTGCCTACGCCCTGGGCGCTCAGCTCGCGGTCCATGTCCGAGCGCGGTCCGTTGTGCATGCGGTCTACCGCAGCGGCCGAGAGCAGCGTTTCGGCGCTGGCGATGAAGGCAACCACCACGGCGGCCAACAGCAGTGTCGGGTCGAGCAGGGCGGCCAGATCGTCCGGGCGGACCCAGTCGATGGCGTCACCGAGGTTCTCCGGCACGCTCACCCGCAGCACATCCAGACGCAGCGCGATGCTCGCCAGCGTCGCCAGGCTCACGCCGATCAGTGCGCCGGGCAGCATGCGCAGCCGGCCCGGCTTGAAGCGGTCCCATATCGCCATGCAGGCCATGGTGCCCAGCCCGAGCAGTGCCGCGTCGAAGCCGCTGGTCTCGGACAGGAGCGCGGCCGGGAACGCCAGCAGGTTATCCAGGCCAGACGCCTGCGGCGTGAGGTCGAGCATCACGTGAACCTGCGACAGCACGATCAGGATGCCGATGCCCGCGAGCATGCCGTAGACCACGGCGGGCGAGGTCACGCGGAACCAGCAGCCCAGGCGTAGCCTTCCAGCCAGTACTTGCAGCACGCCGGCCAGCAGCAGGATCGGCCCGAGCATGGCCACGCCGTGGGTGCGAACCAGTTCGAAGACGAGCACCGCGAGGCCCGCCGCCGGGCCGCTGACCTGCAAGGGCGAGCCGGCGAGGAAGCCGACAATGACGCCGCCGATGATGCCGGTCACCAGGCCCTTTGCCGGCGGCATGCCCGAGGCAATGGCGATGCCCATGCACAGTGGCAGGGCGACGAGGAAGACCACCACCGAGGCGAGCAGGTCGCGCGGCAGCGCATGGCGCAGCTGGGAGAGTCCGGATGGAACAGGATGGGAGGCCGACATGGCGCTGTTCTCCTTCAAGCATTTTTCGGGCGCGCGAAAGCCCACGACGCCGGTCTCGACCGCATCGACACGCGCAATTCAAGGGAAGGGCGAACGCAGGGCAGCGTGCGCCTCAGGCAGGAATCAGATCAGAAGAGGGCGCGGCGTTTGTTCTGACGGGCCGCCGCGCCCCTGGAACTCACGGGCGCCAGTCGCTTATTGCGGGGAATAACGCGGGCGCGGGGTGGCGCTGGGTGTCGGGCCTTCGCCGTCGAGGGCGCGGAAGCGGCCTTCCTGGGCGTCATAGGCCTTGATGGCGCTGGTCTCGATGTCGTAGACCCAGCCGTGGATGAACAGTTGGCCGGACGCCAGGCGAGCAGCCACGGACGGGTGGGTTTTAAGGTGATCGAGCTGCGCGACCACGTTCTCCTCCGTGAGCACACCCAGGTGTTCCTGAGTGGCGCAGCCGCAGGTCTGCGCGACCACGGTGCGGGCGACTTCAGCGTGGCGCAGCCAGGCTTTTACCGTCGGCATGCCTTCCAGGGTCTGGGGAGCCAGCACCGCCTTCATCGCGCCGCAGTCGGAGTGGCCGCAGACGATGATGTGCTGAACGCCCAGGGCCATGACCGCGAATTCGATAGCGGTCGAGACGCCGCCGTTCATCTGGCCATACGGCGGTACCACGTTGCCCACGTTGCGGGTGACGAACAGGTCGCCCGGCGAGCTCTGGGTGATCAGCTCGGGGACGATGCGCGAGTCGGCACAGGTAATGAACATGGCGCGCGGGTTCTGCGCGTGGGCCAGCTTCTTGAACAGCTCTTCCTGCTGAGGGAAGACCTCATGACGGAACTGGCGGAAACCCTCGACGATATGGCGCAGCGCCTCGTCGGCAGATTCGTGGGCGTGTTCCTCACCGTGCGTTTTGTCGTTCATGTATCAGCCTCGAAGAATGACGAAGAATTTTCCCACGTCAGCCGACGCTCTCCCTGGGGAGAAAAGGCACAGCCGTGAGGAAAAATCTGTCGTGACCGATTAGTCACTTTGTGCTCAAACCCTAGACAAAGAAGATTAAACCAAAATTAAAAAACCGCTCTGGAATGAGCTTTTGCATGATGTTTCGCCGATATTTCAAGATGATATCGGCAAGCTATCATGGCGAAAAGATGGTGCGGTGATTGTATTCCGCTGGTCGAAAATTCCGAGTGGCAATTGTCAGAACAGGCTCATCTGGCTGCGCGGCGGGGCGAACGCCGTGCAGTCCAGGCCGAAGCCGCCGCGCCGGTTCAGGCCCAGGCGGCGCATCGCGACCTCGAAACGCTTCGCGAGCAGGTCGGCGAACGGACCTTCGCCGCGGAAGCGGTGGCCGAAGCGGCTGTCGTAGATTTCCCCGCCGCGCACCTGGCGGATCAGGCTCATTACATGACTGGCGCGCTGTGGGTAGTGCGCTGCCAGCCATTCCTCGAACAGCGGCCCGACCTCGCGCGGCAGGCGCAGCATCATGTAGCTGGCGCTCTGCGCGCCGGCGTCATGGGCGGCTTCGAGCAGCGCTTCCAGTTCGCGGTCGTTGATCATGGGGATCATCGGCGAACACAGCACGCCCGCTGGAATGCCGTGTTCGCGCAGGACGCGGATAGCCCGCAGGCGAGCGGATGGCGCGGCGGCGCGGGGTTCAAGGATGCGCTTGAGCTCATCGTCCAGGGTGGTCAGGCTGATCATTACGCCCACCAGCTTGTGCTGCGCCAGCTCGGCCAGCAGGTCGAGATCGCGCAGGATCAGCGAGCCCTTGGTGACGATGGTCACCGGATGGCGGTAACGCAACAGCACCTCGAGGATCTGCCGGGTCAGGCGTTGCTGGCGTTCGATGGGCTGGTAGGGATCGGTATTGGTGCCCAGGTTGATCGGCGCGCAGACGTAGCCCTTGCGGCTCAGTTCCTCTTCCAGCACCTCGGCGGCATTGGTCTTGGCGATCAGCTTCGTCTCGAAGTCCAGCCCCGGCGACAGGTCCCAGTAGGCGTGGCTAGGTCGGGCATAGCAGTAGATGCAGCCATGCTCGCAGCCGCGATAGGGATTGATCGAACGGTCGAAGGGCAGGTCCGGCGACTGGTTGCGCGAAATCACCGACTTCGCTCGCTCGCTGCGGATTTCGGTCACTTGCGGCTTGGGGACTTCGTCGTACCAGTCGTTATCCACAGGCACCGAGGTGGTCGGCGCGAAGCGGTTGTGCGGATTGCTGGCGGTGCCCCGGCCGCGGGGTGGAAGGGACGTGCTCATGTGGGAAAGCTCTGAAGAAATACTGTATATGAATACAGTAATCCACGAAGTTTTCCACAGCCAGCACTAACTGCTCGACGGTTCCTACAGTAGTCGCGTGAGCAGCCAGTACAGCCCCGCCGCCAGCCCGATGGCGGCCGGCAGCGTCAGCACCCAGGCCAGCAACATATTGCGGATGGTCGGCCATTGCAGGCCGCTGCCGTTGGCCGCCATGGTGCCAGCCACGCCGGAGGAGAGTACCTGGGTCGTCGACACCGGCAGGCCGAAGCCGTCCGCCGCGCCAATGGTGAGCATGGCCACCAGTTGCGCCGAGGCGCCCTGCGCATACGTCAGCGGGGTCTTGCCGATGCCCTCGCCGACCGTGGTGACGATGCGTCGCCAACCCACCAGCGTGCCCAGGCCGAGTGCCAGGGCCACCGCGACCTTCACCCACACGGGGATGAAGCGGATGGTCTGGTCGGCCTCGGCACGCAGCGCCTGCAGGCTGCTCCAGGTGTCGAGTTCGATATGCTGGCCACTGCGGTCCAGCAGGCGGATGGTCTCCAGGATCAGGTAGAGGTCGTTGCGCAGTTGCTGCACCTCTTCGGCCGGCACCTTGTCCAGTTGGCCGTAGCGCTCCAGGCGCGCGCTGATGTCGCCGATGACGCTGCCCAGCGAGGGCAGCAGTTCAGGCTTCACCACGTCATCCTCCTGGTAGTTCAGCAGCGCCTGGCGCGGATCGGCCGCCGGGCTGCCACCAGTGCGGTGCAACTGTTCCTGGCTGGCCTGGGTAAGGGTGAGCAACTGGCGGGTCTGGTCCGGGGAGTGGGCGCGATCCACGGCAAACGCCAAGGGAACGGTAGCGATCAGAATGAGCATGATCAGACCGATGCCCTTTTGCCCGTCATTGGAGCCATGGGCGAAGGACACGCCAGTGCAGGTCAGGATGAGGATTGCGCGAATCCACCGGGGCGGCGGTGTGCGTCCTTCCGGCGCGTGGAACAGCGCGCGGTTGCGGATGGTGGAGCTCATCACCCTCAGCAGCACAAAGGCGGCGAAGAAGCCGACCACCGGCGAGAGAAACAGCGCATAGCCCACCGTCAGCAGCTGCGACCAGGCGTTGCCGGACAGGCCGATGTGCCCGGCCATGGCGCCGTGGGCCAGGCCGATGCCGACGATGGAGCCGATCAGCGTGTGCGACGAGGATACCGGCAGCCCCAGCCACCAGGTGCCGAGGTTCCACAGGATCGAAGCGATCAGCAGGGCGAAGATCATCGCCAGGCCGGCGCTGCTGTCCACCTTGAGTAGCAGGTCCAGCGGCAGCAACGAGACGATGGCGAAGGCCACCGCGCCGCTGGAGAAGAGCACGCCGAGGAAGTTCCACACGCCTGACCAGGCCACGGCGAAGCGCGGGGGCAGGGCATTGGTATAGATCACCGTGGCTACCGCGTTGGCAGTGTCGTGGAAGCCGTTGATGAATTCGAAACCCAATGCGATCAGGAGTGCGATCACCAGCACCAGCACCGACCAGCCCGGTTCCAGGTGCGTGCCGCTGGCGTGGATGTCATGCCCGAGCGCGGCGAAGGTGAACACCAGGGCGCCGGCCAGCAGCAGGAAGAAGGTCAGTCGCCCCTTGAAGCCGTGGGTCTCGCGCAGCACGGGGTTGATCGGAAACTGCGTCAGGCGCGAGGCGCGCATCACCTCGAGCATGCCAAAGCGGTCAAGCACGGGGGCGCTTCCTTCGGGTCGGTGGCGGCATCTGGCGGATTCCTTGTGGCGATGCCCTACAGACTAGCCGGCCATGGCGCGACCGGGCTCACTGCAGGTCAATTGGCAGCGATTTCCCACCGTCCTGCTGCCATGTCCCGCTCAGGCCGGCCGCGCTCGGCGTCAGCGAGAAGCGGGCCGGCGGTGGTCCGGCCTCACCTAACGTGAGGTCTCCCTGGGCGTCGCGCTTGCCGCTCAGGCTGATGTAGCGGGCGTACTTGTCGTAGAAATAGGCGCCGCCAAGGGTGCCGTCCGGGTTCTCGTTTCCGAGCACCAGGGTGATGGGATAGCGGCCATCCAGCTTGCCCCGCCATACGCTGGCCGAAAGCGTTGCGTTGGCGCGGTGACAGTCGGTGCGCTTGTCCACCAGCAGGCAGCGGCCGTAATTGCTCAGGCGAGCGGTGAGGTCGGTGTACTTCCAGTTGTTGCTGTATTCGCCGAGATCGTCCAGCGCCTGGACAACGTGAGGCGCACAGAGCTCGCGAACCAGCGTCAATTCAACCGCGCCGAGGATCAGGTTGTTGGAGTGCAGGTCATCGTCGCGAACATAGGCCAGGCAGTCTTCGTAGATCTGCTTCTGTACCTGGGCTTCCTCGAGGTTATCCCGAAGGCGCAGGTCCTTCTGCGGTAGATCGCCTGCCAGGAATCCCTCGATACGCTTCACCCGTGCATCGCTTGCCTGCTGGCGGAGCCATTGCTGGCCATCCGGGGTGAAAAGATCACGCAGCTGGATGGGTTGGCCGGTGCGTGCATCGAAGTTGTAGGTGGTGTTGTGCTGGGACGGATAGGCCGACATGTACTCGTAGGCAATGTCCACGCTGAGGTAGCCCGGCTCGTTGCTGTCCACCTGGAAGTCCATGCTGGTCACGCCTTGCCAGCCATCGTTGTCTTCCGGCCAGACATCCTCGAACGCCGATTTCCCATAGCGTCCTGGCAGCTTCTGCAGGCTGACCGCCTGCAGCCAGGTATTGATGTTGGCTGCAGCCTCGCTCTGGTCCGTCAGCCGCGGGAAGCTGTATTCAGAGCCATTGGGATGCGTCGCCTTGATCGGCTCGATGTGAAACGCCGCGCTCGCCGGGGTGGCGAGCGCGAGCAGCAGGCTCGGGAGAATCGGGTATTTCATGCGCCATCCTTGGCTGGTGGATCAATCCTGCGGCTTCTTCAGCTTCGGATTGGGGAAGAACTGCACCCCCTGCACTTTCGGGTCCTTGGGCTTTTCCAGGGCGCTGGTGTTGACCCGTGTGGACAGCTCCTTCGGCACCGACTGGCCCTGGGCGTTGAGGGTGTCGGAGTAGCCGCAGGCCACGCATTCGCGGTGCGGTACGCCGTCCACGTCCCACATGAGGATCTTGTCCTGCTCGCTGCAGGCCGGGCAGACGGCCCCGGCAATGAAGCGTTTCTTCACCTCGCTCATCAGGCTGCCTCCTCGGACAGGCCGGAGTGGCGTAGCAGGGCGTCGATCGACGGCTCGCGGCCGCGGAAGGCCACGAACAGCGCCATCGGCTCCTGGGAGCCGCCCTTGGCCAGGATCGCGTCGCGGAAGGCCGCGCCGGTCGCCGGGTTGAGCACGCCTTCTTCCTCGAAGCGGGAGAATGCGTCGGCGGACAGCACTTCGGCCCACTTGTAGCTGTAGTAACCGGCTGCGTAACCGCCGGCGAAGATGTGCGCGAAGCTGTTGGCGAAGCGGTTGTACGCCGGCGGGCGCATCACCGCGACTTCATCGCGGATCGCCTCGATTACGTCGAGCACGCTGCGGCCGTCGCCGTGGGTGGCGTGCAGCTCGAAGTCGAACAGGGAGAACTCCAGCTGGCGGACCATCATCAGGCCGGACTGGAAGTTCTTCGCCGCGAGCATCTTCTCCAGCAGGTCCTGGGGCAGCGGCGCGCCAGTTTCATAGTGACCGGAAATCAGCGCCAGGCCTTCGGGCTCCCAGCACCAGTTCTCCATGAACTGGCTCGGCAGCTCCACCGCGTCCCAGGCCACGCCGTTGATGCCCGAGGCGCCGGCATGTTCGACGCGGGTCAGCAGGTGGTGCAGGCCGTGGCCGAATTCGTGGAACAGCGTGGTGACTTCATCGTGGGTCAGCAGCGCCGGCTTGCCGCCGACCGCCGGGGTGAAGTTGCACACCAGGTAGGCCACCGGTGCCTGCAGCTCGCCAGCGGCGGTGCGGCGACGGTCGCGGGCGCCGTCCATCCAGGCGCCGCCCCGCTTGTTGGCGCGGGCGTAAAGGTCAAAGTAGAAGCGACCGACGTGCTGGCCGTTTTCCTCGATCTCGAACAGGCGCACGTCCGGGTGCCAGCGCTCGAAGTCGGAGAGCTCGCGGATCTGGATGCCGTAGAGCTTCTGCACGATGGCGAACAGGCCGGAGAGCACCTTGTCGATCGGGAAGTATTCGCGCAGCGCTTCCTGGGACACGCTGTAGCGCGCTTCGCGCAGCTTCTCGCCGAAGTAGCTGGCATCCCAGCTGGAGAGGTTCGGGCAACCCTGCTCGGCGGCGTAGGCCTTGAGCTGCGCAAGATCCTGGGCGGCGAAGGGCTTGCTGCGCACGGCCAGGTCGCGGAGGAAGTGCAGGACCTGCTCGGGGGTCTCGGCCATCTTGGTGGCCAGGGACAGCTCGGCGAAGTTCGCAAAGCCCAGCAGGCGCGACAGCTCCTGGCGCAGGTCGAGGATTTCCTGCATCACCGGGCCGTTGTCGTTCTGCCCGGCGTTCGGGCCCTGATCAGAGGCGCGGGTGCAGTACGCGGCGTAGACCTCTTCGCGCAGCGCGCGGTCTTCGGCGTAGGTCATCACCGCGTAGTAGCTGGGGAATTCCAGGCTGATCAGCCAGCCGTCCAGCTCCTTGGCCTGGGCCGCCTGCTGCATCTGCGCCTTGGCGGAGTCGGTCAGGCCGGCCAGCGCGGCTTCGTCGGTGACGTGCTTGGTCCAGGCCTGGGTGGCGTCCAGCAGCTGGTTGGAGAAGCGGCTGCCCAGCTCGGACAGGCGCGTCTGGATCTCGGCATAGCGCTGCTGCTGCTCGGCCGGCAGGTCGATACCCGACAGACGGAAGTCGCGCAGGGCGTGTTCGAGGATGGTCTTCTGGGCGACGTCGAAGTCCTTCGACTCGGTGCTGGCGGCCAGCGACTCGTAGGCCTTGAACAGCTCGCGATTCTGGCCCAGCTCGGTCCAGTAGGCGGACAGCAGTGGCAGGCAACCTTCGTAGGCGTCGCGCAGTTCGGCGCTGTTGCACACCGCATTGAGGTGGCTGACCGGGCTCCAGGCCTTGCCCAGGCGGTCATGCAGTTCGTCCATGGCCAGCACCAGGCCAGCCCAGGTCGGGGTGCCGTTCTGCTGGGCGAGGATGCGCGCGATGGCCGCGCGGTTGTCGGCGAGGATCTGCTCGATGGCCGGCTTCACGTGCTCGGGGCGAATGGACGAGAAGGGCGGCAGGTCGTAGCTCTGCAGGAGAGGATTCGCGCTCACGGTGGCACCTTGGCTGAAGAAACACCCGGCCATCTTAAATACAATCGGCCGTAACCGCAGCCAGAGTAAGACTATCGTGACGATTCGAACCTATCAGGGCAAAACGCCATCCCTCGGCGAGCGCGTCTTCGTCGATGCCAGCGCCGTGGTCATCGGCGACGTGGAGATCGGCGCGGACAGCTCGGTCTGGCCGCTGGTCACCATCCGCGGCGACATGCACCGCATCCGCATCGGCGCGCGCACCAGCGTGCAGGATGGCAGCGTGCTGCACATCACCCACGCCGGCCCCTTCAACCCGGACGGCTTCCCGCTGACCCTCGGCGACGACGTCACCATCGGGCACAAGGTGCTGCTGCACGGTTGCACCATCGGCAGCCGCATCCTGGTGGGCATGGGCTCCATCGTCATGGACGGCGCGGTGATCGAGGACGAGGTGATCCTTGGCGCCGGCAGCCTGGTGCCGCCGGGCAAGACGCTGGAGAGCGGCTTCCTCTATGTCGGCAGCCCGGTGAAGAAGGCGCGCCCGCTGACCGACAAGGAGCGCGCGTTCTTCAGCTACACGGCCGGCAACTACGTGAAGTTGAAGGACCAGCACCTCGCCGAGGGGTACGCGGGCTGATCGGAGCCGCCCTGCCGTGGGCGGTTCGCCCATTTGCCGATGGCCTGATGGCGGATAACGCCTCCCCTGCATCGCGGCCGCTCCGCCGGACGGCCCGCCGCGCCGGACCTCGCGCCCTATACTGAGCCGAGGTGACCGGACGCCAGCGCGTGCCCGGCCGGGTTCAGCAGCGGGCGGCCCGCCACAGCGGCGCCGCCGAGCCGGCGAGCAGCCATGATCAGTCTGTGCTCTCCCTGCACCACCGTTTCGCCCTGGCGGAGCGGCGGTGCCATTGCCCTGCTCCTGCTAGCGCTGAGTGGTTGCGCCCATCACCCCGCGCAGCCGGTCGCTCCCGTCCCCGAGGCCACCTGGCACCAGGTCGACGCCGACATCAGCGCCGCGTCGCTGGCCGCCACGTCCCAGGCCCGCGCCTACGCCGAACAGGCCATGCAGCAGTGGATGGACCTGGTCTACCAGCGCACCGACGAGACCTTCATCCCCTGGTTCTCCAGCTACTGGACCCAGGAATGGCTGAGCATGAAGGTCGCCTGGTACAAGATGGGCTCCCACGGCGACCTCGATCCCACCGTCGACAAGCTCGCCGTCTACCTGCAGGAGCAGTACCGCAAGCAGGTGCTGATTCCGGTGGCGAAACAGGTCGACCCCGACGCGGTGATGGAGCAGGCCACCCGCCATTACATTGAACTGCTGACGGTGGCGGTGAAGGACATTCCGCAGCGCCGCGGCATCCCGCAGAAGGCCTTCGCCGAGCACCTGATGGGCATCCCGGCGATCTCCCTCGGCCCACCCTCCAGTCGTAACGCTTCGCTGTATGAGGTGGTGTATGCCAAGGACATCGGCAAGCTGCCGGCCTTTGCCGCGCTGATGCAGAACATCCGCACGGCGGCGGGCAAGGCGGGCGCCGGCACCCGGGTCAGCGGTGTCTCGCCGGTGGCCCAGCGCACCAGTGCCAAGCTGGTCCACGAACTGCGCAACCGCAGCATCGCCGGCGTGGTGGCGAGCGCGGCGGGCAAGGTCGCCGGCTCGGTGATTTCGGTGGCCTTCACGCTGTTCAGCATGGCCGGCAATGACCACGACCGGCCCGAAGTGGAGACCCAGCTGCGCAAGGAGATCAATGCCGCCTTCGACGAACAGTGGCTGGCGCTCATGCGTGATCCGGACGGCGGGGTGATGTCCGGTGTCGATCACCTTGGCGCCCGTGTGCAGCAGAGCCTGACCGGCCGTCTGGCGCAGCCGGAGGACGAGCAGGACGATTCGTCCACGGTCCGGACCTACGGCGCCGGCGAGGCCGAGCCGGTGAGCGTCAGCGGCGGCTTCCGCGTGCTCAAGCAGGGGCAGGGCGCGGCGCCCTGAGGTGTCGTTCGGCGTTCGGTGCTTCGCGCAGGCGGCCATGCGCAGTATCCTTCCCGCCCGACTTTCGCGGCCGGACGCTGATCCCATGCATTACCAGAACATCCTCTTCGACCTCGACGGTACCCTCACCGACCCGCGCGAGGGCATCACCCGTTCGATCCAGTACGCCCTCGCCCAGTTGGGAATCGACGAGCCCGACCTGCGCCAGCTCGAGCACTTCATCGGCCCGCCGCTGTTGCAGTGTTTCATGAGCACCTATGACTTCGACGAGGCGCGCGCCTGGGAGGCGGTGAACCACTACCGCGTGCGCTTCAAGGACACCGGGCTGTACGAGAACAAGGTGTTCGACGGTGTCGCCGAGCTGCTGCAACTGCTCGGCGGCCAGGGCCGCACGTTGTTCATCTGCACCAGCAAGCCGACGGTGTTCGCGGCGGAAATCGCCCGCCACTTCGGCTTTGCCCGGCACTTCAAGGTGATCTATGGCAGCGAGCTGGACGGTACCCGCACCAACAAGGTCGAGCTGATCGAGCACCTGTTGGGCATCGAACAGCTCGATCCTGCGCAGACCCTGATGATCGGCGACCGCAAGCACGACCTGATCGGTGCGCACCGCAATGGCCTGTCCGCGGCGGGTGTCGGCTATGGCTTCGGCAGCCGCGACGAGCTGATGGCGGAGAACCCGGCCCACTACTTCGCGAGCCTGGACGAGCTGCGCGCGGCGTTTGCCTGACCGCGCAGCACTCGACCTATAGGAGCGGGCCACGCCCGCGACTGGCCGGCGCTCGCTGACGACGTCCGCTCCTGCGCAGTGGTTGCCAGGCTCAGCCGCGCAACCACTCCGCCAGCCGGCCCATCATCTCATCGCACCTGGCCAACTGCTCCAGGCTGACGAACTCGTCCGGCTTGTGGCCCTGGTCCATGCTGCCCGGGCCGCAGACCACGGTGGGGATGCCGGCCTGGTGGAACAGCCCGCCCTCGGTGCCGTAGGCGACGGTGGTGAAATCCCGCGAACCGCTCAGCAACGCGATCAGCTCGGCGGCCTGGGCCTGCTGGTCAGTCACCAATGCCGGATAGGCGGAAATCTCGCTGAAGCGGATGTCCGTCTCGGCCTTCACGGCGCGCATCTTCGGCAGCAGCTCGGTCTCGGCGAAGGCGCGCAGGTCGTCGGCGACCTCTTGCGGGTCGTCGCTGGGCAGCGCGCGTACCTCGAAATCGAACTGGCACTCGGCGGGCACGATGTTCAGTGCGCGACCACCGCTGATCACGCCGGTCTGCACGGTGGAATAGGGCGGGTCGAAGCGCGGGTCATGGCGCTCGGGAGCCGCCAGGCGGGTGCCGATCTCGCCGAGGCGGCCAATCAGCTTCGCCGCGTACTCGATGGCGTTCACGCCCTGGGGCGCATAGGCCGAGTGGCACGGCGCGCCGTGCACCTGGCAGCGCATGGCGAGCTTGCCCTTGTGGCCGAGCACCGGCTTGAGTTCGGTGGGTTCGCCGATGATGCACAGCATCGGCTTGTGCTCGCGGTGCTCCAGCGCGGCGAGCAGCGAGCGCACGCCGAGGCAGCCGACTTCCTCGTCGTAGGAGAAGGCCAGGTGCACCGGCAGGCGCAGCGGCTGGGCGAGGAACGCCGGCACCGCCGCCAGCACGCAGGCGATGTAGCCCTTCATGTCCGCCGTGCCGCGTCCGTAGAGGCGGCCGTCGCGTTCGGTCAGCTCGAACGGCGGGACCGTCCACGGCTGGCCGTCAGTCGGCACCACGTCAGTGTGCCCGGAGAGGCACACGCCGCCGCGATCCTGCGGACCCAGCGTGGCGTAGAGATTGGCCTTGCCACCTTCGGCATCGTGGAACAGCTCGCAGGCGATGCCGAAGCCGGCGAGGTAGTCGCGGATGTAGTGGATCAGCGCCAGGTTGGAGTGGCGGCTGACGGTGTCGAAGGCGATCAGGTCGGCGAGGATTTCACGGCTGGAAGGCATGGTCGGGTCCTGCATGGAAGAGCGCTTTTTGTAGGAGCGAGCTTGCTCGCGAACAGCCTCCGCGGCGGGGGCCAGGTTCGCGAGCAAGCTCGCTCCCACAGATACATGGCGTTACTCGTCGCCCGGCACACCGTAGCTCGGTGCCTTGGTCGGGTCGAGGGCACGGACGAGGTAATCCTCCAACTGCGGCTTGTAGGCCACCCAGAGTTTTTCCAGCTCATCGATTGGCGCTTCGTCCGCCCAGTCCACGCGCAGGTCGACGATTGGCCAGACGAGATCGCCGACCACTTTCAGGGCGGCCGAATGCACCGGGCCGGCTTCGCCACCGGCGGCCATCGCTGCCTGCATTGCGGCGAGCAGGCGCTCGGCCAGGCAGCCGTTGGCGCTTTCGAAGGCCTGGGTCATGGCTTCGATCACCGCGGGGGACGACAGCAGGTTGCCCGCCGCCACGCAGTTTTCGCCGGCCACGGCGTTGTACACGCCCAGCGCTTCGCTGCCGGTGAACAGCGCGACCTTGCCGTGCTGGTCGATCACCGTCACCTGGCGGTATTGGCTGTAGCCGTTGCTGGAGAGTGCCTTGTCCAGCGCCGCGCCCGGCTCCAGGCCGGCTTCGAGCTGGTCGAGGATCTGCGGGCCGAGGGCCGGCAGGGTGATGTTCTGCGTGGCGACCGCGCCGACGCCGGCGCGTACCCAGGGGCAGCGGGCGCCCACGGCGATACTCGAGGAGCTGATGGCGATACCCAGTTGTCCGGTTTCGGCGCAGCGGCCGACGATGGAGAAGGTCATGGTGGCTCCTTGCTTGTTCTGGTAGCTAAAACGACAAAGGGCGATGCGGATAATCCGCATCGCCTGCACGCTTGAAAGCGTCACGAGCGACGGCCAGGCAAGGCGGGGTTGGTCGAGAAAAGCGGAGTTTGCTGTAGCAAATGAGCATTTTCTCGACCGGCCCCAATGCCGCTTGGCCTAGCGCAGTAGCGTTCAGTCCGGAATGACCGCGATGACGTCGATTTCCATCAACCACTGCGGCTGGCCGAGGGCCGACACCACCAGGCCGGTGGAGATCGGGAACACGCCCTTCAGCCACTTGCCGACTTCCTGGTACACCGGCTCGCGGTAGCGCGGGTCGATGAGGTAGGTGGTGGTCTTGACGATGTGCGACAGGTCGCTGCCGGCTTCTTCCAGCAGTTGCTTGACGTTCTTCATCGCCTGTTCGGCCTGGGCACGCGGGTCACCCAGCCCGACCAGATTGCCCTCGAAGTCGGTACCGACCTGGCCGCGTACGTACACGGTGTTGCCGGCGCGAACGGCCTGGCAGAGGTCGTTGTCCAGGGACTGGTTCGGGTAGGTGTCCTTGGTGTTGAACATGCGGATGCGGGTGTGGGTAGGCATCTCTTACTCCCAGGAAGCGGCTTTCGGAACGGAGCCTTCGCGCTGCGAGGCATCCTGATATTCGACATAACGGCGTTGGGTGGCGATGTGGCCGGCCACGTGCTTGGCGTCGTGCCACACGCCCCAGATGAACGAGGAGCCGCGGCGCGACAGCCATGGCAGGCCGACGAAATACACGCCCGGCTCGCGGGACACGCCGCGCTGGTGCTTGGGTTTGCCCTTGTCGTCGAAGGCATCCACCTGCAACCACTTGAAGTCCACGGCGTAGCCGGTGGCCCAGATGATCGCGGTGATGCCGGCCTCGGCCAGGTCCAGCTGCTGGATCGGGTGGCGGATGCACTCGGCGTCCGGGTAGACCTTGCGGGCTTCCGGCTCGAGCGGCAGGTCCAGGCCGTTGCGCTCGATGTAGGCGTCGGCGGCGTCGAGCAGGCCGAGGTAGTTGTCGTCGCCGGCTTTCAGGTTGGCCACCAGGTCGTCCTGGAAGGTCACCTTGCCGTCAGCGAAGGACTTGGTCAGGCCGGTCAGGGTGATGCCCTCGTTGGCCAGACGGCGGAAATCGATGGTCTCGCCACCACGGGCACCGCTCACGGCGATGGTCACGTGCTCGCGGCCGGGTTGCACTTCCTCGGCGTCCCACAGGCCGAGCACGCCCAGCCACCAGACGAAGTCGCGGTTGCGGTAGGAGCGCGGTGGACGGTCATGGGCGCCCACGGAGAGGTAGGTCTTCTTGCCGGCGCGGTTCAGCTCGTCGGCGATCTGCACGCCGGAGGAGCCGGCACCGATCACCAGCACCGCGCCCTCGGGCAGTTGCTGCGGGTTGAAGTATTGGGCCGAGTGGATCTGGTACAGGCCTTCGTCCTTCGGGGCGATGGCCGGGATCACCGGGCGCTGGAACGGCCCGGTGGCGGAGACGATGCGCAGGGCCTGCAGGGTGCCCTCGGAGGTTTCCACGCTGAAGCCGGGGCGGCCTTCGTTGCGGGTGACCTTCTTCACTTCCACGCCGGTGCGGATCGGTGCGTTGAACTGCTTGGCGTAGGCGACGAAGTAGTCGGCTACCTGCTCCTTGGCCGGAAAGTCGTCCGGGCCGACCGGGAATTCCATGTTCGGGAAGCGGTCGTGCCAGGCAGGGCCGTTGGCGACCAGCGAGTCCCAGCGGCCGGTGCGCCAGGCTTCGGCGATGCGGCTCTTTTCCAGCACGATGTGCGGCACGCCCTGCTGGGTCAGGTGCTCGCTCATGGCCACGCCGGCTTGTCCGGCGCCAACGACCAGCGTGTCGATTTCCAGGTTATCAAGCGACTTCTTGCCGAAGGCGCCTGGATTCAGGTCGGTCATGGCTTGCTTCCTCAGACTCTGATCACGTTTGTTCTTGTTGCGGCTTGCGATGAGGTGTTGGCCGCATTCTGTTCAGAGGCTGTGAATAGCGAAATTATGTTTTTTGTAGTCGCAGGCTAGGGAAAAGCTGCACCCACGCAAACCCCGCGGCCCGCGGGCTGCAGGGGAGGGGATATAGGATTTTTGGTGGCTGGGGCGACAAATTGGATAGGCAAAATGTGGCCTGTTCAGTGCGGGCGGCTCTTTTTAGGACCGAGGGGACGCCTAGCCCTTGCTCGCGAACACGCCCCACAGCGGACTCTGTTCGCGAGCAAGCTCGCTCCTACCTATCGATGCCTCGGTCAGCGACTTTCCGCCACCGCCTCGATGAACCGCTCCAGCACCAGGTTCGGCCGGCGGCCCTTGCGGGTCACCACGGTCAGCGGGATGTCGTAGTGGAAGCGCTCCGGCCGCAGTGGGCGCAGGCGGCCCTGGGCGACCCAGTCGGCGGCATAGTGGTCGGGCAGGTAGCCGATGTAGCTACCCGTGAGGATCAGGAAGGCCATGCCCTCGCGGTCCGAGGCGTTGGCACTGCCGCGCAGTTCCTGGTGGCGCTCCTGCGCCTCGGCTGGGATGCGGTAGCTCGGCGCCACCGCGTCGCAGGCATGGATTTCCGGCACGGTAATGCTCGCGTCGTCGCGCTCGAACAGCGGATGTTCCTGGCTGCAGAACAGCAGCGAGCGCTCTTCATAGAGGGCGGAATACTCCAGCCCCGATAGTGGGCTGATGAGCGGCACGACGCCGACATGCAACCGTCCGTCGAGAACCCCGAGCTCGATCTCGTTGGGCGTGGTCATGCCGATGTTGATCCGCACGCCCGGCCCGCTGGCCTTCAGCGCGCGCAGGGCGTGGGTGATGCGCATCTGCGGCAGGGTCACCAGGTTATTGATGATGCCGATGTTCAGCTCGCCGCGCAGGTGCTGGTGCAGCTCGTTGACCTCGGCGCGGAAGCCCTCCAGCGCCGCCAGCAGCGACTGGGTCGCGCGGTACACCTCGCGGCCCTCGTCGGTCAGCGCGAAGCCCGCCCGGCCGCGCTGGCACAGGCGCATCCCCAGGCGCTTTTCCAGGTCGCCCATGTGCAGGCTGATGGCCGAGCGGCTGATGCCCAGCGTGCTCTCGGCGGCCGAGAAGCTGCCGCACTCGACTATGGTTTTGAAGATGCGCAGCAGGCGGATCTCGAAGTCGCTGACCTGGCCCAGGGAAGGCGCTCGTTGTTTCGCCATTTTAGTTTTACCAATCCGAAACTGAACGTGAGAAGAATAAGCTTTAACTCACGTTAAGTCAGGCCCAATCTACGAGCATCGCACCAGGCCCGACGCGGCCTGCGCGCCCAACAAGACTGTCTTCGAGGACAAGCTGCATGAACCAGCAAGTGAACGTCACCCCGTCGGTGGCCAGCGAACTGAACCTGAAGGCCCACTGGATGCCCTTCAGCGCCAACCGCAACTTCCATAAAGATCCGCGCATCATCGTGGCCGCCGAAGGCAGCTGGCTGGTGGACGACAAGGGCCGCAAGATCTACGACAGCCTGTCGGGCCTGTGGACCTGCGGCGCCGGTCACTCGCGCAAGGAAATCGCCGACGCGGTCGCCAAGCAGCTGACCACCCTCGACTACTCCCCGGCGTTCCAGTACGGCCACCCGCTGTCCTTCAAGCTGGCCGAGAAGATCACCCAGCTGACCCCGGCCGGTCTCGACCACGTGTTCTTCACCGGTTCGGGCTCCGAGTGCGCCGACACCTCGATCAAGATGGCCCGCGCCTACTGGCGCCTCAAAGGCCAGGCGCAGAAGACCAAGCTGATCGGCCGCGCCCGTGGCTACCACGGCGTGAACGTCGCCGGCACCGCCCTGGGCGGCATCGGTGGCAACCGCAAGATGTTCGGCCAGCTGATGGACGTCGACCACCTGCCGCACACCCTGCAGCCGGGCATGGCCTTCACCCAGGGCATGGCCGAGACTGGCGGCGTCGAGCTGGCCAACGAACTGCTGAAGCTGATCGAACTGCATGACGCCTCGAACATCGCCGCCGTCATCGTCGAGCCGATGTCCGGTTCCGCCGGGGTCCTGGTACCGCCGAAGGGCTACCTGCAGCGCCTGCGCGAAATCTGCGACCAGCACAACATCCTGCTGATCTTCGACGAAGTGATCACCGCCTTCGGCCGCATGGGCAAGGCCACCGGCGCCGAGTTCTTCGGCGTGAAGCCGGACATCATGAACGTCGCCAAACAGGTCACCAACGGTGCGATTCCGATGGGTGCCGTGATTGCCAGCAGCGAAATCTACGACACCTTCATGGGCCAGAACCTGCCGGAATACGCCGTCGAGTTCGGCCATGGCTACACCTACTCCGCGCACCCGGTCGCCTGCGCCGCCGGCATCGCCGCGCTGGACCTGCTGGAAAAAGAGAACCTGATCCAGCAGTCGCTGGAACTGGCTCCCTACTTCGAGAAGGCCCTGCACGGCCTGAAGGGCGCGAAGAACGTCATCGACATCCGCAACTGCGGCCTGGCCGGCGCGATCCAGATCGGCGCCCGTGACGGCGACGCCATCGTGCGTCCGTTCGAAGCCAGCATGAAGCTGTGGAAAGAAGGCTTCTACGTGCGCTTCGGCGGCGACACCCTGCAGTTTGGCCCGACCTTCAACGCCAAGCCCGAAGACCTGGACCGCCTGTTCAGCGCCGTCGGCGACGCCCTCAATGGGGTGGCGTAAGTGAGCGAGCGTCCGAAGGCCGTCCCGACGGTACAGATCGACAACGACAAGGTCCTGGTCACCGAGTGGCGCTTCGCCCCCGGTGCCGAGACCGGCTGGCACCGCCACGGCATGGAATACGTCGTGGTCCCGGTGACCAACGGCGAACTGCTGCTTGAGACCCCCGAGGGCGAGCGGCGCGCGCCGCTGGTCCTGGGTGCGAGCTACACCCGCCAGATCGGTACCGAACATAACGTGATCAACCCTTGCGATCACGAAGTGGCCTTCATCGAGATCGAGCTCAAGAGCGACGACCACCCGCACAGCCACTGAGCGCGCGGGCACGCGAGAAGGCATGCCGGCGGATGTCACCGTAGAGTGGCCTTCCCGGCGAGCCTCGACGCTCGACCCGTGCACCGTACAAATCCCCTCTCCCTTCAGGGAGAGGGCTAGGGAGAGGGGGCTCTTGAGAGAGCCCGCCCCCACACTTTCAGCGAGAAGAGACTTCCCATGACCACCGTCAAGCACCTGATCGGCGGCGAGATGATCGCCGACACCGGCCGCACCGCCGACGTTTTCAACCCGTCCACCGGCGAAGCCATCCGCAAGGTCCCGCTGGCCAGCCGCGAAACCGTGCAGCAGGCCATCGACGCCGCCAAGGCCGCCTTCCCGGCCTGGCGCAACACCCCGCCGGCCAAGCGCGCCCAGGTGCTGTTCCGCTTCAAGCAACTGCTCGAAGCCAACGAAGCGCGCATCAGCCAGCTGATCAGCGAAGAACACGGCAAGACCCTGGAAGACGCTGCCGGTGAACTCAAGCGCGGCATCGAGAACGTCGAGTACGCCAGCGCCGCCCCGGAAATCCTGAAGGGCGAATACAGCCGCAACGTCGGCCCGAACATCGACGCCTGGAGCGACTTCCAGCCGATCGGCGTGGTCGCCGGCATCACCCCGTTCAACTTCCCGGCCATGGTGCCGCTGTGGATGTACCCGCTGGCCATCGCCTGCGGCAACACCTTCATCCTCAAGCCGTCCGAGCGTGACCCGAGCTCTACCCTGCTGATCGCCGAACTGTTCGAAGAAGCCGGCCTGCCCAAGGGCGTGCTGAACGTGGTGCACGGCGACAAGACCGCTGTGGACGCGCTGATCGAGGCTCCGGAAGTCAAAGCCCTGAGCTTTGTCGGCTCGACCCCGATCGCCGAGTACATCTATTCCGAAGGCACCAAGCGCGGCAAGCGCGTGCAGGCCCTGGGCGGCGCCAAGAACCACGCGGTGCTGATGCCCGACTGCGACCTGGACAACGCCGTCAGCGCCCTGATGGGTGCGGCCTACGGCTCCTGCGGTGAGCGCTGCATGGCCATCTCCGTCGCCGTGTGCGTGGGCGACCAGATCGGCGACGCGCTGGTCGAGAAGATCGTTCCGCAGATCAAGGCCCTGAAAATCGGCGCCGGCACCTCCTGCGGCCTCGACATGGGCCCGCTGGTCACCGGCGCTGCCCAGCAGAAAGTCACCGGCTACATCGACGCCGGCGTCGAACAGGGCGCGCAGCTGCTGGTCGACGGCCGCAACTACAAGGTTGCCGGCCACGAGAACGGCTTCTTCGTCGGTGGCACCCTGTTCGACAAGGTGACCCCGGACATGACCATCTACCAGGAAGAGATCTTCGGCCCGGTGCTGTGCATCGTGCGTGTGAACAGCCTGGAAGAAGCCATGCAGCTGATCAACGACCACGAATACGGCAACGGCACCTGCATCTTCACCCGCGACGGTGAAGCGGCCCGCCTGTTCTGCGACGAGATCGAAGTCGGCATGGTCGGCGTCAACGTACCGCTGCCGGTACCGGTGGCCTACCACAGCTTCGGCGGCTGGAAGCGTTCGCTGTTCGGCGACCTGCACGCCTACGGCCCGGATGGCGTGCGCTTCTACACCAAGCGCAAGGCCATTACCCAGCGCTGGCCGCAGCGCAAGTCGCACGAAGCGGCGCAGTTCGCCTTCCCCAGCAATGGCTGAGGGTGAATAGCTAACAAAAAAGGCCGGTCAGTTGACCGGCCTTTTTTGTTTTCAGGTGAGCGAAGGCGGCGTGTGCAAACTGCCTCGCCTGTGCCGGACCCGGCGATCAGCCCAGGTGCTTCTTCAGGTAGATGCGCTGATGCCCCGGCGGGCAGTCTTCGAGGACGCCCATGCGTTCGAAGCCCTGTTTCTCGTAGAAGCCGGGAGCCTGGAAGCTGTAGGTGTAGAGGAACAGGCCGACACAGCCGCGGCGGCGGGCTTCGTCTTCGGCCAGGGCGATGAGCTGGCTGCCCAGGCCGCTGCCGCGCTGGTCGTCCTGCAGCCAGAGGTAGTCGATGTAGAGCCAGCCCATGCCGGATTGGCCGAACATGCCGCCGACTACTTCGCCGTCGTTGCTGCGGGCGTAGAGCTCGAAGTCGTCGTAGGTGTTGCTGCGGCCCATCTGCCCCAGGTTGTAGGCGAGCAGGCCCTTGACCACGACGTCGCGTGCCTGTGGGTCGATGCCGAGGGTGAAATCGAATTGGCTGTGCATGGTGCCCTCCGGATTGGCGAAGGCGACCAGTCTAGGGAGATGCCGCCGCGATGGGTAGGCGCCTTTGGTAGCGGCGGGTACGGCGGTGCGCAAATGCAGGGGCCTCCAGCTGCGCCCTGCGTTCAGATTTCCTCTTTCCGGGAGGTCCTTATCAGTTCCAGCGTGGTATCGCGAAAGCGCAGGTAGCGATAGGCGCCGTTGCTGGGGCCGTACATCCAGGTTTCCAGTTGTGGGCCGCCGGGAATGATCTTGCCGTCCTGCCCGCGCCGCGGCGGGGTCGGCGGGACAATGTCGCGTTTGACCGGTTCACCGCACTTGGCGAGCACCTCGTCCATCGGATCGCCCTCGTTGATCAGGCTGGTGCCGCAGCGCAGGGTGCCGGCGTGTGCGGTGCCGGCGGCCAGGGTCAGGAGGAGGGCGATCAGCCAGGGGCGCATGGGGCGTCTCCGTTGCGGGTTTGCCGCGCAGTCTAACGCCCGGCGATCGGCCCGTTCATTGCGCTGGTGCAGTATCAGCGCGCGGGGCCGACGTTGCGCACGTACAGGTCCTTGCCACCGGTGCCACTGGTGCCCCGTGCCTGCAGCTCGAAGCGCTTGGGATGTCCCTTGATCAGGTCGCTGAGCTTCTTGAAGCCATACAAGCGTGGGTCGAACGCGGGCTGCAGCTTGCTGATGTTCTGTCCCAGGGCGCCGAGTTGCACCCAGTCATCATCGTCGCCATCGATGTCGTCGAGCACCTTGGCGATGAAGTCCAGCGGGACCTTCTGCGATTTGGTCTTGCTGGCAGGCCTTGGCGTTTCCGTGGTGCTGGGGGCGACGGACTTATCGGTGGTCTGCACAGGGTCTGCGACGGGCTCTGGCGCGGCGCGCAGGATCTCGGTGTAGATGAACTTGTCGCACGCGGAGACGAACGGCTTGGGCGTCTTCTCCTCGCCGAAGCCGTAGACGGTCAGGCCCTCTTCACGCAGGCGTGCGGCCAGTCGGGTGAAGTCGCTGTCGCTGGAGACCAGGCAGAAACCGTCGAAGCGCCGGGTGTAGAGCAGGTCCATGGCGTCGATGATCAACGCGCTGTCGGTGGCGTTCTTGCCACTGGTGTAGGCGAACTGCTGCATGGGCTGGATGGAGTGGTCCAGCAGGACCTGCTTCCACTTGCCCAGGTTGGGCTTGGTCCAGTCGCCGTAGATGCGCTTGACGCTGGCGACGCCGTACTTGGCGATCTCCTCGAACAACCCTTCGACGATGGCGGCGGGGGCGTTGTCGGCGTCGATCAGGACGGCGAGGTGCTTCTGCTGGCGGGGGACTGGGGGCTTGGTGGCCATGCTGCATCCTTTGCATGTGGTCCATGGACCTTAATCGGGTTCGCCCCGGGATGCCAACCGGGTGGAGCGTCCGTGTGCCCTGCGCCGGCTTACGCCTGCGCGAACTCGCACTTGTCGCGCCCGCTGCGCTTGGCGTCCAGCAGGGCGGCGTCGGCGCGGCTGAGGGTCTGGGAGTAGCTCTCGCCCGGATGGTGTTCGGCGACGCCGAAGCTGGCGGTGACGGACAGGGCGTTGGTGCCCACGCGTACGGCGAGGCAGCGGATGTCGTTGCGCACACGCTCGATGATGGCGGCGGCGTCGGCCAGGCGGGTGTCGGGCAGAATCAGCAGGAATTCCTCGCCGCCCCAGCGGCCGCAGAGATCGTACTGGCGCAGGGCGGACTCCATGGCGCGGCCGATTTCCACCAGCACGCGGTCGCCCACTTCGTGACCCCAGGTGTCGTTGACCTGCTTGAAGCGGTCGACGTCGAGCATGGCCAGCACGTAGGACTCGCCGTGACGCTGGGCGCGCTCGCTTTCCTCGCGCAGGCGCTCCATCAGCAGGCGGCGGTTGGCGATGCCGGTGAGGGTGTCGTGGGTCGAGGCTTCCTTCAGCGCGACGTTGAGGTCACGCATCATGTCCTGGTAGCGGTCGGAGATGCGCGCGACCTTTTCCAGCTGGCGCAGTTGCTTGTGGTAGCGCTCGGACAGCGTGCTGTTCTGCTGCCGGGCCATGGACTGGAAACCGTCGGAAATCCGCGCGATGCGCTCCAGGCGCGCGAGCTGGTCGAGGGATTGCTGGTGCTTCTGGTACAGGGCCTCGCGCAGGGGATGCCCTTCGTACTGGGGGTCGGCCAGCAGCTCTTCGATCAGCAGGTCCAGCTCGCGCTCGCTAGTCATGGCCGTTACTCGTCGTAGGCTTGGATGACGAACGGGAAGGTACAGTCCTCGCGGAATTCCTCGGCCAGTTCGGCGACGCGCTCGTTGCGGCGGTCGTAGTGCCACGCCACGCGGGTGGTGCGGCCCTGGCCGTGGGCTTCTTCGAGCAGGTCGAAGATGTCCATCATGGCCTTGATCGAGCTGGTGTTGAGGTACAGCAGGCGCAGGTCGAGTTCCAGCGGACGCTGCTCCTGGGTGAGGAAACGTTCGACCCACTCGATGACCTGGCCGAACAGCTCATAGGAGTTCTCCGGGTAGGAGTCGCCCTGCATCGCGAGGATGCCGGCCTGCCAGTCGCCATGGATCTGTGGGGTTGATTGGGTTCCGGTGACGTTGAGATCGCTCATGTCGGGTCTTCCTGAATTTCGCAGTTCAGATCACGGCGCGCAGGCTGAAGAAGGCGCGGCCGTCGGGTTGTTCGGTGAGGGAGGTCTTGAGCGGCGCGCTGGATTTGCGGGCGATGTCCAGCAGGCCAAGACCTGCGCCGGTGGAGGCTTCGGCGTCGCGCGGGCGGCGCAGCTGTTCCTTGTAGGCGGCCTTGAGCTGGGCCTTGTCGAGCCCGGCGATGGCGTCGATGCTGCGCACCAGGCCCTGGCCGTCGGCCAGTTCCACCAGGTTGCCGGCGGAGACCACGTAGTGGCCTTCGTCATCGCGGGCAATCGCCACGGTGGCCGAGGCCTCCTGGTCGTTGTAGCCGCGCAGGCTGGCGTAGTGGCGGATGTTCTGGGTCATCTCGATGTAGACGGCGAACACGTCCATCGCTTCGCTGGGGTGCGCCTGTTCGGCCTGCATGTAGTTGCGCAGCGCGTGACCGATTTCCTCGATCAGGCTGCGCGAGATGGGCCCGTTGAAGCAGAGCAATATGCGTTGCCGGGTGTAGCTTTCGCGCATGGCCAACAGATCTAGCGATTCCATGGATTAACCCCTAGTCGAAGCGGAAAGAGAGAATGGTGATGTCGTCGCGCTGCGGCTGCTCGCCCTGGTACTGGGCGAGGGTAGCGGCGAACACGTCGGCCTGTTCGGCCAGCGGTCGGCGCGCGTGGTTGCGCAGCAGGTCGGCGAATCGGCTGTTGCCGAAGCCGAAGCCATGCTCGCCGCCGGCCTGGTCGAGGAAGCCGTCGGTGCACAGGTAATAGGTCCAACCGGCTTCCATCGGGATTTCCACATCCTGGTAGTCGCCCTGGCGCTTGTCGCCGATGGCGCGGCGTGCGCCCTTGTACTCGCGCACGTCGTTGCCGTCGCTGGCGAACAGGGAAATCTTCGCCCCGGAGAAGTGCAGCAGCTTGCGCTGGTGATCGACCCGCACCAGACCGGCGTCCATGTTGGTGGCCAGCGAGTGGGTGAACTCTTCCTGGCCGAGCATGCCGCGCATCACATGGTCGGTCTCGCGCAGGATGGCCGCCGGGTCATGGCTCTTCACGCTGTCGATGGCGTGGTCGATGGCGGCCAGGGCGAGCATGGTCATCAGCGCACCGGGCACGCCGTGGCCGGCGCAGTCGACGACACCGATCAGGCTGTCCACCGGGCCTTCGCGGTAGATGTAGAAGTCGCCGCCCACCACGTCGCGCGGCTTCCACAGGACGAAATGGTGCTCGCCCAGGGACGCCTGCAGCTGGCGATCCGGGAGGATGGCGCGCTGGATCAGGCTGGCGTAGTCGATGGAGTCGCCGATCTTCTTCTGCGCGGCGGCCATCTCGCGGTTGGCTGCTTCCAGGGCCTGGGTGCGCTGCTGGACCTTGTCTTCCAGTTCCTCGGTGTGTCGGCGGACCTGGTCGGCCATGCTGGCGAAGGCGCTGGACAGCTCGCCGATCTCATCCGGGCGGGTACGCGGCAGCGGGCTGTCGTACTGCCCGGCGGCAATCGCCTTGGCCGACTGCTTGAGGCCGCGCAGCGGGCGCAGCACCAGCAGGTCGACGGTGTAGGCGAAGCCGATCAGCAGGATCGCCAGCAGCCCGGCGAGGGTGCCCACCAGCGGCCAGATCCAGCGGCTGTCGAGCACCTGGGCGGCGTGCAGGTCGATGGCGCTGAGCACGTGCCAGCGCAGTTGCGGGATGTAGGCGGTGGCGATGAGCTGTTCCTTGCCGTCGATGGTGCCCCACAGGGTTTCCACTTCGCCGGGATTGGCCTCGGCCTGGCGCAGGGTCTGGCGCAGGGCGGTGCGTTCCTGGTCATTGGCCAGCAGGTCGTAGACGTGGTGCTTGGCCTGCCCGCTGGAGCCCGAGGAGTAGGCGATCAGGCGGGTGTCCGGGTGCGCCTGGATGGCGCCGTCGGGGTCGACGATCATTGGCGTCACCCCGGCTTCGCGGCGCGAGATGAACTGGTCGAGGAATTCGGTGAGGTCCAGGCCGCCACCGGCCAGGCCGACTTTCTCGTTGCCGGCGCGCACCACCATGTTGAACCAGACCTTGGTGACTTTCAGCTTGGCGTCGTAGTTGACATTGATGTTGTAGGTCTCATCGCGAGCCAGCGTATCGAAGTACCAGCGGTCCTGCGGGTCGGTGTCGCTGAGGGTATAGCGCGGGGAGTTGGAGAGCGGCGAGCTGGAGTCGTTGAAGTAGTAGTGGCGCGAGGAGTCCACTACGACGAAGTAGGAGTAGTTGTGCTGGTCGGCGCGGAAGCCTTCGGCCTCGCGGAAGAACAGCGCACGGCGCGCTGGATCGTTCTCGGCCAGCAGCCAGTCCTGCGTCACCACGGACTCGGCCAGGCGCCGCGAGAGCGCCAGTTCGCGGATCACCGGCGCAATGATCTTCTGCTGGTTGAGCAGCGTGAAGTTTCTCGCGAAGGCGAGGCCGAAATGCGTGCGGATGTCTTCCATGGCTTTCCAGCCCAGCATGACTGCCGGTACCAGCGCCAGGAGACAGGCGATGAGCAATGCCACCACCGATTTGCCGCGCAACCCCCATCTTGCCGCCATGGCTATCTTGATTCCCCGTGTCGCCCGCCGTGTGCCGGTCTTTTGGCGAAAGCTCAATTGTGCATTTTGTATACGGGCACAATCAAACCAAATTGATATCGGATCGCCATAATATTGGCGCCGGTCAATTGGCCTGAGTCTAGACGCTGTGCGAAAAGTCGCTCGGTGCCGCCGGAGGAGTCCTGCAGAACTAGACGCGGTTACCGCTTCCGCTCTGGCGCGCCTGCTGCAGGAGCGAGCCGGCGATGCGTTCCAGTGGCAGGACTTCCTTGGCTGCACCCAGGTCCACGGCCTCGCGGGGCATGCCGTAGACCACGCAGGTGGCCTCGTCCTGGGCCACTGTGTGGCCGCCGGCCTGGCGGATCGCCTGCAAGCCACGGGCCCCATCCTTGCCCATGCCGGTGAGCAGTGCGGCGATGAGGTTGCGCCCGGCGCAGCGGGCGAGGGAATTGAACATGACGTCCACAGCCGGGCGATGGCCGTTCACCGCCGCCTCGCGGTGCAGCCGCACGACATAGTTGGCGCCGCTGCGCTGCACTTCCATGTGGTAGTCGCCGGGGGCGAGCAATACGTGGCCGGGGAGGATACGGTCGCCATCGCGGGCTTCGCGCACGGACAGGCGCGTCTGGCGGTCCAGGCGGTCGGCGTAGGACTTGGTGAAGCCCGGCGGCATGTGCAGGGTGACCACGGTGCCGGGGCAGTCCGGTGGCAGGCCCTGGAGGACTTCCTTGATCGCCTCGGTGCCGCCGGTGGAGGCGCCGATGGCGAAGATCTTTTCGGTACTCAGCAGCGGCGCGTTGCTGGTTGCCGGTATGCCGGTCGAGGCGGCCGGACGGGCGCGCGGCAGACGAGCGCGGGCAGCGGTCTTGAGCTTGGCGCAGATTTCCTCGGCGTAGGCCTGCATGCCTTCGGCGATCCCCAGCCGCGGCTTGGCGATGAAGTCGATGGCGCCCAGCTCCAGCGCGCGCAGGGTCGCCTCGGAGCCCTTTTCGGTGAGTGAGGAGATCATCAGCACCGGGGTCGGCCGTCCCTTCATCAGCTTGTCGAGGAAGGTCAGGCCGTCCATGCGCGGCATTTCCACGTCGAGGGTGATGACATCCGGCGAATGCTGCTTGATCAGGTCGCGGGCGACGAAGGCGTCGGGCGCGGCGCCCACCAGCTGCAGCTCTGGGTCGTTCTGGATGATGTCCTTGAGCAGGCTGCGGATCAGCGCCGAGTCGTCGACGATCAGGACCTTGACTGTCATCGCTCGTCCCTCCTTTCAGAACAGGTCGATGCTCCCGCCACGCTCCCGGCGGGACAGTTGCTGGCAGTACTGCCGCTCGCGCTGCAGCACGGTGTCGTTGGCCAGGGTGCGCAACTTGCGCACCAGCACACGGCCACTGCCGGGAAAGAAATAGACCTTGCGCGGATAGACGTCGAGCAGGTCCTGGGCTGCCAGCGGGATGCCCTCGTTCTCCAGGTACTGCAGGACGAACTCGACGTTGCGCTGGCCGACGTCGGCGCTGAGGTTCTTCAGCACCGAACCGCCGCCAAACACCTTGGCCTCGAAATACCGGCGCTGGGCACCCCGGCGCATCAGGCCGTTGATCAGCAGGTCCATGGCGTGCACGCCGTAGCGCCCGGAATTGGACAGCAGGCCCTGCACGCCGGTGTCGCCGGGCAGCATGAAGTGGTTCATGCCGCCCAGGCCGCTGCTGCGGTCGCGCAGGCACACCGAGACGCAGGAGCCGAGCACGGTGACCAGCATCACCGGGTCGGCGGTGACGTAGCACTCGCCCGGCAACAGTTTCACCGCGTCCATGCCGAAGCGCGGGTCGTAATAGCGATTGGGCTGGTCCAGGGCTGCGCCCATCAAGGACTCCCCACGGCCTGGTAGGTCGTGCGGCCCACCGAGCGCACCAGGTGGCTGGCGTGGACGAAATTCTCCGAGTGCCCGGCGAAGAACAGCCCGCCGGATCGCAGCAGACGCACCATGCGTTCGAGCAGGCGGGTCTGGGTCGGCTTGTCGAAATAGATCATCACGTTGCGACAGAAGATCGCGTCCAGGCCACCGGCAATGCCCCAGTCGCGGTCGAGCAGGTTGATCTGCCGGTAGTCGATCATCTGCCGCAGTTCGCGCACCACCCGCGCCTTGCCGGCATTGCCGCCGGTGCCGCGGAGGAAGAAGCGCTTCTTCTGCGCCGGGCTCAGCGCCTCGAGGCGTTCCAGCGGGTAGATGCCCTGGCGCGCCTGGCCGAGCACGCCGGTGTCGATGTCCGAGGCGATCAGTTCGATGGGTGGGGCGAAGCTGCCCAGCGCGTCCACCAGGGTCATGGCCATGGAGTAGGGTTCCTCGCCGGTGCTCGAGGCGGTGGACCAGAAACGCAGTGGCTGGTGGTCGCGCAACTGATCGGCGGCGAAGCGGCCGAGGTGATCGAAGTGGTGCTTCTCGCGGAAGAAGGCGGTGAGGTTGGTGGTCAGTGCGTTGACGAACTGCTGCCACTCCTCCTCGTGGTGCTCCAGGTAGGCGAAGTACTCGGCGAAGCTGCCCAGGCGCAGACTGCGCAGGCGTCGCGAGAGGCGGCTGTAGACCAGTTGCTGCTTGTTCTCCGAGAGGCTGATGCCGGCGTGCCGGTACAGGCGCTCACGCACCTGCTGGAAGTCCCGGCGGGTGTAGTGGAATTCGTGCTCGGGGGCGGGCAGGTTGATCGACATCGGGTTGTCTCGGTGGTGAGCGGGTTGCGTGCGGATCAGACGTATGGGCCATGCCCGCGCTCCGTATCGTGCCGGACTGTCGCGGGCATGGCCCGCTCCTACAGGATCACTGTGTGCGGTGGTATCGCCTGACCATCCCTGGTCCGCGCGCGGCGGCCGACCCTCCCATTGCTCCGGCCACCGCTGTCCTTCAGCCCCGCCCGATCAGAACTCTTCCCAGTCGTCCTCCTTGCCCTTGGCACGCACTGCCTTCGCCACGCCACGGGCGGCCCGCGAAGCATGCGCAGCCGGCTCGGCACGGGCCGGGCGGGCGGAGGCCAGCGGCACCACGGTGGCCGCGATGGATTCGAGCTTGAACACCGCAACCTGCTGGTTGAGCATGCCGGCCTGCTCCTGCAGGGCCTCGGCCGAGGCGGCGGCTTCTTCCACCAGCGCGGCGTTCTGCTGGGTCATCTCGTCCATCTGCGACACCGCGCCGTTCACCTCTTCGATGCCGCTGCTCTGCTCGGCGGACGCGGCGGCGATCTCGGCCATGATGTCGGTGACGCGCTTGATGGCGACCACGATGTCACTCATGGTCTGGCCGGCCTGGGCGACCAGGGTGTTGCCGCTCTCGACCTTGTCCACCGAGTCGTTGATCAGCGTCTTGATCTCCTTGGCGGCGGCGGCGGAACGCTGCGCCAGGGTGCGCACTTCTCCGGCCACGACCGCGAAGCCGCGGCCCTGTTCGCCGGCACGCGCCGCTTCGACAGCCGCGTTGAGCGCGAGGATATTGGTCTGGAAGGCGATGCCGTCGATCACCCCGATGATGTCGGCGATCTTGCGTGCCGAGTCGTTGATGGCTGACATGGTGCCGACCACCTTCTGCACCACGCTGCCGCCCTGGGTGGCGACTTCGGACGCGTTGACCGCCAGCGAGTTGGCCTGGCGCGCGTTCTCGGCGTTGAGTTTCACGGTGCTGGTCAGCTCTTCCATGCTCGACGCGGTTTCTTCCAGGCTCGACGCCTGCTGCTCGGTACGGGTGGAAAGCTCGGCGTTGCCGCTGGCGATCTCGCTGGCAGCGGTGTGGATGGTATCGGCCGCTTCGCGGATCTGCCCGAGCATCCGCGACAGGCTCTGCGCGGTCTCGTTGGCGTAGTCCTTGAGTTCGCCGAAGGTGCCCTGGTAATCAGTGTCGATGCGCTGGGTCAGGTCGCCCTGGGCCAGGGCACCAAGCACGCGGGTGACATCGCGCAGGCCCTTGTCGGCGGTGTCCACCAGGTTGTTCAGGCCGTTGGCAATCTTGAGGAAGAAGCCTTCCTTGTTGGAGGCCTCGATGCGCTTGGTGAAGTCGCCGGCGACGGCGGCGTCGACCAGTTGCGAGACTTCCTGCTCGGCGCGGAACTCCTCGGTCCGGTCGGTCCACTGCACCGCCGAGCCCAGGCGCTCGCCGGCATCGTTGAACACCGGCACCACGTCGAGTGCGAAGCGGCGGCCGCCCAGGCTCAGCTCGGCCTTATGCCGCGCGGTGAGGTGCGCGAGCATGCCGCGCTGGTGCGCCGGGTTCTTGTGGAACATGTCGATGTTGGCGCCCATCAGGCGGCTGGCGTTGAAGTTCGGCAGCTGCTTGCGGATGTCGGCCTCGGCATTGCCGAGCATCTCGGTGACGGTGCGGTTCATGTAGATGATGTCGAGATCGTTGTTGGCGATCATCACGTTGGCCGAGACGTTATCCAGCGCGCTCTTGATCCGCGCGTTGTACTCGGCGGCATCGGCGTTGGCCTTGAGGCTGTCGCGCACGCCGTCGATGGCCTCGGTGATGATGGCTTTCTTGCCCGGCAGGCGATCCATGTCCACCGAATAGTCGCCCTTGCCGTAGGCGGTGACAGTGGCGACGACCTTCATCTTCACTGCGATGTGCGCGGCGACCAGGTCGTTGATGCCCTTGGCGATTCGCGCCGGGCGGCCGGCGAACTTGTCCACCGGGATCACCTCGTCGATCCAGCCCAGCTCGTGCTGGCGGGTCATTTCCACCAGACCGGCTTCCAGGGCTTCCACCTGGGCCTGTTCGGCGCGCTGCTCACGCAGGCTGCGCTGGACGTTGCGCAGTCCGTCGTAGAGGCGCTCGTAGCCGGCGGCAGGCGCTTCGCCGATGGCGACGTCGAGGTTGCCGTCCACCAGGCTGTGGAGGATGGCGGTGATGCGGTCGGCGCGTTGCTGCGCCACAGCGTGTGCGTTGAACAGACCCATGTTGATTGTCCTCGGTCGCGATCAGGCGGCGGTTTCGTCGACCAGCGCCATTTCGCGGCTGGTCATGAGTTTTTCGATGTCCACCAGGATGAGCATCCGCTCACCGGCGGTGGCCAGGCCCAGCAGGTACTCGGTGTCGAAGCTGGCGGCGAATTCGGGGCGTGGCTTGATCTCGTCGCCGGCCAGGGCGATCACGTCGGAGACCGAGTCCACCACCGCGCCGACGATGCGCCGGCCGACGTTGAGGATGATCACCACGGTGAACTGGTCGTAGCTGATGTCCGCCAGGTTGAACTTGATGCGCAGGTCGACGATGGGAACGATGGCGCCACGCAGGTTGATCACGCCCTTGATGAAGGCCGGTGCGTTGGCGATCGCCGTGACCTGGTCGTACCCACGGATCTCCTGCACGCGCAGGATGTCGATGGCGTACTCCTCGCGGCCCAGGGTGAAGGTCAGGTATTCCTGCGCGGGGCTTGTCGCGACAGTGGCTTCAGCTGCGCTCATGGGTGGTTTCTCCTTGCGCCGCCAGGCGTGGCAGGGCATCGACATCGAGGATCAGGGCAACGCTGCCGTCGCCCATGATGGTGGCGCCGGCGATCCCGTCGATCCGGCGGAAGTTCTGCTCCAGGCTCTTGATCACCACCTGCTGCTGGCCAACCAGTTCGTCCACCTGCAGCGCGAAGCTCTTGCCCTCGGATTCGAGGATCACCACGATCCCCCGCTCCGGCGGCACGGGGTCCGCGCCAATGCGCAGCAACTGGTTGAGAGAGAACAGCGGCAGGTATTCGCCACGCACGCGGATCACCGTCGATTCCTCGCCGGCCAGTCCGCGCACGTCGTCGGCGCGGGCCTGCAGCGATTCGACGATGTAGGTCAGCGGGACGACGTAATTGACCTTCTCCACGGCGACGATCAGGCCGTCGAGGATGGCCAGGGTCAGCGGCAGGCGGATGCTCATGCGCGTGCCCATGCCGGGCGCCGAATCGATATCGATCCGTCCGCCCATGGCCTGGATGTTGCGCCGCACCACGTCCATGCCCACACCCCGGCCGGAGAGCTCGGTGACCGCTTCGGCGGTGGAGAAGCCGGGCATGAAGATCAGTTGCCAGACCTCCGCGTCGCTCATTCCGTCGTGCACCGGCAGGCCCTTTTCGCGGGCCTTGGCGAGGATGCGCTCGCGGGACAGGCCACGACCATCATCGGAGATCTCCACCACCACGCTGCCGCCCTGGTGGCTGGCGGCGAGCTTCACCGAGCCCTGGGCCGGCTTGCCCGCGGCCAGGCGTTCGGCGGGTGTCTCGATGCCGTGGTCGATGCTGTTGCGGACGATGTGGGTGAGCGGGTCGCTGAGCTTTTCGATGACGCTCTTGTCCAGCTCGGTGTGCTCGCCGTGCAGAATCAGCTCGACCTGCTTGCCCAGGCGCGCGGAGGTGTCGTGCACCAGGCGCGGGAAGCGGCTGAAGATGAAGCTGATCGGCAGCATGCGGATCGACATCACCGATTCCTGCAGGTCACGGGTGTTGTGCTCCAGTTGTGCCAGGGCCTGCTGCAGGCGCTCGAAGTGCGTGGGGTCGAGGTCTTCGCTGAGCTGGCTGAGCATGGCCTGGGTGATCACCAACTCGCCCACCAGGTTGATCAGGCTGTCGATCTTCTCGACGCTGACGCGGATGGAGCTGGATTCGCTGTCGGTGCGGGTGGCTGGCTTGGCGGCTGCGGCGGGCGCGGCCTTGGGCTGTTCGCTGGGCGTTGCAACCCGTGCAGCCACCGCGGGGGCGCCAGGCGCCTTGTCGAAGATGCCGTAGGGCTCGACGGGGTTGGCGTCCGGCGCGCCGGGGGCGTCGCCGAAGAAACCGAAGTCGTCATCGCTGCTGGCGCTGGTTGTGCTGGCGCCGGGAGTGCCGGGCGCATCATCGAAGAAACCGAACGCGTCGTCGCTGGCGCTGGCGTCAGATGCCAGGCGCGGCTCATCGAACAAGCCGACACCCTCATCGGCAGCATGCACGACAGGCTCCGCGAGCCAGGCGCGCAGGCGTTCCACGGTGGCGGCCACCGGTACGTCCGGATCGGGTATCTGGCTGCGGTGCGCATCGAGCAGGCGCTGCAGCACGTCACGGGCTTCGAGAAACACGCCGATCATGTCCGCGTGCAGGGCGGTCTGCCCGCAGCGGATGCGGTCGAGCAGGGTTTCCAGTTCGTGGGTCACGGCGGTCAGGTCTTCAAAGCCGAACATGCCGCTGGAGCCCTTGATCGAGTGGGCCGCGCGGAAAATGCCATTGAGCGTCTCGGCGTCCGGCTGATCGAGGTCGAGCCCGATCAGCAGGAGTTCGAGGGTCGCCAGGTGTTCGTCGGTTTCCTCGAAGAACACCTGGAGGAATTGCTCCATTCCGGTCGCCATTCAGGGTTCCCCTAGGGCAGGACCTTGCGGGTCACTTCCAGCAGTTTCGGCGGGTCGAACGGCTTCACCAGCCAGCCGGTGGCGCCCGCGCTCTTGCCCTGCTGCTTCATGGCGTCGCTGGATTCGGTGGTGAGCATCAGGATCGGCGTGCCACGGTAGCCGGCCATGTCGCGCAGGCTGCGGATCAGTGTCAGGCCATCCATGTTCGGCATGTTCTGGTCGGTGAAGACCAGGTTGTAGGTCTTGCGCTGGGCCTTGCCCAGGCCGTCCTTGCCGTCCACGGCCTCGTCCACCTCATAGCCGGCGGATTTGAGCGTGAAGCTCAGCATCTGCCGGATGGAGGCCGAGTCATCGACGATCAGAATCTGCTTTCCCATTGCGTTGGTTCTCCTCGGATTGCAATGCGTTTGTTGTCGCCAGGCGCACGAAAGCTCGCGCCATCCCGGCGCGCGGAAATGGTGTGTGGGGCTCAGCCGATGAGGGCGAGGTTGGCCAGGTATTCGAAGACGGGCTGCAGCATGTCGGGGCTCCTGCGTTGCCTTCAGGTCAGAACAGTTCCACCTCGCCAGCGTTGAGGCTGGTCTGGGCGACCGGGTTGCTCAGAGGGCGGCCGAGCTCGGCGACTTCGCCGCGCAGGCGTTCGCCCCACTCGCCGGGTTCGCGGCCATCCAGCGCTCCCAGGCCGACGGCGAGGGCGCCGAGGCGGGCGCTGTGCTTGCCGATCTGGCCGAGCAGCTGGCTGCTCATGTCCTGGAACTGCAGGGCGGTGACTGCGGCGTTGACGCCGTCGCCTACTTCCAGGGAGATGCGGTCCAGCTCCTGCACCACCTTCACGGTGTGCTGGTTCATGGTGTCGAGGTCGTCGAGCATGCTCTGGATCTTCTGGCGCGAATCCAGGGCGAAGGTCATGTCCTTGTCCGCCAGTTGGCTGATGGCGCCTTCGGCATCCTTGATCTCGTGGTAGACCACGTCGACGTGTTCACGAATGGCTTGCGAGAAGTGCGTGGAGCGGGTCGACAGCGCGCGGACCTCGTCGGCCACCACGGCAAAGCCCCGGCCGCTTTCGCCGGCGCGGGCGGCTTCGATGGCGGCGTTAAGGGCCAGCAGGTTGGTCTGCTTGGCGATGGCGTCCATGTCCTGGGTGGACTGCAGGATCTCGGCGATCTTGTGGGTCACGCGGTCCATGCGTTCCACCAGTTGCTGCGAGGTGCGGCTGGTTTCCAGGGTGGCTTCGACGAACAGCCCGAGGGTTTCCTGGGTGGCGTGGATGAAGCGTTGGAAGTCGATGTCACCGTCCATGTGGCCGCGACCGTCGTAGCGCTCGATCAACGAGTGGGACAGGCCGCGCTGGGTGTCGATGCGCTCGGCGAGGGCATGGAAGCTGTCGGTCAACTGGCGGATGGCCTGGTGCAGGAGGCTGTCGATTTGGTGGGTATGACCGTTGAGCGAAGCCAGATGGCCTTCCATGCCTTCCTGCAGTGGTCGCCAGTGCGGCAGTTCGTCGTTGCGCAGGTTGGTCGCCTGGGCATCGCCGCCGGCCTTCCCGGTACCGCACAGCAGGCTGCTCAGCACCAGGCTCGAGAGCCAGCCCACCGGCAGCATCCACCAGAACGGCACGCCAACCGCGCACAGTACAGCCACGACCGCCCAGGGCAGGGTCTGGATGATGAGGCGCCGTGGCCAATCCTGGCTGGCTGCTTGAACCGCCTGGGGGCTCAACTGTGAATCGCGCATTCAGTGCACTCCATTGCCGGGCGCCGGTATCCGGGCCAAACGGCTGCTGACAACGTCTTGAGCAGGAATTCGGCCCAGCGATTTAAAACTAGAGTGCCGTTGGGTGATGTCAAACTGGCGGCACATTCCCGTCACCAGGGATAGACCCTTGATCTAGAGGGGTTTTCGCTGAATGGCCGTTCATCGTCGCTGTCCGGAGGGCGACGGGCGGTAGCTCGCAGGCCTTGTGTGACGCGGGCTGTAGCGATTTTTCGATGACAAAACGTGCCGGCCGGGATGGCATCCGGAGCCACGGTGAAGAGGTGAGACAGAGGCGGATCGCAACTGCCTCCCGCCGACTCTCTCTGCCTGGTTCCCTCTCCCTAAGGGCGAGGGGACCGTTCGGTGCAGGATGAAACGGCAGCGTCAGCCGGCACGGACAGCTCCCTCTCCCTTCAGGGAGAGGGCGGGGGAGAGGGGAGACTCGAGCGCAGGATGCTCCCGGTCGGGGGCTTACAGCGTACCGAGCAGCTGGCGCGCCGCCTGGGTGTGGTCGGCGATCAGGCGCTTGAGGTCGAGGCCTTCCACCTCACCATCCACCACGCGCCAGGTGCCGCCGATCATGATCCGGTCGGCCTTGTCGGCGCCGCACAGCAGCAAGGCCGAGAGCGGATCGTGGCTGCCGGAGAAGCGCAGTTCGTCGAGCTTGAACAGCGCGAGGTCGGCCTGCTTGCCCACGGCCAGCTCACCGATGTCGCTGCGGCCGATCAGCTTCGCCGAACCCCGGGTGGCCCAGCCCAGGGCGCGTTCCGGGGTGATCTGCTCGGCGCCATAGCGCAGGCGCTGGATGTACAGGGCCTGGCGGGCTTCGAGGATCATGTTCGACGCGTCGTTGGAGGCCGAGCCATCCACGCCGATGCCCACCGGTGCACCGGCGGCTTCCAGCGCCACGGTTGGGCAGATGCCCGAGGCCAGGCGCATGTTCGAGCTGGGACAGTGGCAGACACCGGTACCGGCTTCGCCCAGACGGCGGATTTCCTCGTCGTTGAAGTGGATGCCGTGGGCCAGCCAGGTGCGCGGGCCGAGCCAGCCAACGCTGTCCAGGTAATCCACCGTGCGCTGGCCGAAGCGCTGCAGGCAGAAGTCTTCCTCGTCGAGGGTTTCGGCGAGGTGGGTGTGCAGGCGCACGTCCTCGCGTTCGGCCAGTTCGGCGCTGGCACGCATGATTTCCGGGGTGACCGAGAACGGCGAGCAGGGCGCCAGGGCAATCTGCACCTGGGCGCCTTCGCCGCGCTGGTGGTACGCGCGGATCAGACGCTGGCTGTCGTCGAGGATGGCCTCGGCGCTCTGCACGGTCTGCTGCGGCGGCAGGCCGCCATCGGCTTCGCCCAGGCTCATCGAGCCACGGGTGAGCATGGCGCGCATGCCCAGTTCCTGGACCACACCGGCCTGCACGTCGATGGCCTGCTCCAGACCGTCGGGGAACAGGTAGTGGTGGTCGGCGGCGGTGGTACAGCCTGACAGCAGCAGTTCGGCCAGCGCGACCTGGGTGGCCACGCCGAGCTGCTCGGGGGTCAGCCGCGCCCACACCGGGTAGAGCGTCTTCAGCCAGGGGAACAGCGGCTGGTTGACCACCGGCGCCCAGGCGCGGGTGAGGGTCTGGTAGAAGTGGTGGTGGGTGTTGATCAGGCCGGGCGTCAGCACGTGCTGGCTGGCGTCGAAGGTCTGCTGGACGGGAGTTGAAGGCTGCTGGCCGGCGGCGACCAGTTCGACGATGCGGCCGTCCTGGACCACGAGGCCGCCACGGGCGTCGAGGTCGTTGGCGGTGAAGATGGCCAGCGGGTTGCGCAGCCAGAGACGCGGGGAAGACATGGGTGAGTTCTCCAAACGGACGGAGCCGTTCGTAGCGATCCGGCTCCATGGGGTCATGGGAAGCCAGCTCAGTGTTCACCCTGTCTGCTGATCCAGGTCCGTTGACCCGGAAGTCAGACGTGGGCGCATGGTAACGCCCACGGCGCGAGCCGTCACCAGTCGATCGTCGTTCCCTGGTAGTCCAGGTAGAACTGGCCGCCACGGCCGGCGTGGCTTTCGACCTGGTCGGCGAGGCCCTTCACGCTGGTCGGCACGTCCAGCGGCGCGGACTCGCCGCCCATGTCGGTGCGCACCCAGCCCGGGTGCAGGTTGAGCAGGGTGATGCCGGTCTCGCCCAGCTCGGCGACGAAGCTGCGGGTCAGCGAATTGAGCGCTGCCTTGCTCGCGCGGTACAGCGCCATGCCGCCGGATTGGTTGCCGGCGACGCTGCCCAGTTCCGAGGTCATGAAGGCCAGCACGCCGTGTTCGGCATCCAGGCGCGGCAGCAGGCGTTCGGCCAGGCGCAGCGGGGCGATAGCGTTGACCATGAACAGCTGGCCGACCTCGGCGAGGCTGGCGTCGATGCTCGACTGGTGCGGCGGACCGTAGATGCCGGCGTTGATGTAGATGAGGTCGAAGCGGGCGCCGGCCAGGGCTTCGGCGAGGCGGTCCTGGGACTGCGCGTCATCGAGCAGCAGGGATTCGACGCGCACCGGCAGCGCCGCCAGTTCGCCGGCGTTGGCGGCGTCACGCACGGTGGCGGTGATGTCCCAGCCGCGCTCCAGCAGCTCGCGCACCAGGCCCAGACCGAGGCCGCGCGAGGCGCCGATGATCAGGGCGGATTTGGCAGTGCTCATGGCGTTCTCCGGTACCGTTGAAAAGCCCTCAGCATACCTGCTCAGTTCTCCGCGCGCAGGCGGTCCAGGCGCAACCGGTCGCGCTCGTCGGTGAGCCGCCAGGCCGATAGCCAGACCGCGCCCAGGGCGGTGGCGAAGCCGGCGGCGGTGAGCAGGAACATCAGCAGAATCTGGTAGCGCGCGGCGTCCAGTGGGTCCATGCCGGCGAGAATCTGCCCGGTCATGATGCCCGGCAGGGTGATGATGCCGGCGGCGGCCATCTGGTTCAGCGTGGGGATCAGGCCGGTGTAGAGGGCGCGGCGCAGCACACCATCCAGCGCGGTGTAGCGATCCGCGCCGAGCGCCAGGCGCGCCTCGATGGCGGCGCGCTCGCGGGTGACGCTGGCGAAGACCTGGTTCAGGGCCAGGCTCGCGGCGTTCATCGCGGTGCCGAGGATGATGCCCACCAGGGGAATGGCGTGGCGCGGGTCATACCAGGGTTGCGGGCGCAGGCTGCTGGACAGGGCGAACAGCGCGATGCCGAGCGTGGCGACACCCAGCGTGCTGCCGCCGATGCCCAGGTGCCAGAAACCGGCGAGGCGGCGCCGCTGACGGGAACCGACTTCGAACGTGGCGGCCGCGAGCATGCCTGCCACCACCAGGGCGGTCAGCCAGGGCGAGGACAGGGCGAACACCTGGCGCAGGAACAGCCCGACGAGCACCAGCTGCACCACCAGGCGCACGGCGGAGATCAGCAGGGTGCGCTGCAGGCCGAGGCGCAGTGCCCAGGACAACGCGGCGGCAGCGACGATCAGCAGGGCCGCGAGGGCCAGTTCCGGCAGGCTCAGCTGGAGTGGCGTCATACGCTGACCTCGCGCAGCCCCTGGCTGTCGAGCAGCAGCCGGACATCGCCCAGGCGACGTGCCTGTTCGGCGTCGTGGCTGACCAGCAGCAGGCCCGTGCCGTGTGCCTGCAGGCCTCGCAGCAGTTGTTCGACGGCCTCGCGGCTGTCCGGGTCGAGCGCTGCCGTCGGTTCGTCCAGCAGCAGGAAGCGGGGGTTCTGCACGACCGCACGGAGCAGCGCCAGGCGTTGCCGTTCGCCGGTGGAGAGCTGCATGACCTGGGCCTGCAGCAGTGCCGGGTCGAGGTTCACCTGTGGCAGCAACGGGCGCACGGCGTCCAGATCGCCGAAGTGCGCGGCGACGTCGTCCTCCCACCAGCCGGACTCGGCTGCCAGGTAGGTCACCAGGCGTCGCCAGGTGCTGGCCGGCAGGCTTTCGCGGTCGACGCCGGCGAGGCTGACGCGGCCCTGGTTCGGGTCGAGGTCGGCGAGCATGCGCAGCAGCAGGCTCTTGCCGATGCCCGACGGTCCGCTGAGCACCGTGCAGCGGCCGGGCGCCAGGTCGAGATCGAAGGGGCCGCTGTACGCGCCGCGCAACGCGCGGGCCTGCAACGGGCCGAGGGGAATCTGCGGAGGGTTCATGGGCCTGATCTGCCGGGAGAGTCGCCGGCGAGGATATCAAGGGCGGGTGTCGCGGCAATGTGAAATGCCGGGTCCCGGAACGACAAGGCCCGGCATGAGCCGGGCCTTGTGGATAAAAAACCCCGGGCGTGTGCGCCGGGGCCTGAGCAAGGAGCCCAATCAGTCGGTGGTGATCTTCGAATGCTTCTGGGTGTCCTTCATGGTCACGTAGACCAGCAGCGAGCAGGCGATGCACGCGGTGACGTACCAGTAGAAGCCGCTCTCCATGCCGATGCTCTTGAACCACAGCGCCACGTACTCGGCGGTGCCGCCGAAGATCGACACGGTCAGCGCGTAGGGCAGGCCCACGCCCAGGGCGCGGATCTCGGTGGGGAACAGCTCGGCCTTCACCACGGCGTTGATCGAGGTGTAGCCGCTGACGATGACCAGTGCGGCCATGATCAGGAAGAACGCGCCCCACCAGGTGTCGATGGTGTGCAGGGTGCTGAGGATCGGGTAGGTGAAGACAGTGCCCAGGACGCCGAAGGCGATCAGGATCGGACGACGGCCGATCTTGTCCGACAGCGCGCCGACGATGGGCTGCAGCAGCATGAACAGGAACAGGGTGGCCGCCGAGATCATGGTCGAGTCGTTCTTGCTCATCCCCACCGTGTTCACCAGGTATTTCTGCATGTAGGTGGTGTAGGTGTAGAAGGCCAGGGTACCGCCCATGGTCAGGCCGACCACGGTCAGGACTTCCTTCGGATGGCGCAGCAGCGAGCGCATCAGGCTTTCCTTGGGCTCTTCCTTCTTGGTGGTGAAGGACTCGGTCTCTTCCATGCCGCGACGCAGGAACATGGCCACGACCGCGCACAGGGCACCGATGAAGAACGGCACGCGCCAGCCCCAGCTTTCCAGCTGCTCGGTGGTCAGGGTCTGCTGCAGCACGATCAGCACCGCCAGGGCGATGAGCTGGCCGGAGATCAGGGTGACGTACTGGAAACTGGAGAAGAAGCCGCGCTGCTCCTTGTTCGCCATCTCGCTCAGGTAGGTCGCGGATGTGCCGTATTCGCCGCCGACCGACAGGCCCTGCAGCAGGCGCGCGAGCACCAGCAGGATCGGGGCGCCGACGCCGATGGTTTCATAGCTGGGGGTCAGGGCGATGATCAGCGAGCCGAAGCACATCAGCAGCACAGAGGCCAGCAGCGCCGCCTTGCGGCCCTTGCGGTCGGCGTAGATGCCCATCAGCCAGCCGCCGATCGGACGCATGAGGAAGCCCACGGCGAAGATCGCGGCGGTGTTCAGCAACTGGGCGGTCATGTCGCCCTGGGGGAAGAACGCCTTGGCGAAGTACAGCGAGAAGGCGGCGTAGACGTACCAGTCGTACCACTCGACCAGGTTGCCGACCGAGCCACTGAAGATCGACTTGATGCGCTGGGAAGTCGTGCGGGGTGCGGCAGAAGCGGAGACGGCGCTTGCGCTATCCATGGGTATTCCTCTTTGTCGTTGTTGTCGTCAGGCGTGCGGACTACTCGGAACGTCACGCCGGCGCGCCGCGAGGGCGGCGCAGTGTCGAGGGCGATAGCAGGCAGCGTGCCAACTGGTAGAAGCCACACCGTTACTGAGGTGCACGTGTATTGGAGGGGCGCGCGTCGGCAGAGATATGCTGAGCGATAGGGGGCACTGAGCGGAAATCCGCTCAGTGGCGCGAGGCTTATTGCAGAGGTACAGCTGTGAAGATTTGAGACTTGGCGTACCAAGTCTCAAACAACATAGGACGGGCTGGCTTGGATCGTGACCCTGGCTTAGCGAAAAGCGCTGCTTCTTACTCCGCTCTTGCGGGTCTTAAGTACATGACTCCATATATCATTGGGACTACAAATAGAAGAATATAGTTATCCAAGTATTGAGGGTAGAAGACGACCGTGTGAGCGACAAACATAGAGGCTGCCACCTGGAAGAATGGATTCTCGGAGCCTCGTAACCTCCAGCAGATCCCTATACAGATAGATATCGCGAGCAATAGCCGAGCGTTGGAATTTGTCAGCGCGCCAACTGCCTGGGATAACCATTCACTTTTAGCAATGTAGTCTGGAATGAAAATGGCAGCGGAGCCAATTGTCGAATTGATGGTGATAAAATTCACTTTGAGGAAGCGCTCGCCGCCAATGAACCAAAATAGCAAAAGAGTGGCTATGCAATAAAATACTCCACCTGCCAATAGTTTCCAGGAGCGAGCCCAACTGAATGCTCCGCTCCACATCCACCAAACCCCGATCGCCAGAACGGCAAAGGCATAATTTGCCCGGCTTAGTAGCAGGAAACCCATCGCCATGCCAGCAGCGAAGAACCAGTTCATTCTAAGCAAGAACCACACTGAGGGAAGTAGAATCGCGGCAAAGTACAGCTCATCCAACGCCAGATGCCATGTGGTAAAAAAGCCGGAAACAGGGATCAGCGTGATTAGGCAGCCCACGGGGAAGAGATTGTTCCTTGCCATGCAATCGCCGATCAGCATGAAGGCCAGGAATGTCACCCAGAGTACAAAGGTAATCTCAGAGAGATTACCAGTGGTGGCGACCCAGGGCAGTGCGAGGAGAATACTGGATGGTCCGGTAGTGATTGGGTTGGAGTAGTGTGTGGCGTGTGACCATGGGTTTTCACCATTAATAAGAGCCTGGGCCGATATAATGACCGCCTCTGCTCGATCAGCGACATTTGCCTGTGGCCCTAATGCGTCAACGCAAACATACCATCCAATGAGTGATACCATTCCAATGGCCAGAGCGCCGTATACTATAAAGCGAGGTGCTCGTATAAGAGTCAGGATTCCGAAAATAATTATCCCGAGAGTGGTCCACCCTGTTGCTTCCGTCGCTCTGAGGTTTGTATATATCAGGAGTGCTGAAATGAACGCGGCGGCAGGGTGTAGGATGGCGGGCGAGCGAAAATACTGAACTAGGCTGTCCGATAATCCTATTTTCCAGTTATGCATTTCAATGCTGTCTGCTTGCATGAAGTCCGGCCGTTAGTGAGTACTCTACGTGTGGCGAGTATAACGGAAGCATGATCTTTTTCGCACACTGGGCAGCGCCATTTGGATTTGATGTCGGATAGTGCCGACCTGGCAAAGGCGATTGACTCAGGATTCAGCGCTGCTTGAATAATTCCCCCGGCGTAAACCCGAACAAGCCCTTGAACGACGCAATGTACGCCGAGGTGGAGTCATAGCCGCAGTCGAGCGCCGCCGCCGTCACGCTGTCGCCGGCTTCCAGCGAGCCGAGGGACGCCAGCAGGCGCTGGCGCTGGCGCCAGAGACGGAAGGTCATCCCGGTTTCGCGCTGGAACAGCCGCGACAGGGTCTTCTCCGAGGTGCCGATGCGCTGCGCCCAGTCGCCCAGCGTGTGGCTGTCGGTGGGGTGGTCGATCAGCGTCTGGCACAACTGCAGCAAGCGGCTTTCCTGCGGCATCGGCAGGGAGAAGGCAACCTCCGGCAGGTGGCGCAACTGGTCCAGCAGCACCTGCACCAGTCGCGAGTCGGCGCTGTCGCCCTGTGGATAATCCACCGGCAGCTCGCAGAAGCTCTTGATCAGCTCGCGGGCCAGCGGCGTCACCTCCAGCACCCGGCAGCGGTCCGGCGCCCACTGGCAGGCGTCGTCGCGGATATACAGGCTGCGCATGTCCGCCTGGGTCGAGGTCACCACTTCGTGATCGAGGAAGGCCGGAATCCAGATCGCCCGCTGTGGCGGCGCGAAGAAGCTGCCCTCGGCCGTGTGTACACCCAGCACCCCGGTAATCGCATAGGACAACTGGACCCAGGCGTGATGGTGCCGGCTCGTCCAGGAGCCCGCGCGCAGCCGCTCGGCCCGCGCATAGACCGGCCGGGGCAGGCGGTCGAGCACGGGGATCAGGCGTTGCAGTTCGGGAGCTTGTCCTTTCATCGATCTATCTGCAGGTAATGTCGCTGGATGGCGCAGTCTGGCAGGCCGCTCCACGTGCCTCAAGCCGGATCGGAGCCATTGCCGTCCCGAACGGCGGCGTTCGACACCGGGAGGAAGCCTCCGGCAAGGCGACCGCCGGGCGGTCCGAGGCACTTTGGCAGGTGTGGTGAAGGCCCTTGTCTGGCATTATCCGCGCCCGGAAAAACGCGTGGTGTGGTCCTGCGGCTGTTGTGTAGATTTCCCACAGGATAGTTGTATACATAAATTGTGTTGATTCGTTTCAACACATGTTCGTCGTGTATCCAATCTTCCGGTCGGCGATCGCCATTTCAGTGCCTCCTGCTGGGGCCGATGCCCTCGAAACAGGCGAAGTTGTCCTGTGAGTCAGGAAATGGCCCGGCCCGTGCACCTGCGTCTTCCCTGCCAAAGGAGCGGACCTGAAGGGGTTCGTCATAAAAGTGGAACATCTGGTCAGGATTGGCGCCAATCTTGCTTTTCCTCGCCAGGCCTGACCAACCGGACAGGTTCCACCGACAATTAAAAACGCAACACGACTGCACTGATTAGGAGCAACGCATGACTCGCACTCTCGCATCCCTGCTGCTCGCCGGCGGGCTGCTCGCGGCCGGGCAGGCCATGGCTGGCGGTGAAGACCTGACCCCGGCGCCGGCTTCCAACGACGGCCCGCTGATCTGGCACAACGAAAGCCTGACCTACCTGTGGGGCAAGAACTTCAAGGTAGACCCGCCGATCCAGCAGACCTTCACCTTCGAGAGTGCGAGCGCCTGGACCTGGGGTGACATCTGGTTCTTCGTCGACCAGATCAACTACAACGGAAAAGAAAGCGCCACCAACGGCAAGAACACCTACTACGGCGAGTTCAGCCCGCGCCTGTCGTTCGGCAAGATCACCGGTGCCGACCTGTCCTTCGGGCCGGTCAAGGACGTGCTGCTGGCCACCACCTACGAATTCGGCGAAGGCGACGTCGAGTCCTACCTGGTTGGCCCGGGCTTCGACCTGGCGCTGCCGGGCTTCGACTACTTCCAGCTGAACTTCTACTACCGCAAGCCTGATGGCAACCGCGTGCCGTCCGGGGCCTGGCAGGTCACCCCGGCCTGGGCCATCACCATCCCGGTGGGCAACTCCGACATCCTGTTCGACGGCTTCATGGACTGGGTCGTCAACAACAAGAGCGCCAGCTCCAGCGAGCGCAACCAGAGCGACTACCACGCCAACCTGCACTTCAACCCGCAGCTCAAGTACGACCTGGGCAAGTCCCTGGGCTACGAGGCCAAGCACCTGTACGTGGGTATCGAGTACGACTACTGGTCCGACAAGTACGGCATCAAGGATTCGCAGTACTTCACCACCGACCAGAACACCGTCAGCGCACTGGTCAAGTACCACTTCTGATGCTGGAAAGGCCCTGCCGTCATGGCGGGGCCTTTGCGCTCCGGCGCAGAAAGTCATCGACGGCCCTTGATGCCGCCTCCCGTGCTGGGTTATCCATGCAGCGCCCCCGCTCAATGCACGGACATCCCGCATGACCCTCCAGGTACCCGCCCATACCGCGACCAACGGCGAAAAGCCCGCCGGCCGCATTCGCCAGAAGAACGAGGAAGCCATCCTCGCCGCCGCCGAGGAAGAGTTCGCTCGCCACGGCTTCAAGGGCACCAGCATGAACACCATCGCCCAGCGCGTCGGCCTGCCCAAGGCCAACCTGCACTACTACTTCAGCAACAAGCTGGGGCTGTACGTGGCGGTGCTGAGCAACATCCTCGAGCTGTGGGACAGCACCTTCAACCACCTCACCGTGGACGATGACCCGGCCATCGCGCTCGCCACCTACATCCGCGCCAAGATGGAGTTCTCCCGTCGCTACCCGCAGGCCTCGCGGGTGTTCGCGATGGAGATCATCAGCGGTGGCGAATGCCTGTCCGAGCACTTCAGCCAGGACTACCGCACCTGGTTCTCCGGCCGCGCCGCCGTGTTCCAGGCCTGGATCGACGCCGGCAAGATGGAGGCCGTGGACCCGGTGAACCTGATCTTCCTGATCTGGAGCAGTACCCAGCATTACGCCGACTTCGCCACCCAGATCGGCTTCGTCACCGGCCGCAAGCGCCTGTCCAAACAGGACTTCAGCGCCGCCAGCGACAACCTCATCCGCATCATCCTCAAGGGTTGCGGGCTGACGCCGCCGCCAGCCTCCGCATGAGCTTCACCCTCGCCGGCCTTGCGGTGTACGAAGAATACATCCGCAAGAGCCGCTTCCACTGCGTCGCTGCTCCCATCGCCAGCGAGGCCGAGGCCCAGGCCTTCCTCGCTGCGCACCGCGACCCCAGCGCCGGGCACAACTGCTGGGCGTGGAAGCTGGGTAACCAGTACCGTTTCAGCGATGACGGCGAGCCCGGCGGCACCGCTGGCCGCCCCATGCTGGTCGCCATCGAAGGGCAGGACATGGACCGCGTGGTGGTCGTGGTCAGTCGCTGGTTCGGTGGCATCAAGCTCGGTACCGGCGGTCTGGCCCGCGCCTATGGCGGCTGCGCGGCGAAATGTTTGCAGGACGCCGAGCGCATCGAGCTCGTACCCAGCAGCCGGCTGGCGTTCGACTGCAGCTTTGCCGAGCACGCGTTGTTCAAGGCGCGGGTGCTGGCGCTGGGTGCCAGCGTCGAAGACGAGACCTTTGGCGCGGAAGGCGTGCGCATGACGCTGAACCTGCCGACCACCCAGGTCGAACCGCTGCAGAAACTGCTCAACGACCTCAGCCGCGGTCGCGTTCAGGCGGCGTTGCTGGACACCTGATCCTTCTCCCCAATTGTCGTGGAACCGCCTGTGGATAACCTGTGGCAGGACTTCTCCTGCCCAAGTGCTTCGTGGCCTGCGGATCATCGATCATTTTTTGAGCAATCGGTCTTCGCCCTGTTGAGCAAAATATGAACAAGCTGTGGATAAGATGTGGGTGAAATACCCCGGATACGGCGCGCGTTGTCACCTCCGAGCGTTCGGTGAGTTATTCGTTGGGCTGATGCAGGGCTTGCAGGGCCTGGGTTCGGGCTTTTCGGCGGATTGGCAGGTAGCCTGTCCAGGGGTGGGGGCAAGTCTCTGGACAATCTGTGGGCAAGTTGTGGGCAAGGTGTCTCGCTGGCGTGACACTTCGTGCGCTGATCGGCCGCCATCACCCGCCTGCTATAGCGGAAAGCCTGCCGCTTCGCTTGGAAAATCTGTGGGTAACTCTGGGGAAAAGGCACCGGCGCAACGCCGGTGCCAGAGCCTTCAAAGGCGGAACTGTGCCATCTGCCGCGCCAGGTCGTCGGTCAGGTTGCGCAGTTGCCGGCACTGCTCGCGCCCGTGCTGCACTTCGCGGGTGGTGGCGTGGGCGAGATCGGCGATGCCCTGCACGTTGCGATTGATCTCCTCGGTCACCGCCGACTGCTCCTCGGTGGCTGTGGCGACCTGGTGGTTGATGTCGCTGATGCGTTCCACCTGGTCGGCGATGGCGCCCAGCGAGGCGCCGGCCTGTTCGCTGGCGGCCAGGCTCTGCCCGGTGGTCTGCTGGCTGGACTGCATCGAGCGTACCGCGGCTTCCGCGCCGTCCTTCAGGCGCTGGATGATCGCGAGGATCTCGTCGGTGGAGCCCTGGGTGCGGCTGGCCAGCGTGCGCACCTCATCGGCGACCACGGCGAAGCCGCGGCCCAGTTCGCCGGCGCGCGCTGCCTCGATGGCCGCGTTGAGGGCGAGCAGGTTGGTCTGCTCGGAAACACCACGGATCACCGCGAGCACCTGGTCGATGCTCGCCACCTGCCCGGCCAGCTCGCCCACGGCGCCGGCGGCCTCGCCGATCTCTCCGGACATGCGCTGGCCGACCTGCAGGGAGCCGCCGACCACCCGCCGCGCTTCGCCGGCCTCCTCGCGCGCCTGCTGCGAGGCACTGGCGGCCTGCTCGGCGTTGCGGGCGATTTCCTGCACCGTGCTGCCCATTTCGTTCACCGCGGTGGCGACCATGTCGGTCATTTCCTGCTGCCGGCCAGCGCGATCGGCGGTGTTGTCCACCACCTGCGCCACTTCGCCGACGGTGCGCAGCAACTGCTGGCTGGTGGCGAGCACGGCGCCGATCAGTGCGCGCTGGCCTTCGAGAAAGCGGTTGAAGCCGCGGGCCAGGTCGCCCAGTTCGTCGGCACGGCTGTCATCCAGGCGACGTGTCAGGTCACCGCCGCCACCGCCGATCTCCAGCAGGGCGCTGGTGACCTGACGGATCGGCCTGGCCAGGCTGCGCGCCATCAGCACCACCAGTGCCAGGCAGAGCAGGGCGACCAGAGCTCCGGCGAGGCCGGATAAGGCCAGCGCCTCGCGGGCATCGGCGTAGATCTCCGCCTCCGGTACTTCGCTCACCAGGGTCCAGCCGAGGTCGTGCAGCGGCAGGCTGGCGGCCAGGTAGTCCTCGCCGTCGCGCTCGAAGCGGGCGCTGTGGAAGCCTTGCTGGCCGAGCAGCGCGCTGGCAGCGCTGGCGCCGATCAGGTCGCCGAGGTTACGTCCCTTGGGCAGCGCGGGATCAGGATGGATCTGTACCTGGCCGTCGTTCTTCACCAGGTACACGCGGCCGGACTGGCCGAAACGGAAGTCGCGAATCAGCGTCGACAACTCGCGCATCTCCAGGCCCAGGCCGGCGATACCCAGGAGCTTGCCGTCACGCTCCACGCGCTGGTCGATGAACAGCGCGAGCTCGCCGGTGCTGCCGTCGGTGTCGATGTTCCACATGCGCGGCTTGCCGCTGTCGATGAACTGGAAGTACCAGCTGTCCTTCGGATCGCTGCGGCTCAGCGTGCGTTCCTTGCCCTTGTCGCTGTAGTAGGCGCCGCTGGCGTTGGAGGTGATCAGCGCGGCGAAAGCCTTCTGCGAGGCGCGGATGCCGCTCAGGTAGCGGGTGAACTCGGCCAGTTTCTCCGGGCTTTCGCCGGCGGCCAGCCAGTCCTGCACCAGGGTGTTGTCGGCGATGCCGGCCGCGGCGGTGATGGGGCCGGTGAGGCGCTTCTCGAAGTCGTTGGCGATCGCCTGGATGCTCGCCGGCAGCGCCTGCTGGAGCAGGTAGCGCTCGCTGAGGCGATTGACCAGTACGGCATACAGGCCGAGGACGATGAGCAGGCTGATGAGCAGGGCAGCGCCCATGCTGAGGATGAGTTGGGTCTGGATACTTCGCAGGCGCATGTTCTTGTTTTCCTCCGAACGCACAACGAAACGCCCGCGGGGGGGCGGGCGAAGAGACGGGGTCGTTGAGTGTATCGGCGGCGGCGGGAAAAACTGTTGTCCCACTGGTCAGGTTTTTGCGCTGTCCGGCTCGTCGCTGCACGCGCCTTCGCTACACAGCGCTGCCCACTCGACGCCTTCGCGTGTCTGGCGCGGTGGCGCGTCCTGCTGATAGCGGGCGATGACCTGGGCGGCGACCGAGATGGCCACTTCCAGCGGGCGCTTGCCGGGGACTTCGGAGAGACCGATGGGGCAATGCATCTGCGCGATCACCTCCTGTGGATAACCCTGCTGCTCGAGCCTCATCTGGAAGCGACGGGCCTTGGTGCGCGAGCCGATCATGCCGAGGAAGCCGGCATCGCCGCGCTTGAGCACGGCCTCGGCGATGGCGTAGTCCAGCGGATGGTTGTGGGTCATGACCAGGAAGTAGCTGCCCGGCAGTGCTTCGTGCACGGCGTCTTCCGGCTCCTCCAGCAGGCGCGTGAGCACGCCCGCGGGAACCGACTGAGGAAACTGGGCCGCGCGACTGTCCACCCATTCCAGGCGCAGCGGCAGCCCCGACAGCAGCGGCGCGAGGGCGCGGCCCACATGGCCGGCACCGAACAGCACGACCTGCGGCCCGCGTGCGGCGAAGCATTCGAACAGCAGGCTGGCGCGCCCGCCGCAGCACTGGCCCAGCCGTGCGCCAAGGGGAAAGTGTTCGAGCGCCTGGCAGTCCTTGCCGGCCAGCAGCAACTGGCGCGCGTGTTCGATGGCGGCGAATTCCAGGTGGCCGCCGCCGATGGTGTCGACGGTTTCCCCGGCGGTGACCAGCATCTTGCTGCCGGACTCCCGCGGCGTGGAGCCCTGCACGCCGATCACGGTGATCAGCACGTAGCTCTCGGCGCTGTCGCGCAGGCGGGCGATGGCGTCCATCCAGTGACGGGTCATGGTTGGGGTTCCTGGGTCGAGTCGGGAGTTGGCGGATTTTCCCTCACCCCAACCCTCTCCCGGAGGGAGAGGGGGCTGTCCGCTGCAGCGGTCGCGGTCAGTGGGTCGTCTGACGCCGCAGATGTCGGTTGAATGCGTGGGTTCGCCTCGCGCCGAACGGTCCCCTCTCCCGCTTGCGGGAGAGGGCTAGGGAGAGGGTGCTCTTGCTGAGACTGGCGCATCGCCTCACAGGCCCAGAGCACCCGCTCCGGCGTCGCCGGCGTATCCAGGTCGGGGCTCAGCCGGTAATCCGCCAGGCTGGCGATGGCATCGCGCAGCGCCGACCACACCGAGATTGCCAACATGAACGGAGGCTCGCCCACGGCCTTGGACAGGTACACGCTGTCCTCCTCGTTGGGACGGTCGAACAGCGCCACGCGGAAATCTTCCGGTGCGTCGCTCGCCGCCGGGATCTTGTAGGTCGCCGGCCCAACGGTGAGCAGCTTGCCCGAGTCGTCCCAGCGCAGTTCCTCGGTGGTCAGCCAGCCCATGCCCTGGACGAAGCCGCCCTCGATCTGGCCGATGTCGATGGCCGGGTTCACGCTGCGACCGACGTCGTGGAGGATGTCCACCCGCCGCACGCGGTATTCACCGGTCAGCGTGTCCACTTCCACCTCCGACACTGCCGCGCCGTAGGCGAAGTAGAAGAACGGGTGGCCCTGGCCCTTCTCGCGGTCGTAGAAAATCTTCGGTGTGCGGTAGAAGCCGGTGGCAGAGAGCTGGATGCGCGCGAAGTAGGCCGCCTGGATGACCTCGGTGAAGCCCAGGTGCTGCGCCCCGACCGTCACCCCGCCGTGCTCGAAGCGAATCTCCTGCGGCTTCACGCCATCGCGTTCGGCGAGGAAGTCGATCAGCCGCTTCTTCAGCGTGCGTGCGGCGTCGCGGGCCGCCATGCCATTCAGATCGGTGCCGCTGGAGGCGGCGGTGGGCGAGGTATTGGGCACCTTGTCGGTGCGCGTTGCGGTGATCACCACGCGCTCCAGCGGCACCTGGAATTCCTCGGCGACGATCTGCGCGACCTTGATGTTCAGGCCCTGGCCCATCTCGGTGCCGCCGTGGTTCAGCTGGATGCTGCCGTCGGTGTAGAGGTGGACCAGCGCGCCCGCCTGGTTGAGGTGCTGCGCGGTGAAAGAAATGCCGAACTTCACCGGCGTCAGCGCCAGGCCCTTCTTCAGTACCGGGCTCCGCGCATTGAACTCGTGGATCGCCGAGCGCCGCGCGGCGTAGTCGCTGCTCTGTTCCAGCCGCGCAATCAGTTCGCCCAGCAGGTTGTGCTCGACCTTCTGGTGGTAGGGCGTCAGCTCCCGTCCAATTCCTCCATAGAGATTGAGCTTGCGCACTTCGAGCGGGTCCTTGCCCACCGTGCGGGCGATGTCGTCCATCGCGCGCTCGATGATCATCATCCCCTGTGGCCCGCCGAAGCCACGGAAGGCGGTGTGCGAGACGATATTGGTGAAGCTGCGGTAGCCGGAGATGGCCACGTCGGGGATGAAGTAGGCGTTGTCGGCATGGAACATCGCGCGGTCGACGATGGCGTCGGAGAGGTCTGGCGAATGACCGCAGTCGCCCACCACGTCGAGCTGCGCAGCGAGCAGCCGGCCCTCGTCGTCGAAGCCGATACGGTAGTGGTTGTGGAAGGGATGGCGCTTGCCGGTCAGGCGCATGTCGTCGGCACGCGGCAGGCGCAGCTTCACCGCACGACCGGTCCTGCTCGCCAGCAGCGCGGCGAGGCAGGCGAAGGGAGCGGCCTGGGTTTCCTTGCCGCCGAAGCCGCCGCCCATGCGCCGCACTTCCACCGTGACCTTGGCCAGTGGGATCGCCAGCACCTCGGCCACCAGCTTCTGCACTTCACTCGGGTGCTGGCTGGAGGTATGCACCAGCATCCCGCCGTCGTCACCGGGCAGGGCGAGCGAGGCCTGGCCTTCGAGGTAGAAATGTTCCTGGCCGCCGATGAACTGGTGGGCTTCCAGTACCTGTGGGGCGCTCTCCAGCGCTGCCTGCGCATCGCCCCGGTGCATGTGGTGCGGCGGGCGCACGAAACGCTCCTCGGCCTTGGCTCGCAGCGGATCGATCAGTGGGTCTTCCCGCGCGTACTCGACCTTCGCCAGGCGTACCGCCCGGCGCGCCTGGATCAGGCTTTCGGCGGCGACCGCGAACAGTGCCTGGCCGTGGTACTTCACCCGGTCGCCGGCCAGCAGTGGGTCGCCGGGGAACACCGGGCCGATGTCGGTATGGCCGGGGACGTCGCCCAGGGTGAGCACGGCGATGACGCCGGGTGCGCTACGCACGGCGTCGAGGTCAAGGGACAGCACGGCGCCGCAGGCGATTTCAGTCAGGCCGACGGCGGCGTGCAGCAGCTCGCGAGGTTCCCTCAGGTCGTCCACGTAGCGGGCAGCACCGCGCACGTGCAGCGTGGCGCTGTCGTGTTCACGGGGCTTGCCCGCGCTGTGGATGGCGACCGCGACGCCGTTGCTGGCCAGCGGTGGCAGGCTACGCATGACACACCTCCGCAGAGCATCCTGGCCACTCCAGTAGTGCGCGCTGCAACAGGTTCTGCGCCACTTTCAGGCGATAGGCGGCGCTGGCGCGCAGGTCGTCGATGGGCTGGAAGTCCAGCGGAATCGCGGCCTGTGCCGCGGCAACGGCCGCAGCGTCGAAAGGCCTGCCGCGCAAGGCTGCTTCGGTCTGCGTGCCGCGTAACGGCGTGGCGGCCATACCGCCGCAGGCGAGGCGCGCGTCGATGACGCTGCCGGCGTCGTCGAGGTCCAGGCGCAGGGCCAGGCACACGGCGGAGATGTCGTCGTCACGGCGTTTGGAGACCTTGTCGACGCGGAACCGCTGGTTGCCGCGCAGGCGCGGTATCAGCACCGCCTCGATGTACTCGCCAGGTTGCAGGATGGTCGTGCGGTAGCCGGTGAAGAAGCTGTCGATGGGGACGTCGCGCACGGCACCCGCCCTGCGCAGGCGCAGGCGCGCATCCAGTGCCAGCAGCACCGGTGGCATGTCGCCGATGGGCGAGGCGTTGGCGATGTTGCCGCCCAGGGTGCCGCGCTGGCGGATCTGCAGCGAACCCAGGCGCTCCAGCAGGGCGGGGACGCCGGGGAATTCGCTGAGCGCGTCGAGGCAGTCGGCGTAGGTCCGCGCCGCGCCGATCAGCAGATGATCGGGATGGACTTCCAGGCGCTGCAGTTCACTCAGCCGATCGAGGTGGATCAGCGCCGGGAAGGCCTTCAGGTTCTGCGTGGCGTCCAGCGCCAGGTCGGTGCCGCCGGCGATCAGCCGGGCAGTCGGGCGGGCCTGCAGCAGGGCGTCGAGCTCATCCAGCGAGCCGGGCAACCACGCCTGCGCCTCGGCGTCGCGCAGCGTGCCGGCGGTGGCTATCTCACGCAGGCGCGCGACCGTCAGCGTGGTGTTCTGCGCGAAGCTGTCGAGGCACGGTAGCCCGGCGATCTGCGTGGCGGCGTCGAGGATCGGCCGGTAGCCGGTGCAACGGCACAGGTTGCCGGAGAGCGCGGTCAGCGCCGTTTCGCGGTCATGCGGCAGGGGTGAGTGGTGCCAGGCGAACAACGACATGACGATGCCCGGCGTGCAGAAGCCGCACTGCGACCCGTGGCAGTCCACCATCGCCTGTTGCACCGAATGCAGTGTGTCGGGAGTGCCGAGGTGCTCCACCGTCAGCACCTGGCGACCATGGACTGCGCCCAGCAGCGTGATGCAGGCGTTTACCGCGCGGTAGCGCAATGCATCGCCGTCGGGTTCGGCGAGCACCACGGTGCAGGCGCCGCAATCGCCCGAGGCGCAGCCCTCCTTGGTGCCGGTGCGTGCGCGGTGGATGCGCAGGTAGTCGAGCAGGCTGGTCTCGGGCGCGAAGCCGTCGGCCTGGACCGTTTCGTCGCCGAGCAGGAACTGGATCATCGGGAGTCCTCGTCGTCATGCGTGCGGCGGCGCCGCGTCTCGAAGGCTGTCCGTGGGCGTCGGGAGCCGTGGCGAACGGCGCTCAGGCACAAGCATAGGCCGGTGGGCAGGCTTGACCAGTGGGGCAGGAAAATCGCCGCTTATGAACATTGATCCAGGTGCCGTACGTCGCGATTGGCGTTGTTCTCGCGGCGCTTTCAGGCGAAGGTGGTCGGACCGGCGCGTGCCGCCGGGTTGCAGGGGCAGGGCGCAACACCGCAGGCCAGAGGCCTCGCGACAGCCGTCCGCAGGGTGGATGGCGCGTTTCGCTTGATAGGAAACTTCTTCCTTTTATAGATATCTCGATAGAGATACTCAATATTCGTGATGCCCTAAATCAATGGGCCTTTTCTGTCATCAGGCGATAATCTTGCCCCTGTCGAATTTCAACCGATCGACCACTCGATTAAACGACAAACTCTCATTGAGGAATTGCCTAATGTCCCTGATCAACACCCCCGTTCAACCGTTCAAGGTCAACGCTTTCCATAACGGCAAGTTCATCGAAGTCACCGAAGAATCCCTCAAGGGCAAGTGGTCCGTTCTGATCTTCATGCCGGCAGCCTTCACCTTCAACTGCCCGACCGAGATCGAAGACGCCGCCAACAACTACGCCGAGTTCCAGAAGGCCGGTACCGAGGTCTACATCGTGACCACCGATACCCACTTCTCCCACAAGGTGTGGCACGAAACTTCCCCGGCCGTTGGCAAAGCCCAGTTCCCGCTGATCGGCGACCCGACCCACCAGCTGACCAACGCCTTCGGCGTGCACATCCCGGAAGAAGGCCTGGCCCTGCGTGGCACCTTCGTGATCAACCCGGAAGGCATCATCAAGACCGTTGAAATCCACTCCAACGAGATCGCTCGTGACGTCGGCGAAACCCTGCGCAAGCTGAAAGCTGCCCAGTACACCGCCGCTCACCCGGGCGAAGTCTGCCCGGCCAAGTGGAAAGAAGGCGAGAAGACCCTGGCTCCTTCCCTGGACCTGGTCGGCAAGATCTAAAAACGGCCGGGAAGCTGTTGCGCAGCGCTCATGCTGCGTTGAAATCAGGCGCGGGCCTTGTCATTTACAATTTGTAGACTCCGCGCCCACGCCTGATTTCGCCTTGCCTGAGCGCTTGCTCACGACGCTTCCCAATCCGTTTTACGTAGTACCCCGAGGATGCCTACCGGCATCCTCCCTACCCAAGCCAAAAGCGTGCGTAGGGTGGGCTGAAAAGCCTGCCGGGGAACCCCTTTGCTCAAATTCCGAGGATTTGAATCATGTTGGACGCCACCCTTAAAACCCAGTTGAAGGCCTACCTGGAAAAGGTCCAGCAGCCGTTCGAGATCGTCGCGTCCCTCGATGACAGCGACAAATCCCGCGAGATGAGCGAGCTGCTGCATGAAATCGTCGGCCTCACCGACAAGATCACCCTGCGTGAAGATGGCAGCGACGCGCGCAAGCCGTCCTTCGCGCTGAACCGCCCGGGGGCGAACATCGGCCTGGCGTTTGCCGGCATCCCCATGGGCCACGAATTCACCTCCCTGGTGCTGGCGCTGCTGCAGGTCGGCGGTCACCCGTCCAAGCTTGATGCCGACGTGATCGAGCAGATCAAGGGCATCCAGGGTTCGTTCGAGTTCGAAACCTACTTCTCGCTGTCCTGCCAGAACTGCCCGGACGTCGTCCAGGCGCTGAACCTGATGGCCGTGCTCAACCCGAACATTCGCCACGTCGCCATCGACGGCGCGCTGTTCCAGGAAGAAGTCGAGCGCCGCCAGGTGATGGCGGTGCCGAGCATCTACCTCAACGGTGAAGTGTTCGGCCAGGGCCGCATGGGCGTGGAGGAAATCCTCGCCAAGATCGACACCGGCGCCGCTGCCCGCGAAGCCGAGAAGCTGTCGGCGAAGGAAGAATTCGACGTGCTGGTCGTCGGCGGTGGCCCGGCTGGCGCCGCGGCAGCCATCTACGCCGCGCGTAAAGGCATCCGTACCGGCGTCGCAGCCGAGCGCTTCGGCGGCCAGGTGCTGGACACCATGGCCATCGAGAACTTCATCTCGGTGACCGAAACCGAAGGCCCGAAACTGGCGCGTCAGCTGGAAGAGCACGTCAAGCACTACGACGTCGACATCATGAACCTGCAGCGCGCCAGCGCGCTGATTCCGGCGAAGACCGCCGGCGGCCTGCACGAAGTGCAGTTCGAGGGCGGCGGCAGCCTCAAGGCCAAGTCCGTGATCCTGGCCACCGGCGCCCGCTGGCGCGAAATGGGCGTGCCGGGCGAGCAGGAGTACAAGGCCAAGGGCGTGTGCTTCTGCCCGCACTGCGACGGCCCGCTGTTCAAGGGCAAGCGCGTGGCGGTGATCGGCGGCGGCAACTCCGGCGTCGAGGCGGCCATCGACCTGGCCGGTATCGTCAGCCGCGTGACCCTGCTGGAGTTCGACAGCAAGCTGCGCGCCGACGCCGTGCTGCAACGCAAGCTGTTCAGCCTGCCGAACGTGGACGTGATCACCAGCGCGCTGACCAGCGAAGTGAAAGGCGATGGCCAGAAGGTCACCGGCCTGGTCTACAAGGACCGCAACTCGGAAGAGTTCAAGTCCATCGACCTGGAAGGCATCTTCGTGCAGATCGGCCTGCTGCCCAACAGCGAATGGCTCAAGGGCACCATCGAGCTGACCCCGCGTGGCGAGATCATCGTCGACGCTCGCGGCGAGACTTCGCTGCCGGGCATCTTCGCCGCCGGTGACGTGACCACCGTACCGTACAAGCAGATCGTGATCGCGGTCGGCGAAGGCGCCAAGGCGTCGCTCTCCGCCTTCGACCACCTGATCCGCTCCTCCGCGCCAGCCTGATGACCTCGCGCTAGAGAAAGAAACGCCCGGTTCACGCGAGTGAACCGGGCGTTTTCTTTTGGATGATATTTACCTGCTGGTCCTGACGCGCGGGGTTAGCACCCTCTCCCTAACCCTCTCCCTGAAGGGAGAGGGGACTGTCCGGCAGACGCGGATATCTCTGCGCCCTCCGGCTGACTTCGAAAAGTATCGATGCAGAGGACGGCTCCCTCTCCCTTCAGGGAGAGGGCGGGGGAGAGGGCCAGCCTCGCTCCGAATCTTCAGAGAATCGGCGACACCAGCCGCGCCACCCGCATCCCCAGTTGCTGCAGCCGATGCACGCGTTTGCGGTCGTCCAGGGTCATCTCCACCGACTGGGCGAAATCTTCCTCCAGCATGGCCTCCACGTCGCGGGCAAAGCCTTCGTCGACGGTGATCACCATGATCTCGAAGTTCAGCCGGAACGAACGGTTGTCCAGGTTGGCGCTGCCCACCGCGGCGCTGTCGTGGTCGATCAACACCACCTTCTGGTGCAGGAATCCCGGCTGGTAGCGGAATACCCGCACGCCGGCGCGCACGGCCTCCAGCGCATAGAGGCTGGAGGCGGCGTAGACCGTCCTGTGGTCCGGCCGCGAGGGCAACAGGATGCGCACGTCCACGCCACGCAGCACCGCCAGACGCAGGGCGGCGGCGACGGCTTCGTCCGGGACGAAATACGGCGTGGTGATCCACACCCGTTCCACCGCCGCGTTGATCGATTCGACGAAGAACAGCGAGCAGGTTTCCTGGGTGTCCGCCGGGCCGCTGGGCACCACCTGGCAGAGCATGCCGGCGTCGTCGTAGCCATCGGGCAGGATCAGTGTCGGCAGCGTGTGGGTGGCCCAGAACCAGTCCTCGGCGAAGCACTCCTGCAGGCACGCGACGGCTGGGCCGTGCAGTTCGATGTGGGTGTCGCGCCAGGGCGCCAGCGGTGGCTTCTCGCCCAGGTATTCGACGCCGACGTTATGCCCGCCGACGAAGCCGCGCACGCCGTCGACCACGACGATCTTGCGGTGATTGCGGAAGTTCACCTGGAAGCGGTTGATCATCCCGCTGCCAGTGCTGAAGGCGTGTACCTGCACACCGCCCTGGCGCAGGCGCTCGATGTAGCGGCGCGACAGGGCGTGGCTGCCGATCCCGTCATACAGCAGGAACACATCCACGCCGTTGGCCGCGCGCTCCAGCAGCAACTGTGCGAGGCGTTGGCCGAGGGCGTCGTCGCGGATGATGAAGAACTGCACGAGGATCACTTTCTGTGCGCTGGAAATGGCCTCGAACATCGCGTCGAAGGAGGCCTTGCCGTTCACCAGGAGGCGCACCTTGTTGTTCGCCAGCGTCGGCATGCGCGCCAGCCCGACCATGGCCTTGAGCGACTTGTAGGCATGGTACTGGCGCGCGGCGAGGGCCTCTTCCACCCAGGGGCGCCAGTCCAGCTCGGCGGCCGCCACGTGCATTTCATCGTTGGCCTGCCGGCGTGCGCCGATGTAGGCGTCGAAGCGGCTGCGACCGAACACCAGGTAGGGCACCAGCGTCAGCAGCGGCATGAACACCAGCGATGTCGCCCAGGCGATGGCGCCTTGAGCGGTGCGCACGCTGAGCACGGCGTGGACGGCGGCGATGATCCCCAGCAACTGGATGACGACCAGGAAGTGGGCGATGTAGGTGGTGTACTGCATGGGCGCGCGATCGGTTCCTTGTGGTCGGCGGTGGGTCTGAGCCTAGTTGACTCCCGGCGGCTGCGGCCAGCGGCTGACGGAGCCGCGCCAGTGTTCGTAGGTCTTGCCCAGGCGCAGCACGGCGATGTCGGCAAAACGCGGGCCGACGATCTGCAGGCCGATGGGCATGCCGCTGCTGGTGAAGCCGCAGTTGATCGAGAGTGCCGGTTGCTCGGACATGTTCCAGGGCACGGTGAAGCCGATGTGCTCGAAGGGCAGCGCCGGGTCGTTGGTGGGCGAGGCCCATTCGGCCGGGAAGGCGGCGACCTGGTTGGTCGGCGAGAGCAGGAAGTCTACTTCGTGGAACTGCTCGGCGGCCCGTCGACGCATGTCGAAAGTGCGGTTGTAGCCGCGCACCGCGTCGGCGCCGCTGATCGAGGCGCCGCCTTCTGCCCACTGGTAGATGTAGGGCAGCACCTTGGCCTGGCGCTCGCGGGGCAGGTTTTCCAGCTCGGCCCACAGGCGTGCGCGCCAGAACTTGTCCAGACCGTCGAGCAGCTCGCGGTCGAGGATCGGCTGCACCTCGACGATCTCCGCACCGGCATTGGCGAAGCGCCGCGCGACCGCCTCGACGGCAGCACGGACTTCCGCGTCCGGCTGCAGGCCGCAGCCGGGGTCGAGCTGCAGGCCGATACGCAACCCCTGCACGTCCAGCGGTTCGATGTGCCAGTCCAGGTCCGCCGGTGGAAGCGACGTGGCGTCGCGCCAGTCCGGGCGGCTGAGGTGCTTCATCATCAGCGCTGCATCATCCAGCGTTCGGGTCATGGGCCCGGCGCAGCGTCCGGTGTAGTACGGGTCGATGGGAATGCGCCCGAAGCTCGGCTTGAAGCCGACCAGGCCGCACCAGCCCGCCGGCAGACGCACCGAGCCGCCGATGTCGGTGCCGATGTGCAGGGGCCCGTAGCCGGCGGCGGCGGCCGAGGCGGCGCCGGCGCTGGAGCCGCCGGGGTTCATGCGCAGGTCCCAGGGGTTGCGCGCCAGTTCGTGGAAGCTGGAGAGCCCGGAGGAGAGCATGCCGAAGTCCGGCACCGTGGTCTTGCCCAGCAGGATCGCGCCAGCCTCGAACATCCGCGCGGCGGGCGGAGCATCGCCGGCGGACGGTTGCAGCAGGGTGGCCGCGCTGCCCTGGGGAATCGGGTCGCCGCGGGTGGCGATCAGCTCCTTGATGGTTACCGGCACGCCATCCAGCTCGCCACAGGGCGCGCAGCGGATCCAGCGCGCCTCCGAGCGTCGCGCCTGCTCTATCGCCCGCTGCGGGTCGAAGGCGAAGAGCGCGCAGAGCCGGGGCTCCCAGCGATCAATGTGGGCGATCAGGTGCTCGAGGTACTCGACGGGAGAGAGCTGGTGGGAGCGGTACAGCGCGAGCAGTTCGACGGCGGACAGGTCGTGCAACGGTGGCATGGCGGTCTCCGGCGTGGGGCTATGCCTCACCCTAGCCGAATCCGCGCCAAGAGGGGATAGGCGCGGACGTCACACCGCGCGCCTTCATGCGTGGGATCAGGCGCGCTGGCGCGATTGCTGGTCGATCAGGTACTGCAGGCGGTACAGGTGACGGTAGCCCGATTCCCAGGCGCCGTGGCCGGATTTCACGTTGATGTGCCCGGCGGAGGGCAGGATCACCGTCTCGCTCCCCCAGGCGCGACCGAGGATCAGCGCGCGTTGCGGGCTGCAGGCGGCGTCGTTGTCCGAACCCACCAGCACCGCAGGGAAGGGCAGGGTCTGTGCGGCGATCGGCGCGAAGTTGCGCAGGGCCTCGTGGCAGGTTTCCCGTTCCACGTCGGCTGGCGCGACCAGCAGGGCACCGGCGACCTGGGCGAGGGCGCGTCGGTCGGCGCGGGCTGCCCAGGAGGCGACGGTGACGCAGCCCAGGCTGTGCGCGATCAGCACTACGCGCCCCGGTTCGCGGCGAATCTCGCGGTCCAGCTCGGCGACCCAGTCGTTGTGCTGCGGGGTGATCCAGTCCTGTTGCTGCACCCGCGCGGCATTCGGCAGGGCGCGCTGCCAGTGGCTCTGCCAGTGGGCGTCGTCGGAACCGTGCCAGCCCGGCACGATCAGGTAGCGGATGCGTTCATTGCGCATGGATCGGCCCTCTCGAATCGTCATGAAAGACATTCTAGGGAGGGTTTTAATATACGTTAAGGAATAAGAAATTCTTTGCTTATGCAGTATTTCAACTAAGCAAACGGCTATAAGCGCTTATTCCTGCATTCGCCGCAGCGGGCAGCAACGCGCGAGGATGCCTTCCAGGTTGAGGTCGGGCATGGCGTATTCACGCAGGGCGCGCGCCGTCTGCTCGACGTACTCGCGGGTGGTGCCGAAGTGTCCCTGGGCGCTGTCGAGCACGTGCTGGACGATATTGTCGGGCAGGGAGCCGGCGTAGCTGGGCAGGTGGCGCTCCAGGACGAAGCCCAGGGCGCGCACGCGACTGCCGTCGTCGAGGCGGCAGTTCAGCCATTCCGGGCGGTAGGAGGCGTAGGGCATCTCCCGTTCCCAGAGCGCATAGAGGTTGGCATCGAGGTTGTCGTCGGGCAGGCGGAAGGCGAAGCCGGCGCAGGAGCCGCCGCGATCCAGGCCAAGCACCAGGCCCGGTGCTTCCGGCGTGCCGCGGTGGGTGAGCGACCACAGGTAGAGGCCGCGGTGGTAGCCGTGCACCCGTGCGCGTCGGGCCTCGGCCACCGGGAATTCCGGGCGCCAGATCAGCGAACCGTAGGCGAACAGCCACACAGGGCCGGCGCCGTGTTCGCTCATGGTGATGTCGAGCGAGGCGCGCAGTTGTGCGGGTGTGAAGCGTTCCGGCACCCCCAGTGTCGGCGGATAGAACGGGCCTTCCGAAGCGGGAGACGATGTCATGCGGTACCCCTCAGGTCTCCAGACTGTCATCAACTTAGTAGAACTGCGGCGGCCGCGGAAGGGCCTGAAAGGCATAGGTTTATTGCCGGGGCGGGGATGACGACGAACGGCGGGGGCGGTGGGGCTTTCTGGCAGGGGAACTCCCGTACTCAGGGTTAGGGATAGGGTGTCACCGACGACTCGGTGAGCCAGGAATCCACAGATAAAAAAAGGCCGCTCACCCCTGCCTGAGTATTGGGAGAGCGGCCTTGAAGCTCGGTACGTTGTGGAGGTCCCTTTCTACACCCGCTCTGTTTCAGGTGTCTTACAGGTCCTCAGCGCGCGGTGATTACCGCCAGCTTGGTGATGCCTGCCTTCTCGATGGAGGCCATGGCCTTGGCCACCTGGCCGTAGTTCACCGTTTCATCTGCCTGAAGTTGCACACGTACTTCGGCATCCTTGGCCTTGGCCGCCGCCAGGTTGCTTTGCAGCAGGTCCGGCTGGATTTCGTCCTTGTTGATGAACCACTTGCCGGCCCCGTCGATGCTCACCACCAGCGGGTCCTTCTGCTCCGGCGGGGCGACTGCCTCGGTCTTGGGCAGGTTGATCGGGATGGCGTTGGTTAGCAGGGGGGCGGTGACGATGAACACCACCAGCAGCACCAGCATCACGTCCACCAGCGGGGTCACGTTGATCTCGGAGAGAACCTCGTCGCTGTCCTGGGTCGAGAAGGCCATGTCAGCTCGCCTCCTTCACGCTGGCGCCGGCAGCCGGTTTGCGCGCGGCAGTGGGCAGGGTGACGACGCGGAAGGCGCTCTTCTGCGCGAGGCTGTAGAAGTCGTGGGCGAAGTCGTCGAGGTCGGCAGCGGTGAGCTTCAGGCGACGGAGGAAGTAGTTGTAGACCAGCACCGCCGGGACGGCGACGGCGATACCCACGCCAGTGGCGATCAGTGCGCTGCCGATCGGGCCAGCGACGGTTTCGAGGCTCGCCGAGCCGGCCGCGCTGATGCCCTTGAGCGCTTCCATGATGCCCCACACGGTGCCGAACAGGCCGATGAAGGGCGAGGTGGAGCCGATCGAGGCAAGCACCGCCAGCCCGGACTCCAGGGAGCGGCGCTCACGCTGGATCTGCTGGCGCAGGGCGCGCTCGAGGCGGTCCTGGTGGTTGATCGACTGGGCGAGGTCCGGCTGGCCGTTGTCCTGCACCTGGATGGCGGCGAAACCGGCCTGGGCGACTCGGGCGCCAGCGCCGGGCTTGCCGGCGGCCTGGTCACCGGCCGATTCGAGGCTGGTGGCGCTCCAGAACTGCTTCTGGAAGCGTTTGTCCTGGGACTTCTGGCGGGTGAACTGGACGCCTTTCACCAGGGCCAGCGCCCAGGTCACGACGGAGAAGCCGACCAGCAGCCAGATGACTGCGCCTTCGACGGATTCCAGGGGGTTCAGGGGCAGACTCATGGGTGTTCTCCTTCCGCGGTTCTCGTGCGGCTGATCTGGGCAAATGGAATCAATGCAATTTGAAGTCGATGGGTACGCTGACCCAGCCGTCCTGGGCCACGTCGCCGCGTTTGGCGGGGACGAAGCTCCAGCGTTTCACCGCACGCACCGCGGCATCGTCCAGGGCATCGCGGCCGCTGCTCTTCTGCACCTGGATCTCGCTCGGGCTACCGCTGGCGAGAACATGCACGCGCAGCAGCACGGTGCCTTCCCAGCCACGGCGCTGGGCCAGTGGCGGGTATTCCGGCGCCGGGTTCTTCAGGTAACCGGCGTTGGCCGACGGCGGCGTCAGCGGAGCTGGCGCCGGTGCCGCCGGTGCCGCCGGAGCGGGCGGAGCCGGCTGTGGCGGCGGGGTTTCGGCCTTGGGCGGCGTGGGTTGCTCGACCGGCTTGGGCACGGGCTTGGGGACCGGCTTCGGCTTAGGTTTCGAGACGGGTTTGGGGATCGGCTTGGGCGGTGGCGGTTTCACCGCGTTCTCGTCCACCACCGGAGGCGGCGGCTCTTGTACTACCGGCTCGGGAATCGGCTCGGGCGGCGGTGGTTCGACGACAGGCGGCGTCGGCGCGGTGAATTCGATGGTCATCGGCGGCACCTGTGGTGGCACCTCTGGCAGTTGCGGGGTGGGCTGCTGGCTCAGCCAGTAGATCACCGCGCCGTGCAGCGTAAGCGCGAACAGACCGAGCAGGACGGCTTCACGGCGGCTCAGCGCGCGGGGTTTTGCCGGGACATGGCGGCCCAGTTCCAGCGCATGGCGCAGCGGACGACCGAGATCGACCAGGTCGCCGCCGGGCACGTGGCGCAGGAAGGCATCCGGCGCGAGGGCATGCTGGGGTTGAGCCATGAACGATCTCCTTGCAGGTCTGCGCGGCTCTACGTCGCGCTTGAAACGGACCTGCATGATTGGCGGAGCGTCTTAGCTCTTGAAGTGATTGTTTCTCTTATTTAAATAACTTTCGGTGCTATAGGTTTTCGGCGGATCGCTGCAGGCCGCAGCATTCGTGGGTTTCAGCGGATCGGCAAAAAGCCGATGCCTTTGCGGCATGGAAAATATGCAGGAAAGGTTGGTGATTTTTTGATCAAAGGCCCTGGCGCGCGGCTTTGCGGGGTGCTGAAACGAAAAAGCCCGGTCATTCGACCGGGCTTTTCATACGCGTCAGCGTCGCGGCGATCAGAAGGCCGGAACGACGGCGCCCTTGTACTTCTCGAGGATGAACTGCTTCACCTCGGGGCTGTGCAGGGCGGCGGCCAGCTTCTGCATGGCGTCGCTGTCCTTGTTGTCCGGACGGGCCACCAGGATGTTCACGTAGGGCGAGTCGGCGCCTTCGATGGCCAGCGCGTCCTTGGTGGGGTTCAGCTTGGCTTCCAGGGCGTAGTTGGTGTTGATCAGGGCGAGGTCGACCTGGGTCAGCACGCGCGGCAGGGTGGCCGCTTCCAGCTCACGCACCTTGATGTTCTTCGGGTTCTCGACGATGTCTTTCGGGGTCGCGGTGATGGACTTGTTGTCCTTCAGCTTGATCACGCCGGCCTTGTCCAGCAGCAGCAGGGCGCGGCCGCCGTTGGTGGCGTCGTTGGGGATCACCACGGTGGCGCCCGAGGGCAGTTCGTCGAGCTTCTTGAACTGGGTGGAGTAGGCGCCCAGCGGCTCGATGTGCACGCCGGTGACGGCGATCAGGCTGGTGCCCTTGGTCTTGTTGAACTCATCCAGGTACGGCTGGTGCTGGAAGAAGTTCGCGTCCAGGCGCTTCTCGGCGACCTGGGTGTTGGGCTGCACGTAGTCGGTGAATTCCTTGACCTTCAGCTCAACCCCTTCCTTGGCCAGGATGGGTTTGACGAAGTTGAGGATCTCGGCGTGCGGCACCGGAGTGGCGGCGACGGTCAGGCTCTCGGCGGCCTGGGCCAGCGGGGTGGCGATGACTGCGGCGGCAGCGAACGCGGCGAACAGCTTCTTCATGGTTGGCTCCTTGGTCGGCCCGCATCCGGCGGGCCTTGTGGTTATTTGCGGGAATAGTGGACCACCAGCTTGTCGCCGACGGTCTGCAGGATCTGGACGAGCACCACCAGCATCACCACGGTGAGCAGCATCACGTCGTCCTGGAAGCGTTGGTAGCCGTAGCGGATCGCCAGGTCGCCGAGGCCGCCGGCGCCGACCACGCCGGCCATCGCGGTGTAGGACACCAGGGTGATGGCGGTAACGGTGATGGCGGCGATGATGCCCGGACGGGCTTCGGGCAGCAGGGCGTTCCAGATGATCTGGCGGGTGCTGGCGCCCATGGCCTGGGTGGCTTCGATGATGCCCTTGTCCACCTCGCGCAGGGCGGTTTCCACCAGGCGCGCGAAGAACGGCGTGGCACCCACCACCAGCGGCGGGATGGCCCCGGCGACGCCCAGCGAGGTACCGACCAGGATCACCGTGAGCGGGATCAGCACGATCAGCAGGATGATGAACGGCAGCGAGCGCAGCACGTTGACGATGAACGCCAGCACGCCGTAGATGCCGCGGTTGGCGAACATCTGCTTGGGCCCGGTGAGGAACAACAGCACGCCCAGCGGCAGGCCGAGGATGACGGTGAACAGCAGCGAACCGCCGAGCATCCAGAAGGTGTCGAGGCTGGCCTGGAGGATTTCCGACCAATCGATGTTTACGAAAAAGTCGCTCATGCCCGGAGCACCTCCACATGGACCTCGGCGGCGTTCAGCTGCGCCATGGCGGCCTCGATGTCACCGCCCACCAGGGACAGGGTGAGCTGGCCGTAGGGCTGGTCCTTGATGCGGTCGATACGCCCCGCGAGGATGCTGTAGTCCACGCCGGTCTGGCGCGCGACGGTGCCCAGCAGCGGTGCGTAGGTCGCCTCGCCGCGGAAGGTCAGGCGCAGGATGCGGCCCGGCACGTGGGCGAAGTCATCGTGCTGCTCGTCTTCGTCGACGCGCTCGGCCTCGAAGACGAAACGGCGGGTGGTGTCGTGCTGCGGATGGAGGAATACGTCGGCGACCTCGCCCTGTTCGACGATGCGCCCGGCGTCCATCACCGCGACCTGGTCGCAGACACGGCGGATCACGTCCATTTCGTGGGTGATCAGGACGATGGTCAGCTTCAGCTCGCGGTTGATCTCCGCCAGCAACTGCAGGACCTGGCCGGTGGTCTGCGGGTCAAGGGCGCTGGTGGCCTCGTCGCAGAGCAGGATGGTCGGACGGCAGGCCAGCGCGCGGGCAATGCCGACGCGCTGCTTCTGGCCGCCGGAGAGCTGTGCCGGATACTTGCGCGCGTGGTCCTTGAGGCCGACGCGCTCGAGCAGTTCGTCCACCCGGGCGGTGATCTCGGCGGCGCTGAAGGTGCCGGCGAGCTTCATCGGCATGGCGATGTTGTCGGCGACCGTCTTGGAGGCCAGCAGGTTGAAGTGCTGGAAGATCATCCCGACACGCTGGCGGAAGCGGCGCAGGCCGTCGGCGTCCAGGGCGGTGATGTCCTCGCCGTCGATGACGATGCGTCCGCCACTGGGTTCTTCCAGGCGGTTGATCAGGCGGAGGAGGGTGCTCTTACCGGCGCCGGAATGGCCGATCAGGCCGAAGACCTGGCCGCCTTCGATGGACAGGCGGGTGGGCTGCAGGGCCGGGATATCGCGTCCGGCGACGCGATAGGTCTTGTGGACGTCGTGGAATTCGATCACGTAGCGAACCTTGTGGGTACGGAGAGGCGCTGTCGCTGCCGGGGCCGTCGGATGAACAGGCGTTGGCAACGAGCGTAGGCGGTCAGCCAAAACCGCGCATTTTAACCTGCTTTTTTATGGCTGATTAATCCTTGTTCAGCTAAGCACGGAACAAAAGGAAATAACGGGCGCCGCGGACGGGCGCCCGTGGGTCATGGCGTGCAGGTCGGCTGGCTGGTGGGCGAGGCCGGCTTGCGCAGGCCGCTCACGTCGGCGGCGACGCCGGGCGCGCGCGGCATCAGCGAGCGGGCACGGGTCAGGGCGGTGGTCGCGCCGTTGACGTCGCCCTTGGCCAGGGCCTCGCGGCTGCGCTCAAGGTAGGCGTCGGCGAGGCGCTTGCGGCGCTCGGCGAGCTGGGCGGTGTCTTCCTGCTCGGATCCCAGCGCAAGCTGCGCGGACTCCAGGCGGCCGGCGGCCAGTTCGGTCTCGAAGCCACTGCTGCTGGGCGGATGGCTCGCGGTGCTCTGGCAGGCCGCGAGGGCCAGCGCCATGGCCATCAGCGCGAACAGGCGGATGACGAACGACTTCATGCGTCAGGGTCTCTTTTGATCAAAAAATCGCCAAATTCTACACTGTCCGGCGCGGCAGGACAAAACTCAGCAGGAACAGGGCCGCTGCACTGACCACGATGGAGGGGCCGGCGGGGGTGTCCTTGAACCAGGACAGCGAGAGCCCGGCACACACCGCGACCAGACCGATCAGGCTGGCGCCGAAGGCCATCTGCTCCGGGCTGCGCGCATGCCGCTGGGCGGCGGCGGCGGGGATGATCAGCAGCGAAGTGATCAGCAGCACGCCGACGATCTTCATCGCCACGGCGATGACGATGGCGATCAGCAGCATCAGCGCCAGGCGGATGGCGGTGACCGGCAGGCCTTCGACCCGCGCCAGTTCCTCGTGCACGGTGATCGCCAGCAACGGTCGCCACAGCCAGCAGATCAGCCCCAGCACCAGAGCGCTGCCGGCAATGATCCACAAGAGGTCGGTCTGGCTGACGGCAAGCAGGTCGCCGAACAGGTAGGCCATCAGGTCGACACGCACTTCCTTCATGAAGCTCAGGGTCACCAGGCCCAGCGACAGCGTGCTGTGGGCGAGGATGCCCAGCAGAGTGTCGGCGGCCAGTGGCTGGCGCTGCTGCAGGGTGACCAGCAGCACGGCGAGCAGTACGCAGCCGACGGTCACCGCCAGCGTCGGGCTGACGTCCAGCAGGAAGCCGAGGGCCACGCCGAGCAGGGCGGCATGGGACAGGGTGTCGCCGAAATAGGCCATGCGTCGCCAGACGACGAACGAACCCAGGGGCCCGGCGACCACCGCCAGGGCCAGCCCGGCGAGGAGGGCGTTGAGCAGGAAATCAGCCATGGTTGCAGTCGGGGCCGTGCTGGTGGACCGGAGTGAAGCGGGTGCCGGCGGGGAAGGCGGGTTTCACCACCTCGCCGTGCAGGTCGTGGGAATGGTCGTGGTGGTGGTGATAGACCGCCAGGCTGCGGGCATCCTGGCCGAACAGCTCGACGAAGGCCGGGTCGCCGCTGACCTGTTCCGGGTGCCCGGAACAGCAGACGTGACGGTTCAGGCAGACCACCTTGTCGGTGGCACTCATCACCAGGTGCAGGTCGTGGGAGACCATCAGCACGCCGCAGCCCAGGCGGTCGCGCAGGCGGCCGATCAGGCGGTACAGCTCGGCCTGGCCGGCGACGTCGACGCCCTGCACGGGCTCGTCGAGCACCAGCAGTTCCGGCTTGCGCAGCAGGGCGCGGGCCAGCAGCACGCGCTGCAGCTCGCCACCGGAAACGCTCTGCAGCGGCTTGTCGATTACGTGGGCCGCACCCACTTCCTTCAGTGCGTCGAGCGCGTGGGAACGCTGCACACCGGGGACCAGGCGCAGGAAGCGGAAAACGGTCAGCGGCAGGGTCGGGTCGACGTGGAGCTTCTGCGGCATGTAGCCGATGGACAGCTTCGGTTGGCGCCAGACGCTGCCGGTGTCGGGCTTGAGCAGGCCGAGCACGCTGCGCACCAGGGTCGTCTTTCCGGCACCGTTGGGGCCGATCAGGGTGACGATCTCGCCGGGGGCGATGGTCAGGTCAACGTTCTGCAGCACCGCCTGACCGGCATAGCTGACGCCGACGCCTTGCAGGCGGATCAGGGTGTCGCTCATCACGCCTCCCGCTGGCCGGGAGCGCAGGCGCCGCAGAGGCCGACCACTTCGACGGTCTGGGTTTCGACGGCGAAGCCGACGCCCTTGGCGCCGGCGACGATGGCGTCGCTGATGGCCGGCTGCTCCAGCTCAATGGCGGTGTGGCAGGCACGGCAGATCAGGAACTGGCCTTCATGGGCATGTTCCGGGTGGGCGCAGCCGATGAAGGCGTTGAGCGAGGCGATGCGGTGCACCAGGCCATTTTCCAGGAGGAAATCCAGAGCGCGATAAACCGTCGGTGGCGCCGCCTTGCGGCCGTCTTCCTCGCTCAGTACGGCGAGGATGTCGTAGGCGCCCAGCGGCTTGTGGCTCGCCCAGACCAGCTCCAGCACGCGCCGGCGCAGCTCCGTCAGGCGCACGCCCTGGCGCGCGCACAGCGCGTCAGCGTCGGCCAGGGCGCTGCTCACGCAATTGGCGTGGTCGTGCGGGCGGCAGGCGAGGGGAGTCTTGGGGGCGATCTTGTACATGCGGCGGCGACGCTCGGGTTCAGAGACGTTATTATATTACTCTTTCATCTCTCCCCTGTGTGAGTGCCGCCGTGTCCTTCCGTCCCGCCGCCCTGCTGACCGCCGCCTGCGCGCTGCTGCTCAGCCTCCCCTTGCGCGCCGAGGTCAGCGTGCTGACCAGCATCAAGCCGCTGCAACTGATCGCCGCTGCCATCCAGGACGGTGAAGGCACGCCGGACGTGCTGCTGCCGCCGGGGGCATCGCCCCACAGCTACTCGCTGCGCCCGTCCGACATCCGCCGCGTGCGCGATGCGCAGCTGTTCTACTGGGTCGGCCCGGACCTGGAGAACTTCCTGCCCAAGGTGCTGGACAGCCGCAAGGGACCGAGCGTGGCGCTGCAGGACCAGGCCGGCATGCACCTGCGCAAGTTCGCCGATTTCAGCGGGTCGAACCATCCGGACCACGCTGATGACCACGACGACCTGGGGCACGACCACGATCATCGACCCGGCATGATCGATGCGCACCTCTGGCTGCTGCCGGCCAATGCCCAGGTGATCGCCGCGCGCATGGCCGAGGACCTGGCGATCGCGGATCCGGCCAACGCCAGCCGCTACCAGGCCAACCTGAAGGCCTTCGACGAGCGCATGGAAACCCTCGACGCCCGCCTGAAGCAGCGCATCGACCCGCTCAAGGGCAAGCCGTTCTTCGTCTTCCACGAGGCCTTCGACTATTTCGAAGAGGCCTATGGCCTGCGACACGCCGGGGTCTTTGCCGTCTCCGCCGATGTCCAGCCGGGCGCCCGTCATGTGGCCGCCATGCGTGCCCAGCTGCAGAAGGCCGGCCCGTCCTGCATCTTCAGCGAACCGCCGATCCGCCCGCGCCTGGCCGACACCCTGAGCCAGGGCCTCCCGGTCCGCCTGGCCGAACTGGATGACCTGGGCGTCGGGGTGAAGGTGGATGCCCAGGGGTACGAGCATCTGCTGGGCAACCTGGCGGACGAGTTCGCGGGGTGTCTGGAGAAGCTCTGAGTTGGGCTTCTCGGAAAAATCCTCTGCCTGGGGCCCTCTCCCCCCAGCCCTCTCCCTGAAGGGAGAGGGAGCCGTTCGGCATGCTTTGAAACTGCAGGGTTAGCCGGCAAACGTTGAGCTGCCAGCTCGCACAGGACGGTCCCCTCTCCCTTCAGGGAGAGGGTTAGGGAGAGGGTGCCTCCGCTCGCACCCGAGTTCCCTGATGGCGCGGCAAAACGCCATCCCCGTGCCTGATCGCCGCACCTTCTCTGCCTGAAATTTCCCGCCCTTTCCTCCCCTGGTTCCGCGCCAATCGTCGGCTGAACGCATCTTTTGCGACGCCTGCCGCTCAACCGTCTATCGTTTCCGTTGGGGTGCTTCTAACACAAGATATTGATGGCGGTCAGGAAACTATGCCTACATATGGGGTCTACTCGCGCTCCATTTGCGACTGCCACCCAACCGACAGGAGGTTCTTTCCCGGATGGCCAAGACCGATGCGCGCCCACGCGGCGCCGACCACGGAGTTCTCGCCCTGCAACCCGCCTCGCAGGACATCTGGGACAGCAAGTACCGCCTCAAGCACAAGAGCGGCAAGCCCATCGACGGCAGTGTCGACGAGACCTGGCAGCGCGTCGCTCGCGCCCTGGCCGACGTCGAGACCAACAAGGCGCTGCGCGAGCACTGGTACGAGCGTTTCCTCTGGGCCCTGCGCAACGGCGCCATCCCGGCCGGACGGATCATCTCCAACGCCGGCGCCCAGGGGCACAAGCCGGCCACCTCGACCATCAACTGCACGGTCTCCGGGATCATCCGCGACTCCATGGACGACATCCTGGAGAAGGTCCACGAGGCGGGCCTGACGCTCAAGGCCGGCTGCGGCATCGGCTACGAGTTCAGCACCCTGCGCCCGCGCGGCGCCTATGTCTCCGGCGCCGGCGCACACACCAGCGGGCCACTGTCGTTCATGGATATCTACGACAAGATGTGCTTCACCGTCAGTTCCGCCGGCGGGCGGCGGGGCGCGCAGATGGGCACCTTCGACGTCAGCCATCCGGATGTGCGCGAATTCATCCGCGCCAAGCGCGAAGACGGCCGCCTGCGCCAGTTCAACCTCAGCCTGCTGATCACCGACGGCTTCATGAATGCTGTGGAGGACGACGAGGACTGGCCGCTGGTGTTCCCGATCCACCAGAAGGAGCGCGACGAAGTCGACCTGAAGGATGCCGACGAAGTGGTCTGGCGCGACTGGCCGCTGCACGACGAGTACCTGGTGGGGGACGATGGCCGCGTGGCCTGCAAGGTCTATGGCCGGGTCAAGGCGCGGCACCTGTGGGACATGATCATGGTGTCCACCTACGACTATGCAGAGCCCGGCTTCATCCTGATCGACCGGGTCAACGAGATGAACAACAACTGGTGGTGCGAGGCGATCCGCGCCACCAACCCCTGCGGCGAGCAGCCGCTGCCGCCCTATGGCTCGTGCCTGCTGGGCTCGGTGAACCTGACCACCTTCGTGGTCGACGCCTTCGGCGACAACGCGCGTTTCGACTGGGAGCGCTACCGCGAAGTGGTCCGCGTGTTCACCCGCATGCTCGACAACGTGGTGGAGATCAACGGGCTGCCGTTGGAGCAGCAGCGCGCGGAAATCCTCGGCAAGCGTCGCCACGGCATGGGCTTCCTCGGCCTCGGCTCGGCGCTGACGCTGCTCAAGCTTCGCTATGGCAGTCCGGAAGCCTGCGTGTTCACCGAGGAAGTGGCGCGCGAGATGGCCCTGGTCGGCTGGGAAGTGGCGCTGGAGCTGTCCCGTGAGAAAGGCCCGGCGCCGGCGCTGGTCAAGGAATACGACGTCACCGCCGAGATGCTGCGAAAGCGCCCGGAAATGAAGGCCGATGGCCTCAAGGTCGGCGACAAGGTGGCCGGCCGCGTGTTGCACGCCAGGTATTCGCGCTACATGCAGCGCGTGGCCGAGCACGCGCCGCAGCTGATCGAGGAACTGGCTGAGCACGGTGCGCGGTTCACCCACCACAGCTCCATCGCGCCGACCGGCACCATCAGCTTGAGCCTGGCCAACAACGCTTCCAACGGCATCGAGCCCAGCTTCGCCCACCACTATTCGCGCAACCTGATCCGCGCCGGGCGCAAGACCAAGGAGAAAATCTCGGTCTTCAGTTACGAGCTGCTGGCCTACCGCGACCAGGTCGACAACCACGCCGTGCCCGGCGCCGAGGAAGAGAAGCACCGCCTGCCGGACTACTTCATCACCGCCGACGACATCACCCCGCAGCAGCACGTGGACATCCAGGCCGCGGCGCAGAAGTGGATCGACTCGTCGATCTCCAAGACTGCCAACGTGCCGACCGACTACCCGTTCGAGGACTTCAAGGACATCTACCGCTACGCGTGGCGCCAGGGCCTGAAGGGGTGCACCACCTTCCGCTTCAACCCGGCGGCCTTCCAGGGCGTGCTGGTGAAAGAGTCGGACCTGGAGAAGACGCTGTACCGCTTCGAGCTGGAGGATGGCAGCGTGGTGGAACTCAAGGGCAATGAGGAAGTGGAATACGACGGCGAGATCCATACCGCCGCCAACCTCTTCGATGCCCTGAAAGAAGGCTATTACGGCAAGTACTGATACCCCTGGAGAGACTCATGAGCGTCAAGATCAACCAGAAGATCAAAGGCTTCCAGGTGGTGGACGTGGCCGAGGAAAAGGCCCGTGTGGAAGCCGCCGCGGCGGCCGCCGTGGTGAAGATGGATGAAACCCTCCAGCGGCCGGAATTGCTGGTCGGCGCGACCTACAAGATCAAGTCGCCGCTGTTCGAGCACGCGCTGTACGTGACCATCAACGACGTGGTGCTCAACCCGGATACCCCCTATGAGCAGCGCCGACCCTTCGAGATCTTCATCAACTCGAAGAACATGGACCACTTCCAGTGGATCGTCGCGCTCACCCGGATCATGTCCGCGGTGTTCCGCAAGGGCGGCGATTGCACCTTCCTGGTGGAGGAGATGAAGGCGGTGTTCGACCCGCGTGGTGGCTACCTGAAGCGCGGCGGCATCTATATGCCGTCGATCGTCGCCGAGATCGGCGCCGTGGTGGAGCGCCACCTGGTCGCCATCGGCCTGATGGAAGGCCCGCAGCTGGACGAGGAGCAGCGCCTGTACCTCGCCGAGAAGCGCGCCGCCTACGAAGCCGCCCAAGGCACCAACAAGGCCGAGCCCGGCGAAGGCTTCCCAGCCGGCGCCCAACTGTGCGGCAAGTGCAACACCATGGCGGTGGTGCAGATGGATGGTTGTGCCACCTGCCTGAACTGCGGGCATTCGAAATGTGGGTGAGCTGGAGCGACGCGACGTATATGTCGCGCCGGCGAACGACTGACCATGGATGGTCAGGCCGGGGCTGACCTTGAGCAGAGGAGTTACGGCAGGGATGCCGACTCCTCGTTCGATCCTCACTCACCCGCTTCAAGACAAAGGCCCCTCACCCTGACCCTCTCCCGCAAGCGGGAGAGGGGACCGTTCGGCGCAGGATGAAACCTAAGCGTCAGTCGGCACTATCGCCCCCTCTCCCTGTGAGCGGGGCGCGCAGCCAGGGGGAGGGCGGGAGCTGGCACGGACTGACGAAAAGAAGACCGTTGCTCCTACAGACGATGATTGATTCGCCGAACGAGTTACAGGGCGAACGGCAAATGAATCCCCACCGTCTGCCGCTGCGCCAGGCGTCGTTCGAACTCGCTCGGGTCGTGGATCAGCACGTCCTGCCCGGCAAATGCCTCGGCGGCGATCAGCCGCGACAGCCAGAAGCGCACGCACGCCACGCGCAGCATCTCCGGCCACAGCTCGGCTTCCAGGGCGGTGAACGGCCGCTTGGCCGCGTAGGCCGCGAGCAGGGCGCGGGCGCGCGGGCCGTCGAGGGCGCCGTCGTCTGTCGAGCACCAGTCGTTCACGGTGATTGCCAGGTCGTAGAGCATCCAGCCGGAACTGGCGTTATAGAAGTCGATAACCCCCGCCAGGTGCGGGCCGTCGAACAGCACGTTGTCGCGGAACAGGTCGGCGTGCAGGTTGGCGCGCGGCAACGCCGGTTGTTCGGCCAGCAGGCGGGCGATCTCCTCAAGGGCATCGCCCAGCAGGGGCGCGGCGTTGCCGGACAGGTGCGACTGCATCGTCTCGCCTTCCTGCAGCATCCAGCTCAAGCCGCGGTCGCTGGGGCGCTCGATGATCCGCTCGCGGGTCGCCAGGTGCAGGCGAGCCAGCAGAGCGCCGACTTCCTGGCAGTGATGGGTGTTCGGTGAGCGTTCGTGACGGCCGGCCAGGCGCGGTTGCAGCAGCGCCGGCTTGCCTTCGAGGTGGCGCAGCGCCTCGCCGTCCCTGGTGCGCAGGGCGTAGGGCACCGGCAGGTCGGCTTCGTGCAGCACGTCGAGCAGTTCGATGAAGAACGGCATCTCCTGCACCGGGCCACGCTCGACCAGGGTCAGGACGAATTCGCCCCGCTCCAGGCTGACGAAGAAGTTGCTGTTTTCCGATCCCTCGGCGATGCCGCGGAAATCCCGCAGGCGGCCAAGGCCGTAGGGGGCGAGAAAGTCTTCCAGGACCGGACGTTCCAGAGGCGTGAATACCGACATGCTCAATCCTCTGGAGCGTCGTGGAGGGGAAGGTTTACCAGCTGAATATCTGCCACTGCGGAATCAGCTTGTCGGGCTGGTCCGAGCGGATGAAATTGCCGTCGCTGCCGTCCTGGCGTACCAGGAAGTACGGCTTGCCGTGCTTGGGCACGACCTTGATGGCGTAGAGGAATCCGTTCACACGGTATTCCTGGATGGTCTTGTCGCCCTCCTGGCGGATGGTCACATCCGGCTCCGGCGTCGGGGCATCGTCCGCCGCCAGCACGGTGGTTGCGCCAAGACCCAGCAGAGCGGCGAGCAACAGGCGGTTCAACGTACGCATGATAACCTTGTCCCTTTGTCGAATTGGCTACGGACATTTTAGCCCGTGCCCTTCTGAAAAGGTTGATTCCCCTCATGAGCCAAGCACCCCTCGTCCTCGTGGACGGCTCGTCCTACCTGTATCGCGCTTTCCATGCCCTGCCGCCGCTGATGACGTCCACCGGCATGCCCACGGGAGCGGTGAAGGGCGTGCTGAACATGCTCAAGAGCCTGCGCAAGCAATACCCGGACAGCCCCTTCGCGGTGGTCTTCGATGCCAAGGGCGGGACCTTCCGTGACGAGATGTTCGCCGAGTACAAGGCCAATCGACCCTCGATGCCGGACGACCTGCGCGTGCAGGTCGAGCCGCTGCACGCCACCGTGCGCGCCCTCGGCCTGCCGCTGCTGTGCGTGGAAGGCGTGGAAGCGGATGACGTGATCGGCACCCTGGCCCGGCAGAGCGCGGCTGGAGGCCGAGCAGTGGTGATCTCCACCGGCGACAAGGACATGGCACAACTGGTCGACGGGCACATTACGCTGGTCAACACGATGACCGGTAGCGCGCTCGACGTGGATGGCGTTAAGGAGAAATTCGGTGTCGGTCCTGAGCTGATCATCGATTACCTGGCGCTGATGGGCGACAAGGTCGACAACATTCCCGGGGTGCCCGGTGTCGGTGAGAAGACCGCCCTGGGCCTGCTCACCGGTGTCGGTGGCGGCCTGGATGTGCTGTACGCCAGCCTGAACAAGGTGCCCGAACTGCCGATCCGCGGCGCCAAGGGCCTGCCGGCCAAGCTCGAAGAGCACAAGGACATGGCCTACCTGTCCTACAAGCTCGCCACCATCAAGTGCGATGTCGAACTGAACATCGAGATCGATGCCCTGCACCCCGGCGAGCCGGACCGCGAGGCTCTGGCCGAGCTGTATCGCACCCTGGAATTCAAGTCCGGGCTGGATGATCTGCAACGCCAGGCGGCCAAGGCCGGCAGCCCGCAGCTGGTACTGGAGGAAGCCCCGGCTGCTGCGGCAGAGAAGCTGTACGACATCGTTCTGGAACAAGCGCATTTCGATGCCTGGCTGAAGAAGCTGGAAGCCGCCGACCTGATCGCCTTTGACACCGAGACCACCAGCCTTGACCCGCAGCAGGCGCAAGTGGTGGGCGTGTCCTTCGCGGTGAAGGAGGGCGAGGCCGCCTACGTGCCGCTGGCCCACAGCTATATGGGCGTGCCGGCGCAGCTGGACCGCGACGCGGTGCTCACGTCGCTCAAGCCGCTGCTGGAAGATCCGACGAAACGCAAGGTCGGTCAGCATGCCAAGTACGACATGAACGTTCTGGCCAACGCCTCGACGCCTATCTCCGTGCAGGGCATCGCCTACGACACCATGCTCGAATCCTACGTGCTGGACTCCACCGCGACCCGTCACGACATGGACAGCCTGGCACTCAAGTACCTGGGCCACAGCACCATCCGCTTCGAGGATATCGCCGGCAAGGGCGCCAAGCAGCTGACCTTCGACCAGATCGCCCTGGAACAGGCCGGCCCCTATGCGGCTGAAGACGCCGATGTCACCCTGCGCCTGCACCAGACCCTGTGGCAGAAGCTGGAAGCCATCCCGTCCCTGGCCAGGGTGCTGACCGAGATCGAGATGCCGCTGGTGCCGGTGCTGGCGCGCATCGAGCGCAACGGCGCGCTGGTCGACGCCAACCTGCTGGGCAAGCAGAGTGTCGAGCTGGGCGAGAAGATGGTCGAGCTGCAGCGCCAGGCCTATGACCTGGCGGGCGAGGAGTTCAACCTCGGTTCGCCCAAGCAACTGGGCGCCATCCTGTATGAAAAGCTCGGCCTGCCGGTGCTGTCGAAGACCGCCACCGGCCAGCCGTCCACCGCCGAGAACGTCCTCGCCGAGCTGGCCGAGCAGGATTACGAGCTGCCCAAGGTGATCATGCAGTACCGCTCCATGAGCAAGCTCAAGAGCACCTACACCGACAAGCTGCCGGAGCAGATCAACCCGCGCACCGGGCGCATCCACACCAGCTACCACCAGGCAGTGGCGGCGACCGGCCGTCTGTCCTCCAGCGACCCGAACCTGCAGAACATTCCGATCCGCACTGCGGAGGGCCGCCGCATTCGCCAGGCCTTCGTCGCGCCCAAGGGCTACAAGCTGCTGGCGGCGGATTATTCGCAGATCGAGCTGCGCATCATGGCCCACCTGGCCAAGGATGAAGGCCTGCTGGACGCCTTCCGCCACGACCGTGACGTGCACCGGGCCACCGCCGCCGAAGTCTTCGGCGTGGCGCTGGAAGACGTGACGTCCGATCAGCGTCGCAGCGCCAAGGCGATCAACTTCGGCCTGATCTATGGCATGAGCGCCTTTGGCCTGGCCAAGCAGATCGGTGTCGAGCGCAAGGAGGCCCAGGCCTATATCGATCGCTATTTCGCCCGCTACCCGGGCGTGCTGGCCTACATGGAGCGCACCCGCGCCCAGGCCGCCGAGCAGGGCTTCGTCGAAACCCTGTTCGGCCGGCGCCTCTATCTGCCGGAAATTGCCTCGAAGAACGGCGCCATGCGCAAGGCCGCCGAGCGTACGGCGATCAACGCACCGATGCAGGGCACGGCCGCGGACATCATGAAGCGCGCGATGGTGGCTGTGGATAACTGGCTGCAGGAAAGCCGAATCGACGCCCGCGTCATCCTCCAGGTACACGACGAACTGGTGCTGGAAGTACGTGAGGACCTGGTCGATCAGGTCCGTGATGGCATTCGGCCGCTGATGAGTGGCGCGGCACAGCTGGACGTACCGTTGGTCGTCGAGGCCGGTGTCGGCGCGAACTGGGATGAGGCGCACTGACGACTGGACGAACGGTCGGAAGGCCCGCCAGGCGGGCCTTCTGGCGCAGTTGCTCTGGCGCTTCCGCGGTGGGCCGAAAAAATCTTTTGTGACGTGCTGAACTTTCCCGCAGGGAGCCGAGTCAGAACTCGTGAATGGCTGGTGAAGCCCTTCGATGCTCCTTTGCAGTGTTTAGTGTTGGCAGATTCCTGGACCCCGCCCTAGCGGTCCGGACTTAAACCCCGAACTTCCCCCTCCCCATACGAAGCTCGGGGTTTTTTTTGCCCGCGATTCGGCCTCAGGCCTCCTCGCCGGCTTCCTCTTCTTCCTCGTCCAGCAGCCCCAGCCAACCGGCGAGGACCATCTGCGCCTCTTCGACACCCTGGCGCTTGGGCGCCGAGAACAGCTGCAGGGTGGCGACATCGCCCCAGCCGTCGAGGATTTCCTTGCGGGTCTTGAGCAGCGCGTTCTTCGCCGCACCGTAGGCCAGCTTGTCGGCCTTGGTCAGCAGCACGTGAATCGGCAACTGGCTGGCCTGGGCCCAGTCGAGCATCAGGCGGTCGAAATCGGTCAGCGGATGACGGATATCCATCAACAGCACCACGCCGGCTAGCGCATTGCGGCTGGAGAGATAAGCTTCCAGGTGCTGCTGCCAGTGCAGCTTCAGCGGAATCGGCACCTTGGCATAGCCGTAGCCGGGCAGGTCGACCAGGCGGCGTTCGTCATCCAGGCGGAAGAAGTTCAGCAACTGGGTGCGACCGGGGGTCTTGGAGGTACGTGCCAGGTTCGCGTGGGTCAGCGCATTCAACGCGCTGGACTTGCCCGCGTTGGAGCGGCCGGCGAAGGCGACTTCCAGTCCGGAGTCTTCCGGGCACTGGTTCACCTTGGCGGCGGAGATGAGGAAAGTGGCCTGTTGGCAGAGGCCGAGAATCGGGTTTTTCGTAGCGTTCTTAGAGGACATGGGTAACTTCGCGGCGGGTGCGACGCGGTGTCGCGGGGGGCGGTTTCGTTTCCGTTTGGGCATCTGAAGTATATAATGCCGCGGATTTTGTGTGCGCTTTATCCCCCAGGGTCGAGCCACACGGGAACGTTGGAGTCCGCGCAATCAAGAACGCGGATGTTCCCTGCGATGAGGATAATCATGAAGAAACTGCTGTTCGCAGCCATCGTTGCCGCGCTGGCGTCCAGCGCCCTGGCGGCCCAGGATCCGGAAGCCGTTTTCAACAGAGCCTGTGGCGCCTGCCACAATGGTCAGTTGCCAATGGCGCCGAAGAAGGGCGACGCCACCGCTTGGAAGCCACGCCTGGACAAGGGCATGGACACGCTGGTGCAACATGTGACCAACGGTTTCAACGCGATGCCGCCTCGCGGCCTGTGCACCGACTGCAGCGCCGAGGATTACCAGACAATTATCCGGTGGATGTCGAAGTAACTCCCAGGCCTAACTCTTTCACCCTTAGCCGTTATTGGATTAGCTGATGAACAAATTGATCGTGAGTCTGCTGTTGACCCTGGGTCTTGTCGGTGTGGCGCACGCCGCTGGCGATGCCAAGGCCGGTCAGGCGAAAGCTGCTGTCTGTGGTGCCTGCCACGGCGCCGATGGCAACAGCATGGCGCCCAACTTCCCGAAACTGGCCGGGCAGGGTGAGCGCTACCTGCTCAAGCAGATGCACGACATCAAGGACGGCAAGCGTACCGTGCTGGAAATGACCGGTCTGCTGACCAACCTCAGCGATGAGGACCTGGCAGACATCGCCGCCTACTTCTCCAGCCAGAACGGCAGCGTCGGCGCCGCCGATCCCAAGCTGGTCGCCCAGGGTGAAGCCCTGTTCCGTGGCGGCAAGCTCGCCGAAGGCATGCCGGCCTGCACCGGCTGCCACAACCCGGCAGGCCAGGGCAACGCCGAAGCCGGCTTCCCGCACCTGGGTGGCCAGCACGCCGCGTACACCGCCAAGCAGCTGACCGCCTTCCGCGAAGGTGAGCGCACCAACGACGGCGACGCCATGATCATGCGCAGCATCGCCGGCAAGCTGTCCAACAAGGACATCGCCGCGATCTCCAGCTACATCGAAGGCCTGCACTAAGCGGCCTGGCGCGGGCGGAAACGCCTGATCGAAAAAAGGGTGGCTTAGGCCGCCCTTTTTTGCATCCGCCCCCACTACAATGCTGGAACCGTGTCCGGCCCCTCCGGTCAAACCGCTTCATCCCGCCGCGCCGTAGCGTGGCGGTTCCGCTCAGCCAAGGAGTGAACCATGCGTAACCTGATTTTCACCGCCGCTCTTGCCTTCGCCGGCCTGTTCGCCCTGAATGCGAACGCCGCCGACTTCGAAGCGGGCAAGAACTACACCGAGCTGAACCAGGCCGTCCCGGTCTCCCAGCCCGGCAAGATCGAGGTGGTGGAGCTGTTCTGGTACGGCTGCCCGCACTGCTATGCTTTCGAACCGACCATCAATCCGTGGGTCGAGAAGCTGCCGGCCGACGTTCACTTCGTGCGTATCCCGGCCATGTTCGGCGGCCTGTGGAACATCCACGGTCAGCTGTTCCTGACCCTGGAATCCATGGGCGTGGAAAAGAAGGTGCACCACTCGATCTTCGAGAAACTGCATAACAACCCGAAGGCCCTGACCACGCCGGAAGAGATGGCTGACTTCGTCGCCGAGCAGGGCGTGGACAAGGACAAGTTCCTCAGCACCTACAACTCCTTCGCCATCAAGGGCCAGATCGAGAAGGCCAAGAAACTGGCGATGGCCTACCAGATCAGCGGCGTGCCGACCCTGGTGGTCAATGGCAAGTACCGCTTCGACATCGGCTCGGCCGGTGGCCCGGACGAGGCGCTGCAGCTGGCTGACCAGCTGATCGCCAAGGAACGCGCCGACGCCAAGGCCGCTCAATAAGGCCCGACGACGATGCTGCGCCGGCGGACTCGTGATCGTGTCGCAGGAGCCTGCATCCCGCGGGTGAATGACGCCCATGGGACACCCGCCGGCCTGCCCGACGACGGCCGGCTCCGCCTGCTCAGCTTCAACATCCAGGTCGGCATCAGTACCGAGAGGTACCGCCACTACCTGACCCGCGGCTGGCAGCACCTGCTGCCGGCCGCCGGGCGCGCCACCAACCTGCAGCGCATCGGCGAGCTGCTCCACGACTACGACGTGGTCGCCCTGCAGGAAGCCGACGGCGGCAGTATCCGCTCCGGCAACATCAACCAGGTCGAACACCTCGCCCAGCTCGGTGCCTTCCCCTACTGGTACCAGCAGCTCAATCGCAATCTCGGGCGCATCGCCCAGCACAGCAACGGTCTGCTCAGCCGTCTGCAGCCCACCGCCCTGGAAGACCACCCGTTGCCCGGCCCGCCCGGTCGCGGCGCGATCCTCATGCGCTTTGGCGAAGGCAAGGACGCGCTGGCCGTGGTGATGATGCACCTGGCCCTCGGCGCGCGGACCCGCACCCGCCAACTCGCCTATATTCGCGAGCTGCTGCAGGACTACCGCCACCACGTGCTGATGGGCGACATGAACACCCATGCCACCGACCTGCTGGAAAGTTCGCCATTGCGCGATCTCCAGCTCATTGCCCCGCAGGTCGAAGCGACATTCCCCAGCTGGCGCCCGCAGCGCTGCCTGGACCACATCCTGCTCAGTTCCGAGCTGGCGCTGGAACGCGTCAGTGTCCTCCCGCACCCGATTTCCGACCACCTGCCCGTGGCCGTGGAAATCCGCCTGCCGGATGCCCTGCGTTCGTCCTCGTCGCTCGCCTTGCGCGGCGAGGCCCCTGAATGAGTCGCGACGACGACCAACGCTGGAAGCAGAAATACCTGGACAACCTCGAGCAGCAGGAAAAGCTCGAGCGCCGCTGGGACGCCCGCCTCGACCTGCTGCGTCGCGGCCTGGTGCGCAGCAGTCTGGCCGCTGAAGGCAGCGACAAGGCGGTGGACGCCTGCATGAAGGAGCTGCGCGAGGTGCTGCGCCGTGACGACATGGACGCCGGCCTGTCGCGCCTGATACCCCAGCTGGAGAAGGCCGTGCTTGATTCCGAGCAACGGCGCCAGCAGCGCATCGAGCAGAACGTTGCAGCACTCAGCCAGCTGTCCCAGCAACTGCTGTCCCTGGACATGCCGGGCGACGTGCGCAAGCCGCTCAAGCGCCTGGCCAAGGACATCCCCAGCCGCGGCAGTTCCTCCCGCGAGCTGCCGGCGTTGCTGGCCGAGCTGAGCCGTCTGCAGCGGCAGGTACTGGACCATTTCGGCGATGGCGGCGGTGAACAGCGCCCCGGCTTCCTGCAGCGGCTGTTCGGTAGTCGCGAGAACGATGCGACGGACGAGGCGGAAGCGGCACTTGGCGCGCCCGTCGACACGGCGGATGCCGAACCCCTGGTGGCAGAGGTGCTGGACTCACCGCTGCCTGCCGAGACCCAATCCGTTGCACCTGCACCTGCACCTGCACCTGCACCTGCACCTGCACCTGCACCTGCACTGGCCGTCGCCGCCGTAGCTGAGCGCGCGGCTCAGCCGGTGGCCCGGGCTGAATCTGACGTTCCTATGACAGCGCCCGACAGCGTGGCGGCGCCCTTTCCGGTCGAGCGAACGGAATCGATCGCCGTGTCGGAATCCGTTGCCCAGGCTGGCCTTGCAGAGCCAGCTGGCCACGACGACTCCGCGCTACTTGACAGCCTGCCGGTGCCGCCGGGCCTGTTCGGCACGCCCGACGACGCGCGCCATGCCAGCGACCCCTATGCCCTGCCGCCACGTCCGGAGCCTGGCTACAGCGCCGTGGCGCCGCACATCGAGGCGAGCCTGCTGCGCCTGCTGGACGAAATGCACCTACCCGCGGCCCAGCAGGTCCAGGCCGAGGCGTTGCGCTCGCGCATCCACGGCAGCCTCAACTGGTACGAACTGGTGCCGGTGCTGGATGACCTGGGCGTGCTGGTGCTGTCGCTCAACGACAGTGGCCAGCGCGAGTTCGAGGGCTACCTGCATCAACTCAACGAACGCCTGGGCGCTTTCCTCGACGGCCTGCAGGTCGTCCAGGAGAGCCACAGCGGCTCCAGTTCCAGCGCCCGTGATCTGGACGATACCCTGCGCGAGCAGGTCAGCGGCCTGAAGGACAGCGTGCTGGAGGCCACCGATCTGGAGGGCCTCAAGCGCAACGTCGAGTCGCGCCTGCAGGGCCTGGTCGGCACCATGGACCGCTTCCGCGAGGAGCGCGAAGTGCGTGAACGCGAGGTGGGCGAGCGCATCCAGTCGCTGGTGACCCGCGTCGCCAGCATGGAAGAAGAGGCCCGCACCTTCCAGGCGAACATCGAGGACCAGCGCCAGAAGGCCATGACCGATGCCCTGACCGGCCTGCCCAACCGTGCCGCCCTGAGCGAGCGGCTGGACCTGGAAGTCGCGCGCTGGCAGCGCTACGGCGGCGACCTGTTGCTGGCGGTGCTGGATGTCGACCACTTCAAGCGGATCAACGACGACTTCGGTCACCTGGCCGGGGACAAGGTTCTGAAGATCATCGCCAACGAACTGGCCAAGCGGGTGCGCAAGACCGACTTCATCGCCCGTTACGGCGGCGAGGAGTTCGTCGTGCTGCTGCCGGCCACGCCGATGGAAGGCGGGCAGCAGCTGCTCGAGGTACTGCGCGGCGCCATCGAAGCCTGCCCGTTCCATTTCAAGGGCGAGCGTCTGAGCATCACCTGTTCGGCGGGCCTGACGGCCTTCCGCGAAGGAGAACTTGCCGAAGCAGCTTTCGAGCGCGCCGACCAGGCGTTGTACCGCGCCAAGCGCGGGGGACGCAATCGTCTCGAAGCTGACTGACGACGCGTCTCGACCTGCGGGAGGGCGGCAGGCGCGCGACCAGCGGAATGGGCCGCTCCGCTAGGAAGGCATTTCATTTCGATCGGAAACTCTTGACGACCGAAAGAACATAGGTTTTGATTCGCACACTTTTCTTTCGAATCGAAACTTAGTCGTTCATGTCGAAACGCAACACTCCCCAACGCCGCCACGACATCCTGGCGCTGCTCGCCGAGCAGGGCGAAGTCAGCGTGGACGATCTCGCACGCCGCTTCGCCACCTCCGAGGTGACCATCCGCAAGGACCTGGCCGCCCTGGAAGGCAACGGCCTGCTGCTGCGCCGTTACGGTGGCGCGGTTCCGATGCCCCATGAGCTGATTGCCGAGCCGAGCCAGCCGCTGTCGCGCTACAAGCAGGCCATTGGCCGGGCGGCCGCAGCGTGCATCCGCGAACATGCGCGGATCATCATCGACAGCGGCAGCACCACCGCTGCGCTGATCCCGGAGCTGGGCCGCAAGCGCGGCCTGGTGGTGATGACCAATTCCCTGAGCGTCGCCAATGCGCTGCGCGAGCTGGAGTGCGAACCGGTGTTGCTGATGACCGGCGGCACCTGGGACCCGCACTCGGAATCATTCCAGGGTCAGGTGGCCGAACAGGTTCTGCGCTCCTACGATTTCGATCAGCTGTTCATTGGTGCCACCGGACTGGACATGGAGCGCGGCACCACGACCTTCAACGAACTGCTGGGCCTGAGCCGGGTCATGGCCGAGGTCGCACGCGAGGTGATCGTCATGGCCGAGTCCGACAAACTGGGCCGACGCATTCCCAATCTGGAGTTGCCCTGGAGCAGCGTCCAGACCCTGATTACCGACGAACGCCTGAGTGATGACGCGTTCGAACTGATCCAGGCGCGCGGCGTGAAAGTAATCCGCGCGCGCTGCGAAGACTGACAGGAGACCCAAGCCATGTGTGGAATCGTAGGCGCCATCGCCGAGCGCAATATCACCCCGATCCTCGTCGAAGGCCTCAAGCGCCTGGAGTACCGTGGTTACGACAGCGCTGGTGTGGCGGTGATCGACAATAACGGCGCGCTGGACCGCCGCCGTCGCGCGGGCAAGGTCTCCAGTCTGGAACAGGCTATCGTCGAGCAGCCGCTGCTCGGCCGCCTCGGCATTGCCCATACCCGCTGGGCGACCCACGGCGCACCGACCGAAGCCAACGCCCACCCGCATTTCTCCCATGGCGAAGTGGCTGTCGTGCACAACGGCATCATCGAGAACTTCGAGCCCCTGCGTGAAATGCTCAAGGCGCGCGACTACGTGTTCACCTCGCAGACCGACACCGAGGTCATCGCCCACCTGCTGCACCTGCGCCTGGGTGAGCTGGGTGACCTGACGGTCGCGCTCAAGGCCGTCGTGAAGGAACTGCACGGCGCCTATGGCCTGGCGGTAATCAGCAGCAAGCAGCCTGACCGCATCCTCGCCGCCCGCAGCGGCAGTCCGCTGGTGGTGGGCCTGGGCCATGGCGAGAATTTCCTCGCGTCCGACCAGCTCGCGCTGCGCCAGGTCACCGACCGCTTCATCTACCTGGAAGAGGGCGACATCGCTGAAATTCGCCGCGACGGCCTTCAGCTGTGGGACGTCAACGGCAACCCGGTGCAGCGCGAGGAAGTGCGCTACCACGAGGGCGCCGAGGCGGCCGACAAGGGCGGTTATCGCCACTTCATGCTCAAGGAGATCCACGAGCAGCCGGCCGTGGTTCAGCGCACCCTGGAAGGCCGCCTGGGGACCGGGCAGGTGCTGGTGGATAACTTCGGCCCGCAGGCCCGTGAGCTGTTGGCCAAGGTGCGCACCGTGCAGATCGTCGCCTGTGGCACCAGCTACCACGCCGGTATGGTCGCCCGTTACTGGTTGGAAAGCCTGACCGGCATCCCCTGCCAGGTCGAGGTCGCCAGCGAGTTCCGCTACCGCAAGGTCGCGGTGCACCCGGATTCCCTGTTTGTCACCATTTCCCAGTCCGGCGAGACTGCCGACACCCTGGCCGCGCTGCGTTACGCCAAGGAGCTGGGCTTCCTGTCCAGCCTGGCGATCTGCAACGTCGCCACCAGTTCGCTGGTCCGCGAGTCGGACATGACCCTGCTGACCAATGCGGGTCCGGAAATCGGCGTGGCCTCCACCAAGGCCTTCACCACCCAACTGGTCGCGCTGCTGCTGCTGACCCTCGGTATCGGCCAGGTACAGAATCGCCTGAACGACGGCGTCGAGGCTGAGCTGGTATCCGAGCTGCGTCGGCTGCCGACCCACCTGGAAGAAGCCCTGTCCATGGACAAGGTGGTGGAGAAGGTCAGCGAGCTGTTCGCCGAGAAGCATCACACCCTGTTCCTCGGCCGTGGCGCCCAGTATCCGGTGGCGATGGAAGGCGCGCTGAAGCTCAAGGAGATCTCCTATATCCACGCCGAGGCCTATCCGGCCGGCGAGCTCAAGCATGGCCCGCTGGCCCTGGTCGACGCCGACATGCCGGTGGTGACCGTGGCGCCGAACAACGAACTGCTGGAGAAGCTCAAGTCCAACCTGCAGGAAGTCCGCGCCCGTGGCGGTGAACTGGTGGTGTTCGCCGAAGGCGGCAGCGGCATCAGCGATGGCGAGGGCACCCACGTGGTGGGCATGCCGGCGATCCACGACTGCCTGGCGCCGATCCTCTACACCGTGCCGCTGCAGTTGCTGTCCTACTACGTCGCCGTGCTCAAGGGTACCGACGTCGACCAGCCACGCAACCTGGCGAAATCCGTCACGGTGGAATAAGCGCAGGCGCACAGGAAAAGGTCCCTTCGGGGGCCTTTTTTCGTTTCAGGGAGGCGGAAAAACCGGGCGGGGGAATCAACATTCCCCCGGTGCCTGCACGTCCGGGGGTGTGGACGGGGCACCGAGGCCAGGCGGCAGAGGCCGCTACACGAGGGGAATGGAAATCGACCTTGTCTTGTGGACAAGGTCGGGCTCCGGCCCTGCGAGGGGTACCTGACAAGTCTCCCGCAGGGTGGGGAGCGGGCCAACGATAGAAGCTGGCTACTGGCCGGTCAATCGGAAACGACAAACGCGCGTTCACAAGTGTCCGATATTCGAACCGAAAGGGCCGGTCGAAACCGCGGATTTCGTTAGCCGGCTATCGGAGATGTCTATACTGTTTCTGGATGTGTCCCCGAAAAACTTCTCCCTGGAGTCGATCGCTGGCACGGGACGGCAGAAGGATTTCCGTCCATCGAGACGGGATGCAGCAGTACCGACCAGAATCAACGACAAGAGAGTCCCCATGAACACACCTGCCGCACCGCAGTATTCCGCCCACGAGCGCCGCTCGCGCATCCTCGCCATCGTCGGCGCCTCGTCGGGCAACCTGGTGGAGTGGTTCGACTTCTACGTCTACGCCTTCACCGCGCTGTACTTCGCCCATGCGTTCTTCCCCTCGGACGATCCGACGGTGCAGCTGCTCAATACCGCCGGGGTCTTCGCCGCCGGCTTCCTGATGCGTCCCATCGGTGGCTGGCTGTTCGGCCGCATCGCCGACAAGAAGGGCCGCAAGACCGCGATGATGATCTCGGTGCTGATGATGTGCGGCGGCTCGCTGGCGATCGCGGTGATGCCGACCTACGCCAGCATCGGCGTCGCGGCGCCGGCGCTGCTGCTGCTCGCTCGATTGTTCCAGGGCTTGTCCGTGGGCGGCGAGTACGGCACCAGCGCGACCTACATGAGCGAAGTGGCGCTCAAGGGCCAGCGCGGATTTTTCGCCTCCTTCCAGTACGTGACCCTGATCGGCGGCCAGTTGCTGGCGGTGCTGGTGGTGGTGATCCTGCAGCAACTGCTGACGACCGACGAACTGAAGGAATGGGGCTGGCGGATTCCCTTCGTGGTCGGTGCGATCACCGCGGTGATCGCCTTCTACCTGCGCCGTTCGCTGCACGAGACGGCCAAGGAAGCCAATCTCAAGCGCAAGGAGTCGGGCACCCTTGCCGAGCTGTTCACCCACCACAAGCGCGCCTTCTTCACCGTGCTCGGCTTCACCGCCGGCGGCTCGCTGATCTTCTACACCTTTACCACCTACATGCAGAAGTACCTGGTCAACACCGCCGGGATGGACCCGAAGGTGGCCAGCGGCGTGATGACCTTCGCGCTGTTCTGCTACATGTGCATGCAGCCGCTGTTCGGCGCGCTGTCCGACCGGATCGGCCGCAAGACTTCGATGCTCTGGTTCGGCGCGCTGGGGATGATCTTCACCTGGCCGATCCTCTCCGCGCTGAAAGCAGTGAGCAGCCCCTACCTGGCCTTTGTGCTGATCATCGCGGCCATGGCCATCGTCAGCCTGTACACCTCGATCAGCGGACTGATCAAGGCAGAGATGTTCCCGCCGGAAATCCGCGCCCTGGGTGTGGGCCTGTCCTACGCGGTGGGCAACGCGATCTTCGGCGGTTCGGCGGAGTACGCTGCCCTGGGCCTGAAGACCATGGGCATGGAAGAGGTGTTCTACCTCTACGTCTCGGTCATGTGCGGTGTGGCGCTGCTGGTCTGCCTGCTGCTGCCGGACCTGCGCAAGGTCAGCTACCTCAACGACGAGGACTGACCCGCGCAACCCGCTAGTCGTTGCTCCGGCCGCGCAACGCGTGGTCGGGCAACGACAGGGCGATCAGCAAGGCCAGGGCGCCGAAGCTTGCATTGATCAGGAACAGGTGCCCGAAAACTCCATCCAGCGTGAGCCGCTGCGCTTCGTGGCCGGCTCCGCTGAGGCTGGCCAGCAGCGCGCTGGCCGACAGCCCGTGCCCCGCTTCCCCCGCCAACGGCTGCAGCATCGCCAGCAGCAACGCGGACATCAGGGCAATCCCTACCGCACCGCCCAGCGAGCGGAACAGCGTGATGTTGCTGGTCGCCACGCCCAGGTGTTTCGTCTCCACCGCGCTCTGCGCTGCCACCAGGCTGGTGGGGAACTGCGTGCCGGCGGCAATGCCGGTCAGCAGCATGCAGATGCCGGACAGGAAATACGCACTCGGTGGCGTCAGCGCCAGCCCGGCAATCGCCAGTGGCATCAGCAGCGCACCGCCGACGATCTGTGGCTTGTAGCGGCCGATGATTGCCGTGAGACGGCCGCAGCAGTAGGCACCAATCGGCACGCCCATGGCCAGCGGCAGCAGGTGCAGCGCCGCACTGTCCGCACCCGCGCCGGTCACCGACTGGAAGCGCAGTGGCACCAGCACCGACAACGAGATGACCTGGAAGCTGGCGAAGAAGCTGATCAGCCAGCTGAGGGTGGCGGCGCGAATGCCGAACAGGTGCATCGGCACCAGCGGCTCCGACGCGCGGCGTTCCTGTGCCACGAACAAAGCGATCAGCACCAGCGCGGCGGCGAACAGCGCGAGCATCTGCGGGTCGTTCCAGCGTGCGCCCTGGCCCACCTCGGTGATCGCCAGCAGCAGGCTGCCCAGCCCCGCGATCATCAGCAGCGTGCCGAGATAGTCGATCACCGGCTTGCGCCCCGGAACGGGCAGGCCGCGCAGCGTCTGGCGCGACACCGCGAGGGCAACCAGGCCCACCGGCAGGTTGATCAGGAACACCCAGCGCCACGACAGGTATTCGGTGAGCAGGCCGCCCAGCACCGGCCCGGCGATGCTCGCCACCGCGTACATGCTGCTGAAGTAGCCCTGGTAGCGGCCACGTTCGCGCGGCGGGACGATGTCGCCGATGATCGCCTGGCTCACCGACATCATGCCGCCGGCGCCGATGCCCTGCAGGACGCGGGCGATCACCAGCTGCTCCATGCTCTGGGCGGCGCCGCAGAGCAGCGACGCGACGGTGAACAGGCCGATGGCGAAGAGCATCAGGACGCGGCGCCCGTAGAGGTCGCCAAGCTTGCCGTAGATCGGCATGGAGATGGTCATCGCCACCATGTAGCCGGAGATGACCCAGGCGAGCAGGTTGAAATCGCCGAAGCCTGCGGAGATCGCCGGCAGGGAGACGGCGACGATGGTCTGGTCGAGCGCACCGAGGAAGATTGCCAGCATCAGCCCGACCAGCACGGTGCGGACCGCTGGACGCGGCTCGGACAAGGTATTCAAGAAAGGCCCCCTTCACTGCAGAGGTGCTCCGGCCGATGGGCGCGGGCGAGCCCCAGTGTAGTGCAAGGCAGCGACGATCTGTCACGCCGGCACGATAGTTACCGAGCCGGAAAGGCTCTATCTCAGGGCTGACAAAGATGACCAGCGAAGCGGCTGCTACGCTTTACAGGCGAACTATCTTGCCGTGCAGTTCTATTTGGAACGCAACCCGCCGGGGCGTACTCCACTGCAAAGGAATCCTGAGATTCATTGCAGGGATCGGCGCCCGATAGTTTTTCGCGGGCCAGGCCATAGACGAAGACTATGGACGTGCTGGTCTATAGTTCCTCAGCCCTGTGACCAGGAGGTTTGCATGAAAGCCAATCTGCCCTCTGAGTTGCTGTCCCTGCAGTTGCCGCTGCGTATCCGCATCGGCGAAGCCCAGGCGTTCGACCTGGGCCCCGACCCGCAGGTAACTCTCGTCGTTCGCGATCCCACGCTGCTGACCGAGATCACCCATCCCAGCCTCGATATCCTCGGTCGTGCCTACGTCGAGAACCGCATGGACATCGAGGGGCCGATCAGGGAAGTGATTGCCACGGCCGACGCCCTGAGCGCCGCGCTGGGTGAGGACGAGGGTGACGCCGACTACGTGCGCGAAAGCCACGACAAGGCGACCGACGCCGAAGCCATCCATTACCACTACGACCTGTCCAATGCGTTCTACCAGCTCTGGCTCGATCCGGAGATGGTGTACTCCTGCGCGTACTACGAGACCGGTACCGAGGACCTGGCCACCGCCCAGTTGGCCAAGCTGCGCCACCTCTGTCGCAAGTTGCGCCTGAAACCCGGTGAGACGCTGCTCGATGTTGGCTGCGGCTGGGGAGGGCTGGCGCGCCTGGCCGCGCGGGAGTTCGGCGTGCAGGTACACGGCATCACCCTCAGCGAGGAACAGCTCAAGCTTGGCCGCGAGCGGGTCAAGGCCGAGGGCCTGGATGGCAAGGTGACGCTGGAGTTGCTGGACTACCGCGATCTGCCCCGCGATGGCCGTTATGACAAGGTGGTCAGTGTCGGCATGTTCGAGCACGTCGGCCACGCCAACCTGGGTCTCTACTTCCAGCACCTGTACGACGCCGTGCGGCCGGGTGGGTTGGTGATGAACCACGGCATTACCTCCAGCAATACCGACGGCCGTCCTGTCGGTCGCGGTGCCGGCGACTTCATCGATCGCTACGTGTTCCCCCACGGCGAGCTGCCGCACCTGGCCCTGGCCATTGCGCGCATGAGCGAGGCGGGGCTGGAGGTGGTCGACGTTGAAGGGCTGCGCCTGCATTACGCGCGCACCCTGGACTTCTGGAGTGCCAACCTCGAGGCGAGGCTGGCCGATGCGGCGAAACTTGTGCCGGACCAGGCCCTGCGCATCTGGCGTCTGTACCTGGCGGGTTGCGCCTACGGCTTCAAGAAGGGCTGGATCAACCTGCACCAGATTCTTGCCTGCAAGCCGCAGGCGGACGGTGGCCATGAAGTGCCATGGAGCCGCCGCGACATCTACTCCTGAGCCTTTTCGGCCAGCACATCGGGCCCGCCTTGGTGGGCCCGATGTGCTTGTGGCGTGGTGAGAAAAGCTTGCATCGGGGGGCTCGGGAGGCTAAACCCCCTTTCCCCACTGACTCTTTGGTAGATGAATCATGGTGAATTTCTTCCCCGACCTGTCCCTCGTTGAACTGTCTCCCGCGCAGGCGCCCTGGTCGCTCCTGCTCAAGGCCGATCCCAGCCGCGAACAGATCGAGAGCTACCTGCCCGACTCTCGCCTGCTGGCGTTGAATGAGGCGGATTCGGTACGCGGCGTGCTCACGCTGACCCCGCGCGAACCCGGCGTCGGCGAGATCACCAGCCTCGCGGTGGAAGAGGAATGGCAGGAACGAGGCCTGGGCCGGCGCCTGCTGCTGGCCGCTATCGAGCAGGCCCGCGAGTCCGGACTGCAGCGCCTGACCATTGCCACCGGAAACTCCAGCCTGGCCCAGCTCGGCCTGTACCAGCGCGTGGGCTTCCGCATCGTTGGCATCGACGTCGATCACTTCGTTCGCCACTACCCCGAGCCGATCTTCGAGAATGGCATCCAGTGCCGTGACCAGATTCGCCTGGCGCTTGACCTGAGCGTCTAATCGCGCACCCAGCGGCTCACCGCTACCGCGTCGTGGGCGTGCAGGCTTTCCGCATGCACCACTCGCACCTCGAAGCCCGCCACGTCATCGCGCTGCATCAGTGCTCGGTGCAGCCGGCGTGCGGCATCCTCGCAGAACATCAGGTTCTGGCCGTTGGCCAGGGCGAAGGCCTGTTCGTCGGCGCGCTTCACCGCCGTCTGCACCGCCGTGCCGAGGGCGGTTTCGGCCTGGTCAATCAGTTCGGTGAAGGCGAACACCTGCGCAGCCCCGTCAAACTGCAGGCTCAGCCGAGCCTCGCTGCGCTGGCTGTGCGGCGTGGCGACGATGCCCTGAGGGGTCCTCAGCCAGGCGCGAACCTCGCTGGTCGTCAGCGGGCGGCCGGCGAAGTCGCTGTCGAAGCGCTCCTGGATCAGCTGGCGCGCCAGCGCGGCGGAGCAGGGGCAGGTGGAGGAGTAGGCCAGCGTCAGGCGCAACTCCAGCTGCAGCACGTCGTTTTCCAGCTGAGCGTGGATCTCGCAGGGGTAGCGCTTCCAGCCGCTCAGTGGACTGACCAGCGCGTTGCGCCGCAGCATCAACTCGAAGCGCAGCGCCAGGCTGGCGCGCCGGGAGAGCTGTGCGTGGCTCTTGAGGAATTGCCCCAGCAGGCTGCGCAACAGAGCGGGTGACAGCTCCTCGTCGGCCAGCGCCTCCAGGGCCAGGTACAGCCGTGACATATGGATGCCGCGCGCCTCGGCCTCATCGAGGCTGACGCCTGCATCGGCGAAGGCGGCGACGCGCTCGCCGGCTATACGCAGCGGCACGGCGATGCCGTGCATGCCGACCCAGTCGAGCGGGATGGGCAGGCGGGTGGACTGGCAGGCGATATCGGGCAGCAAGGCGGTCATGGCGGGTCACGATTGGCAATTGTTATAACATAACGTATTTGCTACGCGACGATCCTGCAATGGGCTTGTCAGCGTGCCTGCTGCTTGCAGCCACTGACCCGCCCACAACTCAGGCGTGCGCTGTCGCCCGTCGAACTGCTGAAGCGGCTGATGTTGGTCCAGCCGATGCCCCGGCTGGTGCCGACCCAGATCTGCCCGTCACTGGCGACCCCGCTGAAGAACGTCAGGTTGCCGTAGCGCGTGCCGGTCTGCGCCCAGTGCCGACCGCTGCTGGCCTTGAAGCCGCGCAGGTAAGTGTCACGCCCCTGCGTGGCGATGCTGTAGAGGCTGCCCGAATCCTCCATGCAGGCCAGCACGTTGGCCGACCAGGCGCAGCGCGCCGGTTCCTCGCCGGGGAAGGGGATCGGCAGCTGTCCGGAGGCATGGGCGCCGAGGGCGCACAGGCTCGCAAGCAGTGTTAGCAAAGGGGACAGCAGGGCGCGGCGCGGCATCTGGGGTCTCGGAAGGGGCGGAGCGGAATACCGGTATCGCACGGCAGCAGCGGACTTGTCGATTCGCGGTGGTCGGCTTCTGATTGCAGGGAGTTGCATTGTTATAATATAACATAAAAGATCACTCCCTTCCGGAGACGGTCATGACCGAACAGGAACTGCTCGCCCAGCCCGGCGAGGCCTACATGAGCGAGGCGCAACAGGGCTATTTCCGTGCGTTGCTGCTGGGGCAACGCGACGAACTGCAGGGGCGCATCGAGGAGGAGTTCCAGGCATTGCAGGATACCGAGCGCGCCAGCGACGAGGCCGATGTCGCCAGTCGCGAGGAGTCTCGGCAGTGGCAGCTGCGTCTGCTGGAGCGCGAGAAGAAGCTGCTCGACAAGATCGACCAGGCGCTGGAGCGCCTGGCCCGGGGCGACTACGGCTGGTGCGAGGAAACCGGCGAACCGATCGGCCTGCGCCGCCTGCTGCTGCGCCCCACCGCCTCGCTGTGCATCGAGGCCAAGGAGCGCCAGGAACGGCGCGAACTGCACGTCCGCGAAGCCTGAATCCCCGGAGATGATCCCCTTGAACAGCCCCGTGAATGCCCCACTCCCCGTTACCGTCCTGTCCGGCTTCCTTGGCGCCGGCAAGAGCACGCTGCTCAACCACGTGCTGAAGAACCGCGAGAATCTCAAGGTCGCGGTGATCGTCAACGACATGAGCGAAATCAACATCGACGGCCGCGAGGTGCAGCGCGATGTCAGCCTCAACCGTGGCCAGGAACGCCTGGTGGAAATGAGCAACGGCTGCATCTGCTGCACCCTGCGCGAGGACCTGCTGGAAGAGGTCAGCCGCCTCGCCGGCGAGGGTCGCTTCGACTACCTGCTGATCGAATCCACTGGCATCTCCGAGCCGCTGCCGGTGGCCGAGACCTTCACTTTCCGCGACGAGCAGGGCCGCAGCCTGTCCGATCTGGCGCGGCTGGACACTCTGGTCACGGTGGTCGACGGGTTGAACTTCCTCGCCGACTACCAGGGCCAGGACAGCCTCGCCGAGCGTGGCGAAACCCTCGGCGAGGACGACGAGCGCTCGCTCTGCGACCTGCTGGTGGAGCAGGTGGAGTTCGCCGACGTGATCCTGGTGAGCAAGATCGACCTGATCGGCAGTGCCGAGCGCGACGAGTTGCTGGCGATCCTGCGCAAGCTGAACCCTGACGCCGACATCCAGCCCATGGTGATGGGCCAGGTGCCGCTGGCGAGCCTCCTCAACACCGGCCGCTTCGACTTCCAGCGTGCCGAACGGGCACCAGGCTGGCTCAAGGAGCTGCGCGGCGAGCACCTGCCGGAGACCGAGGCTTACGGCATTTCCTCCACCGTGTACCGGGCGCGCCGGCCCTTCCACCCGCAGCGCTTCCATGACTTCCTCGCCCAGCCCTGGAGCAACGGCCGGCTGCTGCGCTCCAAGGGCTTCTTCTGGCTCGCCAGCCGCTACCGCGAGGCCGGCAGCTGGTCCCAGGCAGGCGGCCTGATGCGGCATGGCCTGGCCGGGCGCTGGTGGCGCTTCGTCCCGCGCGAGCACTGGCCGCAGGACACCACCGAGCTGCAGGGCGTGCTGCGCCACTGGCGCGAGGACAGCGGCGATTGCCGTCAGGAACTGGTGTTCATCGGCCAGAACCTGGACGTCGAGCGGCTGTTCGTCGAACTGGACCACTGCCTGCTGGACGATGATGAAATGGCCGCCGGCAGCACCGCCTGGCAACGACTCCCCGACCCGTTCGAACCCTGGGAGGCCGGCGCCTGATGCTCGCCCTCGAAACGCCCGCCTGGCCGCGCCAGGTGCTCGGTGACGATCCGCAGGTGCTTGCCGAAGTACTCAAGGAAGACGTCAACCTGGCCGTCTGGCAACGTGCGCTGTACCCGGAGATCGTTACCTTCGCCGGCTGGTTGGGCACCCAGGCGGTCGACCTGAAGCAGAGCCTGGAGGTGGTCGATGAGCGCGTCGAACTGGGTGACCTGCTGCGCCAGTACGCCATGCTCGATGGCTGCACGTTGTTCGGCAGCGATGTGCAATGGCTGGCCGAGGCCTTCGCCTGCCTGACCGGCGCGCGGCGCATCGGCCTGCGCCTGCGCAGCCTGGACAAGGCGATGTGCCCGCGCTTCCACGTCGACCATGTGCCACTGCGCCTGGTTACCACCTACGCCGGGCCCGCCAGCCAGTGGCTGGAGGAGTGGGCGATGGCGCGCGCGCGGCTCGGCGATGCGGCGGCCGAACCGGTCAGCCGGGCTGAAATCCGCCAGATGGCGGCGGGCGACGTAGGGCTGTTCAAGGGCGAGAAATGGGCCGGCAATCTCGGTGCTGGCATCGTCCACCGCTCGCCGCTGCCGGCGCCGGGTGAGCGGCGCCTGCTGCTCACGCTCGACTGGCTCGGCTGAGGTGTCCGCGCAGGCAAAAAAAATGGGCCACCCGGGGAGAGTGGCCCGATTCACCAAGATCATGTCCGGCGTGGGGCGCCGGGAGGGTGTGAGGTACCCGGGGACAGTAAGCCCGAGGCGTGTGACAGGGCGATGACCGCTACTGGGGTTTGCGCCAGTGGCCGTTGCTCTGGCTTTCGCAGTACGGCTGGAGGATGCGCGCGTCGCTGGCCACGCCGTAGTAGTGGATGTCCTGGCGGTACGGCACACCCTGGGTCTGCGCGTTCTCGCAGATGCCGAAGGCGCCGCTGGGGCAATTCTCGGCGTACGTCACCTCGACCTTCTGGTCTTTCAGCTGCGGCTGGCAGAAGCCTTCGCGGAACAGGTTTTCCGGAATCGTGCGGTTCTGCTGGCAGACTTGCACGTCGACGTCCTTGCCCTGGCTGTGCACCACGCAGGCCTCGCCGTGGGCGAGCAGGGGCAGGCAGGCGAGGGCGAGAGGCAGCAACAGGCGCATGGTCGATCCGGGGGTGGCGTGAGGAAGCCGCGACTCTAGCGCTTTTCCCGGCGAGCGTCAGGCGGCACCATGGGCGAATGTTGAAACAGATCCCGACTCATCTCATCGCCGGCCCCCTCGGGGCGGGCAAGACCAGCCTGCTGCAGGACCTGTTGGCGCAACGCCCGGCGGGCGAGCGCTGGGCCGTGCTGGTCAACGAATTCGGCCAGGTCGGTCTGGACGCCGCACTGCTGTCCCGCGACGACGACGGCATCGCCCTGGGCGAAGTCGCCGGGGGGTGCCTGTGCTGTGTGAACGGCGCGCCGTTCCAGGTCGGTCTGGGCCGCCTGCTGCGCAAGGCCCGGCCGCAACGGGTGTTCATCGAGCCGTCCGGCCTCGGCCATCCTGCGCAACTGCTGGCGCAACTGCGCGCGGCGCCCTGGCAGGGCGTGCTGGCCGTACAGCCGCTGGTGATGGTACTCGATGCCGCCGCACTGGCCGCCGGATTGCCCTTGCCCGAGGCGCAGCAATTGGCACTGGACGAGGCGGCGATGCTGTTGCTGAACAAGTCTGAAGCCCTGGACGACACCGCGCGTGCGGCCCTGGCTGCGCGACTGCCAGCGGTACCGCGGCACTGGACGACTCAGGGCCGCCTGTCGCTGGACGCGCTGCCGAGCACGCCCATCGAGAACGCGGGCGCTGATTTGCCGCAGGGCACAGTGTCCGGCGAACCGGCGATGCTATTGCGGCGCGAATCGCCATTGCGCCAGGTGCGCGCCGAGGACGGTCGACAGGCGGTCGGCTGGCGTTTCCACCGCGACTGGCACTTCCGTACGGCCGATCTGGACGCCTGGCTGGCCGGCGTCCCCGGCCTGTTGCGGGCCAAGGCCGTGCTGCACGCAGAAGACGCGTGGCTGGCCTGCAACCGTACCGTCGGGCCGGCGCCGTGGACGCCCAGCGCCTGGCGCAAGGACAGCCGGATCGAGCTGATCCTGGCCGCCGAGCTCGATCCGCAGGCCCTGCAGGACGGACTTTTGCGCTGTGCCATCGCGCCGATCTGACAGATAAGGTTGCCCTCGCGTAACGAGTGAATGATAATAATTATCAGCGGATACTGCTTCGTGAACTCTTCCCGCAGGCTTTCTCATGTCGTTACCCCAACCGCGCAAAGCGGCGGACCCTGTTCCTGCCGTGGACGCTGAGGAACAGCTGTTCACTTCCGCCACGGCGGATGACAGCGCCCATTTGCCCAGCGTGAACGCCCAGCGTGTCAATGAGGCCACCCTGCGACTCGTCAGCTGTGTGGGGCCCCGTCGTGACGAAGAAGTGGTTCCTGAAGAGGTCCTGATTCCCTATGCCGCGCCGATCGAAGGTGTGGAAGAAGGCGATCAACCGCCGCCGCCCGGTGGCTGGTGGACGTCCTCGGGCCTGGCAATCGCCATGCACGTGGCCATCGTCGCCGCGCTGGTCTGGGTGATGCCCACCCCGGCCGAGCTGAATCTGGGCGCGGGCGAGATGCCCAAGGCCATGCAGGTGAGTGTCGTCACCTTGCCGCCCAAGCCTGAAGTGCAGCAGCCGCCCGCTGCTGCGCCGACCCCGCCGCCGCCCGAGCCCGAACCGCCGAAGCCGATCGAGCCGCCCAAGCCGGTGGAAAAGCCCAAGCCCAAGCCCAAGCCGCCCGAGAAGGCCGTGCCCAAGGTATCGTCCAAGCCCAAGCCGAAACCCAAGCCCGAGCCGGACCCGGAGCCCGCCGAGGAAGCTGCCGCGCCGCCGACTCCGGCCGCACCGCCGCCGCCCGCCGCGCCGACCGTTGGCCAGTTCACCCAGGGCGCCCAGGCCGCGCCCACCGGTTCGCAAGGCCCCGCCGGCCTGCCCACCGGCAGCCTGAACGACAGCGACATCAAGCCGCTGCGCATGGACCCGCCGGTCTACCCGCGCATGGCGCTGAACCGTGGTATCGAGGGGCGAGTCAAGGTGCTGTTCACCATCACCAGCGATGGCCGCATCGCCGACATCCAGGTGCTGGAGTCCACGCCGCCGCGCATGTTCGACAACGCCGTGCGCGATGCCATGGACAAGTGGCGCTTCGAACCCCGTGTCAGCGGTGGCCGGATTGTCGCCCGCCAGGCGACCAAGGTGTTCTTCTTCAAGCTTGAAGGGCGTCGCTGACGCCCTGCCGAACCAAACAAAAAAACGCGCCCGAGGGCGCGTTTTTTTGTTTCGTTGAACGGCAGGTGGGAGCGCCCCTACGGGCGAATCGCGGGCATGGCCCGCGCCTACACGTGCACCAGCTCCTTGCAAAGCAGCTCCAGTGCCTCCCGCGCCCCGCCCACGGCGATCTTCGCCGGCACGCCGAGCATCAGGTTCAGCGGCAGGCCGAAGTTTTCGATCTGGTTGCCGTCACGGTCGCAGCCCGGCTCGTCGCCTTGCCACTCGCAGGGCAGGCGCTCGGCACAGGTGCCGCCTTCGTCGATGTAGCCGAACAGCGGCTTGCCCAGCGCGGCGGCGTAGCCCAGCTCGAAGGCTGTGCCGCTGTCCGGCTCGGCGCCACGGAACGGATTGAGATTGGCCAGCACCGCATCGGCCTCGGCGATCAGCGCGAGGTTGGCCTGGTAGATCCACCGCGCCTGCTCCGGGGGATGGGCGATGCCCTCGGGTACCGAATGGTCCAGCGGGTAGAGCCCGTGCAGACCGAGTTCGCCACACAGCGCCTTCAGCCGTTCGCCCTGCGCCAGGGCGTCGCGGCGGAACACATCGGGGCCGGCGAGGTAGATCTTGAGCATGCTCAGAGTCCCATGAACGACAGCATCAGGAAGGTGGCGAACAGCACGAAGTGGGTCATGCCTTCGATGGCGTTGGTCTTGCCGTCGTGCAGGTTGTAGCCGGCGACCATCAGGGTGATGAACATCATCCCGGTCTGCAGCGGGGTCATCGCCATCTGGATCGGCTGGCCCTTGAACAACGCCAGTGCTTCGATCACCGGCACGGTGAGGATCACGGTCGACAGCGAGGCGCCCAGGGCGATGTTGACCACCGGCTGCATGCGGTTGGCCATGGCCGCGCGCAGGGCCGTGAGGATTTCCGGGCTGGCGGAGATCGCCGCCACCAGCAGCGCCGGCACGATGGGCGGCACACCGCTGCCTTCCAGGCCGGCGTCCAGGGCCTTGGACATCACTTCGGCCAGCGCGCCGATCAGTACCACGCCGACTACCAGCAGGCCCATGGACTGCTTGCTGTTGCCGGGGGCCTCGTGACCTTCGGCGTGCTCGCCGTGGGTGGCGTAGTTGTAGCTGAAGAAGTAGCTGTGCTGGCCGGTCTGCATGCGCAGGAACAGCGCGTAGAGCATGACCATGCAGCCGATGGTGAAGAAGGAGTAGAGCTTCCACTGCTCGGCCGGGATCAGCTCCGGCACCACCATGGAGATGCCTACGGCGGTGAGGATCATGGTCACGTAGGTCTTGCCCGAGTCGTCGTTGTACGACTGCTCGCCGTGCTTGAGGCCGCCCAGCAGCGCGGCCAGACCGAGGATGCCGTTCATGTCGAGCATCACCGCGGCATAGATGGTGTCGCGGGCCAGGGTCGGCGAGTGGTTGTGGTTCATCATGATCGCCAGGATCACCACCTCCACAAGCACCGCCGCCAGGGTGAGGATCATGGTGCCGTAGGGCTCGCCGACCTTCTCCGCGAGGATTTCGGCGTGGTGCGCGACCCGTAGCGAGACGCCGATGATCACTGCCAGCAGAACGCTGGCGGTGATCCCCGCGAGCAGCTTGCCGCCGCTGAGAAGGCTGTGCTCCAGCGGGTAGACCGCAACGGCCACCAGCAGGGCGAGGAGGAGGAATTTTTCGTCTTTGAGCGCGCGCAGCATCGAGGGGATGTCCATTCCATAAGAGAGCGAGTGCGCCATCTTAGGCAATGCCCTGTGAGCGCACCAGCCGCCACCGGGCGTGAGCGGGACGCGAGTCGCAACGCAGGCTGCCGCCCGTCGTCGGCAACTTCGCCTGCACCCGCGCCGGGCCGTGCGATAATTGGCGCGATTGCCTGAATAACGAGACCTCACCCATGTACGACTGGCTCAATGCCCTGCCCAAGGCCGAACTGCACCTGCACCTGGAAGGTTCGCTGGAGCCCGAGCTGCTCTTCGCCCTGGCCGAGCGCAACAAGGTCGCCCTGCCCTGGGGCGACGTCGAGAGCCTGCGCAAGGCCTATGCGTTCAACAACCTGCAGGAGTTCCTCGACCTCTACTACGCCGGTGCCGACGTGCTGCGTACCGAGCAGGACTTTTACGACCTGACCTGGGCGTACCTGCAGAAGTGCCAGTTGCAGAACGTCATCCACGTCGAGCCGTTCTTCGACCCGCAGACCCACACTGACCGTGGCGTTCCCTTCGAAGTCGTGCTGCGCGGCATCCAGGGCGCGCTCAAGGACGGCGAGAGGCAGCTGGGCATCAGCCATGGCCTGATCCTCAGCTTCCTGCGCCATCTGTCCGAGGAAGAGGCGTTCAAGACCCTGGAGCAGGCGATGCCGTTCCGCGACGCCTTCATTGCCGTCGGCCTGGACAGCTCCGAGGTCGGCCATCCGCCGAGCAAGTTCCAGCGCGTGTTCGACCGCGCCCGCGCCGAAGGCTTCCTCACTGTCGCCCACGCGGGCGAGGAAGGCCCGCCGGAGTACATCTGGGAGGCCCTGGACCTGCTCAGGATCGAGCGCATCGACCACGGCGTGCGCGCCATCGAGGACGAGCGCCTGATGCAACGCATCATCGACGAGCAGATCCCGCTGACCGTCTGCCCGTTGTCCAACACCAAGCTCTGCGTGTTCGACCACATGCGCGAGCACAACATCCTCGACATGCTCGAACGCGGCGTGAAGGTGACGGTGAACTCGGACGACCCGGCCTACTTCGGCGGCTACGTCACCGAGAACTTCCACGCCCTGCACGAGCACCTGGGCATGACCAAGGAGCAGGCGCAGCGGCTGGCGCAGAACAGCCTGGATGCGCGCCTGGTGAAGTAAGGCCGACGCAGGCCCTCTCCCTCCGGGGGAGGGTTTCGTCGACGTCCCGATCCGTCCCCTCATCTGGCGCCCGCGACCTTCCGTGCCACCCCTGCTACCCCTATAAGAACGCCTCTCCCACTGTCACGAGGTAGCAGCATGAACAGGATCGTCGCCATCACCGGCGGCTTCGGCCATCTGGGCAGCGTGGTCGGCCAGGCATTCGCCGAGGCCGGCTGGCAGGTCGCCCTGCTCGATCGCGCCGTCGGCCCGCGCTTCCCACAGGCCGGCGCGTTGTCGATCGGCGGCATCGACCTCACTGACCCGGCTGCCGCTCGCGCCGCGCTGGACCAGGTCAACCAGTATTTCGGCGGCCTGGACGCGCTGATCAACGTGGCCGGCGGCTTCCACTGGGAAACCCTGGCCGACGGCGACGTGGACACCTGGGACCTGATGTACCGCATCAACCTGCGCACCGCCGTGGTCTCCAGCCAGGCCGCGCTGGGGCACCTGAAGGACCGCGGACACGGGCGCATCCTCAATATTGCCGCCGCAGCCGCCACCCGCGCGGCACTGGGCATGGGGGCCTATGCGGCGTCCAAGGCCGGCGTCATGCGCCTGACCGAGGCTCTGGCGGACGAACTGAAGGACGCCTGCATCACCGTCAACGCGCTGATGCCGAGCATCATCGACACCCCGCAGAACCGTGCCGACATGCCGACCGCCGAGTTCGACCGTTGGGTGAAGCCCGAGCAACTGGCGGCGACGCTGCTGTTTCTCGCCTCGGACGCGGCGGCGGCCATCACCGGCGCGTGCATTCCGGTGACCGGGCGGGTGTGATTGCGCGGCTTTGGTAGGGCGCATACTTGGCTCGGGTTATCCGCCCTACGTGTATCGGCGCCGGCGTAAACCTGTAGGAGCGGGCCCGATCCGGGCCTCAGGCGTCGACGGCCCCCGCACTGCGCAGGAAAGCTGCCAGGCACGGGTTGTCGTTGTGCGGGCTCCAGGCGGCGCCGTACTCCACCTGCGGCGATTGGCCGATGGCGCGGAAGGCCACGCCGGGCAGCTGCATGCGCCGCATCGAGTCCGGTACCAGTGACACGCCCAGCCCCTCGGCCACCAGGTTGACGATGGTCTGTTGCAGGTGCGTCTCCATACGCACCGCCGGGGCGAAGCCGTGCTGCCGGCAGCACTCCATCACCGACGCGTGCAGCGCCGGCGCGGTGGCCGGCGGGAAGGTGATGAAGGGTTCGCCGGCCAGCTTCGCCACATCCAGTTCCGCGCCCTGCGCCAGGCCATGCCCGGCCGGCAGCACCGCGCACAGCGGCTCGCGTTGCAGCGTGCGGTAGAGCCGCTGACCCGGCTCGCGTTCGGGGAAGGTCAGGGCGACGTCCACCTCGCCGCTCTCCAGCGCCGGACCCAGGTCGCGCGGGAGCATCTCGTTGAGCACCAGCTTCACCTCCGGATGTCCGTCGGCGAAGGTTTTCAGCAGGCGCGGCAGCAGCGTCCAGGCAGCCAGCATGGTGAAGCCGATGCGCAGCTCGCCGCGCTCCCCGCGTGCCGTCGCGCGTGCCGAGCGCACGGCCAGGTCGAGGCCGGCGAGCAGCGCGCGGGCCTGCTGCTGGAAGTCGCGGCCGGCGGCGGTCAGCTCCACCGAGCGTGAATGCCGGGCGAACAGCGGCGTGCCCAGTTCCTCTTCCAGCGCGGCGATCTGCCGGCTCAGCGGCGGCTGGGTGATGTGCAGCGCCTCGGCGGCCCGGCCGAAGTGCAGGTGCTCGGCGAGGGCGAGGAAATAGCGCAGCTGACGGAAGTCGATCATCGATACGGATTAGGTATGAATTGGTGCTCTAGTAAGCATTGGACGGTATCGATTGGCAACCCTATGCTCGCCTGCCGCTCCCGCTCTCCAGGTTCCCTGCCATGCACACCGTGTTCGCCGTCGTCCTGCCGATCTTCGCGCTGATCCTGGTTGGCTGGCTGTGCCGGCGCACCAACCGTCTCGGCCCGCAGGCGGCGTCGGAGATCAACAGGCTGGTGGTCTGGCTGTGCCTGCCGGCGCTGCTGTTCAAGGTCACCGCCACCGCGACCTGGGCGGACATCTGGCAGCCGGGCTTCCTTGCCGCCTTCACCGGCGGCTGCCTGCTGGTGTTCTTCGCCACCCTCGCCTGGCGCCTGATGCAGGGTCGCGCTCTGCCGGCGGCAAGCATCGACGGTCTCAGTGCGTCCTACGCCAATACCGGCTACATGGGCATCCCGCTGTGCCTGCTGGTGTTTGGCCAGGATGGCCTGGAGCCCGCGCTGATCGCCTCCCTGCTGGTGGTCTGCGTGCTGTTCGCCATCGCCGTGGTGTGCATCGAGGTCGGCCTGCAGGAGGAGAAGCACATCGGCCGCGCCATTTGGGTGGTGACGCAGGCGCTGGGCAAGAACCCGTTGGTGGTGTCGCCGATCATCGGTGGCTTGTGGGCGGTGACCGGTATCGGCCTGCCGGCGCCGCTGCTGCATTTCCTCGACATGCTCGCGGCGGCGACCACGCCTTGTGCGCTGGTATCCCTGGGCCTGTTCCTGGCGCAGAAACAGGAGGGCGAGCAGGTCGGCGCCTGGCCGCTGGTGGCGATCAAGCTGGTCGGCCAGCCGCTGCTCACCGGCTTCCTCGCCTACAAGGTGTTCGACCTGCCGCCGCTGTGGGCGGATTCGGCGCTGCTGCTCAGCGCGCTGCCCACCGGCACCGGGCCGTTCATGCTCGCCGAGTACTACCAGCGCGAGGCGGCGGTGGTGTCGCGGAGCATCCTGGTGTCGACGCTGGGGTCGCTGGTCACGCTCTCCCTTTGTCTGTTGTGGATCGGCCGATAGTGTGCTCCTGGCTGAGCATAAAAAAACGGACCGGCCATCGCGGGGATGGCGGGTCCGTTGCGCAAACGCAGGGGACCGTCACCAGGGTTAGGTGACGATCCAGACGCAGCCCCTCAGGCGTATGGCCCGAATTGCGTCAGCGTTGCGATCAAGCCGGTTCGGTCAGCGCGCCCGTAGCGCGCGCGGGTAGTTGGCGGCCGGAGATCCGGTGCGCGTCGCCCGCCGGTGCGGTGCCCTTGTCATAGGGCTTGGCCAGCAGCATGTAGACCAGGCCCGCGCCGATCACCACGACGCTGGTGAGGATCATCGAGTAGTTCATGTACCAGGGTGCATCCGGGGTGCGCGGCCAGACCATGTTGGTGATCGCCGCCACGCCGTAGATCAGCGCCGCGATGTTCACCGGCACGCCCCACTTGCCGAGGCTGAAGTGGCCGCCGGGCACCCAGCCCTTGGCGCGGGCGATCAGCGAGGCGATGACGATCAGCTGGAAGGACACGTAGATGCCAATCGCGGCGAAGCCGACGATGGTGGCCACGGCGTCGCCCATGAACAGGCCCAGGCAGACGATGGCCGCCGGCATCACGCCCGCTACGACCAGCGCAACGGCCGGCACGTGGTTGGTGTTCAGCTTCGACAGGGCCTTGCTGCCGACGATCATCTCGTCGCGGGCATAGGCGAACAGCAGGCGGCTGGCGGCGGCCTGCAGGCTCAGCACGCAGGAGACGAACGACACCATTACCACCGCCATCACCAGTTTCGAGCCTACCGGGCCGAAGGCGTTGGCGAGGATGGTGGTGACCGGGTCGGTGTCTTCGCCGTTGATCACCCGCTGGATGTCCGGCACCGAGAGGATCAGCGCCAGGCACGCGAACATCGCGGCGGCACCGCCGATGTAGATGGTCATGCGCATGGTCTTGGGGATCATCTTGCCGGGGTTGGGGGTTTCCTCGGCGACGTCACCGCAGGCCTCGAAGCCGTAGTACTGGAACAGGCCCGCCAGCGACGCGGCGAGGAAGGCCGGCCAGTAGCTGCCGTCGATCCTGATGTCGAAGGTGTTGAACAGCACGCTGAACGGCTGATGGCGTTCGAAGATCAGCAGGTAGCCGCCCACCAGCAGCGCACCGCCCAGCTCGCAGATGAAGCCGAACATGGCGACGCGGGCCAGCAGCTTGGTGCCGGACAGGTTGAGCACGGTGGACAGCGCGATCAGCGCCAGGGCGATGCCGATGGCGGCGTTGCCGTGCATGTCGAAGCCGAGCATCGCAGCCATGTAGGGGCTGGCGCCGACGGCGATGCCGGCGATGGAGGTGCATAGCGCCCAGGCATACACCCAGCCGACCATCCACGCCCAGCGTTTGCCCACCAGGCGGCGTGCCCAGGGATAGACGCCGCCGGAGATCGGGAATTGCGAGACCACTTCGCAGAACACCAGGCACACCAGCATCTGGCCCAGGCCGATCAGCAGGTAGGTCCAGAACATCGGCGGCCCACCGGCGGCCAGGCACAGGCCGAACAGGGTGTAGACGCCGACGACCGGCGACAGGTAGGTGAAGCCCAGGGAGAAGTTCTCCCACAGGCTCATGCTGCGTTCGAAGTTGGAGCTGTAGCCGAGGGCAGCGAGCTGCTCGGCATCGGAATCGGTTACGCCAGCGGCACGCTTGGCAGGAGACCCACTCATCGTTGTTTCCTCTCGGGGGGTTGATGGGCAGAAGGCAATCGGCCGGCGGGCCTCACGACGCCCGCCGGTTCCCTTTTCGGGTTTGTAGTTGTGTGTGCTGTCGCGAGGTTTCTTATTGGCCGTCGTCAAACTGCGAGAGCCACTGCACCGCCTGCTGGTGGTAGCGGGTGAAGCCCTTGTAGTCGACGAGCTGCTGGTCGAGGGTCTTGAGCACGCGGTGCATGCGCTTGGCCCACGCCGGATTGGTGGCGATGTCTTCCAGGCTCAGCAGGTAGGTGCGGATCGGGAACACGATGGCGTTGCTGCGCGGCAGACGGTGCAGCGGTTGCAGCTCGATGCGCAAGTAGACCTTTTTCCCGGCGTTCTCGGCGGTGACCGTGGTGCGGTCCGGCGCCCACTCGGGCAGCGACTCGGCGGACACGTCCAGGCGCGGGTTGACCGTCAGCGACCAGTTCAGGCGGCGCACCGGGTGGCCGTTGCGCAGGCGCAGGAGGAACTTCAGCGCGCGGTCGAGCATGCCGGTTTCCTTCACCAGCGGCACCGGGCCGTGGAACTCGTGCCAGGCCATGCCCAGGTTGAAGCGCAGCGAGTAGTCGGCGCGCTGGGTGGCGATGCCCGCGCCCCAGTACAGGGTGCCGTCGCGCTCTTCCTGCAGGACCCAGTCGCCCTGGGCCTGGCGGGTGACGTACTCCATCGGCTCGTAGGGGAGGGTCGACGGATCACCGAAGGTGAAGGTGTCGTCGATATTCAGCAGCTTGTTGGTCCAGTGCCAGCGGGTGCCGTCCTTCTCCAGGGAGAAGTACTCCGGATAGTCCTTGGCATAGGCCTCCATGATCAGCTCGAGCAGGTCCCACTGCGCCTCCATCATGTGCGGCGCAGAGACGTAGTGCATGCCCGGGTCTTTCTCCAGGGTGATCGCACGGTCGCGGCACTCGCTGATGTAGTGCTCGTCGATGTCGAACACCGCGCGGAAGGCGTCGGTGCCCACCGAGACATGCGGCTCCAGGTTCATCGAGTACATGTACTCGTCGTCCGGGAAGGGCCAGGGTGCGCGGTCGATGCAGGCCTGGCTGTTCGCGTAGGTGTAATCGTCGCGGTAGGTTTCGTCGGGGCGGAATTGGATGGTCATGGTCGTTCTCCGGCTCAGCAGTCGATGACCAGCCGCGAGCACTTGGCGCGCGACACGCAGGGCATGATCTTGGTGTTGGCGGCCTTGTCCTCGTCGGACAGCCAGTCGTCGGTGTGGAGGATTTCTCCGTCCAGTTCCAGGACGTTGGTCTCGCACATGCCGCAGGCACCGCCGCGGCACAGGTACGGGATTTCGTGGCCGGCGGCCTCGGCGGCTTCGAGCAGGCTCTGGTCGGGCGAGACATCGATGGTCGCGCCGCTGCGCGCCAGGGTGACCTGGAACGCCTCGCCGACACTGCCCTGCTCGAGGAAGCGCTCGTAGTGGATGTGGCTGTCGGTCCAGCCGTGGGCATGGGCCGCGTCGATAGTGGCCTGGATCATCCCCTCGGGGCCGCAGACGTAGACGTCGCTGCCCAGCGGACGGTCGGCCAGCACCGCGGCGATGTTCAGGCGCTCGCCGCGGTCGTCGCGGTACAGGCGCACGGCGTCGCCGTATTCCTGCAGCAGCTCTTCACCCAGGCGCGCATGGGCGTCGCCGCGCACCGCCAGGTGGACTTCGAAGGGCGTGCCGCGCAGGCGCAGCTCGGCCAGCTGCGAGCACACCGGGGTGATGCCCACGCCGCCGGCAATGAACAGGTGCAGGCGCGCGTGTTTGCTCAGCGGGAACAGGTTCACCGGGCGGAGGATTTCCAGCTCGTCGCCTTCCCTCACCACGTCATGCATGTGCTTCGAACCGCCACGGCCGTCTTCCACGCGGCGTACGGCGATCTGGTAGGCGCTGGCGTCGTAGGGCGAACTCATCAGCGAGTAGGCGTTGCGGTAGGTGCCGGTCGCATGGGGCATCAGCACCACGACGTTGCTGCCGCCGGAGAACGGGGTCAGGTGCGCGCCGTCGGTGGAGGCCAGGGTGAAGCGCTTGATTTCCGGGGTCACCTGCTCGATGCGGGTGACGCGGACATTCAGGGTTCCGTTGGACTGGCTCATGTGTCGAGCTCCTCGGCATCGGGCAGTTCGCCGGGGACTTCGGCGTCGGCCTTCACTGCCTGGAAGGCAGCCAGGCGGCGGGAGTAGTGGTCGCGGACCACCAGGGTGCGGGCGCAGTGCGGGCAGTCGAAGACGCGCTGGGTGACGTTCTCGGTGTAGCCATCGCAGTGCACGCACCAGACGCGGCGCACGAAGGAGCCGGCGTGCTCGCGCAGCACTTCGTCCCTGTTCAGGTTGATTGCGTCGGCGGCCTGCATGGCGGTGCCGATGAAGCTTTCGGAGCCGGCCAGGTAAAGACGGGTGCCCATGCGCGACTGGCCCAGCAGCGCGTGCAGGTCATCGACCAGTGCGCGGTTGCTCGGATAGATCGCCAGTTCCACGTCGGTGATGTCGCGCAGCGCGGCGAGGTGATCCTGGCCGGAGAAGGACTCGCTGGAATACAGCACGCGGATGGGCGCGGTGCGCGGCATCTCGGCGAGCAGGCGGAGCATGGCGGCGCCGCCGCTGCCCTGGCCGGCGATGATGTGGTGGTGACCACCGGCGAGCGGGCGCAACTGGTCGTAGACCGGCCGGCTCTTGATACCTGTGATGAGCATTATTCTTGTGCCTCCAGAACTGCCGGTTCTCTCGGTCAGGAGCGCCGGCGCGATTCGAGGACCCGTGCACGGTCACGGGTCGAAGGAGACAGGGCACAGACTGTGCCAAATTGTTAAGTTATTGAAATTGAAGGATAAAATTAAAAAACAGAAACACAGGTGTAAGCAGAAATGACAACGCCTGTAGGCAGGCTTGCAGCGGTGGATTGTCGCAGGGGCACTTCTGCCGGGCGCGGGAAGATGGTGTGACCGGGCGGTCTCGCCGCGCAGAGACACGAGAGAAGGCTGCTCCTAGGCGGAATAGTGGCTACTGGATGTTCCGTGTCGCCGATTGCCCTCTCCCTGAAGGGAGAGGGGACCAGTTCGGCGCAAGCTGAAAAATCACGGCGTCAGGAGGCACGGATAGCTCCCTCTCCCTTCAGGGAGAGGGCGGGGGAGAGGGCTGGCCCCGCGTTGAGTTTCATGCAGGGGCGCGGAGCTCAATCGTCTCGCTGCAACTTGCGGATCAGCGTGCCGACGTCGATACCCAGGTGGATCGCCGCCTTGCGCTTGCTGCCGCACAGGCGCACCGCGCGCAGGATCACCTGGCGCTCGTAGCGCTGCACCTGGGCCTTGAGCGGCTGGTCGTCGATGGGCGCCGCCGGCTCGGTGGCGACGGCAGCGACAGGACTGCCGGCCGGCGGCGCGCCGAGCAGTTCCGGCGGCAGGTGCAGTTCCTCCGCCACGTCGTCGGCCAGCACGGCGAGACGTTCGAAGATGTTCACCAGCTCACGGATGTTGCCGGGGAAGTCATAGGCCAGCAGCCGCTCGCGGCAGTTCGAGGACAAGCGCAGCGGCGGCTGGCGGTCGCGGTTGATGCGCGCCAGGAGGATGTCCATCAGCACGGGCAGGTCGTCGCGGTGGGCGCGCAGCGGCGGAATCTCCACCGGCAGCACGGCCAGGCGGTAGTAGAGATCGGCGCGGAACTCGCCGGCGGCCACCTGGGCGCGCAAATCCTTGTTGGTCGCGGCGATCACCTGCACCTGGACCTGTTTCGACAGCGGCGAACCCACCGGCTGGATGGTGCCGTCCTCGAGGAACTTCAGCAGCTTGGCCTGCACCTGCAGCGGGATCTCGCCGATCTCGTCGAGGAACAGCGTACCGCCCGAGGCGCTCTCGATGTAGCCACGCTTGCCTGACTGCAGCGCGCCGGTGAAGGCGCCGCGCTCATAGCCGAACATCTCCGACTCGAACAGGGTTTCCGGGATGCTCGCGCAGTTCACGTCGATGAAGGGCCGGTCGCCCCAGCCGGCGGCACGGTGGATGTGCCGGGCGATGGCGGTCTTGCCCACGCCGGGTTCGCCGAGCAGCAGCAGGCGGGCGCGGCGACGGAACGCGCGCACGCCCATGTCGGCGATGGAGGAGAGCAGTGGGGACATGTGCAGCGCATTGTCCTGCGGGTCGCCCAGGCCCTGCAGGTCGGTGGTCGAGGCGCGCCCGGACGGGCTGCGCAGGCTGCCCGCCGTGCCCGGCTCGTATTCGCGCTGGATCAGCAGGTTGTAGGGCTTCTCGTAGGCCGTCGTCGGCACCGCCTGGGCGCGGGTGAGGAACACCCGGCCGTCGCGCGAGCGGGTCAGTGCGCTCTTGCCGCCGCGGCGCAGGGCCTGCTGGAAGTCGTCGAATTGCAGCGCCGAGCGCTGGAAGAAGTCCACGTCGCTCAGGCCCAGCACATCGAGGCGGGTGACGCGGTTGACCCGTTCCGCCGCGAGGTTGATGAAGCGCACCCGCGAGTCGCCGTCGCAGACGATCACCGCCTCGCTGAAACTGTCGAGCAGGGCGTGCAGCGCCGGCGTCTCCAGCAACGCGGAGAGCATCTCGCCCGACGCGCTGACCGAGGAGCGCATGCCCATGCGCAGCGGCGCGAAGAAGCCTTCTTCGCTCATGCTTCTTTGCTCATGGATGGAGCTCCGTCGCCTTGTTTGCCAAGCGCAGCACGAAGACGCGCCAGGCCACGCCCTCGCGGATGAGGATGCGCGAGCAGTGGCTGTTGAAGGACTGGTAGTTGCCGAACTGGTCGGGCAGGTCGAGTACCTGCCAGGTGCGCTCGGGCAGCGGCATGCGGTTCAGCGTGGAGGCCAGGCCGGCGGCACGGGTGATGCCGAAGGTCTGCTCGAAGGCCGCGTTGCGCCATTGCGGCTGGGCCTGCTCGTCGATCACCAGCACGGCGTCGGGCACCGCGTCGAAGACCCGGCGCAGCGCCTCGATACGCTGCTCGGCGTCGTGCTGCATGCGCAGTTCCTGGCTGACGTCGCGCAGGCTGCCCCACATGCGCAGCAGGCGGCCGTTGTGGATGCTGGCGCGCACGTCGTTCTCCACGTAGGCCGGCGAGCCGTCGTGGCGGCGGTCCACCGACAGTGCGCCGTCGACGTGGAACTCCGCTTCGATCAGGCGCCGCACGAACTCTTCGTTGGCCGGGCTGCGTGGCCAGTAGAGGCGCACCGGCTGCTCGCTGAAATCGACGTCGGCGGGCATCTCGTAGATGTTGGCCATGGCGCGGTTGCACATGCGCCAGTAGGAGCGGTTCTCGAACACCTGGCGGACGATCTCGTCGGGCGTTTCGCGCACGTCCACCGACTCGGCGAACTCGATGCACCAATAGGCCACCCGCGCGCTGAAGAGCATCTGGCTCATCACTTCGTTGGCGCTCTGCAGTTCGCCCAGGCGGCGACTGATCGGCCCCAACGGCATTTTCACCAGGTGCAGGCGCGCGGGCTCGCCGTCGCGCCACTGCAGCACGCCGCTGGCGAGTACCGGCAGCAGGCCGCCGTTGTGGCGGATGAGGGTCAGCTCCAGGTCCTGCACGCGTTCATCCGCCGGCGGGCTGGCGAACAGTTGCATCAGCGCGTTCAGCGAGTCGGCGGTGTAGACCAGCTCGGCGCCCTGGCCGTCCAGGGAACCGGGCGCGTAGCCGAGCTGGTCGGTCTGCTCGGCGGAGACCTCGATGAAGCGTCCCTGGGACGTCAGGCTGTCGGACAGCAGCAGGCCTCTGTCCAGCAGCAGTTTCAGTGGGTCCATTTCTCCCTCCAAGGCAGATCTCCAAGGCAAATTCCCAACACGGCGATGCGGCCGTCTGAAGGCGCGCAAGAAGGCGAGGCATGTTGCATGCCAGCCTGGAAAGCCCATACACCGCAGGGTTGCGCGAAAGGGTGTAGGCAAAAACGCAGCACTGCGCGCAAACGTGCAGCGCAGATTGCAGCGTATCCGCTGCAGGGTTGCAACGCCGCACTGGGCGATGGAAGGCGATCGATTTTCGGTCGAATACTGGCCAGTTGATAGCTTTTGAGTTCGTTTGAGCGTCTGGCGCTGCTAGGATGCGCGCGCGTTTCGCTCCCTGAATCCAGAGCCCGCTCCCCACAAGAGGCCGCCATGCGCAAGCACCGTCGTTTGACCTTCCGCCACATTGGCCAGATCAACGTGACCAACCGCCTGAGCGGTGACCCCATGGGGGTGGTCCTGGATGTCTCGATGGGTGGCCTGCGGCTGGTGACGGAGGAGCCGCTGGCGCCCGGCAGCTGCTACGACATGCGCCTGGAGATACCGGTGCGCGAGGATCACACCCGTTCGGTGGATATCACCGCGATCTGCCAGTGGTCGAAAAAGGACGCCAAGAACGCGCGCTTCGAACAGGGTTTCAAGCTGGATCGGCCGAGTGCGGGATTCACCGAACTGGTGACCTCGATGTCGGTGAGTTTCAACCGCAGTCTGTTGGGGAGGGCGCGGTTGTCGTGATAGGGGGGTAGCCCGGAGCTCGGGCTGGCCCTCTCCCTAACCCTCTCCCTGAAGGGAGAGGGGACTGTCCCGAGCGGGGCTTTAGGTCAGAGCTCGCCGGCTGACTCCGCGACAACAACAGAACGCCGAACGGCACCCTCTCCCTTCAGGGAGAGGGCGGGGGGAGAGGGTGCCAGGTCCCACGCCGAACTCTCAGACCGTCATCACCCCAACGTCCCCAATATCTGCACCCCCACCCGCTCCGGAATCTCGTTCTGCGACAGCACGTGCAGCCCCGGGCTGAACACCCGCGCGTAACGGGCCAGCAGCGGGCGCAGCTGCGGCATCACAGTGAGGATCGGCGGGTGGCCTTCCTTGCGCAGTTTTTCCTTCACCACCGGCATGCTGTGCTGCAGCTGGTTGAGCAGGCTGGGTTCCACCGGGATGTTGTCCAGGCTCACCGGGCCGGCCTGCTGGGCGATGCTCAGGGCGCCGAGCAGGGTGTTCTCCAGAGCGTTCTCCAGCACGAACACGGTCAGCTCCGGGCGGTCACCGGCAATCGACGAGACGATGCTGCGTCGCAGCGCATAGCGCACATCGGACGCCAGCAGCACCGGGTCCTTGGTGGTCTCGCTGCCTTCTAGCAGGGCGCTGGCGATGGTGACGATGTCCTTGAGCGCCACTTCCTCCTGCAGCAGCTGGCGGAACACGCGGTGCTGCTGCGAGTAGGTCAGCTGCGCCTTCAGCGATTCGGCGAGCTTGGGTGCCTGCAGGGTCAGGCGCTGCATCAGGTGCTCGACGTCGTCGTGCTTGAAGATGTCCGGCAGGTGTTCGCGCACCACTTTGTTCAGGTGCGTGGCGACCACGCTGGCGCAGTCGATCACCTGGTAGCCCAGGTTCAGCGCGCGCGACTTGTCTGCCGGGAGGATCCACACCACCTGCATGCGGTACGCCGGATCGACGCCGAGAATGCCGTCGATCTCGCCGTAGAGCTCCGGCGAAGGGATCGCCATCAGGCGGTCGGCGTGGATTTCCGCGCCATCGATGCGCTCGCCGTTGATGTGGATGGCGTACTGCGAGGCCTTCAGGCGCAGGCTGTCGCGGATCTGCACTTCCGGCAGGAGGAAGCCGAGGTTCTCCGAGAGCGTCTGGCGCACACCGCGAATCCGTTGCGGCAGTGGCGCGCCGCTGGCCTCGTTGACCAGGCTGACCAGCTTGTAGCCCAGCGAGATCGACAGTCGCTCCACCAGCGGGATGTCTTCCCAGCCCAGCTGCTGTACGCGCTCCTGGTCCATGGCCTGGCTCAGTGCTTCGGTCTGCTCCAGGGTCTGCGCCTCGATGGGCGGGCCGGCCAGCGACAGCCGCCAGGCGATGAAGGCCACCAGCGCGGCGAAGGCGAAGAAGGCGATGTGCGGCATGCCCGGCACCAGGCCGAGCACCACGAGGATGCCGGCAACGGTGTAGAGCAGCGACGGCGAGGCCAGCATCTGCTTGCGCACCAGGCTGGTGATTTCCGCCGATTCGTTGACCCGCGTGACGATGATCGCCGCCGCGGTGGACAGCAGCAGCGCCGGAATCTGCGCCACCAGGCCGTCGCCGATGGTCAGCAGGGCGTAGCGCTGGAAGGCCGCGCCCGCCGGCAGGTCGTAGACGAACACGCCGATGGCCAGGCCGCCGAACAGGTTGATCAGCAGGATCAGGATGCCGGCGATGGCATCGCCACGGACGAACTTCGAGGCGCCGTCCATCGCGCCGTAGAAGTCGGCTTCCTTGGCCACTTCCGAGCGGCGGCGCTTGGCTTCGTTCTGGTCGATCAGGCCGGCGTTGAGATCGGCGTCGATGGCCATCTGTTTGCCGGGCAGGGCGTCCAGGGTGAAGCGCGCGGTCACCTCGGAGATGCGCTCGCCGCCCTTGGTGATGACCATGAAGTTGATGATCATCAGGATCACGAAGACGATCAGGCCGACGATGAAGTTGCCGCCGATCACCACGTGGCCGAAGGCTTCGATCACCTTGCCCGCCGCGCCGGTGCCGGTGTGGCCGTCGAGCAGCACCACGCGGGTGGAGGCGACGTTCAGGGTCAGGCGCAGCAGCGTGGTGACCAGGATCACCGTGGGCAGCAGCGAGAAGTCCAGCGGACTCTTCGACGACACGCTGACCAGCAGCACCAGGATCGCCACCACGATGTTGAAGGTGAACAGGGCGTCCAGCACCAGCGGCGGCAGCGGCAGGATGATCATCGAGAGGATCGACAGGATGATCAGCGGGATGCCGATGCGGCCGCTCTGGAAGGTCGGCAATAGTGACTGCAGTAGGCGCATGGTCAGACTCTGTTCAGCAGTTCTTCGGGAATGGGGACGTTCCTGATCAGCTCCGGGCGCTCACGGCGCCCGGAGCGCCAGGCCTTGAGCTGGAGGATGTAGGTGAGGACGTGGGCCACGGCCTTGTACAGCTGCGCGGGGATCTGCTGGTTCACCTGGGTAGTGGCGTAGATGGCGCGCGCCAGTGGCGGCAGTTCGAGCACGTCCAGGTCGTGGGCCTTGGCCATCTTGCGGATATACAGCGCGGTCTCGTCCAGGCCCTTGGCGACCACGTAGGGCGCCTGGGCCTTCTTCGGGTCGTAGCGCAGCGCCACGGCGAAATGCACCGGGTTCACGATCACCACGTCCGCCGTCTTGATCGTCTTGCTGATCTGCCGGTGCACCAGCTGGCGCTGCAGTTGGCGGATGCGCGCCTTCACTTCCGGGCGGCCTTCCTGGTTCTTGTGTTCTTCCTTGCGCTCCTGCTTGGTCATGCGCAGCTTCTTCTTGAAGAAGAAGTACTGGATCGGGATGTCGATGACCGAGAACAGGATGAACACCACCAGCAGCGACACGGTGATGTCGTAGAAGGTGCCGAAGGCGGCGGCGATGGCGCTGTGCACGTTGCTGCGCTGCAGCGCCAGCAGGCCGGGCAGGGCGCCGTGCAGCTGGTAGAGGGCGACGAGGATCAGCACGACGATCTTCAGCAGCGACTTGGCCAGCTCGGTCCAGTTCTGCAGCGAGAAGATGCGCCCGAGCCCGGTGATGGGGTTGAGCTTGGACAGCTTGGGCATGAAGTTCTTGCTGGAGAAGATCCAGCCGCCGGGGATCATCGAGAACAGCACCACCAGCAGCGGGGTCACCAGCAGCGGGAGCAGCGTGGTGATGAACAGCACGAGGTGATGGCCGAGCACCAGCGGCAGGTCGTCCAGGCCGATCTCGCTGTGCCTGAAGTCGATGAAGGACAGCGCGAAGCCTTGCCTGATGCCGTCGTAGAAGTGCTCCACGCAGAATTTCAGGGCGATGAGCGTGGCGAGCAGCGAGAGGGTCGTGGAGAGGTCCTTGGAGCGGCTGACCTGGCCATCCTCGCGGCTCTTCTTGAGCTTCTGCTGGGACGCCTCTTCCGTTTTCTCCTGGGCACTGTGCTGGTCAGCCATGGCGCCCCTCGCGGAAGATCACGCCAATGGCGTCGAGCAGCTGGCGGGTGAGCTTGAGGTAGTTCTCGGGGATGTCCGGCAGGGTCAGCCAGATGCACACCAGGCCGGCCAGCACCGCCATGGGGAAGCCCAGGGAGAACAGGTTGAGCGCCGGCGAGATGCGGTTGAGGAGGCCGAAGCAGAACTGCACCAGGGTCATGCAGAACACCACCGGCAGGGTGATCAGCACGGCGGCGGAGAACACCCAGGCGAGGCTGCCGACCACCGACTCCAGTCCCAGGTAGTGCAGCCCGCTGCCCACCGGCCAGTAGATGAAGCTCTGGTAGAGGATGCTCACCACCAGCAGGTGGCCGTCGATGGAGAGGAACAGGAACACCAGCAGAATGAAGTACAGCTGATAGAGGATCGAGGACGACGACACGCCGTTCATGGGGTCGTTGTAGACCGCCATGCTCAAGCCCAGCTGGGTGGAGATCACGTCGCCCACCAGGGTGAACACGGTGAACACCAGCATCAGCGAAAGGCCGAGCATCAGGCCGAAGGCGACCTGCTCCAGCGCCACCAGCAGGCCCTGCGCGGACAGCGGATCGATGGCCGGCGGACGCGGCAGCGCGGCGCCCAGGGCAACGGTCAGGGCCAGGCCGAGGAGGATGCGCAGGCGCGCCGGGATAGCCTTGTGGCTGAAGATCGGCGCGAGGGCGAACACTGCCATGATCCGGCAGAAGGGCCACCACCAGGCCTGCAGCGTTTGCAGGTAGTCGAAGGCCTGCAGGATGGATGCGCCTTGTTGCATGGCATCAGCCGACCAGTCGGCCTGCCTGGTGGAACGACTCGATGAACAGCTCCGAGAGCGTGCGCAGGATCCAGTGACCGGCGAAGACCAGCATCCCCAGAGTGATCAGCAGGCGCGGCAGGAAGCTGAGCATCTGCTCGTTGATCTGCGTGGCCGCCTGGAAAATGCTGACCAGCAGGCCGCCGATCAGGCTGGGCAGGATCAGCACGCAGACGATCAGCGCGGTGATGTGCACGGCGTTTGACACGATATCGACGGCGCTTTCCGGAGTGAGCATGGCGTGTTTTCCGTCAGGGCCGCTAGAACGGCTGCACGCTGCTGGTCAGCGTGCCCATCATCAGGGCCCAGCCGTCCACCAGCACGAAGATCATCAGCTTGAACGGCAGCGAGATCATCATCGGCGAGAGCATCATCATGCCCATCGCCATCAGCACGCTGGCCACCACCAGATCGATCACCAGGAACGGGATGAAGATCATGAAGCCCAGCTGGAACGCGGTCTTCAGCTCGCTGAGCACGAACGACGGCAGCAGCAGGGAGAAGTCCAGGTCGTTGAGGTTCTCCGGCACGGTCTCGCCGGCCAGGGAGACCATGGTCTCCAGCGAGGTGCGGTTGGTCTGCGCGAGCATGAAGTGGCTGAGCGTCTGCTTGGCGCGGCCGAGGCCGTCTTCCAGGCTGATCTGGTCGGTCTCGAAGGGCTGGTAGGCGTTGGTGTAGATGTCCTGCCAGACCGGCCGCATCACCATCAGCGTCATGATCAGCGCGATACCCACCAGCACGTTGTTCGGCGGGCTCTGCTGCAGGCCGATGGCCTGGCGCAGGATCGCCAGCACGATGACGAAGCGGGTGAAGCAGGTCATCAGCATGAGCATTGCCGGGAGGAAGCCCAGCAGGGTCATGAGGATGAGGATCTGCAGCTTGACGCTGAAGGCTTGGCCATCCGCCGTGTCGTGCAGGTTGAACAGCGTGACGTCGCCGCCGGCCGCCTGCGCATAGAGCGGGCAGAGCCCGGCAGCGACGAGGCCCAGTGCGGCCAGCGTGCGGCCGGCGAGGGAGCGCGGCTGCATCACGCCGTCAGGGCGTCGAGGCTGGCGCCGCACAGTTCCAGCACGCGCAGGCCGTAGTTGCCGTTCATCACGACCACCTCGGCCTTGGCGAACAGCGCACCGTTGACCTTCACGTCCAGCGGCTCGCCGGCGAGCTTGTCGAGGATGATCACGCTGTTGGCGTCCACGTCCATGAGTTCTTTCAGCGAGATTTCCACCGAGGCGACTTCGAGGGTGACGTTCACCGGAATCTTGCCGAAGAAGCTCAGGTCCTGCTGCGGCAGCGGCGCGCGCACGGGTTCGGCGGGGATGTCGGTGACGTCCTGGGTGAGGCCCAGGTCGCCGTCGTTGATCAGCGACTCGAACTCGGAGTCGGAGAGAGAACCGGTCATGGGTTTTTCACGCTTTCCAGGGAGGAGAGGAAGAGGGTGCCGTCGTCTTCGAAGATGGCGCCGCGGAACAGCTTCTGCTGGTTGACCCGCACTTCGACGCGCTCCAGCGGGCGGATCGTCAGCACGTCACCCGGTTCCAGGGCCAGGACCTGCGACAGCGGCAGGCGCGCGGCGGCGACCACGCAGTCCAGGCGCAGGGGCAGGTGCTTGATGTGCTCCACCGGGTTGCCGGTCAGGCGCGGTGGTGGCGGGCCGGCGAGGCGGCGGGTCAGTTCGTCCGCCAGCGGGTTGTCCAGATAGAGATAGAGCGAGGAGCGCTCGCCAGTCAGGTGGCTGACGTAGCTGAACTCGGCGATGTACTCCCACTGCACTTCTTCGTAGGTGGGATCGATCTGCTGCAGGCGGCCGACCGATTCGCCCATCAGCAGGGCGCGGCCGAACAGGTCCACCACGTCCAGGCCGAGGCGATCGAGCATGCGCTGCTCGGAGCTGCTGATCGGCGGCGTGTCGCGGTTGGCGACCACGGTCCCACCGTAATAGCACTCGATGACTTCGGTGAGCAGGGCACGGTCCATGGCGAAACCGAACTTGCCCAGCGGGGAATCGAAGAGGCATTCCAGTTCACGGGGAAGTTCCTCGTGAAGGGTCAGGTTATCCAGTTCGAGATTGATTCGATAATGCCGCAGAAAGTAGTCGCTGATGATCCGCGGGTATTTACCGGAGATCTCTTTGATGTACTGCGGAATCTTGTGATAATGCCGGCCGAGTTTCTGCGGTTTCAGTCGAATCAGACTGTCGGCGGGCACGCCATGGTGGACTTTTGATTTGCCAGTCATGCTCAGCGTCGTACTTCCAGGTTCGATCTGCCATCTGCCCAAGGACACGGGAGGTGTCGTGACCGCCGGGGTCGGCTGATCGTTGCTCGCGGCATGCTCTGTATGTCGCAGGGCCCTGTGACTGAGGTGTCACGGCTGCTGACATGGCGGAATGATAGCGATCTGAGGTCGCCCGATTAAATCAATAGATATCAAATGATGTTTTTGACGGAACTTTTTTTCTATTGATCTTAATTAATCGGCGGGAAGCTATGGCGTAGTGCTGGCACTTGTTAGTGTGGGTGAGTTAGTTACAGGTTGCAGTGACTTCGAATATGACGAAGTTATTGCAATGCCACCCGTGAGATACCCGGTCCATGAAGAAGTTCCGCAGTCGCCGTTAAAATGTTTCGGCCGACGCTGGCGTTGAACGAGGACAGGGGTTTCGAACGCACTAGCGAATGGAAAGTTGCGGTGAACAGTTTAAGCCAGTCGATCGATCAATTATGTGAAACGCTGCTCGAAGAGCGGCCGGCGCAGAAAAAAGTTGCGATCATCGGGCCGTCCTCGGACGCCGCTCACGCCCTCCTTTTGCAGACGCTGCTGGCCGAAGGTTGCCGCGTCGAGCGCTTCTCCGGCTTCGCCGAACTGGCCCGTGCACGCAGCGATGCATCCTTGTTGTTCATCCTCGCCGGCGCCTTCCCCGCTCCCGACCTCTATGCACAGGTCGGTGCGCTGCTCAGCGATGGCCGCGAACGCGACGTGGTGCCCATCGTCGGTTATGAAGAGCAGGACAAGGCCGCGACGCTGCTCGACCTCGGCTGCGTCGACTACCTGCTGTCGCCCTTCGGCGCCGGGCAACTGGCCGCACTGCTGCGCCGCCAGGAAGCCTCCAGCGCCGCCCAGGAGCTGTTCGTTTCGCGCTCCCAGGCCGGCCGCCGCCTGTTGGCCATGGCGCAACGGGTCGCGCAGACCCGCGCGCCGATCCTGATCACCGGCGAGACCGGCACCGGCAAGGAGCTGTTGGCCCGCTACATCCACGGCATCGCCAGCCCGGACGCGCCCTTCATCGCCGTGAACTGCGCGGCGATCCCCGAGGCGATGCTCGAATCCATCCTCTTTGGCCACGAGCGCGGCGCCTTCACCGGCGCGGTGAATGCCCAGCCGGGCAAGTTCGAACTGGCCAACGGCGGCACCCTGCTGCTGGACGAGATCGGCGAACTGCCGCTGGCCCTGCAGGCCAAGCTGCTGCGCGTGCTGCAGGAACAGCGCGTGGAGCGTCTGGGCGGGCGCCGCGAGATCGAACTGGACGTGCGCATCATCGCCGCGACCAACCGTGACCTGCAGGCCGAGGTCGGCGAAGGCCGTTTCCGCGCCGACCTGATGTTCCGCCTCGACGTACTGCCGCTGCACATCTCGCCCCTGCGCGAGCGCAAGGAAGACGTGCTGCCGCTGGCGCGGCGCTTCATCCGCCAGTACGCCCCGCAGGACGCCGAGCACGATCTGCTCACCGAATCCGCCGGCCGGGCGCTGCTGCAACATGACTGGCCGGGCAACGTGCGCGAGCTGGAGAACACCCTGCAGCGCGCCCTGGTGCTGCGCAACGGCCTGTTCATCCAGCCCCGCGACCTGGGCCTGGCTGCGCCGGATGCACCTGCCGGTACGGTTGCTGCGGTGATCCCGCTGGCAGCCGAAGGCGGGCGCGCCGCGCTGCGTGCCAGCGGCAAGCTCGCTGAGTACCAGCACGTCATCGACACCATCCGCCGCTTCGGCGGACACAAGACCAAGGCCGCCGAGAGCCTGGGCATGACCACCCGCGCGCTGCGCTACCGGCTCAACGCGATGCGTGAGCAGGGCGTGCAGGTGCAGTTCTGATTCGTTTTCCGGGGGAGACTTCCATGAGTTCGATCATGCAGGTGCAGCAGGACATGCTGGACCGGATGAACCGTTACGCCGACCTCGCCAGTGGCCCGGCCGTACGGCCTGCCGCGCAGCTTTCGGGCAACGCGCCGGCGCAAGGTATCGGCGCCAGCTTCGAGCAGGCGCTGCGCTCGGTGGATGCCGAACAGCACAAGTCCAGTGCCGCCATGGCCGCGGTGGACAGCGGCCGGAGCGATGACCTGGTCGGTGCCATGATCCAGAGCCAGAAGGCCAGCGTGTCGTTCTCCGCGCTGTTGCAGGTGCGCAACAAGCTCACCGGCGCCTTCGACGACATCATCCGCATGCCGCTGTAAGGACTGACAGTGCTGCAGAATCTCAAAGGGCGCCTGCCGCTCGACAAACTCAAGCTCGACCCGCGCCTGGGGCTGCTCGGCATCGCCCTGGGCGCCGCGCTGCTGGCCGCTGCCGTGGTCTTCTACCTGTGGCGCGACCAGGGAGCCTACCGTCCGCTGTACGGTGCCGGTGAAGCCTACCCGGCCGCCGACGTGATGCAGGTACTGGACGCCGAGGCCTTCGACTATCGCCTGCATCCGCAGAGCGGCCAGGTGCTGGTGCGCGAGGAAGACCTGGCGCGCGCCCGCATGCTGCTGGCGGCCAAGGGCGTGAAAGTGTCCCTGCCGGCCGGCTACGAGCTGTTCGACAAGGACGAGCCGCTGGGCACCAGCCACTTCCTCCAGGACGTTCGCCTGAAGCGCAGCCTGGAGGGCGAGCTGGCTCGAACCATCATGGGCCTGAAAGGCATCGAGCAGGCGCGCGTGCACGTCGCCCGCGAGGACAGCAACTCCTTCGTGGTCGGCCGGCGCGATCCCGCCAAGGCCTCGGTGCTGCTGCAGCTGGCGCCCGGCCAGCGACTGAGTCCCGAGCAGGTCGGCGCGATCGTCAACCTGGTGGCGGGCAGCGTGCCGCAGTTGAAACCCGAAGACGTCAGCGTGGTGGACCAGAACGGTGTGCTGCTCTCGCGTGGCATCAATGGCGTGGGCGGCCCCTCGCAGAACTGGCAGGCGGTGGACGAGTACCAGCGCAAGGCCGTGGGCAACGTCGAGGAAGTGCTCGCCCCGGTGCTCGGTCTGGGCAACTACCGCATCAGCGTGTCCGCCGACATCGACTTCAGCCAGAAGGAAGAGACCCAGCAGGCCTACGGCGAGGCGCCGCGCCTGCGCAGCGAGTCCCTGCGCAACGAGAGCACGCTGGACCAGCTTGCCCTCGGCGTGCCCGGCTCGCTGAGCAACCGTCCACCGGAGCCGCCGCCGCAACAGCAGCAAGGGCAGAACAACGCCCAGGGCAATAACCCAGCAGGCGGCAATCCGCCGGGCACCGGCAAGGTCGCCAGCACCGACAACAAGGCCGCGACCTCGACCCGCCAGGAAACCACCCGGCAGAACGACTTCGACCAGCGCGTCACCCACATCAAGTACCCGGCCTTTGCCCTGCGCCAGCAGAGCGTCGCCGTGGTGATCAACGCCTCCACTGCGCCGGAAGGTGGCTGGACCGACAAGGCCCGTGCCGACCTGGAGTCCATGGTCAAGAGCGCCGTGGGCTTCAATGCCCAGCGCGGCGACCTGATCACCGTCAGCGTGTTCCCCTTCGCCGCCACGCCGGTGGAAGAGTCTTCCGCCAGCTGGTGGGAAAGCAGTGCCCTGCAGTCGCTGGTGCGCTACACCGTGCTCGGTCTGATCGCACTGCTGTTCCTGCTGTTCGGCGTACGCCCGGCGGTCCGCAGCCTCACCCAGCGCGCGCAGCCAACGGCCACCACCGAGCTGCCCGAAGGCAGCGCCGAGTACCCGCTGGCCCTGGACGCCGAGCGGCGTCTGGCACTGGGCAGCGAAAGCGTCGGCGGGCTCAACGTGCTCGGCGAGCTGAACCCGCTCTCGGAAATCCGCCTGCCGGCGCCGGGCTCGGGCCTGGAGCACCAGATCGAGCATCTGCAGATGCTGGCGAAGAACGACCCGGAACGGGTCTCGGAAGTGATCAAGCACTGGATTGGCCGCAATGACCGACACGAGCCTGCCTGAAGAAACGAAAAAGCGCGGCCCGCAGATGCGCGCCGTGAGCTCCCTGGAACAGGCGGCGATCCTCATGCTGAGCATGGGCGACGATGCGTCCGCGGGCATCCTGCGCAACTTCAGTCGCGAGGAGATCGTCAGCATCAGCCAGGCGATGGCGCGGCTGTCGAACGTCAAGCAGAACACCGTTTCCGACGTGATCGGGCGCTTCTTCGACGACTACAAGCTGCAATCCAGCATCAAGGGCGCCTCGCGTTCCTACCTCGCCGGCATGCTCGGCAAGGCGCTGGGCAGCGACATCACGCGCAACCTGCTGGACAGCATCTACGGCGAGGAAATCCGCGCCAAGATGGCGCGCATGGAGTGGATCGATCCCAAGCAGTTCGCCGCGCTGATCGCCAAGGAGCACGCGCAGATGCAGGCGGTGTTCCTCGCCTTCCTGCCGCCGGGCATGGCCACGGACGTGCTCGAGGCGATGCCGCCCGAGCGCCAGGACGAGCTGCTGTTCCGCATCGCCAACCTCAGCGAAGTGAACAGTGACGTGATCGCCGAGCTGGAACAGCTGATCGACCGCAGCCTGCGCGTGCTCTCCACCCAGGGCTCGCAGGTGCGCGGCGTGAAGCAGGCGGCGGACATCATGAACCGCTTCAAGGGCGACCGTAACCAGATGTTCGAGCTGCTGCGCGCGCACAACGACGACCTGGTCGGCAAGATCGAAGACGAGATGTACGACTTCTTCATCCTCTCCCGGCAGAACCAGGAAGTGCTGCAGACCCTGCTGGAAGTCATCCCGCTGGACGAGTGGGTGGTTGCCCTCAAGGGCGCCGAGCCCGAGCTGGTGCGCGCCATCCAGGGCGCCATGCCCAAGCGTCAGGCGCAGCAGATGGAGTCCATCAACCGCCGCCAGGGCCCGGTGCCGCTGAGCCGCGTGGAACAGGTGCGCAAGGACATCATGGGCGTGGTGCGCGAGCTGGCCGCCGAGGGCGATCTGCAGGTGCAACTGTTCCGCGAGCAGACGGTGGAGTAACCGCGCATGGCGATCAAAGTCATCAAGGCCGACAGCCGCGCCTGGCGCCCGTACCGCTTCCCGCCGCGCTGCGCTACCGCCGGCGCCGACCAGCATGGCTGGGACAGCGACCCGGCGGCGCGCCAGCGCGCCATTTCCGAAGGGTTCCAGGAGGGCCTGGAGAGGGGCTATCAGGACGGCGTGGCTGAGGGCCGTGAAGCCGGCCTGCGCGACGGCTTCGAGGCCGGTCGCCAGGACGGCCTGCGCAAGGGCGGCGAGGAAGGCCGCGCCACTGGCCGGCAGGTGTTCGACGAGGCCTGCGCGCCGCTGCAGGCCGCCGTCGAGGCCTTCGGCGAGTACCACCAGGCCTTCCAGCGCAGCCGCCAGAAGGAGCTGCTGGAGCTGGTGCAGAAGGTCGCCAGGCAGGTCATCCGCGTCGAGCTCACGCTCAACCCGACGCAGCTGCTGACCCTGGCCGAGGAGGCCCTCGCCGCCATGCCGGGCGAGCCGGTTGACGTGCAGATCCTGCTCAACCCGGAAGAATGCGCACGCATCCGCGAGCTGAACCCCGAGCGTGCCGCCAAGTGGCGCCTGGTGCCGGACGAGCGCCTGGCGCTGGGCGAATGCCGTGTCGTCACCGCGCAGGCGGAAGCCGACATTGGTTGCCAGCAGCGCCTGGACAGCTGCATGGAAGCCCTGAGCGCGCATCTGCAGGACGACGACTGACATGGCCCTGGGCGACGGCTTCAAGCTCGAAGAAGCGCTGCGCTCGCTGGACTCGGTCCAGCTGGCGCGGGTCAGCGGTCGCCTGGTGCGCGTCTCCGGCCTGCTGCTGGAAAGCCTCGGCTGCCGGCGCATGACCGGCCAGCGCTGCTACGTGGAAGTCGCCGACGGCGAGCGCCTGGAAGCGCAAGTGGTTGGCTTCAACCGTGACATCACTTACCTCATGCCCTTCAAGAAGCCCGTCGGCCTGACCTCCGGCTCGCGGGTCTTCCCGGCGCCGGACGAAGCCGTGCTGCACATCGATCATTCCTGGCTGGGGCGCGTGGTCAACGGCCTCGGCGAGCCGCTGGACGGTCTCGGCAAGCTCGCCGGTCGCCATCCGTTGCCCACCGAATTGCCGAACGTGAACCCGCTGCGCCGGCGCCCGGTGTCCGAGCCGCTGGACGTTGGCGTGCGTGCCATCAACGGCCTGCTGACCCTGGGCAAGGGCCAGCGCGTCGGCCTGTTCGCCGGCAGCGGCGTGGGCAAGAGCGTGCTGCTGGGCATGATCACCCGGCAGACCAAGGCCGATGTCGTGGTGGTCGGGCTGATCGGCGAGCGCGGCCGCGAGGTTCAGGAATTCATCCTGCACTCCCTCGGCCCGGAAGGTTTGCAGAAGGCCGTGGTGGTGGTGGCGCCGGCCAACGAATCGCCGCTGATGCGCCTCAAGGCCACCGAGTTGTGCCACAGCATCGCCGCCTACTTCCGCGATCAGGGCAAGGACGTGCTGCTGCTGGTGGACTCGCTGACCCGCTACGCCATGGCCCAGCGCGAGATCGCCCTGGCCCTGGGCGAGCCGCCGGCCACCAAGGGCTATCCGCCGTCGGTATTCGGCATGCTCCCGGAACTGGTGGAGAGCGCCGGCAACGGCGAGGGCACGACCGGCAGCCTGAGCGCCATCTACACCGTGCTGGCCGAGGGAGACGATCACCAGGACCCGATCGTCGATTGCGCCCGCGCGATCCTTGACGGGCACATCGTCCTGTCGCGCCGGTTGGCGGACGTCGGGCATTACCCGGCCATCGACATCGGCGCCTCGGTCAGTCGCTGCATGAGTCAGGTCGCGGCCCCCGCGCATCTGTCCGCGGCGCGGCAGTTCAAGGAGTTCAGCGGCACCTATGAGCGCATCAAGGAGCTGATCCCGCTGGGCGGCTACACGCCGGGCATGGACGTGAAGACCGACCGTGCGGTGCAGCTGGCGCCGATGCTGGAGCGCTACCTGCGTCAGGAAACGGCTGATGGCGCCGAGCTGGGCAACAGCGTCGCCACCCTGCAAAGCATCGTCGGGGGGCGCTGATGAAGGCGCAGATCGACATGCTCGGGCGCCTGGCCGATGTCCGCGGCGGCAAGGTCCGCGAGCTGCTCGGACGGGTCAACTACCAGCAGACTCTCTGCCAGCGCTACCGCAACAACATCACCGGGCTGGACCGTCTCTGCGGTTTCAGCGTGGCCACCAGCACGCCCTTGCAGCGGCACAACCAGCAGCAGTACAAGGCCACCCTGCACAAGATGTTGCAGTTGCAGCGTCGCGAGCTGGAGGTGGCCGAGCAGACCCTGGCGCGCATCCAGTCGGAGCTGATGGCGGCCATGCGCAGCGAGAAGGTGCTCACCCAGGTGATCGAGGCCAAGGTCGGCCAGTGGCAGCTGCAGCTTGCGCAACAGGAGCAGAAAATCCAGGATGGCCTCGCCGCGCAGTCCTGGTGGCGAGCACGAGCGTGAACATCGCATTTAAGTTTTCCGTCGAGGCGGTCGCCCTCTGAGGGAAAGCCCAGGAAACTTCGGATACCGATCATGGAAATCACCCGGCAACTGACCAGCGTCGCGCTGGCCGCCAGCGAGTCCGCCAAGGGCACGCGCAGCGAGCGTGCGGCCCCGGTGGCGGAGACCAGCGCGGTCGCGCCGGTCAACGATTCGCTGCGCCTGGACGAAATGCAGGAAACCCTGCGTGCCATGCCCGACGTGGACCAGAGTCGCGTCGCGGAGATCCGCCGCGCGCTGATGAATGGCGAGCTGGGTAACGACACCAGCGTGCTCGCCACCAGCATCCTCTCCTACCATCGCGGCAGCGACGCATGACCCAGCGTGCGCGGCTGCTGCAGGTGATCGAGCAGGACATCCAGCAGGATGGCCGCGATTGCCTGGCGCTGCGCGACCGCCTGCAGGAGCTGTATCGCCACCTGCTGGCACGGGACAGCGCGCAGATCGAGGCGCTGAACCCCGATATCCAGGCACTGCTCGACGGCGTCGCCGGCCGCGCCCAGCGCCGCACGCGCGTACTGCGGGCCTTCCACTTGCCGATGGACGCCGACGGCATGCGCACGTTGCTGTCCAACTACACGCCGCCGCGCCGCGAGGAACTCCAGCAGGAGTGGCTGCAACTGGGCCAGCTCACCGCCCAGTGCAAGCGCCTCAACGAGCGCAACGGCAAGCTGCTGGCGATGCATCACGACATCCTCAGCCAGCTGATGGGCGATCCGCGCGAACAGCCGGTGTATTCGCGGCAGCTGTACTGAGCCGCGAGGGCAATCAACGGGATACTTCGGCGCTCGGATCGGCCCTCTCCCCAGCCAGGGTTAGGGAGAGGGTAGCCCTGCGCTGGGCCTCCCCCGGAAACACCCCGCCGAATCCCCTTAACGAATCCCTCGCCACGGTCGCCTTTCCCCTGCATCAGGGTGCGTGGTCAGCAGGCGGAAATGCCGCTTCCCGCTGCGCGCCAGAGCCCGCCGGGCGGAAGTGAAACTTCTCCCCGAAAAATCCGCAAAGCCCCGTATGACGGGACTTCCAGCATTGGCACCGTAATTGCTCTTCCGACCCAAAGAGGTGGATTCAGATGGCGACCATAGATTCCGATTACGTCAAACAGATGGCCCAGCAGCTGGCGACGTACGATGTGCAGAGCGGGCTGAACAAGGCTGACCGCAACAAGGCCTCCTACCAGGCGCAGCTGACTGCCGTGACCTCGCTGGAAACCGCGCTCAAGACCTTCTCCACGGCGGTGAAAGGGCTCCAGGGCACCACCGGCAGCAACACCAGCATGCTGGTCAACAGCGCCAAGCTGAGCAAGGACGGCTACCTCACCGCGACCGTTGGCAAGAGCGCCGTGGCCGGCCGCTACGACTTCTTCGTCGAGCAGCTCGCCACCAGCCACCAGTTGTCCTTCTCCGGCCTGCAGACCAGCGACATCGACACGCAAGGCACCCTGACCCTCACTCAGAACGGCAAGTCCTTCGACATCGATCTGAGCAAGGTCGACACCGACGGCGACGGTGCCAACTCCATGGACGAGCTGGCTGCGGCGATCAACAAGGCCACGGACAACACCGGTGTGAAAGCCACCCTGGTGCGCAGCAACGGCCAGGTCTCCTTGGTGCTGGGCGCGGAGAAGTCCGGCGCGGAGAACGCCATCAGCCTGTCGCTGAGTGGCACCGACGGCACCAACAGCGCGTTCGAGACCGCCATCGGCAATCCGCAGGAGTTGTCCAAGGCGCAGGACGCCCGCGTCCGCCTGGGCGGCGAGAGCGGCATGCTGCTGACCAACGCCAGCAACACCTTCGACAACATCATCGACGGCGTCAGCGTCACCTTCACCCAGGCGCAGAAGTCCGGCGAGCAGCCGATCTCGATGACCATTTCCCAGGACCAGAGCGAAACCAAGAAGAAGGTGCAGACCTTCATCGACGCGTTCAACGCCCTGGCCAGCCAGATCGACAGCCTCACCGCCTCGGGCGACCAGAACGGCAACTCCCGTGGCGCGCTGGCCGGCGATTCCAGCGTGCGGGCCATCGAGAACAGCCTCAACCAGATGCTGCGCACCACCTTCGGTGGCGCCAACCTGATCAGCTTCGGCATCAGCGCCGACCGCAACGGCAAGCTGACCCTGGACTCCACACGCTTCGAGAAGGCCATCGCTGCCGACCCCGAAGGCCTGGACAAGCTGTTCATGGGCAAGGGCAACCTGCTCGACAGCACCGACAAGGCGCTGTCGCTCTACACCAGCAGCGTCAACGGCGTGCTGAAGAACCGCAAGGAGTCGCTCAACAGCAGCCTGAAGCGGGTCAACGATGACTACGACAACCTGCAGAAGCAGTACGACACCTACTACGCACGCTACCTCAAGCAGTACACCTCGATGATGCAGACGATGCAGTCCATGGACCAGACCGCCGGGATGTTCGGATGAGCGGCTACGGCATGAACGAAAGCTACGACAGCTACCGCATGGTCGACCTGGAGTCGCGCACCGCCGCCTCCTCGCCCTATGAGCTGGTACTGGTGCTGTTCGACGGATTGCTCGACGAGCTGGCCCGCGCCCGCGGCCACATCGAGCACAAGCGCTTCCAGCAGAAGGGCCGCTCCCTGGAGAAGTGCCTGAACATCCTCAACGGCCTGAACGGCGCGCTCGATTACGAGAGCGGCGGGGAGACCGTGCAGGGCCTGGCGCGCCTCTACGACTACTGCATCTACCGGCTCTCCGACGTGAGCATCTCGCTGGATGTCGCGGGTATCGATGAAGTGGTGCGTCTGCTGGGCATTCTGCGCGAAGGCTGGGAGGGCGTGAGTGCCGCACGTGGATGATCGCAAGCGCCTGCTGGAGCTGTACGAGCGGCTCGGCGGGGCGCTGCAGCGCAAGGACTGGAAAGCCATGGGACAGGTCGACCTGGCGATCCGCGCACAACTGGTGGCGATGTCATCGCAGACCGGACTGGCGGCCGACGTGCTGCTGGCCAAGAAGCACCTGAAGCGCCTGCACGAGCAGGCGTCGCAGGCCTGCGCCGAGGAGTGCGAGCGCCTGCGCCGCCTCCTGCTCTCGCACCTGGAATACGCCGAGGGTCGCTCGGCATACATGCAGGTGGATACGTACCAGGAGGGTCGATAGACCGTGATTCAGCTGCCGACCCAGTCCCTGCCCACCCCCGACCGCGACGCGCGCCCGGTGGCCGAGGCGCGCCCGCAGGATTCGCGCCGTGACACTGACGCGGCTGTACCTGCCGGTGTCGCCAGTCTGCGCACGCAGCAGCCTGCGCCGTCCGGGATCGGCGAGCGGACGGTCACCGTGCAGTCCTTCCTCGCCCAGTTCGATACCGCGCAAGTCGAGGATTCCGCACAGCAGCCTGGTGCGGGAATGCCGGTGCTGCCTCAGGTACTGCCTGCCGATATCAGCGACGGTGACGCGCAAGCCCGGCCGGCCGAGGAGGCGTCGCCTTCCGGCGCCGAGAGCTGGCTCGCCGGCATGCTCAGCCAGGCGGGTCTGATCGTCCAGGCGCGGGACAATCCACCGGAGCAGACCTCGGCCCAGGTTGCCGGTTTTGCGACCCAGGCTGTCGATTCGAAACTGCAGCCGGCACCGGCCGCGGTCAAGCCCGAAGACAGGTTGCTGCCTCCCGCGGAATTGCCCGAGGAACCCGCCAAGGCGACCGCCCCGGCGCCTCGTGAGGTGACCCAGAGCCAGGCGCAGGCCCTGCTGCAACAACACCTGACGGCTGCCGAACAGGCTCCGGAAGGCGCTGCTCCACCGCTCCCGGCAGCGGCGCTCGATGCGCGTGCTCCCGCGGTCGACGGCAGTGCGCCGGCGCCCTCCGCCGCGCCGGCAACACCCCTGGCCGACAGGCCGCTGCACCTCAAGGGCAACAACGAGGCGCGCTGGGGCGAGCAGATGGTCAGCGCCCTGCGCGACAACGTCGAGTTGCAACTCGGCCAGCGTGTGCAGAACGCCACGATCCGCCTCGATCCGCCGGAACTGGGTGCCATGGAAATCCTCGTGCGCCACGAGGCCGGCCAGCTCAACGTGCAGATCTCCGCGTCCAATGGCGACGTGGTGCGCATGCTGCAGAACACCAGCGACCGCCTGCGCCAGGAGCTGGTCGGGCAGAACTTCCTGCAGGTCAACGTGCAGGTGTCTTCCGACTCGCAGTCCGGCCAGCAGGGCCAGCAGAACCGCCAGCGCTTCGCCGATGAGCAGGCCGTGGTCGCCGCCAACCCGCGCGACGCGCAGGCCGGCGAGCGCTCGTCGGCGCGCGGCGACAGCGACGTACTGATTACCGTGTAGGCCGCCTGCGGCCAGCACTCCACAGGATTTTTCGAGAAACCCCCATGTCCACGCCGCGTCTCGTTCTACTGATGCTCATCGTGAATATCGCCGTCGTGCTCGGTGGCGTGTTCGTCAACTACAAGATGATCAAGGCCGCCAGCCTTGCTCCGGCCGCCACCTCCGAGAAAGACGGGGCCAAGGACGATGCCAAGGAAGAAGAGGAGAGTGCCGAGTACCTCTTCGTCCCGGTCGAGAAGATCATCGTCAGCTCCCGTGGCGAAGACCGCGAACACTACTTCGTGATCGACCTGGTGCTGCAGGCCAAGGCCGAGCAGGAGCGCAAGAAGCTGGAAAGCGTCGCGCCCATGGTGCGCAGCTCGGTGGTCGCCAACCTGACCCCGGAGAAGTTCGAGGTGCTGCGCGCGATGCCCATCGGCGATGTGCAGACGCGCCTGGAAAAGGCGGTGATCGACGACTTCGCCGCGCGCAAGGTGGTGGTGCCGTTCGAGCACGTGATGCTCAGCAAGATGATCGTCCAGTAGATCGCCATGCACGCCCTTCGCGACCCTGCACTCGGCTATGCCCCTGGCGCCGGAGGCTACGACAGCCCCGACGGCGGCCATGCGCGCCTGTCGCCGGCGGCCGAGCAGCGCTGGATGATGCAGTACCTGCCCCTGGTACGGCGCATCGTCAGCCAGCTGTCGCTGCAGGCCAACCAGGTGCTGGATCGCGAGGACATGGAGCAGATCGGCCTGATGGGCCTGCTCGAAGGCCTGCGCCGCTATGGCGAGCCGGATGAACAATTCGGTCGCTTCGCCGCACTGCGGATCCGCGGCGCCATTCTCGACGAGTTGCGCCGCCAGGACTGGCGACCGCGCCAGGTGCGCCAGCAGGCGCACAAGGTTCGCGACAGCATCCGCGCGCTGGCCCGCCAGCTCGGTCGGGTACCCAGCGACGAGGAAGTACTCGCCGCCACCGGCCTCGACGAGGCGGGTTACCAGGACTACCTGCGCGCCGAGTCCTCCGAAGCCATCGAGAGCTTCGACGCGTTGCTGCAGAGCGGCCATGACGGCGTGCAGGGCAGTGGCGATGCGCTGGAGGATCGGGTGCTCAAGGAGCGCCTGCTGGCCCAGGCCCTGGAGCGCCTCAACGAGCGCGAGCGGCTGATCCTCAACCTGTATTACCAGCACGAGCTGAACCTCAAGGAAATCGCCCTGGTGCTGGAGCTGACCGATGCGCGCATCTGCCAGCTGATGAAGCAGGCGATCGGCAAATGCAGCCGTTTCCTCAACGACCCCGACACTCTCTGAAGAACCCATAACCATGCAGAAAATCATCGGCGCCCTGATCATCATCGCCTGCGTGCTCGGCGGCTACGCCATGGCCCACGGCGACATGCGCGCGCTCTGGCAGCCGGCGGAGATGGTCATCATCCTTGGCGCGGGCCTGGGCACCCTGGTCGTTGCCAACCCGCGCGAAGTGCTGCTGGAGATGTGCTCGCAGATCAAGGGCGTGTTCGTCTTCAAGCGCCGTGGCGAAGAGTTCCAGCGCCAGCTGCTGATGCTCCTCTACGAGCTGCTGGAGATGGTCGACGTCGGCGGTCTGAAGGTACTCGACGCGCACATCGAAGAGCCGGACCAGAGCGACCTGTTTGCCCGCTACCCGCTGATCCTCCAGGAAAAGAACCTGATGGCGTTCATCGCCGACAACTTCCGCCTGATGGCCATGGGCAAGATCAGCGCCCACGAACTCGAGGGCTTCCTCGAGCAGGAGCTGGACGCCATGGAGCACGCGCTGCTGCAGCCGTCCAAGTCGCTGCACAAGGTCGGTGAGGCGATGCCCGGCTTCGGCATTCTCGCGGCGATCCTCGGCATCATCATCACCATGGGCAACATCGGTGGCTCGGTGGCCGAGATCGGTGCTCACGTGGCCGCCGCGCTGGTGGGTACCTTCTTCGGCATCTTCGTCTGCTACTGCCTGATGGACCCGCTGTCCAACGCCATGTCGCAGCGCGTGAAGACCGAGCTGTCGGCGCTGGAATGCGTGCGTACCACCCTGGTTGCCCATGTGGCCGGCAAACCCACGCTGCTGGCAGTCGATGCCGGTCGCAAGCTGATCGAGCAGGACGTCAAGCCGGCGTTCAAACAGCTGGAGACCTGGGTCACCCGCTATGAGGAAGAGCGGGACGCAGCATGAAGAAACGTGCCGACAAGCACAGCGAAGTCATCATCAAGCGCCGCAGCAAGAAGGGCCACGATGATGAGCATGGCGGTGCCTGGAAAGTCGCCTTCGCCGACTTCACCCTGGCGATGATGGCGCTGTTCATGGTGCTGTGGATCGTCCATCCGCAGACCGAGCCGCAACCGGTGGCAGTGGGCGACCAGGACGCCAACCCGGTGGTGGATGGCGGCGCCGGCGTGTTCGACGGTGCCAGCCGAACGCCTGTCGAGCTGGACGGCATGCCGCAGCCGGTCAAGACCCCGGAAAAGCCCGCTCCGCAGCTCGCGCTGGACGCTGGCAAGCAGGGCAAGGCCGGTGAGCAGGCGAAGGACGCGGCCGTGCAGCAGGACGGTGAGGGCCGCCAGTACGACAGCAACGAGGACCTGCGCGAGCTGGCCCAGCTGATCCGCGAGGTGTCCGGCAAGGTCGACGCCCTGGCCAACATCGAGGTGACCGTGGTCCCGCAGGGGTTGCGCATCCTGATCAAGGATGACCAGCAGCGCTTCATGTTCGCCCGCGGCCAGGCCGCCCTCGATCCGCACTTCCAGACTCTGCTCGGCGCGCTCTCGGGCGTGCTGGCCAAGGTGCAGAACAAGCTGATCCTCAGTGGCCATACCGATGCCGTGCAGTACCGCCGGCCGGATGGCTACAACAACTGGAACCTCTCCGGCGACCGCGCCCTGCGCGCGCGCAACGTGATGGTCGACAGTGGACTGCCCGCCGCACATGTGCTGCAGGTGGCGGCCCAGGCCGACGTCATGCCGCTGCGCCCGGAGGACCCGGAGAATGGCGCCAACCGCCGCATCGAGATCCTGCTGCTGACCCAGCGTGCGGAGAGCCTGTACCGGGAAATCTTCGGCGAAAGTTATGCACAGGTGCACTACTCGGCGTCGGGCGCGAAGCTCATCGAGCCGCAGCCGCAGCCGCAGCCGCAGCCGCAGCCGGCGCCTGCGTCAGCGACGGCCGAGCCTGCGGCACCCGCCGCGGCGGCAGAGCCGACGCTGAAGCTGTGAGCCGGTCAGCGGTTGCGCAGGTGGCGCGGGCAGAATACCTGGCGCGTTTCCACGCCATAGAGGCAGCCGCCCAGGGGTTCGAGGGTGATGCGGGCGCCGCGCTGGCGGCCGTAGAGCAGGTTGAAGATCAGTTCGCTGTCCAGGCCGCTGTCGGTCTGCAGGTTGCTGATGCTGTTTTCCTCCACCTGCAACTGGTAGCGCCCGGCCAGGTCGCTGCCGACCAGACCGGAGACTTCGAGGATGTTGGCGTCCTGCTGGATCATCGAGTAGAAGCGCCCGTCGTGGAACATGGTGGTCTGGACGATCTCCAGCACCCTGCCGTTGCCCAGTACCACCTGACCGGACGAGGCGTAACGCCCATCGATGGTCGAGGTATTGTGGGCGTGCTTCCACAGCATGCCCAGTGCCAGCGCCAGGCAGACGACGCCGAACAGCGAAATCACCAGGCAGCGGCGGGCCACGCCGGCCTGGCGGCGTAGGTTCAGTTCAGGCACTTGCGCAACTGCTCCTGGGGAATCCGCGCGACCTGGCTCTCGTGAATCAGCAGCCAGTTGGAGTTGCCTTCGGGTTGCACGCAGACCAGTTCGTAGAAGCCCGAGGTCATGTGCAGCATGAGGCCGATGGGGCGGGTGGCCAGGTCGGCCAGTTGGTGCGCCAGGGGGCGGGTGGTGTTGATCAATCTCTGCAGGTCCTGTTCGTTGTCTTCGACGTAGGTGATCTGCAGGGAGCCGACGTTCTGTTCGGCAGTGAGGACCGGGCTGCGTACCTGGGTGTAGTAGAAGGCGCCGGAGAGGACCAGCAGGCCGAGGATGCAGAGGCTGGCGGCGGCGAATTTCAGGCGCCTTGGATTCGGCGGAAGCGGCATGCGAGCCGGGGGCACGAGCTCCAGCGGAATGACTTCCGGGGTCGCATCGGCGACGTCCTCGTCCGGCTCGCTGGTCGGATTGACCAGATACTGCGGATTGAACATGTAACCGCGACGGGGCAGCGTCTGGATGATCTGCCGTTGCTTCTCGTCCGCGAGCACCTGGCGCAGGGTGTAGATCTGCTGGTTGAGGCTGCCCTGGCCGACGACGCGGTCGGACCACGCATGGGTCAGCAGTTCATCGCGCGCCACCACGTCTCCCGGACTCTGCAGCAGGCGCTCGAGTACCCGGCTTCCGGAAAAACCCAGGTCGATACGCTCTACCTGGCCGTCACGGTCGAGGTCGAGTTGATACAGCGCGGGGTAGAATTGCGCGACGCAATCGGAACGCCCGGTGCGGAGGGTCAGGCAGGCGATCGGCCGACTGTCCGCTGGCGTGGAAGTGAGTGTGTTCATCGTGCCCTTGCGAGCCGCTCCCTTGACGGTCGCGGGGAAACTCCATTTATCCATGGAGGCAGAGGCATTATTTTGACGTCAGAAAAATGTGGGTGCAAGTTCTGAATTTTGCACACTCGTGCTTGCAATTTTCACACAAGCCCTGAAAGCGCTGACGCAGAGAGGTTGCACCGCGACCGAGGGTCGCCATGCCGCTTGTCAGCGTACCCGCAGACAGCACAACGCCCCGCACGGGCGGGGCGATGTCGAATCACGGCGCGCGAGGCGGGGCGCCTCGCGCAGGTCGGGCATCAGCCCAGCAGGCCCATGATCATGCTGGGCATCTGGCCAGCCTGTTTGAGCATGGAGATGCCGGACTGCATCAGCATGGAGCTCTTGGTCATGTTGGCGGTTTCGCTGGCGAAATCGGCGTCCATGATGCGGCCCTTGGCCATGTCGGTGTTGTCCTTCATGTTGGCCAGGTTGTTGGAGGTGTGGCCCAGGCGGTTGATCGCGGCACCGAAGGCAGCGCGGGTCTTGCCGACCTGGTCCAGGGCGCTGTTCAGGCCGTCGATGGCAGCGGCGGCGCCGGCTTTCGGGTCCAGCGCCTGGACGGTGGTGCCCAGGGCGGTGACGGTGGCGGCGATGTCGGTGTCGGCAGCGGCAACGGTCATCACTTCTGCGGAGTCGGAACCGATCTGGAACTTGATGTCGGCTGCCAGCTTGCCACCGGTACCGAACAGGCTGTCGCCAGCGTACTTGGTGTTGGTAACGATGTTGGTCAGCTCTTTGCCCAGCTCGTCGAACTCGGACTTCAGGGCGTCCAGGTCCTTGTCGGAGTTGGTGCCGTTGGCGGACTGGGTGGCCAGGTCCTTCATGCGTTGCAGGATGTCGGTGGCTTCGCTGAACGCGCCTTCGCCGGTCTGCAGCATGGAAACGGCGTCGCTGGTGTTGCGCATGGCCACGTTCATGCCGCGGGTCTGGGCATTCAGGCGGGTAGCGATCTGCAGGCCGGCGGCGTCGTCGGCGGCGGAGTTGATGCGCAGGCCGGTGCCCAGGCGCTGCTGGGAAGTAGCCAGCTGGCCGTTGGTCTTGCTCAGGCTGGTCTGGGTGATCAGGGAGGAGTAGTTGGTTTGAATCGACAAGGCCATGGTGGACTTCCTGTATGAGCTGAATGAAGCCGGCGTTGTGCCTGCTGAAGGGGTAAGGCGACAGCTCGATGGGAAGGATTAAGGGCGGATGAAAAAAATTTGGCGCGGGGATTCCGGCGAGATCGGCATGCGCTGGCCGGTATCGCCGGCTTGCGTCATGTGTCCTGCTGCCACGGATCGGTCATCTATGTTGTTGAGACATATCTGACAGCCCTGGCGCCGGAGTGCGGCTAAGCTCCCCGGGTCCACAAGGCCGTGGATCGTTCGACCGAACTGTTCGTTTCGAATCTTGAGAAAGGAAACTCATGCCCTCCGTCTACCAGCTCAAGTCCCGTTTCCAGAACCTGCTCCGTCCGCAGGTCACCCGCCTTTACGAGCGTGGCGTCACTGCCAACCAGGTGACGCTGGCAGCCTGCGGCCTGTCCCTGCTGGTCGCGCTCACCGTTGCGCTGCTTGCCAGCCACGCCTGGGTATTCCTGCTGATCCCGCTGTGGATGTTCCTGCGCATGGCGCTGAACGCCATGGACGGGATGCTCGCCCGCGAATTCGGCCAGCAGTCGAAGCTGGGCGCCTACCTCAACGAACTGACCGACGTGATCGCCGACAGCGCGCTGTACCTGCCGTTCGCCCTGCTGCCGGGCGTGACGCCGGCGCTGGTGGTGCTGGTGGTCCTGCTGGCGGTGATCAGCGAATACACCGGCGTGCTCGGCGTGATGGTCGGCGCCTCGCGGCGGTATGACGGGCCCATGGGCAAGAGCGACCGTGCGCTGTGCTTCGGCGTGTTGGGCGCCGGCGTGGCGAGCGGGCTGCTGCCGCTGGCCTGGCTGGACCCGGTCCTGGGCCTGCTGGCGCTGCTGCTGGTGCTGACTATCGTCAACCGGGTGCGCCAGGGGCTGGCTGAGCAGAGCCAGCAGCCCGGCTGAGCCGGGCAGGAAACTTTCACGACAGGGACCGGAGCGTCCCATCAGCCATCGAACAGAGGAAGTTATGCGCGAGTCTTCGAATCACCACTTCATTACCCATGACGGCGTCGAGCTGTTCTATCGCCATTGGCCGGTGGCAACGACCGACGCGCCACGCCGCGCCATCGTGCTGTTCCACCGGGGCCACGAGCATTCCGGGCGCATCGGTCACCTGGCCGACGAGCTGAACCTGCCCGGCTTCGACGTCTTCGCCTGGGACGCCCGTGGCCACGGCCAGTCGCCCGGTGCGCGCGGTGACAGCCCGAGCTTCGGCACCAGCGTGCGCGACGTGCAGACCTTCATCGAGCACCTCACCGCCACTCATGGCATCGCCGTCAGCGACATGGCGGTGGTGGCGCAGAGTGTCGGTGCCGTGGTCGCCTCCACCTGGGTGCACGACTACGCGCCGTCGATCCGCAGCCTGGTGCTTGCCTCGCCGGCGTTCAAGGTCAAGCTGTATGTCCCCTTCGCCCGGCCGGGGCTGAAGCTCGCCCGCTGGTGGCGCGGCAATTTCTTCGTCAACAGCTACGTGAAGGCGAAATTCCTCTCCCACGATCCCGAGCGTATCGCCTCCTACGACAGCGACCCGCTGATCACCAAGGCCATCTCGGTGAACGTGCTGCTGGGCCTGTATGACGCGGCTGACCGCGTGGTGGCCGACGCCCAGGCGATCCAGGTGCCGACCCAGCTGCTGATCTCCGGCTCCGATTTCGTGGTGCACCGCAAGCCGCAGCAGCGCTTCTTCGACAACCTCGGCACGGCGCGCAAGGAGCTCCACGTGCTACCCGGTTTCTTCCACGACACCCTCGGCGAGCTGAACCGCAATCAGGCGGTGACCCGCGCCCGGCGCTTCATCCTCGAATGCTTCGCGCACGAGCCGGAGCGCCCGGACCTGCGCGATGCCGACCGTTTCGGCTACACCTGCGCGGAGGCGGAAGCCCTGTCCACGCCGCTACCGGCCTGGTCGATCCGCGACCTCTACTGGCGTGCCACGCGCGCCAACATGCGCCTCGGTCGGCTGCTGTCCGACGGCATCAACCTGGGCTTCCAGACCGGTTTCGACTCCGGCAGCACCCTGGATTACGTCTATCGCAACCAGCCCGCGGGAGCAGGCCCGGTGGGCCGGATGATCGACCGCACCTACCTGGAGTCTGCCGGCTGGCGGGGCATTCGCCAGCGCAAGGTACACATCGAAGAGCTGCTGCGCCTGGCCATGGCCAGCCTGCGCGAGCAGGGCCGCGACGTGCGCATCCTCGATATCGCCGCCGGCCACGGACGCTACATCCTTGAAGCGCTGCAGGGCGTCGAACCGTTGCCCGAAAGCGTGCTGCTGCGCGACTACAGCGAACTCAACGTGCGCGAAGGCTCGGCGCTGATCGAGCGCCTCGGCCTGAAGGAGCGTGCGCGCTTCGTGCAGGGCGACGCCTTCGATGGCGCGGACCTCGCGGCCGTGGAGCCGAAGCCGAGCCTGGCGGTGGTCTCCGGTCTCTATGAGTTGTTCGCCGACAACGCCCTGGTCAGCGGCTCGCTGGCGGGGCTGGGCGATGCCGTGGAAGAAGGCGGCTACCTGATCTACACCGGCCAGCCCTGGCATCCGCAGCTGGAACTGATCGCTCGTGCGCTGACCAGCCACCGCGCCGGGCAGGCCTGGGTGATGCGCCGCCGCACGCAGCGGGAGATGGACCAGCTGGTGGCCGCCGCCGGCTTCCGCAAGCTGGCCCAGCGCATCGACGAGGACGGTATCTTCACCGTCTCCCTGGCCCGCCGGGAGCGCAGTTGATGGCAGCGATGCCGGCGCGCGATCCCGGCGTCCTGCGCCGAGCAGTGATCTGGCTGCTGTTCCTCGCGCCGTTCTTCTTCCTGAGTTACGGCTTCGCCAATGGGGTGGCGGCGCAGCGCGAGTCGGTCGGTGTGCTGGTGTTCGACTGGGAGCGCGGCATGCCGCTGTGGCCCTGGACGATCATTCCGTACTGGTCCATCGACCTGCTCTACGGCTTGTCCTTCCTGCTGCCGCGCAACCGCCGCGAGCTGGACAGCCATGCCTTGCGCCTGCTCAGTGCACAAGTCATCGCGGTGAGCTGCTTCCTGCTCTTCCCGCTGCGTTTCAGCTTCGAGCGGCCGCCGCTGGACGGCTTCTTCGGCCTGCTGTTCGACCTGCTGATGGGCTTCGACAAACCGTTCAACCAGGCGCCATCGCTGCACATCGCGTTGCTGGTGATTCTCTGGGCTGCGTACGGCCGTTATGCCAGCGGCACCTGGCGCTGGCTGATGCACGGCTGGTTCGCACTCATCGGCCTGTCGGTGCTGACCACTTGGCAACACCATTTCATCGATGTGCCGACCGGCGCCCTGGTGGGGTTCCTGTGCCTGTGGTTATGGCCCAGGAGCGCACGGTCGCCTTGCGCCGCCTGGCAGCTGAGCGGTGATCCGCGCCGGCTGCGACTGGCGGCGATCTATGGCGTCGGCGCGTCGGTGTGCACCTGGCTGGCGCTGTCCGGCAGTGGAGCCTGGCTCTGGCTGCTCTGGCCCGCGCTGTCTCTGGCGCTGGTCGCGCTGTGCTACCTGGGGCTGGGAGCGGAGGGTTTCCAGAAGGGCCCGGACGGCAGGCAGTCGCTGGCGGTGTCATGGCTGTTGGCGCCTTATCGGCTGGGCGCGTGGGTCAACTCGCGCAGCTGGACCCGTCGGCATCCACAGCCGGATGAAGTACAGCCCGGCCTCTGGCTGGGACGCCTGCCCGGGAAGACCGACCGCTCCGCACACCCGGATCTGGGCGTGCTCGACCTGTGCGCAGAGCTGCCCTGTCCGGTCCGTGTCGAGCGTTATGCATCCCTGCCGTTGCTCGACCTGGTGACCCCCAGCGTCGAGCAGTGCCGGCGCGGGGCCGAGCTGGTCGACCAGCTTCGCGCCGGCGGTCCGCTGCTGGTCTGCTGTGCGCTCGGCTATTCGCGCAGCGCCACGGTGCTGGCGGCGTGGCTGCTGCTGTCCGGTCGCACCCACAGTGTCGAGTCGACCGTCGAACTGATCCGTCAGGCGCGGCCGCATGTCGTGCTCAAGGCAGAACAACTGGCCGTGCTGGCGCAGATCGCCGGCCAGCCCAACCTATCGCAGGAGGTGAGTCATGTCGGTTGATCCGGGCCTGATCCTGGTCGCAAGCCTGCTGCGGCGCGGCAGCAGTCTCAATGGTCTGTCCTCCGCGCTCACGGTACTGGCGCTGGCGCTGGGGTTCTATGGCGTGCTGATGGCCAGCGCCACGCTGGCGTTCAGCCTGAGCATGGCGCTGCTGGTGCTGCTCGGCCTGGTACAGAAGTTCTACGCCATGCGCGTGGCGCTGGACGCCGACTTGTTCGAGGCCATGGCCAATGCCGGAGAGACCCTGCCGGAGAAGACCCGGCAGCTGGACGAGGCGCTGGCCACCTACGCCGGTGTGCCGGCCGACCAGTCCGGCCGACCCTGGAGCGAGCGCAGCCGTGGCGCGCTCGCGCTGTTGCGCCGGCAGGTGCAGCTCTGTGCGGCGCAGTGGCTTATCGCATTGCTGTGCCTGATCACCCTGACCTTCCAATCCTGAGGAACGTAACCGGAATGCTGGAACGACTCTTCGCCTACGCCATCATCGCCGGCGCCCGCGCGGTGACCGGTCTGCGCAGCCTGTGGATCGGCACGACGCCGACCCCGGTGCAACGCATCTACTACGCCAACCACAGCAGCCATGGCGATTTCGTCCTGCTCTGGGCCTCGTTGCCGCCGGCGCTGCGCGCGCGTACGCGACCGGTAGCGGGCATGGATTACTGGGGAAAGGGAGGCTTGCGTGGCTTCATCATCAACCGGGTGTTCCACGGCGTACTGATCGACCGCACGCGCGGCGCCGAGGGTGGCAACCCGCTGGAGCCGGTGGAGCGCGCCCTGGCCGACGGCGACTCGCTGATCCTCTTCCCCGAAGGCACCCGCAACCTCGACGAGGAAGTGCGTCTGCTGCCCTTCAAGAGCGGTATCTATCACCTGTCGAAAGCCCATCCGCAGGTAGAACTGGTGCCGGTGTGGCTGGACAACCTCAACCGCGTGATGCCCAAGGGGCGTGCGCTGCCATTGCCGCTGCTGTGCACCCTGAGCTTCGGTGCGCCCCTGGTGGTCGAGGAGGGTGAAGCCAAGGAGGTCTTCCTCGAACGCGCCCGCGAGGCATTGCTGACGCTGGCTGCACAGGAGGGCCGTTGAGATGAACCAGACCTGGCTGCTCTTTGGTGGCATTGGCGCCATTCTCATCCTCGCATCGCTGGTCGGCGCTGTGCTGCGCTGGAAGGCCCCGCCTGGGCCGCATGCGGTGATCGACAACCTCAATGCGCGGATCAATGCCTGGTGGGTGATGGTCGCGGTGATCGGCTGCGCCTTCGCGCTCGGCTACTGGGCGGTGATCCTGCTGTTCTACGGGGTGTCCTTTTATGCCCTGCGCGAATTCCTCACCCTGATGCCGACGCGCCGCAGCGATTACCCGGCGCTGGTGGCGGCCTTCTATTTCGTGCTGCCGATGCAGTACCTGCTGATCGGCATCGGCTGGTACGGGCTGTTCTCCATCTTCATCCCGGTGTACGTGTTCCTGCTGCTGCCGATCCTCGCCTCGCTGGGCGGCGACTCCAAGCACTTCCTCGAGCGCGCCTCGAAGGTGCAGTGGGCGTTGATGCTGGCGGTGTTCTGCATCTCCTTCGTGCCGGCGCTCCTGACCCTGGATATCGCCGGCTACGAGGGACGCAACCTGCTGCTGATCGCCTTCCTGGTGATCGTCGTGCAGCTCTCCGACGTGTTGCAGTACGTCTGCGGCAAGCTCATGGGCAAGCGCAAGATCGCGCCCAACCTGTCGCCGTCCAAGACGCTCGAAGGCTTCGTCGGCGGGGTGACACTGGCCACGCTGATCGGTGGCGCGCTCTGGTGGATCACGCCCTTCACCTTCTGGCAGGCGCTGCTGATCGCCCTGATGATCAACATCCTCGGCTTCTTCGGCGGGCTGGTGATGTCGGCGATCAAGCGCGACCGCGGGGTGAAGGACTGGGGCCACATGATCGAGGGCCACGGCGGCATGCTCGACCGCCTGGACTCGGTGTGCTTCGCGGCGCCGGTGTTCTTCCACTTTGTCCGTTACTGGTGGACCTGACTTCCGTCGGAAATCGGCCTGGCGCTGCGGGGTAGCCATCCCGGAGCGCCGGTTCGCGGCTACGCTTGCTCTGTTACCTGGCGGAACGTCGTATGGCAACGGAGTGTTCTGGACGTACGCGGTCGAATCTTCACGGGGCCATGAAGCATGAACACTCTCTCTCCGCGCGTCACTCGCGGGGCCGCATCTTGAGCGGCTCGTCGGGCGGTTCTCCTTTCACCTGTTTGGTCACTGCCATTGGCTCGTACTCCGCCGAGTCGGTGATCTCCTCGTTGCGCGAGCACTGGGATGCACGGGTGGTGGGGACCAATACCCAACCCCACGACTGGTGCACGACTTCGGCCCTGCTGGATGCCTTTCATCGGGTTCCTGCAGCGCGAAATGTTACCGAGTATGTCGAGCGTGTCCTGAACATCTGCGAGATCGAGCACGTCACCCACGTGCTACCGCTGATCGACCCCGAGGTCGATGCCTTCGCGTTGCATCACGAGGTGTTCGCCGAGCGTGGCATCACCCTGTGCATGCAGCCGCTGGAGACCATCCGCGTCGCTCGCGACAAGTGGCTGGTGCACCAGGCCTTCCGCAATGATCCGCTGATTCGCACCATCCCCACCTGGCGCCTGGAGGACCTGCCTGTGTCGGGGTTGGACCTGCCGCTGATTGCCAAGCCGCGCGACGGGCGCAATTGCGAAGGGCTGATGCAGGTGCGCGATGCGGACTTCCTGCACTACGTGCGCAAGCGCTTCTGCGACCGCGGCTACATCGTGCAGCCGCTGCTGCCGGGTGATGTCTGCGTGGTCGACGTGGTGCGCCAGCAGAGCACCGGCGAATGGGCGGCGATGGCGCGCCAGGAACTGGTGCGCACACCCAATGGTGCGGGGCTGACGGTACGGATGCTGGCCGACCCCGGGCTGGTCGAGATGGCGGGACAGGTCGCCCGCGTACTGGGGGTGAACGGCTGCATCAACATGGAGTTCCTGGTGCAGGACGGCGAGGCGCTGCTGATGGACGTCAACCCGCGCTTTTCCGGTGGCATCGCTTTCAGCCACCTGTCCGGCTACGACATGGTGGCCAACCACCTGCGTTGCTTCCGCGAGGCGCCGCTGGATGAACCGCTGCTGCCCGCACCGAGCATCCACGCGCGGCGGCTGGTGGAGGTGACCACATTCGCCGCGCCGGCTGAGTCGCCCGCCCCCGTCATCGTGCTGCCCGGCTCTCGAGGCAATGTCGCTTCGCAGCCGCTGGGCTGACTGGAGCTTCGGTCTGCTGGAATGGGCCATGCCCAGCGTCGCGCATGGCGCGCTCCGGCGGGTGGCGTTCGGCAGTGAGCGTGAGCAGCGTCAGAAGATGCTGTTCACCTCGCCTGACGCCGTCACCTTCGCCTCGATGATCTTCTGGCTGCGCAGGTTCTTCACGCGGATCACGTCGTCCTGCTTGCCGTTGGCCAGGGCTTCGCCGACAGCGCTGGCCTGGATGCCGTCCTGGCTGGCGACGATCTTCACCTGCTGGCCGCGACGAACCAGCATCGCGCCATCGAGCAGTGCCGGCGTCAGCGGCTGGTCGGCGCGGATGCGGCGGCGGGCCGTCTTGCCGGCCACCTCGGCGATGTCGGTGAAATAGCCCCGCGAGCTCTTGCCGAGCTCGATCGGCGCTAGCTTGAGCTGCGCCGCGTCCAGGGTCTGGCCGCGCTCGATCTCGCCGCTGGCGACCACGGTCGGCAGGTACACCGTGGGTTGGCTGATGAAGGTCACCGGCCAGCCGGATTGCCCCGCGCAGGCGGCTTCGAAGCGCCGTCGTGCGGTGACCGCGGCGGGCGTCTCCAGCGTGCGCAGCTGCAGCCCGCCAGGGCAGGCGGCGAGCTTGCCCAGGCTGTTGGGCAGGTTGTTGGTCACCGTGAAGGTCATGCCTTTCCAGCCGGCTTTCTGCGCGGCGCTTTTCAGTTCGGCGGCAACCTGCTGCTTCGCGGCGGCATCGACTTGCGTGCGGGCGTCCTGCGCGTGGGCGAGGGCGGGAAGCAGGAAGAGGAAGCAGGCGGAAAGGGTCTTTCCGCCTCCCGTCGTACGGCGCGTCGAAAGCGGAAAAGCCGCGTTGCGCACGCGCCTCGGGTCTTCTCGTAAAGCCTTGTAGATCAACGACATGAAGCGAAATTCCGGGGTGGGCATGCTTTGTGCTCTGTCGCTGCGCACACCGAAAGATGGCCGAATGACGAGAGCGGGTTGCGCGAATGAGTATACGGTTTGACGAGACCCTGGGTATCCACGAGAGGGCCCTCTCGCTGCACATGCAGCGCAGCGAAATCCTGGCATCCAACCTGGCCAACGAAGACACCCCCGGCTTCAAGGCGCGGGACATCGACTTCGCCGCCGAGATGCAGCGCCAGGACAACTCCAGCGTGCTGCTGGCCAGCACCAGCACCGCGCGCCCGGACCTGAAGTACCGCATCCCCAACCAGCCTTCGCAGGACGGCAACAGCGTGGAGCTGTCCACCGAGCAGGCGGAATTCTCGCGCAACGCGATGGACTTCCAGACCAGCCTGACCTTCCTGACCATGAAATTCCGCGGCCTCAAGCAGGCCATCGAGGGACGTTGACGCCATGGCATTCGATTCCATCTACCGCATCGCGGGCTCGTCGATGAACGCGCAGACCGTGCGCCTGAACACCGTGGCCAGCAACCTGGCCAACGCCGATTCCGCGGCCAACAGCCCGGACACCGTGTACCAGGCGCGCAAGCCGATGTTCGCGGCCGTCTACGAGAACGACCAGCTCACCCGCGGCGCCGGCATGGGCGGTGCCCACGTGCAGGTGCTCGATGTGGTGACCTCCGGCCGCTCCCCCCAGCGCCGCTACGAGCCAGGCAGCCCGCTGGCCGACGCCACCGGCTACGTCTACTACCCCGACGTCAACGAGATCGAGGAAATGACCGACATGATGTCCGCCACCCGCAGCTTCGAGACCGGCGTGGAAGTGCTCAACCGTGTGAAGAGCATGCAATCCAGCCTGCTGAAGCTGGGAGACGCCTGATGAGTACGGTCAACAACGATACCCGCTCCAACAGCACCAGCGGCATCTCGTCGGACACGCCCAAGCAGGCGGTCAACCTCAGCGAGCTGAGCGACATGGAGAACAGCTTCATCACCCTGCTCGTCGCCCAGGTGCAGTACCAGGACCCCACCAAGCCGGTGGACAGCACCGAGTTCATCAACCAGTACTCGGCCATGGCGCAGGTCAAGAGCATGCAGAACATGACCACCCTGCAGCAGAACAACCTGGTGCTGATGGACAACCTGCAGACCCTCACGGCCGCCGGCCTGGTGGGCCAGGAAGTGAAGGTCAGCGCCGACAGCCTGCAACTGGACGGCGCCAAGGTCAGCGGGCAGATCACCCTGGAACACGCCTCGGCCACCACCGTGCTGCAGCTCACCGATGCCAACGGCGTGCGCACCGACATCACCCTCGGCCCGCAGGAAGCCGGTGCCGTGCCCTTCACCGTGGACCCGCAGGCCCTGGGCCTGAAGCCTGGCAAATACAGCCTGGCGGTCAAGACCGAGAGCGGCGAGACGCCAGGCATCGAGGTCTCCGGCCTGGTGCACAACGTCCGCGTCAGCGCCGACGGTCCGGTGCTGGACGTCGAGGGCGCAGGTTCGGTGCCCTTCTACAAGATCGTCGAATTCAGTCAGGGCCAGGCTGCCTGAGTGCCTGCTTCCCCCCTCTTAGGATGAGATAACGCCATGAGCTTCAACATCGCCCTGACCGGCCTGAACGCCGTCACCCAGCAGCTGGACACCATCAGCAACAACATCGCCAACTCCGGCACCGTGGGCTTCAAGTCCTCCCGCACCGAGTTCGGCAGCGTCTATGCCGACAGCAAGGGCATGGGCGTGGAAGTCACCGGCACCACCCAGAGCATCAGCCAGGGCGGTTCGCTGGTCTCCACCAACCGCGCACTGGACCTCGCCATCTCCGGCGGCGGTTTCTTCGTGGTCAAGAGCGGCAACGGTGATACCCAGTACACCCGCGCCGGCGTGTTCAGCCAGGACAACGCCAACTACCTGATCAACGCTACCGGCCAGCGCCTGCAGGGCTACCCGACCGACGCCGCCGGCAACCTGCTGGTGGGGACCGTTTCCGACCTGCAGGTGAAGACCGCCAACCTGCCGGCCAAGGCCACCGACAAGCTGGAGTTCGTCGCCAACCTCGACTCCAACGAGAAGGTGCCGACCGTCTCGCCGTTCGACCCGCAGAAGGTGGAGACCTACAACTCCACCTACACCAGCAAGATCTATGACTCCCAGGGCAAGGAGCACACCCTGACCCAGTACTTCGTACTGACCGGCACCAATACCTGGGATGCCCATTACGCGGTAGACGGCAACGCCGTTGGCGCCACCCAGGCGCTGACCTTCGCCCCGGACGGCTCGCTGTCCTCGCCGATCGCCTCCGTGCCGGTGAGCTTCAACCTGCCGGGCGTCGACCCGATGAACATCGCCCTCGACTACACCGGCACCAGCCAGTACGGCTCGGATTTCGTCGTCACCACCAACCGCACCACCGGCTACGCCGCTGGCGAGCAGACCGGCATCGCGGTGGAGAACGACGGCAAGGTCTACGTCAACTACAGCAACGGCCAGCGCATGCTGCAGGGCCAGGTCGCCCTGGCGAACTTCATCAACACCGGCGGTCTGCAGAACCAGAGCGGTACGGCCTGGACCGAGACTTCCGCCTCCGGCACCCCGCTGATCGGCGTGCCCGGCATCGGCCAGTTCGGCTCGCTGTCGGCCGGCAATCTGGAAGGCTCCAACGTCGACATCACCCAGCAACTGGTGGGCCTCATGGAAGGCCAGCGCAACTACCAGGCGAACACCAAGGTGATGACCACCGACAAGGAACTCACCCAGGTCCTGTTCTCGGCCATCTAAGGATTCGTCATGGATCGCCTCGGCTATACCGCAATGACCGCCGCCAGCCGCAGCATGGCGGCCCTGGACGTGCGCGCGAACAACCTCGCCAACGTCAACACGCCTGGCTTCCGCGCCGACCTGGAACACGCCACCGCGGTGGACGTGAGCGGCGCCGGCTATGACAGCCGCCACCTCGCGCGCATCGAGAGCAGCGGCGTGGACATGACCGCCGGCACCCTGATGGCGACCGGGCGCGACCTCGACGTCGCCATCCAGGGCGCCGGGCTGCTCGCCGTGCAGAGCGGCAACGGCGAGGCGTATACGCGCCAGGGCAACCTCACGATCGACGCCGACCGCCAGCTGATGATCAACGGCCGCGCCGTACTCGGTGAAGGCGGTCCGATCACCCTGCCCGAGTACGACGCCATCGCCATCGGCAGCGACGGCACCATTTCGGTGATGCCGCGCGGCGATTTCATGATGACCGACGTCGACCGCCTGAAGCTGGTGGACGCCCCGGCGTCCTCCCTGGTGAAGAACGCCCAGGGCCTGCTGGTGAGCAAGGACGGCCAGAACGTCGCCGCCAGCGAAGACGTGCGACTGGTCTCCGGGCACCTGGAGCAGAGCAACGTCTCGGCCATCGACCAGCTGGTGGGCACCATGAGCCTGAACCGTCGGTTCGAGGCCCAGGTGAAGATGATGAAAGCCGCCTCGGATCTCGCCGAGGCCGGTGACCGCATGATCCGCGGCGGCTAACGCGCGGCGCGCAGACAGGAGCACAACATGAGTTCGGCACTTTGGGTCAGCAAGACCGGCCTGGCGGCCCAGGACACCGCGATGTCCACCGTGGCCAACAACCTGGCCAACGTGAACACCGTCGGCTTCAAGAGCGACCGCGCGGTCTTCGAGGACCTGTTCTACCAGGTGCAGCTGCAACCCGGCGCCCAGGCTGACCAGGTCAACACCGTGCCTTCGGGCATCCAGCTGGGCAGCGGCGTGCGCGTCGTCGGCACGCAGAAGGTGTTCACCGAAGGCAGCATGCAGACCACCGGCCAGCCCATGGACCTGGCCATCGTCGGCAGCGGTTTCTTCCAGGTCGAAGCGCCCAACGGCGACACCTACTACACCGAGAACGGCCAGCTGCAGCTCAACAACGAGGGCATCGTGGTCAACGCCCAGGGCCTGCCGCTGACGCCGAACATCGAAGTGCCCGCGGGCGCCAGCCGCTTCACCGTCGGCAGCGACGGCATCGTCACCGCCGTGCTGCCGGGCGAGACCCTGCCCACCGAGCTGGGCCAGATCACCCTGGTCAACTTCACCAACCCGGCAGGCCTGGAAGCCATCGGCGGCAACCTCTACAAGGAAACCGCCGCCAGCGGCGAGCCGCAGGAAGGCACGCCGGGCGAAGAAGGCCTGGGCAATCTCAAGCAGGGTGTGCTGGAAGGCTCCAATGTGCAGGTCGTGGAAGCCATGGTGAACATGATCGCCATCCAGCGCGCCTACGAGGCCAACGCCAAGGTGCTCGACGCCGCGTCGGGCATGCAGCAGTTCCTCAACCAGACGGTCTGATGATGACACGCCTTGCCCTGCTGCTCGCCCTGGCGCTGCTCGCCGGTTGCCAGAGCTTCGACGAGATGCTGCCGGACGAGGATTCCTCGGTCTACCAGCCGCCGGAGCTCGACTACAGCCTGCCGCCGACCACCAGCGGCGGCCTGTACCGTTCCGGCTACGGCGGCTCGCTGATTCGCGACAAGCGCGCCATCGGCGTCGGCGACATCGTCACGGTGGTGCTCAGCGAGTCCACCCAGTCGAGCAAGAGCGCGGGCACCAGCTTCGGCAAGAAGTCCAGCCTGGACGTGCCGGTGCCGACCATCCTGACCAAGGACTACGGCGGCCTGGAAAGCTCCGCCACGGCCAACCGCGACTTCACCGGCTCGGCGAAAAGCTCGCAGCAGAACACCCTCTCCGGCTCCATCGCGGTGACCGTGCACAAGGTGCTGCCCGGCGGCGTGCTGCTGGTGAAGGGCGAGAAGTCCCTGCGCCTGAACCAGGGCGACGAGTTCATCCGCCTCACGGGGCTGGTACGCATCGACGACATCAACCGTTCCAACCAGGTGTCCTCGCAGAACGTCGCCAACGCCAAGATCTCCTACGCCGGGCGCGGCGTGCTCAACGACAGCAACTCGGCCGGCTGGCTGACGCGCTTCTTCACCCACCCGCTGTTCCCGATGTAAGCAGGCGAGCACCCCATGCGTAGAACCCTTTCCCGCCTGCTGGCGAGCGCCTGCCTGTTCTGGCAGGCGCAGGCGCTGGCCATCCCGCTGCTGGATCTCGTCGACATCGAAGGCGTGCGCGAGAACCAGTTGATCGGCTACGGCCTCGTCGTCGGCCTGGACGGCACCGGCGACAAGAACCAGGTGAAATTCACCAACCAGTCGGTGGCCAACATGCTCAAGCAGTTCGGCGTGAACCTGCCGCCGAACGTCGACCCGAAACTCAAGAACGTCGCCGCGGTGAGCGTCACCGCCAGCGTGCCGCCGTCCTACAGCGCCGGGCAGACCATCGACGTCACCGTGTCCTCGCTGGGCGACGCCAAGAGCCTGCGTGGTGGCCTGCTGCTGATGACACCGCTGCAGGGCGTTGACGGCGAGGTCTATGCGCTCGCCCAGGGCAACCTCGTGGTAGGCGGCCTGCACGCCCAGGGGCAGAGCGGCTCCAGCGTGTCGATCAACAGCGCCAACAGCGGCCTGATTCCCAATGGCGCGACCATCGAACGGATGATCCCCAGCGACTTCGCCCAGCGCCCGGACGTGATGCTCAACGTACGCAAGCCGAGCTTCCAGACCGCCACCCAGGTGATGAACGCAGTGAACGAACGCTTCGGCTCCGGCACCGCGACGGCCCTGGACGGCACCAAGGTGTCCGTCCGCGCTCCGGTCAGCCTGGCCCAGCGCACCAGCTTCATGGCCATGCTCGAAGGCATGGAGGTGCAGGAAGGCCGCACCCGGCCCAAGGTGGTGTTCAACAGCCGCACCGGCACCGTGGTGGTCGGTCAGGGCGTGCGCGTGAAGGCCGCCGCCGTGGCCCATGGCACGCTCACCGTGACCATCAGCGAGAATCCCCAGGTCAGCCAGCCGGGGCCCTTCTCCAACGGCACCACGGCGGTCACCCCGCAGTCGGACGTCTCGGTCAGCCAGGACAAGAAACCGATGTTCAAGTGGCCAGAGGGCACCAGCCTGGAAAGCATCATCAACACGGTGAACAGCCTGGGCGCCACGCCGGACGACGTGATGAGCATCCTCCAGGCGCTGGAGCAGGCCGGCGCGCTGAACGCAGAGCTGGTCGTCATCTGATGAGCATCACGTCCCTCAATCGCCCCATCGTGCCCACCGGCCAGCCCGGGGAATCGCCCGAGCAGGTTCGCCGCGAGCAACTGCAGGTCGCCTCCGAACAGTTCGAGGCGATGTTCCTGCAACAGATCCTCAAGCAGATGCGCAAGGCCGGCGACGTGCTGTCCGCCGGCAGCCCGATGCGCAGCCGCGATCTCGACACCATGCGCGACTTCTACGACGAAGCGCTGGCCGAGCACCTGGCGTCGCGCAAGCAGACCGGCATCGCCGACCTGCTGGTGCGCCAGCTCGCCGGTGACTCGACCGATACTGCCGAGCCGGCGGCACTCTCCGATGGCGGCGAAGCACTGCGTCGCCCCTCGGTCTCCAGCCGCAACCCGCTGGTGGACACCTGGCAGCGCGGCGTCGACCGCCTCGCCCACGCCTGGCAGCAGGGCACGGCGGGCTTCCGTACCCTTGTGGACAGCGTGATTGGCCAGGAGTCCGGCGGTGATGCGTCTGCCGTCTCGCCCAAGGGCGCGCGCGGCCTGATGCAGCTGATGCCCGACACCGCCCGCGAAGTCGCCGGCGAACTTGGCCTGCCCTACGACGAGCAGCGCCTGACCAGTGACCCCGCGTACAACAAGGCGCTGGGCAGCGCCTACCTGGGCAAGATGCTCGACCGCTACGACGGCCAGCACGTGCTCGCCCTGGCGGCCTACAACGCCGGCCCGGGCAAGGTGGACGAGTGGCTGAAGAACAATGGCGACCCGCGCACGGGGAAGATCGGCATGGCCGACTGGGTACGCAGCATTCCCTACGACGAAACCCGCGACTACACCCTCGGCGTGCTGCGCCGCGTGCGTGAGGCCCAGGCGCCGGCGCGTATCCCCGGTAGCGGCCTGTCGCCGGAGAGCGGCCTGAAGCACGCGCCACAGGACGGATTTAAGCGCCACGCCGATTCCGTCGCCTATCAGGGACAGCAGCCTGAATTTGTTTCCCGACCGGCCTCGGCGGCGTTCGCCCAGCCGATCCGCCCAGAGTCGAAGGAGAGTGCCTCTTGAGTATGTTGAGCCAGATCGGCTACAGCGGCCTGCGCGCGGCGCAGATCGCCCTGGCCACCTCCGGCCAGAACGTCGCCAACGCCAATACCCCCGGTTTCAGCCGGCTGAGCCCGGTGCTCGCCTCGCTGGCCGGTGAAGGTGGCCTGAACGTCGGCGGCGGCGTGGTGGTGACCAGCATCCGCCGGATGGCCAACGACTTCCAGAACCAGCAACTGTGGCGCGCCACCACCGAGCAGAGCTACTACGACAGTGGCCAGCAGTACCTCTCTGCGCTGGAAGGCCTGATGAGCGGTGACGGATCGAGCATCAGCGTCGGCCTGGACAACTTCTTCGCCGCGCTCAGCGAAGCCACCGCCACGCCGGGCTCCGTTGCGCTGCGCCAGCAGATCATCAACGAGACCAAGAACCTCGCCCAGCGCTTCAACGGCCTGTCCGGCAATATCGACAGCCAGCTGCGCGCCCTGCAGGAACAGCGCGGCTCCATGGTCGGCGAGATCAATGGCCTGACCGCCAACCTTGCCGCGCTGAACAAGCAGATCGTCGAAGTCGGTTCCTCCGGTGGCGACACCACCGCGCTGCGCGACCACCGCGAAAGCCTGGTGCAGGACCTGTCCAAGTACGCCTCGATTCGTGTCAACGAAGTCGCCGATGGCTCCCTCACGGTTTCCCTGGCCAACGGCCAGCCGCTGGTGGCGGGCAACTCCGCCGGCCAACTGGCGATCAGCCGTAGCGCCAGCGGCGAGCAGGAAATCGCCCTGACCTTCGCCGGCACCAGCTTCCCGCTGTCCCAGGACGGCATGGGCGGTTCCCTCGGCGCGCTGTACGACACCGAATACGACACCCTGCGGCCGAACCAGACCGCGCTGCACGAAATGGCCGGGCAGTTCGCGCAGATGGTCAACGATACCCTGGCCAACGGCTTCGACCTCAAGGGCAACGCCGGCCAGGCGCTGCTGACCTATAACGCCGGCAGCACCACGGCGATGCTCACGCTGAACGATCTCAAGCCCGAGGAGCTGGCCCTGTCGGATACCGCTGGCGAGAGCGGCAACAACAGGAACCTGCTGGAGCTGCTGGACCTCAAGGGCCAGAGCATCACGGTTGGCGGTAGCCAGGTGACCCTCAACGATGCCTTTGCCGGCCTGCTCGGCAAGGTCGCCAGCGCCAGCCGGCAGAACCAGGCCGACCAGAAGACCGCCACCACCGTGGCCACCCAGGCGCAGGCCCAGCGCGACAGCGTCAGCGCGGTGAGCCTGGATGAAGAGGCGGTCAACCTGATCACCTACCAGCAGGCCTACCAGGCCAACATGAAAGTCATCAGCACCGCCAAGGAGCTGTTCGACTCGATGCTCGCGGCCTTCTAAGGGCCACGCAAGGAAAGCAGCATGCGCATTACCAACGCACAGATCACCGCGCTGATGAGCGGCTCGATGAACAGCAACTCGGCCTCCCTGGGCAAGTTGATGCAGCAGATGTCCACCGGCAAGCGCATCCTCCAGCCGTCCGACGACCCCATCGCCAGCGTGCGCATGCTGCGCATCCAGCGCGAGGAGGCGAGCCTGGCGCAGTACCGCACCAACATCAGCAACGTCTCGGGCAACCTCTCCACCCAGGAGGCCAACCTGCAGGCCACCTCGGATTCGATGCTCAACGTGCGCGACCTGCTGCTCTGGGCGGCCAACGGTTCGAACACGCCCAAGGACCTCAACGCCATGGCCGGCGAGCTGGAGAGCATCGAGAAGACCATCGTCAGCTTCGTCAACGTGCGGGACGAGGAGGGCCGTTACCTGTTCTCCGGCACCCTGAGCGACACCGCCGCGGTGACCTACGAGCCGCTGACCGATACCTACGTCTCCACCGGTAATGACAAATCGCGCCAGGCCGCCGTGGCCAATGGTGTGCAGGTCGAGGAGAACGTCACTGCCATCGGTGTGTTCGGCACCGGCATGGACTTTCTCAACCAGCTTCACGCCACCGTGAAGATGCTCAAGGACCCGGCCCTGGATACCACCGACCCGGCGGTGCAGGCGCAGATCGCCGCGACCATCGACAGCCTCGATAGCGGCCACGACGGCGTGCTCGGCGCGATCACCGAGCTGGGCGGCCGGCAGAACACCCTGACCATGCTCAACTCGAGCAACGAGGAAGTCTCGCTGGTGAACCAGAAGATCAACGGCGAGCTGTCGCAACTGGACTACGCCGGTGCGAGCATCGACCTGAACACCTACCAGCTGGCGCTGCAGGCCACGCAGAAGACCTACCTGAAGCTCAACGACCTGTCGCTGTTCAGCCGCCTGTAAGTTTCTTCGTAGGGGCGCCGGGCCGCACCGCAAGGAGGTCTGGACGCCAATCGGCGGTGCACCGCCCGGTTCCCCTACTTTTTATCCCGCTTCCGCCCGGCCCCACGTGCCGGGCGCAAGCACAGCCGGTGCAGAGGTCACCATGAAGGTCATCAAGCAACTGCCGGCCGCTGCCGTCTTCGATCCCAGCGCCCGCCGCGATGTCATCCTGCCGGCCGCCGGCGAGCGGCAGAATGCCCTGCGCAAGGGCGAGGAGAAGGGCGAGAACGCTGCGCAGATGGCGCGTGGCGCGCAGAAGAGCGGCAGCTTCAACCTGCAGCTGAACCAGCAGTTGTCGTCCATGCAGTCGGCCGACAGCTACCTGGGCGACCTGCAGGACCGCCTTGGCGGCCTCAAGCTCAACCTCAGCCGCGAGCTTAGCGTGCCGCAGTCCCAGGACCGTGAAGGCGTGCGCCAGGCCACCCGGCAGGTCAACGAACTGCTGGAGCAGCGCGCCCAGCGCTCGGATGGCAGCCTCGACGCCAACTTCCGCCTTCGCCTGAACGAGCCGGTGCGCAGCCGCTTCAGCCTGGAAGGCCTGGAGTCGGTGGACGCGATCCAGCGCTCGGGCAAGGAAACCCTGCTGTTCAGCGCGGGTCGCCTGCTCGCCGAGCCGGCGGCGGTCGTGCTGGACGATGGCATGAGTACCGAGCAGGTGCTGCGCCGGTTCAACGCGACACTCGGCCAGGCCGGCATCCGCGCCGAGCTCGATAGCGACGGTGCGCTGAAGTTTTCCGCTCCCGAGGCCGACTGGCAGCAGCTCAAGGGCCAGCTGGCGGTGCAGGGCGAGGGCAAGCTGTTCGCCAAGGGCAGGAACACCCGGCTGAACAGCCAGGAAGACGGTCTGCTGGCGTTCCCCACCGAGATCACGACCGACGCCTTTCGCGAGCAGCGCCAGTTGCTGGACTCGGTGGTCTCGGCGCTGGACCGCATCGGCGGGCTGCGCGACCAACTGCGCCATCGCCAGGACGATATCCGCGACTTCCTCGACCGCCACGCCAGCGAAGACGAGCGCGAGTGGGCACATACCTTCGCCGCGTCCATGCTCGACCGCATGGGGCGCAGCGCCACGCACTACAGCGCGGCGGCGCAGACGGTGGTGGCCCAGGCCAACCTGAGTCGCTTCGCGGTCGTCAGTCTGCTGGCCTGAGGCGTCCGCAGTCTTGCTGCCCTACCGCCAGATCGAAGGGCGTCCTGCGGACGCCGATCGCGGGCATGGCATCTGATTGCAGGCAATAAAAAAGGCGGAGCCCAGCTCCGCCTTTGTCGTTTCCTTCGCCGATCACGCCAGCTTCAACAGGCCCATGCCCAGCACCAGCATCGCCAGGCCGACCCAGCCGCGCCACACCAGGCGCTGGCCGAACAGGGCCCAGCCCATGGCGACGGTGGCGAGGATGCCGAAGCCGCCCCAGATGGCGTAGGCCACCGACAGTTCGATGCCGCGTACCGCTTGCGCCAGCGCGGTGAACGCACCCAGCACGCAGAGGATCGAGGCCGCGCCGATCAGGCGCTTGCGGAAGCCGTCGGAGTACTTGAGCAGCAGGTTGGCGATCACTTCCAGGACGATGGCCAGGCCCAGCCAGGCCATCGGAATCAGGTCATGGTTCAGCATGTCACGGCCTCCCCATTCAGAGCGCGGCTGTCTTCACGCTGGCCGGTGCGGGTACCGGATTTCACCAGCAGGATGCCGGCGATCATCACGGCCAGGCCCAGGGCCTTGTCCAGGCTCAGGTGCTCGCCGAGGAAGAAGGCGCTGACCAGGGTGATCAGCACGATGCCGATGCCTTCCCACAGGGCGTAGGCCACGCCGACCGGCACGCGTTTGATGGCCAGCGACAGGAAGTAATACGACAGGCCGATCATCACGTACATCAGCAGCAGCCCGGCGATCGGGAACAGCGCATGGGTGAATTTCATCGAGGTGGTGCCAACGACTTCGAAGCCGATGGCAGCTAGCAGATAGATCCAGGAACGCATGGTAAAGCCCTCCCACGGGCAGCCGCGCGCAGTCTCGCTAAGAGCATCCTTGCGGCGGTTTCGGTTCGGGTTCGGCGGCGCCGACTCGGGCGGCAATCAGCGTTGAGCGTTCGCCGCGCCTGGCGCCACCAGCAGGTGACGGCCGAAGGGAGGAGCTAGAGGTCGCCGGTCCAGTGACGCTCGCGCGACACCAGGCGGGAAGTGGGGAGAGGTAGAGCCTTGATGTTCAACATAATGAACACATTGTGCCAATTTTCCGCTTCGCTGGCAAATCGGTCCCGTTGATTTGAGTCATGAATGCCCATGAACAGGCGCCTGTGAATCTTGTCGGACCCTGCGTGTCATCAGCTCTGTGCAATATTCTGTTCAGTGTGTTCGCCCTGCGACAGCACGCCACAGGTATGATCTGCGCCAGCCCGTTTTCCGCTTCGGCCTGTTAGCATCCAGCATCGATATCCCGTCGGAGACTGCGATGATCGCCCTGCGAGAAGCCTGGAAGGCCGGACTGTTCGGCCGCGAACACTGGACGCGCAACCTGGTGGCCGGGGTCATCGTCGGGGTGGTCGCCCTGCCGCTGGCCATGGCTTTCGCCATCGCCAGTGGGGTGAAGCCGGAGCAGGGCATCTACACGGCGATCTTCGCCGGTGCGCTGGTCTCGCTGTTGGGCGGCAGCCGCGTGCAGATCGCCGGGCCCACCGGCGCTTTCATCGTCATCCTCGCCGGGGTTACCGCCAAGTACGGCGTGGACGGCCTGCAGATCGCCACGCTGATGGCCGGTGCGATCCTCGTGCTGCTGGGCGTCAGCCGCCTGGGCAGCATCATCCGCTTCATCCCCGCGCCGGTGATCGTCGGCTTTACCGCCGGGATCGGCGTGATCATCTGGGTTGGCCAGTGGAAGGACTTCTTCGGCCTGCCGGCCGTGACGGGCGAGCACTTCCACCAGAAACTCTGGCACCTGATCCAGGCGCTGCCGCAACTGCACCTGGCGACGACGTTGCTGGCGTTGCTGAGCCTCGTGCTGGTGCTGTTCACGCCACGCATCGCTGCGCTGCGCCGGGTGCCCGGTCCGCTGGTGGCGATGGTGGTGGTGACGGCCATCCAGTCGCTGTTCCATTTCGACGGCGTGGCCACCATCGGCAGTGCCTTCGGCGGCATTCCCCAGGGCCTGCCCAGCTTCAGCCTGCCGGAAGTGACCTTGCCGCGGGTGCTGGAACTGATCGGCCCGGCCTTCGCCATCGCCATGCTCGGCGCCATCGAATCGCTGCTCTCGGCGGTGGTTGCCGACGGCATGGCCGGCACCCGCCACGACTCCAACCAGGAGCTGATCGGCCAGGGCATCGCCAACCTGGTCACCCCGCTGTTCGGTGGCATTGCCGCCACCGGGGCCATCGCGCGCACCGCGACCAACATCCGCAACGGCGGCAACAGCCCGCTGGCCGGCATCACCCACGCGGCGACCCTGGTACTGATCCTGCTGTTCCTCGCGCCGCTGGCCTCGAACATCCCGCTCTGCGCGCTGGCGGCGATCCTCTTCGTGGTCGCCTGGAACATGAGCGAGGCGCGGCACTTCCTGTTCATGCTCAAGCGCGCGCCGCGCGCCGATGTGGCCATCCTGCTGGTGACCTTCCTGCTCACCGTGTTCAGCGACCTGGTGATCGCGGTGAACATCGGCGTGATCCTCGCCATGCTGCACTTCCTGCGGCGCATGGCGTCCTCGGTGGAAGTGCACGCCGACGATGGCCCGGAACTGGACGTGGAACTGCGCGGCCGCGGCCTCGGCGAGCTACCGCCCGGTGTGCTGGTCTACAGCATCGAGGGGCCGCTGTTCTTCGGTGCGGCGGAAACCTTCGAGCGCGCCCTGGCCAAGACCCACACCGACCCGAAGGTACTGATCATCCGCCTGCGCCACGTGCCGTTCATGGACATCACCGGGCTGCAGACGCTGCAGGAAGTGATCGAGCAACTGCAGCGACGCGGCATCGAAGTGCGCTTGTGCGAGGCCAATGCACGGGTGCTCGGCAAGCTGCGCAAGGCAGGGGTGCTGGGGGAGATTGGGGCGGGGTATCACGCGGATTTCCCCTCGGCGTTGAGTGCGAGTGTCGCTTCCTGATCGAGCTTGGGTGCGTGTGCGAGCACCCTCTCCCCAGCCCTCTCCCTGAAGGGAGAGGGAGCTGTTCGTGCCGGCTGACGATGCAGTTTCAACCTGCACCGACCGTGTCCCCTCTCCTTTCGGAGCGGGGCGCGCAGCCAGGGTCAGGGAGAGGGCAAACGCCCGCTGCGGACTAATAGATGACGTAGAAGCGGACTCCGTCCGCGATAGCTTCGCAACACGCCGCCAGCCAATCGCGGACGAAGTTCGCTCCTACCCAAAGCTCAGCTCCGTAGGGCGCATCAACCCTGCATCAGCTCCGCCAGCAGTTCTTCCTTGAGCTTGGCGAGCAGCGCATGCCCACGCTCCCGCGGATGCGGCAGGTCCACGCGCACCTCGTGGCGAATCCGCCCCGGCCGCGCGTCCATGACGATCACCCGGTCGCCCAGGTACAGCGCCTCTTCCACGTCGTGGGTGACCATGATCATGGTGCTGCGCTGCTGCACCCAGATGCGCTGCAGCTCGTGTTGCAGGCGCACGCGGGTGAGCGCGTCGAGGGCGCCGAACGGTTCGTCCAGCAGCAGTACCTTGGGCCGGGTGATCAACGCGCGGGCGATGGCGGCGCGCTGTGCCATGCCGCCGGAGAGCTGGTGCGGGTAGGCCTGCTCGAAGCCGGTCAGGCCCACCAGTTCCAGATGATCGGCGACCCGTTCGCGCTTCTCGGCGCGGCTGAGTTTCTGGTTCTTCAACGCCAGGGCGACGTTTTCCTGCACGGTCTTCCAGGGGAACAGGCGGTGGTCCTGGAACACGATGCCGCGCTCCAGGCTGGTGCCGGCCACGGTCTCGCCGTCGAGCAGGATGCGCCCGGTGTAGTCGTTCTCCAGGCCGACGATCAGCCGCAACAGCGAGGATTTGCCGCAGCCGCTGGCGCCGACGATGCTGACGAACTCGCCGGGGCGCACCGCCAGGTCGATGTTCTCCAGCACCGGCAGGCTGCGGCCGTCGATGGAGTAGGCCTTGCTCAGGCCCTGGATGGCCAGCGCGCCGGGTTGCGCCTGCTGGGCCGGGAGGAGGGCGGGATCGAGGATCGCGTTCATGGTCTGGGCACTCATGGCAGATAGGCCGAATTCGAAAAAGCGCTAGCGCAGGTTGCGCCAGCGCAGCAGGTGGCGCGCGGCGCGGGCGAACAGCTGGTTCATGGCGTAGCCGAGCAGGCCGATGCTGAGCACGCCGATCACCACGATCTCCATGCGCGAGCCGGTCTCGGCGTTCATCATCAGGTTGCCCAGGCCCATGCCGGTGGAAAGGAACAGCTCGCAGCCCACCGAGCTGACCCAGGCGAAGGCCAGCGCGTGCAGCACGCCGTTGCTCAGGCTGGGCAGCGCGCCGGGCAGCAGTACTTCGCGGAACTGTTGCCAGGGGCCGAAGGCATACAGGCGGCCAACCTCGCGGTAGCGCTTCTCCACATCACGGAAGCCCTCGAAGGCGTTCAGCGTCATCGGGTAGAAGGCGGCGAGGCTGACGATCAGCACCTTGGACGGCTCGCCGCTGCCGAACCACAGGGCGATCAGCGGGATCAGGCCGAGGATCGGTACCTGGCGGATCGTGTGGTAGAGCGGCGCGAACAGCCGCTCCAGCGGCCGTGACAGCGCCATGCCGGCGCCCAGCGCAAAACCGGCGAGTACGCCCAGCAGCAGGCCGAGGCAGGTGCGTTGCAGGCTGGCAGCGACGCTCAGCCACAGCTCGCCGGTGCGGATCAGCTCGACGAAGCCGGCGCCGATACGCTCCAGCGGCACGAAGGCATACGCGGCGCTGGCGCCCTGTTGCGACTGCCAGTGCCAGGCGGCGATCAGCAGCGCCGGCAGCAGCAGTCCGCGAAGACGCTTGAGAGCGTGGATCATGGTGTCGGTCTCCAGCGCAGCAGGCGCTTCTCCAGCAGGCGGAAGGCGAAATCGAGGATGAAGCCGATGGCCCCGGTGACCACCACGCCAACCATCACGATGTCGATGCGCAGCATCTGCCGGCTCAGTTCGATCATCTGCCCCAGGCCGCTGTCGGCGGCGAGCAGTTCGGCGGCCACCAGCACCATCCAGGCGCGGCTCAGGCTGATGCGCAGGCCGGTGACGATGGGCGGGGCGGCGGCGGGAAAGGCAACGTCGCGCAGCAGGCTCCAGAGCGGCAGGCGGTACACGCTGGCGACCTCGAAGTAGCCGCGCGGAATGCCCTTCACACCCTCGCTCGCCGCCAGCGCCACGGGGAAGAAGGCGGCCTTGGTGACGATCAGCACCTTGAAGGTTTCCTCCACGCCGAAGAACAGAATGAACATCGGGATCAGCGCGATGGACGGCACCTGGCGCAGGGTGTGGAACAGCGGCGAGCAGTAGGCTTCCACCGTCTTCGACAGGGCCATGGCGGTGCCGAAGATCAGGCCGCCCAGCGCACCGATGGTGAAACCGATGGCCAGGCGCGACAGACTGTTGACCACGTGCTCGCGCAGCTCGCCGCTGGCCAGGAGGTCCTGGAAGCTGGCCCAGACTTCCGCCGGCGGCACCAGCAGTTGCGGCGGGAACCAGCCGGCACGGGCGGCGACGAACCAGGCCAGCAGCAGGAGCAGGGGCGAGGCGAACCAGCTCAGGCGGTCCAGTGTGCGGATCATGCGTCAGCCCTCCTGGCCGAGCAGCGGCCCGGCGCTCTGACGGCGCAGCTTGCGGTGCCAGCAGAACAGCGCGGCCAGCAGCACCAGGGGAATCCAGCAGAGGAACAGGTTGCCCAGCCCGACGAAGTGGCTGATCGCCCCGCCCAGCAGCGCGCCGGAAAAGCTGCCGGACATGGAGGCGAGGTTGAACAGTCCGGAAATCTTGCTCTTGTCCATGGCGTGCTCGCCCAGCTGGGCCATGTTCACCAGGTGAATGAGCGCCGCCGCCGCGCTGAGCAGCACGCCGCCCAGGGCCAGCAGCCAGTAGTCGCGGGCGACGCCGAGCAGCAGCAGGGCGGCCAGCGCCGCCGTGAGGCTGCCGATGTAGGCCAGGCGCCGGCCGCTGCGTTCGATCAGGTAGCCGAAGCCGAACAGGCCGAGCACCGAGGCCAGGCCCTGGATCATCACCAGGCTCACCGCCTGGCCCTGCGACAGCCCGGCGACGTCCATCGCCAGCAGCAGGATGAAGGTGCCGAACAGCGCGCTGGTGGCGGCGCTGAGCAGTTCGACCAGGCAGCTCTCGGCGATCTCCACGTTGGCCAGCATGGCGCCGACCTGTTGCAGCAGCCCGCCGGTGGCGGCGGCGACCGGTACGTCCTCGCTGGGCGCTTCGCCTTCCCAGAAACCGAGGCTGTAGAAGGCCATCAGGCCGAAGCACAGGCCGATGGCGGCAAACCCCCAGGTGAAGCTCGTCGCGCCGCTCAGCCAGTTGCCCAGCAGCGGCCCGAGCAGGCCCATCCCTAAGGTCAGCGAGCCGCGATACCAGCCGGCCTTGTCGTTGCCGATGCGTTTGAGTTGGCGCAGGAAGGCGCTGTTCATGGCAACGATGCGGAAGGGGATGCACAGGCCGATCAGCAGCCGGGCGAAGGCCAGCCACAGCCAGCCGCCGAACAGCGGGATGGCCAGGTTCAGCAGCATAGGCCCGAGGCTGGCGAGGAAGTACACCCGGCGCGCGCCGAAGCGGGCGATGACGAAGCCGGCGGGCAGGGTGAGGATCACCATGCCCAGGGCCTCCATGGCCGAGATGATGCCGATCTGCATGGCGTTGGCGCCGATACTGATGGCATAGAGCGTGGTGACGATCTTCGCCATGCCGATGGTGGCGCCGCTGAACGCCGCCAGCAGCATGAAGTTGAACAGGAAGGCGCCGGGCCGCGCCGGGCTAGATGGCGACATCGATCTTCCCCAGCAGGGCGTCCAGCGGACGCGGGTCGATCCAGTCGTCCACGGAGAAATCGCGGGCGATGAAGTCCCAGCGCTGGAGGAAGGCAGTGAGGTCGCGCAGGGCGTTGACCGAGCGCTCCGCCAGGTTGGTCTGCAGGCGCAGGTGGGCATCCTCGCCATAGGCGCTGGCGACCCAGAACTCGCTGGTGTTCAGCTCGCGGGCGAGGAAGCGCCGTGTCTCTTCGGGATGCGCCCAGGCCCATTGCTCGGCGCGCAGCACGGTGTCGAGCACCAGCACGGCAGCCTCGAAATGCTCGTCCAGCAGTTGCTGGTCGACCGTCAGGGTGCGCGGCGTGCCGATGTTCGCGCGCACCAGCGGCTCGGGGTGCGAACCGACGTCCATGACCACGTGCAGGCCGAACTCATGGGCCAGCTGCAGGCCGTGGGCGCCCTTGAGGAAGATCGCGTCGATGTCGCCGCGCAGCAGGCCGATCAGCTCGTTGTTGCGCTGCACCACGCGGTTGCCCTTGAGCGCCACCTGGGCGCCGAACACGTGGCGTACCGGGTCGTCGCTGAAGGTGCCGCCATAGGGGTAGTCCACCAGCTCGACATCGCGCACCTCCAGGCCTTCCAGGCGCAGGGCGTTTTCCAGGCCGCGCAGGGACTGGGCGCGGGTGAAGTCGATCTGCACGTTGGCCCACTTCGGCAGGCCGAAGCGCCGGTGGCGCAGGTCGCGGATGCTGCGCACGCCGCTGTCCGGCGCGCTGACGATGAGCTGCACCTCGTCGCTCCACGACAGCCCGACCACCCGCGTGCGCGCGCCGCTGGCGTGGGCCCAGATGGCCGGGATGTTGCCGCCGTGGCGGACGGAGTAGGGCAGGTGATGGTCGAAGTGCGCCTCGCGCACCTCGCGTTCGGACGACTCGCGCAGCGACTGGATGCGGGTGCCGAACGGGCGGAAGGCCTGGGCCAGGCGCCCGGATTCGACGGCGATGCCGAGGCCCGTGGGAACGGGGCTGTGGGTGTACCAGAGGGTTTCCAGCGGTGTGCTCATGGGGGTCCGTCAGGGATGAAAGCCCCCGCGCCGTCGCGCGGGGGCCCAGGTCGGAAACAGAGGGAATCGCCCTCGTGACGTTGATCAGCCGGTCTTCTGTGTCAGGCGGCTGCGCAGGGCTTCCAGCGGGCGCGGGTCGATCCACTCGCGCACATCGAAACGTGCCGGAATGAAGTTCCAGCGCTGCAGGAAGTCGGTGAAGTCCTGCAGGGCCAGGATCGAGCCTTCGTCGAGGTTGGTGCGCAGGCGCAGGTGGGCATCCTCGCCATAGGCGGTGGCGACCCAGAACTCGCTGCTGTTGGTTTCCCGTGCCAGGTAGCGGCGGGTGTCGTCGGGGTGCTGGTGCGCCCAGTCCTCGGCGCGCAGCACCGAGGCGAGGATCGCGGTGGCGGCGTCGGGGTGCTGCTCCAGCAGGTTGAGGTCGACGCTCAGGGTGCGTGGGGTGCCGTTGTTGGAGCGGATCAGCGGCTCAGGATGCGCGCCGGTGTCGATCACCGTGTGCAGGCCGAACTGCTGCGCCAGCTGCACGGCGTGGGCGCCCTTGAGGAAGATCGCGTCCACTTCGCCGCGCAGCAGGCCGACCAGCTCCGGGTTCTGGCTACGACGGCGGCTGCCGCCGTGGCCGGTGATGCCGACGATATTGCCCGGCGCTTCATCGCTGAAGGTGCCCTTCAGGCCGAAATCCACCAGTTCCAGGTCGCGCACTTCCAGGCCTTCCAGGCGCAGGGCGTTTTCCAGGCCGCGGATGGCCTGGGCGCGGGTGAAGTCGATCTGCGCGCCGCTCCAGTCCGGCAGGCCGAAACGCCGGCCCTTGAGGTCGCGCACGGTGCGGATGCCGCTCTGCTCGGTGGTCAGGATCAGCTGCGCCTCATCGGCCCAGGACAAGCCGATCACGCGGGTTTCGCGGCCGCTGGCGCGCGCCCAGATGGCCGGGATGTTGCCGCCGTGGCGCACCGAGTTCTGCAGGGTGTGGTCGAAGTGCGACTCGCGCACCGCCTGGTCGGCGGACTCGCGCAGCGACTTGATCTGCGTGCCCTGCTCGGCGAGGGATTCTTCCAGCCAGCCTTTCTGCACGGCGATGCCGAGCCCGGTGGGCACCGGGCAGCGGGTGTACCAGAGGGTATCGAGGGGACGGGACATGTTCAGCTCCTTGTGGCTCAGGCGCGGGCCTTGAGTTCGTGGACGTCGGCGCGTTTGCCCTGCACCAGCGGCAGGACTTCCTGGCCGATGCGCAGGGCTTCTTCCAGGTGCGGGTTGCCGGCGAGGATGAAGGTGGAGAAGCCGGCGTCGCGGTATTCGGCGAGGCGTTCGGCGACGTTCTCGTGGCTGCCCACCAGGCCGATGGTCGGTCCTGGCTTGGCCTTGCCGAAGCCGGCCCAGAGGTTGGGGCCGAGGATCAGGTCGTCGAAGCGCTCGACGTTCTGGTGGTAGGCGGTCTGCCGCGCGGCGCCGACGGAATCCGAGCCGGTGGCGAAGTTCTTGATGAAGGCGCTGGTGCGCGCGTCGATGCGTTCGTACTGGCGGCGCAGTTCGCTCCAGGCGGCCTCTTCGGTCTCGCGGGCGAACAGGTCGATGCGGATGCCGAAGCGGATCTCGCGGCCCTGCTTGTCGGCCAACTCGCGCACGCGTTCCAGGTGCGGCTTGAGCTTGTCGATCGGCTCGGCCCAGTTCAGGTAGACGTCGGCGTGTTTCGCCGCGACGTCCAGCGCCGGGTCGGAGAAGCCGGAGAAGTACACGCCGGGTTTGCGCACGTTGCGCAGCGCGATCGGCAGCGACCCGTTCTCCAGTTGGTAGACCTCGCCCTGGTAGGAGAACTGCTCGTTCTTCCACAGGCCGTCGATGATGTCGAGGAACTCGCCGGTGCGCTGGTAGCGCTTGTCGTGTTCGAGGAAGTCGCCGTTGGCGCGCTGGCTGGCGGGGTTGCCGCCGGTGATGATGTTCCACTCCAGGCGGTCGCGGGACAGGTGCTGGAGGATCGCCGCCTGCTGCGCAGCGTAGGCCGGCAAGGTCCACGCGGCCTGGAAGGCGATGAGGAACTTGATCCGGCGGGTCTCGCGGGCCAGCGCGGCCGCGGCGATCCACGGCTCCGGCCCGGTGGGCAGCAGCGCGCCCTCGAAGCCGGCGATCTCGGCGGCCTTGGCGACCTGGGCGATGTAGTCGATGTAGGTGAAGCCGTCCGGCTCGCCGTTGGGCAGTCGGCCCGGGGCGATGTTGCCGGGGCGCTCTATATGGCTGCCTCGATTGTTCTTGTCCGAGGCGAGATAGGGACCGTCGCTGCCCAGCGGCAGTCGCCAGAAGAATTCGGTGCTCATGGCCTTGCTCCTTTGCGTTGCGGGGGCAGCGTCATGCTGCTCGTGCAAGGTCTTCAGCAAGGGCTGTGCCCAAAGACCGCAGGCCAGGCGGGGCGCGGCTTTCAGACTGGCGTGCTGCTCTGGCAGCAGGGCGTTTGTCTGTACAGCAGCAGTGCGGCAGCAAGGGATGCTGGGCGGGCAGCAATTTCGGCGGTGTTCGCGCCGTTGCAGGCTTCATGCTTGCGTTTGTGATTCGTAATTTGCTGATTTGGTTGAATATTTTTGAGTGGCACAAGTCCTGCTCAGTCACTGGAACACCGCCACGCGGTTCATCCATCCCCGACTGCCAGGAGGCATTCCATGTCCACCCTCGACCCGCAACTCGCCAGCCAGCTCGAACAGGTCCGACGCGACTTCGCCAAGGCTTTCCGTGTGCTCAAGGACAGCCGTACCCTCACCGCGACCAATACCTACCAGGCATACGTGCGCGTACCGGACAGCGACAAGGTGATCGCCGTCCACGCGCCCAGCCCCTGGGCTGACGACCAGGACATCCGCGCGGTGATCTCCACCTATGAGGGCGAGGTGATCCTCGACGAATCCATTGCGGGTGCGACTCCGCTCAGCGGCCGTGGCGCGGGCGGCAACGGCAAGCGCTACGCGGCGATCTTCCAGGCGCGCCCGGAAGTGAACGTGGTGATCCATGTGCACACCGCCTACCTCGGTGGCTGGGCCAGTGCGCACCGCGTGCTGCCAATCCGCTACGCTGCCTCGCAGCGCGTGACCCTGGCCCGTGAGCTGCCGATCTACATCGACCGCCGCCAGCCCGAGCCGCTGTTCATCCTCGACAAGCTCGCCGAGAACCCGCACACCCCGGCGATCCTCGAAGCCAACGGCGGCGCGACCTTCTGGGGCGACGACCTGATCAAGGCGTCGAAGTTGATCCTGCTGATCGAGGAAGGCGCCTACTTCCAGGGCCTCGCCGAAAGCCTCGGTGGCTCCCAGGAGTTCGGCCCCGGCGTGCTGGAGCAGCAGTGGAAGATGACCGGCCTCTGGGAGCAGGGCCAGAAGCTGCTGGAGGCCGCTGCCTGACTTGCTGCCCGGCATGAAAAAGCCCTCTTGCGAGGGCTTTTTTGTGGGCGCGGACATTGTCCGTGGATCGCGGGCGTGGCCCGCAGGAGCATGGTCAGGCCTGGCCCACCGTTGCCTGCGCTGTCGACGCGCGCCAGCGCAGCCCCAGGGGCAGCAGGAACAGCGGCAGCAGGCTGGCAACGATCAGCACGGCGAAGAACGGCAGGCGCGAGGGCAGGCTGAACAGCGGGAACAGCAGCACAGGGCCGAGGAACATCGACAGGTACAGCGCCTGTTCGGCCACGCCGCCGGCGCCCATCACGTCGCCGCCACGGCTCATGCGCGGGATGCTGGTGAACACCCAGGCGACCACGAAGCTGCCGAAGAAGCCCTGGACGATCTTCGCCACGATGGCCGTGGTCGGTGCGATCCCGGGGATGAACACCACGACTTCCAGCACCACGCCGATCAGCGCACCGCCGACCACCGCCAGCGGGCCCAGGACACGCAGGTTGAGCACGAAGCCGGCGAGCAGCCCGGCCAGCACGCTGGAGAGGATGCCGACGGTGGAGATCACGCCGATGGTCGAGGGTGCGACGCCCAGGCTGTGGATGAAGTAGTCCGGGGTGATGGTCACCAGGCCCAGGGCGACGGTCAGCGGCGCGCCGACGGCCAGCGCCAGGCGCAGCACCGAGGGTTCGGCGTAGAGCCGCAGGGTCTGGCGCAGGGAGTGGCGTTCGCTGCGGCTGGCGAGGTTGGCCGCCGGCAGCAGCGGGGTGGCCAGCAGGAGCAGCAACAGGACCAGCGCGTGGCCGCTGAACGCGGTGCGCCATTCGCCGTGCTGGCCGCCGACGTAGGGCGCCACGGCGAAGATCGCGATGGCGCCGCCCAGCGGCGAGGCGACCGACCAGAACGCCAGCGCCGTGGTGCGTCGACGGCCTTCGGTGGTGTGCACCAGCAGCGCCAGCGCGGCAAGCACCACGCTGATGTAGCCGGCGCCTTCGACCACGCGCAGGGCGATGAGGGTGGTGAAATCGCCGCTGCGGCTGGCCAGGTAGCTGCACGCCGCCGCCAGCAACAGGCCGAAGACAATGGCGCGGCGTTCACCGACCCGCGCCACGACCCAGGTGACCAGGGGCGAGGCGAGGGCGGCGACCACCGCCACCGCCGACACCACCCAGCTGGCCCGCGAGGGGCTGACCGAGAAGGCGTTGGCGACGTCGGCGACCAGCAGGATGGTCTTGCCGTGGCACGCCGCGATGATCACGGCGAAGGCCAGGGTGAGCAGTATCGAGGGCCAGCTTCCGGCACGCATCGGGAATTCCTCTTGAAGGGAGAAGCGGCGCCTCAGCGCCGCGAAATGTTCAGGACCTGGAGCTCGCTGAAGGCGTCATAGCCGCGCTGGCCGCCCTCGTAGCCGAGACCGCTCCACTTGTGCCCGCCCTTGGGTGCGCCGGGCTGGATATGACCGTGCTGGTTGACCCAGGCGAGCCCCGCCTCCAGCCGCGCGGCGATCGCTTCACCGCGTGCGAGGTCGCGCGTCCAGACCGAGGCACCGAGGCCGTACGAGCTGGCGTTGGCCTGGGCGATGGCGTCGTCCACGTCGCGGAACGGGATGACCGGCAGTACCGGGCCGAACTGTTCCTCGTCCACCAGCGCGACACCTGCGTCGATGCCGCTGACCAGGGTCGGCGGGTAGAAGTAGCCGGGGCCATCCGCTGGTGCGCCACCGCTGTGGAGGCGCGCGCCGTGCGCCTTGGCGTCTTCCACCAGGGCGATGACCCGCTCCAGTTGCTGCGCATTGGTCAGCGGACCGAGCTCGGTCTGTGGATCCAGGCCATGGCCGAGGCGGGTGCGCTGCGCGCGTTCCGCGAGGGCGGCGAGCAGCGGCTCGAACCGGCTTTCATGCACGTAAAGACGCTTGATGGCGAAGCACACCTGGCCACTGTTCCAGAAGGCGCCCCAGAACAGTGGTTCGACGATGGCGTCGAGGTCGGCGTCGTCCAGCACCAGCGCCGCGTCGTTGCCGCCCAGCTCCAGGGTCAGGCGCTTGAGGTCGTCCGCAGCACGGGCGTACAGACGTTTGCCGGTGGCGACGCTGCCGGTGAAGGTCACGTGGCGCACGCCGGGATGACGCACGAGGTGTTCGCCGACCCCACCGGCGCCGGCGACCACGTTCAGCACGCCGGCCGGGAAGACGTCGGCCAGCAGGTGCGCCAGCAGCAGGGTGGACAGCGGTGTGTGTTCCGAGGGCTTGGCCACCACGGTGTTACCGGCGTGCAGGGCGGGCGCGATCTTCAGCACCAGCAGGATCAGCGGGACGTTCCATGGCGTGATCGCGGCAACCACGCCGAGGGGCTTGCGGGTGATGCGCACCAGGCGCTCGCCGTCGTCGCGCAGCGAGGTGTCCGCGGGCAGGTCGAGGTGGGCGTGATGCTCGAAGGTGGCGGCGACGCCGGCCACTTCTTCCAGGGTCGAGCGCAACGGACGGCCCTGTTCGCGGGTGATGAGTTCGGCCAGCGCCTGAGCGTTCTCGCGCACCCGCTCGGCTGCGCGGGCGAGGCGCTGGCGGCGGGCGTCGAGATCAGCAGCCCAGGCCGGGAAGGCGCGGCGCGCAGCCTCCACCGCCTGGTCGACCTGGTCCGGGGTGGCGCGGGCTGCCTCGCCGACCAGCTCTTCGTTGGCCGGGTCGATGACCTTGTCGTAGTGCGTGGCGGCCTGTGGGCGGCCATCGATCAGCAGTTCATGACGGGACATGGCGGTCTCCTCAGGCGCCGGCCAGGATGGCGTCGGCGATCTTCTCGGCGAGCATCAGGGTCGGCAGGTTGGTGTTGGCGGTGGGGATCACCGGGATGATCGAGGCGTCGACGACCCGCAGGCCCCCGACGCCGTAGACACGGCCGGCGCTGTCGACCACTGCGTGCGGATCGTCGGCAGCGCCGATGCGGCAGGTGCCACTGGGGTGCCACACACCGCCGATGTTCTGGCGCAGATAGGCTTCCAGCGCGGTGTCGTCATTGAGCAGCGCGTCCAGTGACGGACCACCCGGCTGCGTGACAGCGAAGGGCGTGAGTGCCAGCTGGAGGTCGTAGCGCGCCAGCACCGGGTGCTTGAACAGCCTCTGGATGGTGCGCAGTGCGACGCGGGCGCGTTGCAGGTCGCGCGGGTCGGAGAGCAGGTTGAAGTCGACCTGGGGCGGGCTCGCCGGGTCGCGGTCGCGCAGGGTCAGGCGGCCGCTGGAACTGGGCTTGTTGATCCAGAACAGCGCGTGGGCGACACCGCGCTCGGCGTCCGCGCCGACCGCCAGGTAGAGGTCCGATGGGGTCTCCGGATCGACGCTCGACGACACGCGGATGCCCAACTGGTGCGAGGTGCCGGGGCGCGCCAGTATCGCGTCGGATCGGGCCGGGTCGCTCAGCGTGGCGAAGGTGCCCAGCGAGCTGTGTTCCCACAGGTTGCCGCCGACACCGGGACGGTCGGCGATCACCTCGATGCCCAGGTCCTGCAATTGGCTCGCCGGTCCGATGCCGCTGCGCAGCAGGATAGCCGGGGAGTGCAGGGCGCCGGCGGCGAGGATGACTTCGTCGGCCTGGACGGAAATTCGTGCGCCGTTGCGCAGCAGGTCGACGCCGGTGATGCGCTGGCCGTCGCGCTGCAGGCCGAGCACCTGGCTGTCCGTCCACAGTGTCAGGTTGGGACGCGCGCGCACCTGTTCGTCGAGGTAGCCACGGGCAGCGGAGACGCGCTGGCCGTGCTCCAGGTTCACGGCCGGGGCGAAGTAGCCGTCCTCGAACACGCCGTTCTGGTCGCCGATGTCGCGCAGGCCTTCGGCATCCAGCGCCGAGACCACGGAGCGGGTGAAGGGCGTCCAGTCGCGGCTGGAGATGCGGCTGATCGGGATCGGCCCGTCGTGGCCATGCAGCGGGCCGGCGTAGTCGGTGTCGCGCTCGAGCTTGCGGAAGTAGGGCAGCACGTCGTCCCAGCCCCAGCCTTCTGCTCCCCGTGCCGCCCACTGGTCGTAGTCGCGCGGCAGCCCGCGGTTGGCTACCAGCACGTTGACGCTGGAGCCGCCGCCGAGCACACGGGCCTGTTCGAGGTAGCGCTCGGGGCGCTCGACACCTTCGGGCTGCGCGCCGTGGCGCACGCTCAGGTCCGGCCAGAAGTAGCGGTCGCGCAGTTCCAGGCGCAGGCGGAAGGGATTGTGGCCGTCGAGGATTTCCGCCGGTGTGGCGTGCGGTGGGGTATCCGGGCCGGCTTCGATGAGCAGGACGCGGCGTTGCGGTTCGGCGGACAGCCGGCTGGCGAGCACGCTGCCGGCGCTGCCGCCGCCGACGATGATGTGGTCGTAGCGAGGTGTGGTCATGGTGCCTCCCGGCCCGACGCTCCCGCGCCGGGCTCACGCTGGGTGATCAGAAACCGACGGAGATGCCGGCGACCAGGGCGCGGGGGGCGCCCTTGAAGTACTTGGGCGCGCCGTAGAAATCGCCATCGGCCGGGTCGGCGGAGACCGTCCCCGAGTTCACGCCCGACAGGTAGTGCTTGTCGAAGACGTTGTTGAGGTTGAGCGTCAGGGTGGTTTCCTTCAGCGCGCTGCCCAGGTCCTTGAGGCGGTAGCCCAGGTTGGCGTCGAACACGGTGTAGCCGCCGATCTTCTCGTTGTTGGCCAGGTCGCCGTAGAAGCTGCCGGTGTGGCGGCCGAGGAAGTTGGCGTAGAAGGTCTGGTTGTCGTAGCCGATGCCGGCGCTGAACAGGTTGCGCGGGGTGTCGTAGAGCTGGTTGCCCTTGGTGTCCAGGCTGGCGCCACCGGCGCTGTAGTCGTCGTCCTGGGTGGAGCGCAGGTAGGTCCAGGAGGCGAAGTAGTTGAAGTTCGACGGCAGCAGCCCGTTGAGCGACAGCTCCAGACCCTTGGTGGTGACGTCGCCGGCATTGAAGTAGGAAGTGACGCCGGAGACTTCCTCGAAGGCTGCCTGGCGATCCTTGAACTTGTCGTAGAACAGCGCGGCGCTGAGCAGCACGTCATCGGTGCTGTAGCGCCAGCCGATCTCCTGGTTCCAGGTGACTTCCGGCTTCTGCTTGTCGCCGCCGTCCGCCTGGCCGTAGACCGAGGCCACCGCCGGGGTGCGCATGTTCGAGGTGGTGTTGTAGTAGAGCTGCTGTTGCGGATCGAGCTGGTAGCTCAGGCTCAGGCTGGGCAGGAAACGGTAGTAGTCGGCGCTGCCGGTGTAGCCGGTGAGGCGGTCGTCACCCTTGTTCTGTGTGTGCTGCCAGGCCAGGCCGCCAGTGAGGACGAGCTGCGAGGTGATGTCCCAGGTGTCCTGCAGCCAGAGCTTCTGGGTGGTGATCTCGTTGCGCTGGTCGGTGAAGTAGATGGCGTTGCCATTGCCGTCGCGCAGTTTGTGGCTGCCGTCGATGCCGGCGGGTTTGCCGTTGCCCTTGATCTCGACGACCGGGAACTGATTGCGTGCGTGGGTGTAGTCGGTCCACAGGCCCAGTTGCAGGGTGTGATCGTCGTTGACCAGGACGTCCAGCGTGTTGGTCGAGCCGATGCGGTACTGCGTCGGGTAGACGCTCAGCGCACCGGTCACCAGCGGGTCGATGGTGTCGCCGTCGCCATTGAGGTCCGCGTTGACCTTGTTCTCGTTGACCGGCACCACGGCGACCGCGGCGGTGCCATCGGTGACGCGGACGAAGTACGGATCGACCTTCAGCTGGACCCTGTCGGAGAGGTTGAACAGCCCGTTGAGCGCGTAGGTCTGGATCTTGAAGTCGGCGCGCGAAGCCGCCGCGCTCGGGCCAGGAATGGTGACGTCGGGTACGCCGTTGGTGCCGTTGCCCTTGGTGGGATAGATGTCCCGCGGGTAGCCCTGGTCGTACTTGTCGGCGCGGTACTCGGCGAGCGTCGGGTGGTTGTAGCTGTTGGTGCGCATCAGGAAGCTGGAGAACAGCCCGTTGATGCGGTTGCCGTTGCCCCACTCGTACTGCAGGTTGCCTTCGTAGCGGTTGGAGGACAGTTCGCCGCCGCTGTTGTCCCAGAGGTCGGCGGTGGTGCGCGAGGCCGAGAGCCAGGCGGAGAAGCCGTTCACTTCGCCGGTGTTGACCCGTGCGAAGGTGCGGAACAGGCTGTCGCTGCCGACGTTCTGCTTGACCAGCAGGCCGCTTTCCTTCGTCGGCGCCACGGACCTGATCAGCACGCTGCCACCACTGGCGGTGAGGGTCGGGGCGTTGATCGAGGAGGAGCCGTAGAGCACCGAGATCGACTCGTAGTTCTCCGGGTCGCCCATGAAGTCGGCGTGGGGGGTGAGGAACTGTGGGTCGTTGAGCGGGATGCCGTCGCGGACGAAGCCGATCTGGTCCTGGGAGAAGCCGCGGATGTTCAGCCCGCCTTCGGTGATGCCGCTGTTGTCGCCGCCGCTGACGTGCACGCCAGGCAGGTACTTGAGGGCGCCGGTGACGGCGCTGTCGAGGCCGACGAATTTCTCCAGCTGGGATTTGGTCAGGGTGCCCTTGGAAACCGGCGCCACTTCCTTGCGGGCGTCGCCAACCTGGGTTTCCTGGCTCTGGCCCTCGACGGTCACGGTACTGAGCGTAATGCCTTCGGGAGATTTCGAGTCTTCGGAAAGCGCAACTTCCGCGTTGAATAACAAGGTGCTGGATAACGCTATCGCCAGCGGTTTAAGACGGAACTCTCTTGCATGTTTCATGGCAGTCACTCGGGGCTTTTAATAGGTTCTGAGTGAGCCAGAGCAAGCACTGTGCCATGCGTTTTAGAGCGGTTTCAGGCGGTTTTTCAGTGTATTTCTGCTGTTGCCGCAGCAACTGCTTTTGCAGTGGTGCTGGGGCAGCTACTTGTCATGATCAGTTGCTTGAGAAGGTGGCCTTGAAAACCATAAAGCCCCGATAACGGGGCTTTATGGTTCGCGTGGATAACGGGACGAATCAGGGCTGGCTCGCGACGGTTTTCGTCTGCTCTTTCCAGTAGCCCTGGAGTTGCTGGTTCTTCAATCCCTGCTCGACGAACTTCGGCTCCAGCAGGTCGTCCACCTTCACCGCGTTGCGGATCAGTTTGGCCTTCAGGCTGTAGGCGATGCCGTCGGTGTAGTGCTGGCGCAGGGCGTCGTCGTAGAGCGGTGAGAAGTGCGCGGCCCAGGGCTCGCCGGCGACTTCGCGTTGCAGCACGCTCAGTGGCACGCCGGAGCGGCTCTGGGCTTGCTGGTAGGCCGCCTGATTGGCGTCCTGGGAGACCCACCACGCGGCTTTCAGGTAGGCGTCCACCACCAGTTGGGTGAGGTCGGGATGCGCCTTCACGAAGTCCCGTGCGCCCCAGACTTCGGCACGCATCTTCCAGTCTGCCGGGGCTTCCTTGCTCGACCAGATGATGCGTCCGACCTGCTTGTCCTCCAGCAGGAAGGCATCGCTCAGGGTGAAGAACGCATCCACCCGCCCAGCGCTCAAGGCAGCGGCGCCGGCCTGGGGATTGAGGTTGAAGATGCGGAAGTCTTCGAAGCCCAGGTGGTTGGCTTCCAGCAGCTTGGCGAACGACAGCTCCCACGGCCGGCCGCGGTGCAGGGCGATGCGCTTGCCCTTGAGGTCGGCGATGGTTTTCGCCGTGGAACCCGGTGGCACCACGAGGTAGACGTTGTTGCCGATGCCGCCGGGGACGATCAGCTGGGTCTGCACGCCCGAGGCGTTGGCGATGATCGATGGCAGGTCGCCGTAGAAGGCGAAGTCGATGCGCTGGTTGGCGAACTCCTCGTTGACGAAGGTGCCCACCGAGCCGGTGGCGGCGGGCACCCATTCCAGCTTGATGCCGCGCTGGGCCAGTTGCTGCTCCAGCCACTTGTCGCGGTCGATCACGTAGGACGGGCCGTTGAAGGTGATCTCCCCGGCGTTGGCATAGGCCACCGTGGCGATGCGCAGGGTGGTGGGCTGCTCGGCGGCCAGGGCGTGGCCTGCGAGCAGCGTGGCAGCGACCGGCAGCAGCCGACGCAACGCGCGTTGCAGAAGGTTCATGGGGATTACCTCGCTCAGAAGTCGGTGGTGACCGAGACGCCGAAGGTGCGCGGGTCGCCGTACATGACGGCTGCCGTCTGGTAGCCGGTGGGCAGGGTGTGGTTGCGGTATTCCTTGTCGGTGAGGTTGTTCACGTAGGCGGTGATGCGCGTGGTCTCGCCCGGCAGCTCGTAGGTGACCCGCGCGTTGCCCAGGGTGTAGCCGCCGGTGCGCATGTTGGCGCTCTGGTCGTTGGTGAAGAAGTACTGGCGGCTGCGGGTGTTCCAGTCGGTACCCAGCACGACCGCGCCGCCGACGTTGAGCGGGATGCGGTAGTCGGCGCCGATCACCGCCGAGACGTTCGGCGCGCGGACGAAGTGGTTGCCGGAATAGTCGTTCGGGCCGGAGGTGTAGTCGGTGAACTCGGTGTGCAGCAGGCCCAGGCCGAAGTTCACGTGCAGGTTCTGCACCGGGATGGCTTCGAGTTCGAACTCGGCGCCGTAGGCCTCGCCCTGGGCGCCGTTGGCCAGGCGCGAGACGGTCTGGTTGTTCACCGCGGTGACGATGTTGAGCTGGATGTCCTCGTAGTCGTAGTAGAAGACGCTGGCGTTGGCGTTCAGGCGGCCGTCGAACCATTCCGATTTCAGGCCCAGTTCATAGGAGGTGAGGTATTCCGGGTCGACCTTGGCCACCGTGGCCTGGCTGGTCACGCCGGCGTTGTAGCCGCCGGAGCGGAAGCCACGTGCGTAGCGGAAGTAGGCGCGGGCATTGTCGGAGAGACGGTACTCCGGCGTCAGGTCCCAGCTGTAGTCGCTCCAGGTATTGCTCTCGTCCTGGGTGGCGTTGACGACCAGCGGCGAGTCGACGTTGCCCGGCTGCCACCAGTGGCCGTCGCCGAAGCTGGCGGCGCCGCGGTTGACCAGGCGCGTCAGGTCGATGTCCTTGGTCTCGCGGGTCCAGCGCAGGCCGGCGGTCAAGCTGAAGTCATCGGTGAAGTTGTAGGTGGTGCTGCCGAAGATGGCGTAGCTCTCGGTCTTCTGGTCGTAGCTGACGTTGTTGTAGTAGCTGGGGATGTAGACGTTGGGCAGCGCCGCGTTGGCGTTCTTCGACTCCAGGTCTTCGTTGAAGTAGTGGAAGCCCAGTACCCAGTTCAGGCGGTCAGTGCGCGGCGAGGCCAGGCGCAGTTCCTGCGACCACTGCTGGCTGTCGGCATAGCTGTAGCTGCGTTGCAGTTCCAGCGGGGTGTTGTCGCTGTCGGTCCATCCGTCGCGGGTGAAGTGCTCGAAGGCGGTGATGGAGGTCAGTTCAAGCTCGCCCAGCTGCCAGACCAGGTTGAGGTTGCTACCGGCCTGGTCGATCTCGGCCTGGTACTTGGCGTTGAAGTTGGCCTTGCCCAGTTTCGGGTCGATGGAATAGCCGAACTGGTTGGTGCTGTCCGGGCGGGTGCCGTAGCTGACGGTGTTGTAGCTGGCGGTGTCGTGGTAATGACGGGCGTGGACGTTGAGGTTGGCATCGAGGTTGTCGTTCAGCCGGGCGGCCAGTTGCAGGCGCACGGCATCGTCTTCCAGCGCGCCCTTGTCGTTGCCGTCGTTCTGGTTCTCGGTGTAACCGTCACGTCCCTGGTGGTGGAAGGACAGGCGTCCGGCCAGCTTGTCGTCCACCAGCGCGTCGCTCACCGCGCCTTCGACGATGCGGTTGGCGTAGTTGCCCAGGTCGACCTTGAAGTAGCCCTCGGGGCTGAAGGTCGGCTTGCGCGAGATGAAGTTGATCGCGCCGCCCGTGGTGTTCTTGCCCCACAGGGTGCCCTGCGGGCCGCGCAGTACTTCCACGCGCTCCTGGTCGAACAGCGGGAAGCCGGTGGCGCTGATGTTGGCGAGGTACACGTCGTCGACGTAGATGCCGATCGGGCTGACAGTGTTGGCGCCCTGGTCGCCCGTGCCGAGACCGCGGATCCACCAGCGCGGACGGCCGTGCCCATCGGTGGTGCCGGCGGAGGCGTTGGGCGTGTAGCGGGTGACTTCGCTGGCCGATTGCAGGGAGGCGTCGCGGATCTTCTCGCCGCTCAGCACGGTAATCGGCGCCGGTACTTCCTGTACCGACTCTTCGCGTTTCTGCGCGGTGACCACTACCTTGCCGAGGGTCGGCGCGGCGTTGGTCTCTTCAGTGTTCGGGGTGTCGCCATCGGCGGCATGGGCGACGACGCTGGCCAGGCTCGCCAGGATGGCGAGGGAAAGGGTGGTGCGTTTGAACATGGTGTCCCCAGAGGGCGGCGAAAGGACGGCTGGCTCTGTGGTGCTCGGTCGTCGCCGCAAGGCATGAAGCGGTTATTGCGTTGCTCTTGTACTGGCTCACGCGTGATGAAGGCCGGAAGGCTTGCCGGGAACATCGCAACATCCGTACCGCTTTCGCGTTGAATGTTAAGTTATTGATACAAAAGGTTTTCTTGTAGTTGTTGCGGACGCTGTGCTGCTGGGGCAGCAGTCCATGCTGGGCCATCGCTGCCTGGGCAACAGCGGGTCAGCAAGTGCCCGAGGCTTTCGTCGCAGTGCCGCTGGAACGCAATGTGCAGCTGGTAAGCTGTGTCCTCGAAAGCCCTGGAGTTGGCAATGAATACGCTCTTGCCGGAGCAACCCCTGAAACGTTTCCCGCGCAACCTGTGTGGTCGCGATTTCGTGGTGGGGGATGTGCACGGCCATTTCGAATTGCTGCAGCGTCTGCTCGACCAGGTCGGATTCGATCCGGCCGCCGACCGCCTGTTCGCTGCTGGCGACCTGGTGGATCGCGGTCCCTATTCGCCGCAGGTGCTCGACTGGCTGGCCAAGCCCTGGTTCGCCTCGGTGCGCGGCAACCATGAGCAGTTGGTGATCGACGTGGTGCTGGCCGGCGATGACCGCGACCTGCACTTTCGCAACGGCGGCACCTGGCTGTACAAGCTCACGCCGGTGACCCGCGAACGGATCGCCCGCTGCCTGCAGCAGTTGCCGCTGGTGATCGAGGTCGAGCTGGGAGACGGTCGTCGCGCCGGCATTGTGCACGCCGAGGCGCCGGTCTCACCGGCCTTCCCCGACTGGGACAGCGGCGTCGCCGCGCTGGCCGGCGAGCTGGGCGAAACCGCCCGGCGCAACGCCGTCGGCCTGGCGATGTGGGCACGCACGCGGATCGAGAAGGAAGACGCCACGCGGATCGCCGGGCTGGAGCGCCTGTACGTCGGCCATACTGCGCAGAGCGTCGTGCGCCCGCTGGGCAATACCCATTACATCGACACGGGCAGTGGCTATGCCGACGGCTGCCTGAGTCTCGTCGACATGCACAGTGGTGAGGTGAAAACGGCGGCCGCGCGCTGAGCGGCCGCCGGGGGAATCATTCGCCGCGGATGTACTGTTCCAGTTGCTGGATCAGTTCGGCCTGTTCGGCGATGGCGGCTTTCACCAGGTCGCCGATGGACAGCAGCCCGAGCAGCTCGCCGTTCTCCACCACGGGCAGGTGGCGCAGGTGACGCTCAGTCATGATCCCCATGCACGTGTCGACGTTGAGGTGGGTGTCCACGGTGATCACCGGCGCGGTCATCACCGCGCTGATCGGCGTATCTTCCGAATTGCGCCCCTTGAGCGCCAGGCGCCGGGCGTAATCGCGCTCGCTGAAGAAGCCGACCAACTGGTTGGCCTCCACCACCGGCAGGCCGCCGAGGTTCTTCTCCGCCATCAGGCGCAGTGCATCGATCACCCGCGCATCCGGGGCGATGGTGTAAACCTGCTGGTCCGCCTTGGCGTTCAACAGCTGAGCCACAGTCTTCATTCCTACCCCCTGTTCGTCGTTCACGGCGCGATGCCCGTGGTTCATAGAGAATCGTGGACGAATCGCGATCCGGCAAGGTCGCAAAGCGGCGTCCGCCGTCACGACAGCGTCATCCGCCCGCGGCGCGACTTATACTGTGATTCCCTTCCCCGTTTCCCCCCACGAAAGACCGGCCATGACTGACGAAGACCTCGACCTCCACGAGCCCGAACACGACCACCTGCTGGACCTCGACGACGATCTCGACGGCCTGCTGGAGGAGGAGGCGGCATTCTTCGAGGACCCGCCCGGCGATCACGAGGGGGACGAGGACGTGGAGGAATACCAGCCCGGTCTGGACGACGAAGACTGGTAGAGAGCGGATTTTTGGACGATATCCCGGCGTCATGATTGGCTGGCAGAATGCTGGCCAGACAATAAAGAGAGAGCACCATGCGTAACGTCACGCTCGCCCTGGCTGTTTCCCTGCTTTGCGGATGCTCTTCGGACGTCCGCCGCGATGACCGCACCGCGCCCATCTCCCTGTACCGCGACACCCGCCATGCGCTGGTGGTGAACTTCCAGCCCGATCCCACGGTGGCGGCCAACCCGCGCTGGAGCGCACTGAAGGCCAGCTGGCGCGAGGCGTTGCGCCACGAAGCGGGCTCGTCGGACTACCAGCTCAGCGAGCAGGATGGCGAACCGCGCGCCACCGACACGCTTTCCACTCTGGTGGTGATCGAGGTCGGCGCCGGCCACAGCGCCAACAACCGTACCGGCAGCGGCGACGGGGAGTGGATCACCTCGACCGTGCGCTACCACGATGGCCTGACCGGCCAATTGCTCGCCTCGCGCCGCTACGAAAGCGAAGCCGATGGCGACTTGTTCACGTCCATGGGTTCGTCAGCGGTCAGTGCGGTGTCCGAGCAGATCGTCGATGAGATCACCGGCGCCCTGCTGGTCGCCCGCCCGTCCCGCAGCCTGCCGACGTCGCTGCCCGCCACCACGCCGGCGCAGCCTCCGGAAGCCGTCCCGCAACCGGTCTCGCCCACCGCGGCGGAAACCGTCGCCCATGTGTCCCGCCCGTTGAGCCGTGAACAGCAACTGATGGAGTTGCAGCGTCGCAACCTGCCGTACGAGGAATACCGCGACGAGTACCAGCGGATCATGGGGCGCTGACTGCCCCTGAGTCGCCGGTTGAACACCCGCGGCTGCTAGAACCAGCCGCCGCTCGACAGTTCCTGTTCGCAGCTCTTGTACTGGGCACCGTAGAGCGAGGCGCGTGTCTGCACTTTCTGGGACACCGTCTTCAGCCACGGCTTGGCGTCGTAGCTGCGCTGGCGGTAGCCGCCCCAGCCCTCGTGGTAGTTCAGGTACTGGCCGTAGGCGTCCCACTTGGAGACGCGATTCACGCTGTAGGTCTTGTTCATGTACCAGCCCATGAAATCCAGCGCATCGGCGAAGTCGTCACGGTCGGCGCCCCAGCTTCCCGCCTCCTTCTTGTAGTCCGCCCACGTCTCGTCCTTGGCCTGGGCGTAGCCGTAGGCGGAACTGACCCGGCCCCAGGGGATGAAACCGAGGAAGTAATAGCGCGGCGGCAGGGCGTCGTGCTTGAAGGAGGATTCCTGGTACATCATCGCCATCGGCACCTGGACGGTCCCGCCCCAGCGCTTCTGCACCTTCAGCGCCGCTTCATGCCATTTCGGCTTTTCGCGGAAGATCTCGCAGAGGTTATCGGGGTTCGCCGGAGGTTGGGTGGCGCACCCGGCAAGGGCCAGGAGCAGGGCTGGCAGCAGGAGCCGAAGCATGGGCGGTTTGTCCTTTTCGCGCGCGATGGCGCAAGGCTTATACAGCCTCTGATGGCGAAGAGGAATCGTAGGGCATCGAGGGCAGGCCCGACTCCGCGGACCAATGGATGTTCCTGGATGCAGTGCAGCCAGAGGCCGACGCTGCGAATGTCCAACGCCAGAAACAGGAAAGCCCGCTCAGGGCGGGCTTTTCGGGCGGTTTCGCAGACTGCCTGACGCAGCTCGAAACAAGGGAGATGGCGCCCAGGCGAGCCTCTAACCTGTTTTATATGTATATGATAAATAATGGTTTTTCGATCATTATTTTCTTGGGTGTACATGCAGGTGTACACGGTGCTGGCTACTGCTCAATGAATCAACTGTCCTTCAGACCCTCTGTGCCAGTCTGCATGCTGCGCAGCAACGCATCGCTTTTGGCAGTCCAGATCTTTGGAGCGGCATACCCCACGACGAATGACAGCGCCCAAACTTTCGCGAATGTCGCAGCTGTCTCATGAAGGGTGCCTACGAAGTAAAGACCAAACACGAATCCAAGAATTGCACCGAGCAAGAAGCGCATGGTCAGCCACGCTCCGCGAGCTCTCCGGAGCTCCTCTGACGCGAAATAGGTAATACCTTCCTGTCTGGGGGGGCCGTTAGGGTTAATTGTGGCCACAATCGCTTGCGCCAGGCTGCCGAAAAAACCGCCGATAGTGCAGGCAACCAACAGCGCGATGTCGTAGCCGGTGAAGCCTATAACGTTGAGGTCCATTCTCATCTAATCCTTATGGCCGTTATCGCCGCTAAGCTAGCTGATGTCAGCCATCCAGCGTGAGGCTAAGGGCATCGGTTGCCAAACCGATGGACCCAGTTAACCAGTTAACTAACTATCAGAGCCTACCACTAGCGCTAGGACGGGGTTCGAATCACCCTTATGGTATCCGTCATCTCAGGGGCCCCCCGGGTACTATCACCAAGGCTACGGGGAGTGCACTTTCTCGCTGATGGCACACACGCACCAGGGGGCGGGGGTGAACTTGGACTCATCTTTATTTCGGTGTAACTTGTGTAGTATGTGTAACCTATCCTCTGCGTGCTTAGTGCTGCAATGGCTTCGCCTAACTACACAAGCGCGACAGCTTGCTTACACAGCGGGAAGTTCGCTCCAAATGTGTAGCCAACTGAAATAAAAATGCCGCCGGAAGGTTGAGCCAGCGGCATAGTGGAGGTTACTTCGAGCGGTGCCTTCTGCTCTGTGCCATGTGTCGATAGCATCACTGCTGCGGGTTGGCGCTATGGCTCTTTTAGAGCCGCTAGCTCTGGGTGGTGTGGATAGTCGTCCAATGCTGCCTCAATCAACGCTAAACGACTGATCGTCGAACCACCCCCACCAAGTTTGAGGGTGCGCAGAGCTGCATACCAATTTGCGCGACCAGTTCCGTTGAGCCTTAACCGAGATAAGTCACCACCTGCCCGCAACCAAATGTCCTGATCGTTAGGTCCTGCTGGATACAGATCAGCCATAATTTGCTCCAGCTCGCGCCATCGTTCGAGTGCTATGGGCTTTTCACTAGCCGCCTTGGTTCCTCCAGATTCCAGCGCTATAGGGAAATTGCTTTCAAGGTCTGAGGCTTTAAATATAGGATGTTGGCGACCGGGAGCAGATAGGCCAACTTGCTCTGCGATATAGTTGAATACGTCAAAAACACGGATTAAACCATCGCCTTTAGTATGTGCTTTGCCGTGCAGCGCCTCTAGAAACTTACTAGTGAATAAACTATTGCGGGATCCTCCTAGCACAAGAGATGTTTCGCTTGCTCGAGATGAAGCCATAATTACGCGCCCAGCTCCGGCGGCTAAGCGCTGCAGAGACTTCTCATCAAATCCAGAGAGGGCTTGATTGCATTGGCTGCTCTTGAGAACCCCTACGCCTCCAGCGTGGCAAGAGTCGATAATAACAAGCAAGCGTTTAGCCTTGATCTGCTCTAGTGCTTCAGAAAATTCCGCCTCTCGCAGTGTTGTCCCCTTTAGATCATTAAACGTGGTGTCAAATGCAACAAGTGCACTTGTTGTGGGGGTCTCATCTGTAAATCGTGTGCCATGGCCAGAGAAGAAAATCAGTACTGTGTCATCAGCCTCTGAGGCGTCGGCCAGATTTTTAAGAGCGTTTCTTATTGCTGGTATTGTGGCCTGGTGGTCGAGTAGTATCTGAATGTTTTTCGACGGGAATCCGCAATATTCCTTCGATTGAAGGACTGAAGCTACGTCGCGAGCGTCATTCAAAATTGCATCTGGAAGATTGTTTATTTCTGCATAGCTGGCTAGGCCAATTATAAGTGCATGACCTTTATCAAACTCCATATCGACGTCCTTAGTTTTGATCTGCATGGTTAGTTGGATTTAAACTCGGGGTCGTCTGCAAAGTAGCGTAATCCTTGGTTGTTCTCATAGTCACGCAACATTTCACTTAGAACGTAACTAATTCGGGGGCTACCACCATGGCGTATGCGGCTCAGCGCGGTTTGCCAGCGAGAGCGTCCGTTGCCGACCCAAGTTAGATCTGCTGCCATGCCACCAGATCTTTCCCAGAGTCCGTCGTGGTCGGGGCCAGTTGGGTAAAGCTCAGAGGCTAACTCCAGAAGAGCATCCCATTTCTCAGCAGCACTAACTGGGCTTAATCCTAAGAAGACTCGATCTAATAGCCGTAGAAGTGAAGTGCAGACACGTAGCGCTGGCCGAACGTCCTCGCGTCCTCTGCGTAATGCCTTCAATAATTCTTCAGAAACGCTGCGCCAGCGATGCTGTAGCGCGAGCGCTCCTATTTCCTGAGCATCCGAGCTTGGTAGCGGGGAAGTTTGAGCGATAGCAGTGGCCAGCCAACTGCGGAAGCGCACTTCGGGGAAATCGCCCAAACTCTTCACCAGACGTACTGCGCGTCCTACACTCCCTTTCGCCATGCGCATAAGTGCTTTGTCGAACTCATGACTGCTTAGTACCGTATCGCGCAGAATTGGCTCAACTGCCTTAATTTCTAGGCCATCTTCAGCGCCTCGGATCAATGCCTGCGCGGTGGTATTAAGGAGGTTGTCTTTGATCGACTTCGGAAGTTTCGACCATAGCTCTGATCGCCTAGGGAAGGTGGAGAGATTGCCGACAGGTGTTTTTGCTAGATGAGAAACTAGCTCCAAACTCTCATCGACACCATCCAGAAAGTCGGTAAGAACTAGATCGAACGCCGAACGAGGATTGCTGGGGCCGTGCCAAGCCTCCAGATTTGTTTCGAGTGCCATCGACCAGATCGTGCGAGTACGGTTAGTCGATGTATCAACTGAGGCGAGAAGCTCAGGATTTTTTGCTACGTTATGAGCGGCTAATGGGATGAGTCGCGGGTCATCGATATTCAGCGCGCACTCCAAAATTTGAGCTGGAGTCGCCCACCGGAGAGCGCAGTTGATGCCTTCGCTTGAGGTGAGCGGCTCTGCACGAGCTTGCATACGCACCGCTTCAATTGGTGGGTAGGAAGCTGCAGCTGCGGCACCGTATAGTTGATACATACCGTTTTTCAGGGCGTGATCAAGAATCGGCTTCGCGGCGTCACAATCTAAGGACCGAGGAGCGACTTGAACTAGGCGCTTTTCAGTCGCAGTGTCTATGCCCAGATGCATCCAGATCAGCTCAGTGAGTGCTGGTATCGCCTTTGCCCATCGCCATAAGGCCAAAGAAAATTCAGCCGCACTTCCAATGGCGGCCCTCTTAAGCCCCTCCAAGATAGCCTGGCGCCATGCTTCCTCCACCTGGTTGGTTTCCACCGCATCGGCCAAAACACCCATAAAAACCGCATCGTAAGTGGCGGGATATGAGCTATTGGCCAAACGTTGTGTTAGCGCGCTCCACACCTCGTGAGCCTGAGCGAAGCCCTGCAATTTCAGGTTTCGCATTTGGAGCGCGTCATTAGGAGTCGAGTGCTCAAGCTGAAGTATCAAGCGACAAACAAGACCGCTCTTGCCTTTCTCCCCACACGTTGGAAGGGGGGAAAGATGCTCTGTCAGGCGAACTGCAGCTAGGGTGTTACCAAATAGATCGGGTTCTAGCTCAGCAAAGCGATATGCCTGCTCAAGCAACTGCAAGTCACCGAAGCTAGTGAGTTCGGCACCAATCGCCTCCGCGAACACGCGAAGTGGTTTGCCAGTTTCATCGCCGCAAAGCATTCCAGATGCTAGGGATTTTGGCGCACTTACAAAGTGTTCAAGGATGCGATGCCCCCGCCAGCGAACGGCTAGAGTGGAGGGGGTGCAGACTATAGCTGGCACTGGGGTCTCCACGAGATCTCCTGGGCCGAAGCTCAGTCGGAAGCTGAAGTCTCGACGAATGGCGGGCCAGAGATGCCACCACAGGGAGGCGATAAGGGAGTCGAAGTCTTCAAGCCCAACATGAACGACGGGCCCCTTCGAGTCTCGCGCGACAAGTGCCGCCGCTGTTGCCGGTAGCTCTATCATCGTTGCTGGCGGCGACACGTCTGGGATTAAACTGAGCGTTGACAGCCTTTCAGGCGCGATGGGTTCGGTAATCAGAAGACTAAAGAACGGCCGAAGGTCTTCTACGTTAATGATGAGGTCGAGTGGCAGGATCAGAGCGTGCGAGAGCACCATGCCGGCACGCGTGGCGCTTGGGTCTCGAAATGTGCGGGCTAGTACGTAGCTTGTTCCAAAAGAAAAGCCCGAAACATAAGGAGACCACTCCACGCCAGGTGGCGCGGTATCCGGTAGATCGAGACGCGATGCGAGTGCGAGAGCCAGCGACCTATCGCCGCTCGCTTCCCTCAGTCCATGGCCGCTTTTTACCTCTCCGTATACCGCCTGCTCGACGACTATCACTTCTTGAATCCTTGCTAGGTGATCAATCAAAGCTGTCGAGGATTTGCACGACGGGTAAGGTAAGATCAGTCGAATGTGAACCGTCATACTGCACTACATAGCCAAACTCTTCTGGCCCTCGGCAGACATAATCAACATCACGATCATGGGGCCCAAGAGGGCGCTCTAGGGCAGACAACCCTAGGATGATTGGATGCTTCCAGTTCGATCGAATAAACGCGGACAGCATTGGTAAACGTGTCTCAAGAGCCGTGGTCGGCTCACCACTAAAACCGAGCTCGTCCCAGCAGCTCAGAAGGACGCACAGCCTAGGCTGATCAAGTGGGCGATCTGTCACGGCGCCTACAAATCGCAGCATCTGCAAGAGCTCTATTAGGCGAGCTTGATCGGAGATATGCACTTCTCCGCTTTCCGCCGACTTTCCATGAAGTTCGCTCAGCGGGCGTGTGAAAATATCGTCACCAGTCCGTGTCTGTTGTAGCCGGACTAGCAGCAACCACGCCTTCGACGTGCGAATACGCTCCAGCCAAGCGTTAGGCACTCGCCGTGAGGAAATCATGGTCTTGATCTGCTCACCGCCATAGTCAGGCCAAACAAGGTTTATTTTCCTGCCTTCGCGATCTTCAACCGGCCAAATGCTATCGACGTAGGTGGTAGTTGCCGTGTGGTCGGCTGCCCTGCCTTCATTGAGAGCTTCGAGGGCCGCTTCGAAGGGCTCCAGATTGGTGGCTGCACCGTTCATTCGGAGTTGACCGTCGCCCTTCATTAGGCGCTGGAGCAATTGGGCGCCGTAATGGGTTTTTCCGACACCACTCTCACCGATAAGCAGGATGGAGTTACCGGCGATGTTCATAGTGACCCATTCCCATACATGAAAAGCGGATCCTCGCGGCCGCCAACCGGAGGTGGGAGTGAAAGTCGGGCGCGTCGAACCTCTAATACCCACTGCAACAGCTCTATCAAGCCCAGGCCTTCCCCGCTCATTGCAGCATCACTTGACACCACGCTCGTTGCGAACTCGACCGTATCAGGCATTAGCGCTTTAACCGCGTCTCGCACAGCAGTCTCAATCTCCGTTGAAATGGCCACGTCCGACTTGGTCCAGACGAGCGCGACCGGTTGGCCTCGCCGTTCATCTGCCAAGCGTCGGGCGAGCAGCCGCAGAGAGTTACGTGCAGAGCCCATGCTCTCACCGGACAAAGCCTCCCGGTCGGCGACGATAAGAAAAATATCGGCACGGTCAGCAACCCAGCGGGCGCCTACTCCTTCCGTCGAATCTCGGTTGATCGCCCATTTTTGAAACCACTCACCAGGCGCGTCCGTGAACAGATAGTCTGTCGACTGTGCTTCGTTGGCGTTCCAGAAAGACAAATGGAGCAAGCCAGGTGCACGACCATTGCGGCTGGAAGTATGGGGCGGGAAGCCGGGTGGCTGTCCGGGCGCCCAACGCATGGACTCGGATACTGCTTCCCAGCCAGCGAGAGAGTACGAACCGGCAAAAGCGCGGTTAGGAATTTGGATGGCGCCGCGCCCTAGGAGCAGATACCAGGCGCCGAGAAGTGTAGTTTTACCCGCGTTTTGCGGACCGGCGACCCCAACGATAAATGGGCGAGCGCGTCCCGAGACAAAACCAAGGTCTGCTAGGCCGAGGGCACTGCCAGACCATGGAAGAAGCAACTCGGCGGTTACTTCCTGTTCAGCGGCGGTCGTTTGGGCCTTGTTGCACCATTGAGGGCATTGCGAAAGATCCGCATGACCCAGGTCGCAGCCAATATCGGGTACAAAACAGGAGTGACGCTTGCACTGTTGCATGCGTTTTAAGCCTTTCGTGAACGGCGCGTCGGTTTCGCATCTTCCATGGTGGCGCGGGCAGCCTGTAGCTCCCGGAACACCCATGTTGCCCAGCCTGGTAGTGTGAGTTCCGCATCAACTGGAACACCGGTCAAACGACGAAACTCGGTCGCGGAGCGAGCTGCGGGTGCATCGGGATGAGCAATTAGCGCCAAGATAGGACCTCGTCCATCGGGAGGGCCGACAGCCTCGGCAGCGGCGCTGCGAAGTCCAGCTAAGCTAGCGTGTGACTGCGCTTCAGTTACCAAGTCGCCAATCGAAAAAAGCTCATTCGGTTCGATGGAGGGTAGGTTTACGACGGTTTCGAAGAGAAAGGCAGACACACTGGCAGGGGATAGCGTCGGTACTTGCAGATGTAGGTCGAAGGCCATTTGCGCGGCGGCAGCGGAGGGTGGCAGGTCGCGGTAGCTCACTCGTGCGCTGGGGGAGAAGAGTGCTTCTTTCCACCAAAGTAGAGCAGTGCGTCGCTGTAGGCCGACTGTCGCACCGCTCACCGCTTTGAGTGCAGAATCAACGTAGTCTGTGACATTTGTCGCGAGGACTCGGAAGGGTTCATTCAAGCTCGCATGTTCGACGCTCGTTTTGCCGACGACGGCATCAATTACATCGGCAACCGCATCGGCCATTCGGTTGCCGAGCTCGGTAACCCACTGTTGGGCATTGTGTTGCGGCCAATTGGGATTACCATTTGTCGCTACATTATTCCCTTGCTGCGGATCGTAGTACTGGGGGCCTGCCGCAGCCCAAATTCCTTTCTTAAGGAAGTCACGATTGACACGACTGGTCTTGACAGTCGCCGCTCCAATTTCCGGCACACTGAAGTTGAGAGGGGGGGCAGTGATCGAGGCGGGGGTCGCCCACTCGATTTCAGCTCGCGCATCCACACGTTTCTCAACTGCTATTACAGCGTCTGTCCAGATGCCCTGCTCGTCGCCTGCCGTAATGAAAGGCAGCGTGTTACGAGCCGAGGTCACGAAGGCGACCCCGATATTCTCGTCGTTGTCTGCAGCTCTCGTCAGCGCATCGAGCAGCATTGCGCGAACAACGTTGATTGGCGTCCCTGAGAATGTATTGCTATAGGTTGCCCATCGGCTCTTCAGCGCTTCTAGGGCCTCACGGACCACGGGATCATCAACGGGGGCGTGCGGATCGAAGGCGACCAACGAGTATGCGGTGGCTTTCGTAGGATTTTTTTTCAGAAAACCAGCCAAATCGACCGCTGTAGCCTGGAGCTTTTCGAGCTTGGCGTCATCACCGCCAACATCGATTAAGCCGTGGCTTAAGAAACGGAGAAGAACGTTATCAGTCATTTTCAGCTCCAATGTCCCTTTGGCATACCCGTCTGAGTAGAGTTGCGCTCCTGGCAACCTTGTATCCAGTACTCCTGGTCTTGTCTAGATGCGCCGAGTTTTAGGTGTGGTCTAGGCGGCCGACTGGAGCTTCGTGGACTTAGCCCAACGATCTAAAGACTCATAGAGTGCGCGTTATTGGCGCGCGATGAAGCTGAAGGAGGCGCCATTTATCTTCGGGGCGGAGCTTGATGGAGCGAGAGATGCGTTAAGTTAAAAGGCCGCCGGCGCGTCGACCGGCGGCATCAAGAGGGAGCTACTTCGGCCAGGCCTTGTACTTGTCGGCAAGCGCCAACCTGCCAACATCTTCCATTGCCCACCCTTCGAAGACATCCATTTGCTGGGCATCCACTGGGCGTCCAGTTAACTGCTTAACCACTTCGTACACCCGGTCGCCGTAGTGGGCCGCCAGCACTCCACTGGCCCAGTCTGCCCGTTCCTCAGTGGAGAAGGGACGCACGATGCCACGCTCTTCCGCTAGTCCTTCCCAACAAACCACCGCCCACACGATGACATATCCGTTCTGCCTTTCGAATCCATTGCGGAGGCACTTGGCTACCCTGGCCCGGTAATCACTGGCCATTAACCTTTCCTCTGCGCTGCTCGCAGCAGAGCTTCGAAATCAACAATCCCTGCACCAGGTGCGAAGCGGGGGACTTTTACTTGCGACAGGGGATAGCGTGTGTCTAGCCCAGCCAACTTGGCGCCGACCTTAGCGAGTTCATCCGCGAGCCTGTCCCACTCTGCTCCGTATTTTGCCCACCGCCCAGCCTTTACCCTTGCTCGTGCTGCCGCAAGGTCTTGTTCTGCCTGCGTGGATTCCTGGCGGAGGGCTTCACTCTCCGCCTCTAGAGCGGCCAACAGGCTGACGTTGTTTGCGGCAGTTTGGCTGGCATGTTGGCCCGCTTCCCGGGCACCTTGCATTGCCGCTTGGGCTGCTGCTGCAGCCGTGGCATCTCCAGCAGCAGTGGCTTTGGCGAGGGCTTGCACTGCGCTTTGCAGTCCTTCACTCGCCAAGTCTTCAGCAGTCTGTTGCTCCTGCTTGATTTGCTCCACATGCTTTCGCACCCGTTGACTGCTGCGATTCAGCCGCGCGCACTTCTGGTCGCATTCAGCAACCAGCTGTTGAGCCGCCGCGATATCTGCGTCTGCATTGACTACCCGGTCCGCGTGAGCGAGCCACTGGTTTAGCCAATCGAGTCGCCTTTCAAGCATCGCAACCTCAGAATCGGCCTCCATTCGTGCCGCCTCTGCCACTTGCTTATCGAGAGTAGCGACGACGTTACCGAGATGGTTGTGTGTGATTGGGGCATCCCTTTCCACCTGCTCCAGCCTGGGCAGTTGTTCGCGCAGCTTCTCCAACCTTGCGACTACGCTGGCCATTTCTGCCTGGTGATCTTTCATCTGTTGTTTCATGTGGTGTACTCCCAAATTTGATTGATACTTGCAGTTAGCGGGCTGGCTAGGCCCGATAGGCGCCGGCACCCCCAGCCGCTATGCGGCTCTCCTTAGGCCGCAGCGGTGAAGAGTGCGGCGTTGTCCACCACATAGGCCCGAGTGCTACCCATCCCAGGGAGCGTTACGACTTGCGCGGCGCGCGAATCCATTCCCTGCAGAAGGATCCCCTTGGCCTGGAGCACCCGATTGACGGTGCGGAGGTTCATCCCCTTGAACACTTCGTCCTTCCACGCCATTGCCAGGAAGTAGTAAGTAACCCGGGTGTACTCACCGCCAGCTTCGCCGTGTGTAACGGTCCGTCGAAACCCGAGCCGGTCAGCCGTGCGAGGCGCGTGGTCATCTACCTTGGCCGCGAAACCCTCCCAGCGTGTGAACCGGCTTTCACCGAAGCGCTCCACCATCAGCCGGAGGCGCTCAATGATCGCCGCCCCCTCTAGGTTTCCAGCGCCGCCGCGTTCATCCATCCAGGCGGATAGGCAGGCTCTGGCCGCTGTGGTGGCGGTCCCCGGGGGCCAGCCCGTTACGTCCATCGCAGTGGCCAGTTCGCCGGCTGCGGCGGCCAGGGCGAAGCGCGCAGCGGCGCGTTGTGCCTGACCGCTGGCCTCGCTGGGGAGGGCATCGCTTACGAACCTATCCACCGTGCTCCGCACTACCGCGACATAGCCACGGAGTTTCCCTGGCTCACACAGGGCCTGCAGGAAGGCCAGGGCAGGGGTTCCGTAGTACTGCCCCACCCTTGCCTTGAGGGCATCGGACAGCGCGGCCGCTTCCTCGAAACCGTGGAGAGCCTCGAACAAGCCCAGGCCCTTGCCTGCATCCGCAGGGATGGCGAGCATCCGCACTTCCATTCCTGCCTTGAGTTCCTTGTGTGCCTCCGCCATGTGCTGGGCGAGCGTCTTCTCACCCGTGGAGAGGAAGAGCAAACGCCATTCCTGCACCTGCTTTCCCGCTTGGCCGCGATCATTGGCCCGCGCCTTGCCAGTGCCATTGCCGAGCATGTACACCGTTTCGCCAATGATTCGCCCATCGCACATGCCGATTTCATCAAGCACGAGCAGCCCGTCCGAGTGGGCAGCTGCGATGGACTCCAATGCGTTGTCCGTAGATCGCCAGGACCGGACCAAGCGTGGCCCCCCGTACACTGAGGCGGCCACTTGCAGGTGCGTGGTTTTGCCCCCGGAGCTATCGCCGTAGAGGTGGAACCCCCCCGACTCCGCGCCCAGCAACTGGAGCAGCGGCCCCGCGAAAGCTACGCACACGACGAACGCCAGTCGGTTGTTGTCCACGCACAGAGCGCCTATCTGGCGCTGCCATTGCTCCAAGGTACCGGCTTGGCCAATGGGTGGTAGCTGTGCCCCTGCTTCGTAGAAGTGCAGGTGCTCACCGCTCTGGCCGATCTGCCGATCCGGCAACAGGTAGGCATCGCCATGCCAGCCCAGGCTCGTCACTAGACGCGCCCGCTCCTGGCTCTCATACCCTTGCAGGTAGCCTTGCAGGTCGTTGCGAGCATTACGTGCCGTGCGGACCGGAGCGAGCCGTAGACCCATATCAACCAGTGGTCCGAGCACCTCCTTTCCGAAGTCGCCTGCCATCGCGCGCGCAGGGATATTCAGCCGCTTGCGGTCGCCGTCCGGGTCATCGAACTCAACCAGTAGACCCCAGCTCTGGCCTTTGTCGTCTCGCGTTCTGGCCATGATTTCCAGGCGGGAGCACACGGGCCGCGCCTCCCCATCCTCGCCCATGTAGAACACTCCGTCCGGAGTCACTCGGAATCCGGACGGAGCCGTCCTCTCTGCCGGCGGGCTCTTGGGCTTGCTCGCCTTCGCTTGAGTAGCTTCGGCGGGCGCTGGAGTAGCGGGGATGAATAGTTCGCCCGTGCTCTCTAGGGCGGCCAGGTGCTCGGCTGTCCAGCCCTTGGCAATGGCGTCCGCAGCGTCGTCACCTTCCGCCCACTCACCGTCCTGGGTGAAGGTAGCCGCCCTGCCATCGAGGTGGGGGCGCTGGCTGAGCGCCGCCATCGCAACAGTCCGCACGGAGGCGGCGCCGAGCTGCCGCAAGTGCTCGGCTAGGGCCTTCATGCAGCTGAGGCCCGGGATGTCGTTGTCGGGCCAGCACAGCACATGGCGCCCAGCGAGCGGAGAGAAGTCTGCCTTCTTCCACGAGTTTGTCCCGTTCGGCCAGCAGGTGGAGACGTAGCCGGGCAACAGCACAGCGGCGGCGTCCGCCGCCTTCTCGCCCTCGCAGAGCACAACCGGGGCATCTGCGCGGCCGGCCAGCTGCTCCATGTGCAGCAGCGGGCGTGGCTCGCCCAGGCCCTGCCAGCGCCATTGGTGGGCACCACCTTGGTCCGCACACCAGGTCAACGGAGCGAAGACCTTGCGGCGCGCCGCGCCATCGTCCGGCGCCAGGTCGAAGCGGTAGAGCACCATCAAGGGCTGACCCTGTTGGTCTTTGTAGACCCACTCTGCGGATGGCGTACCGTGCTGCCTGTGTTTGGTGGGCACCTTCTGCATTGCGTCAGCGGGCACCGGCTGGACAGGAGTCCACTCCGGTGGCTTGGCTCTGGCGGGCTCGGCCGGCGCAGCCCCACTGCTGGCAGTGATGCTCAGGAAATCAGCCAGCTTGTTGCACGCATCTACCTGGCTGCAGCCTTCCACGTACTGCACCAAGTCAATCAGGTCGCCGCCCTTGTCGCCCGTGGCGAAATCGGCCCAGGTGCCTTTTGCCAGATTCACCTTGAGCGATCCGGCATGTTTGTCCGCGCGGGTCGGGTTGGGGGCGGTGTACTCCTTGTTGCCGTCGACGCGCTTGCCTCCCGGAAGCCAGCGAGCGAGAACTCGCTCGATTGCCTGCAGGGCAGCGCGCTTAACCTCGGCAAAGGTCGGGTGCCTGGGCTTGTCGTTGCGAGGCTTCGTCATTGGCTTTGCCCCGCTTTGAGCAACCCTTCGGTAGCGGAGTCAACCAGGGCCTTGGCCATATCCGCCAGGTAGTGGGCCGCATACGCCTCCGACGTATCACCCCCTTCCTCGCCGATAGTTCCGCTCAGGTCGCTGATTGTGGCCAGGAAGCAGGAGGCCAGCTCCAGGGCGGCGACGGCCGAAAGCCCTGGATTGACCGAGAACATCGGCGCCCCGTCGGTGGAGAAGCAGCCAACTCGCTTGGTGCTGGCGCGATTGCGGAGGCTCATTGCGCACCCCCTTGGTAGTGGGCGAGCGACACGGCGTCCTTTGCATCACACAGTGCTTCGTGGATATGAGCGATGGACCTTTGCTGCACGCCCGGCGCCACACCATTCACGGGTGCGCTCATCAAGAGACACGCCAGCACCTGAGCCCGCTCCAGAGCCAGGGTGGCGTCGTCGTAAGCGTCACCCCCCGAGCGGCCACCAACTGACGAAACGGTTGGGGATTTCAGCCGCGATCCGAAGTCCTCAACGGCTACATCTAGGACGTTGTCCCACTCATCTGCCATGCCCTTACCGATCAGTGCCAGGCCGGCGGCATCATCGCTGCCCAGCTTACTAATGGCTGCGAACAGGTCACGGAGCCGGCCCATGACACACCGCGCGGCGCAGAGCTGATCGGTCGCATCGCGCATATCTTGGAGGGTGATGCTCATTGCGCACCCCCGACCAACTCCAGGCTGCGGGCCTGGGCCATGTGGTGGTTGTAGCGAGCGAGGCGGGTGGACAGGCTGGAGTTTGCGCGGAGGGCAGCCAACGCCATTGCTTTGTGTGCGGCGGCGCGAGCGGACGGATTGAGGGCGTGCGAGTGTTTCATGGGTATAGCTCCAATTTCGTCGTAGGAGCTGCCACGAACCGTCGCCAAACGGTGGGAGGTGGCAGCTGTGCGCAGGTTGGCGAACCGGGGAAATTGGAACCCGGCAGACCCGAAGGTCTCCCACGCACAGCCGCCACCATAGAGCGACATTGCAGGCACAAAAAAAGCGCCAGCAATGGTCTTGGGGGCGCTTGTGCGCCAATTTCATTCTCGGGTCGCCAAACCCGGCCACGGGATTTACCGTGACGACGGCAGCGTAGCGCGCCGGCCGGCGTCGTGCAAGCGCGATGGCTTGCGGGTGGATGAAGTGGGGCATAGACTGGCCTCTCAGTTCGTTGGTCGCGGGCTGATCGAGTTCGAACGCCTCCGGTTACAGCCGGGGGCGTTTTCGTTTCAGTGCAAGGTGTCGGGGCGATGGAGTTGCAACCAGGCGAGGTGCTGGCCACGCATGGAGTTGTCGTGCATCTGTTGCAGGGCTGCCGGGTTGACCAGCAGGTTGGGGACCAACTGCACCGCGTCCCGGACAAGCACGTCTGCTGGTGGCTCAATAGCGAGCAGCACCCACTCCAAGGTGGGCCAGAGCAGAAGCAGGACTTGGGCCCCTTCGGCGATGGCACGATCACGGAGCGCCCGGAGCTGCTGGCGTCCTTGCACCGCAAGGGGCGGCAGGAGTGCAGCGGCATCGTCGTCCGTCGCATCGAGGGCGTTGTGCGGCAGGAAAATCGGCGTCATGCGGCATCCCTCCCGCGAGCTGCGATTCGCGCGCGCACCCAGTCTTGAACTTCGCTCAATACCCAGGCCACAGGGGCTCCTCGGGCGTTGCTGTCGCTGAGTTTCACTGGCAGCGGGAAACCGCTTTCCTTCTGCTGCATCAGCTTGTAGATGGTCGGCCGCGCCAAGCCGACGATGGCGACCACCTGGGCGATGCGAATGAGCGTCGCCGAAGGGTCGGCCAGCAACTGGCCGAGGGTAGGGGATTGCTGTTTCTTCTGGCTCATTGGCGCTCCCTCACCGACCGCTGGCCAATATGCGGCGGCTTTCGAGCCAGGCAGCAACGTCTTGTCGGCGGTAGCGCACCCGGGTGCCGACCTTCACGTAGGGCAAGGGGTTGCGGCTGGAGCTGCGCCAAGCGGCGAGCGTGCGGTGGGAGAGGCCGAGTGCCGCCGCCACCTGATCGGGTGTGAGCAGGTCTGTGGGGCTGAGTGGAAGCTCCCCTGCGGAGTGTTGTGCTTGCGTAGTCATATAGCGTTACCCGTGGTCGTGGATGGACACGGCGCTAACGCTATGGCATGGCTCGATGGCCGCCGATCTTCGCTTTACTTTTTCGCTTAGTTGACAGGTGGGTTAACTGGTTAATCGTTGAGGCTCAGGCCGATGCGCCGCAAGACCGCGCCCATAGCAGGCTTCGAAAGAGACTGGCCGGTTTCACGCATCTGCCATGCGCGAAGTTTGCTGTTTAGATTGTGCAGCCGAGTTCCGGTCCGGAACATCTCCAGAGCCTTTTCCCGGATCGTGTCATCTCTAGGGCCAACGCCGTCCAGGCCGAGACGAGCGAGCCCGCCCCGAATCCCATCCGCTTTCGCCGTGGCGCGCCTCGCCCCATCGCGCGCGCTTTCGCCCAGTTCGTCGCAAGCCTGCAAGGCATCATCCGGAACATTCAAGGAAACTGCCGCTGCCGGGAGGTATTCAGCAATGGTCTCTAGGTGCAGGCTGAACATCTCCAGGGATGATAGTTCGTCCTCCTGATCGCCTCCCAGAACGGAAGATAGAGCGCCCAGGGCCCGCAAGCCGCAACCCAACGCGAAGGCCATGATGGTCTCCATGTCAGTAGCAGACGGGACTTTGCTGAACTGCCTGAGGCTGTTAGGCAGGAATCGTACCGAGTAACTATCGACCAACTGGAAGATGGCGTCGTTGTGGTCATACGCAGCGCTCGCCAGTGCCGGGCCAGCCTCGCCCGATAGCCAGGGGCGAATCGAACCGAGCAGGGCCAGCACGGCGTCCACCTGATCTGCGTAACGAGGGAAGCGGGGCAGCGACTCTAGTCTGGCCCTGATGACTTCAATCGGCATCCCGATAGGATTGATCGACTGGGTATCCAGCAGCATTCCATTTTCCATAGTTGCCCCTTGCCCCTGGATTGGCCCGGCGTAGATCGCGGGCAATTGCGCGGAGTTCAGCTGTATAGAGCGGCCAACAGGGAGGGGCGAGCGCTTTCGGCTCATCTCATGAGTCACTACACAAACTGGCGAAAAACACCTTTGTGTTATGGCTCTTTCCATTTGTGTGGCCTTCCTGCAGGCCTAGTGGCACTGGGTCGGGCAAGGGCTCAATTACACAAGTTACTCAAATTACACCGGCTTCTTTAGGGTATCGAATATGCCATGCCCTAGCCGGCTATGCCGAAATTGCCCTGCACCACGTTATCCCGCTCTAGTTCATCCAGGTGGTCGGCGTACCACTGCATCATGGTCCTGCGCTGCTCAATGTAGATCGCCTTGTTGTAGACGCCGGCTACCCCGTCCTCGACGTGAGATAGCTGAGCCTCCACATGTTCCTTGGCGAATCCACGTTCTCGGAGTGTGGTTGCGGCGATGTGCCGGAATCCGTGGCCAGTTTGTCTGCCTTCATACCCCATGCGCCGCAGCGCCATATTGAACGCCATGTTACTGCGGGGCTTGGTGCGGTCGTTGCGTCCCGGGAAGAGCAGAGGGTAAGCGCCTGTCATGACCTGGAGTTGTTCCAGGGCGGCGAGGGCCTGGCGTGACAGCGGAACAGTATGAGGCCGGCGCTTCTTCATGCGATCTGCAGGGATATGCCAGAGGCCAGAATCTATGTCGAACTCTTCCCAGCGGGCTTCGCGCAGTTCGCTGGGGCGTACTCCGGTGAGCATTAGTAGGCGCAGGCCAAGCCGAACATCGTGGGCATGCGGGTAGGCAGCGACGGCCCGCAGGAGGGAGGGAAGTTCCTGGGCACTGACGTGGGCGTAGTTCTCTGCAGGCTTGCTCTGCAGGAAGCGGCTCAGGCCGTCCAACGGGTTTTGGACGGCGCGACCGGTGACGCGGGCCAGATCATAGATTTCCTTGCAGGATCGGCGTACCCGCCCCATCTGCTCGATGATGCCCTTCTGCTCCATGCCCTTGAAGAACTCCATCCACTCGATGGGCAGTATCTCGGTATACAGACGCTTGCCAAAAACGGGAAAGGCATGCAGCTCCAAGGCTCCGACGGTGCGTTTGGCGGTGTTCTCCGCCCAGCCAGGTAGACGGATCGCGATCCACTCCCGGGCCAGTGCTTCGAAGGTGCTGTTGGCTGCCTTCAGCTCAGAAACCTTGCGGGCGTGCTTGGTCGCGAGGGGGCTTTTCCCGTCCGCAGCATCAGCGCGCAGTTCTGTAGCCTTCTGCCTTGCAACCGATCCGCTGACTTCGGGATAGCTGCCCAGGCCGAGCCAGGACCATTTCCCGTCCGGTTTCTTGTAACGGAAGTTCCAGGACTTCTGCCCGTTGGGTTTTACTCGGAAGTACAGGCCGTTGCCGTCCAGCTCCCTGTAAGGGGTGCTCTCAGATTCCAGGCTGGCCAGGGTTGTGTCCGCTAGGGGGCGCCGCTTGATCTCGCTCCGTTTCATCCTTGTACACCGCTGGTTCGAAGTTTCTTCAGGTGTACACGCTGGTGTACACGGCGGTCAAGGCTAGGGAGAGATAAGAAGAGACAGGCAGAAACAAGAAAGCCCGCACAGGGCGGGCTTTTCAGGGTGTTTCATAGACTGTCGGAGACAGCGCGAAACAGGTAGATGGCGCACCAGGCGGGATTCGAACCCACGACCCCTGCCTTCGGAGGGCAGTACTCTATCCAGCTGAGCTACTGGTGCGTATGCCGCGGCTGGCGCGGCAGGCGGCAATCATACGCATCTCCCGTGCGGGCGTCCAATGCAGGTACGCTCGTTCATGATATCGAACGAATACAGCCGCCTGTCGGTAGAAATCTGCCGAAAACCCGCCGCAACCTGATACCTTCGTTGGCTTTGTCGAACGAGCTATTGCCCTTTGCAGTCGAGGGCCCTAGGATTCGTTTGAGATTTCAAACGCCTCCCCATCACAACAACAGGAGACCGGAGAATTGGCATCACACCAGCCGGCCATCAGCCTGCGGGATGACAGTCTTCCGTTGCACCCACCGCATGTCCCTCGTGACAGGTCTCCGTGCGGCTTCCGTCGATCAGCGTACCGGAAGGTTGTAGGGCAGTCGTACTCCTGGGCCGAGCCCGGGAACCTGTGCGTGATCGCGTTCAATCAGACCGGGCAATGACCCCGGCCTGCGTTTTTTCGTGTCCGCACGCCGAGCGAACTAAGAGCCGTTCGCCTGGCGTCGCCTCATTTGCAGGCGACATTCGTTTCCACCGCCGATACTGATCGGCCGGAGCGAATGAACGGCAGAGACTGTGGTCTCTCCCATCCAGACAACAAGGCAGGCGGGGACTCGAGGTAGACCCGCCGTCCACAGGCTTTCCTCGAAAGGAGACAGGTCATGCAACTCAATGATGCCAAGCTGTTCCGCCAACAGGCTTACATTGACGGTTCCTGGGTCGACGCCGATAACGGCAAGACCATCAACGTGAACAACCCGGCCACCAACGAGATCATCGGTACCGTGCCGAAGATGGGCGCTGACGAAACCCGTCGTGCCATCGAAGCTGCCGACAAGGCCCTGCCGGCCTGGCGTGCGCTGACCGCCAAGGAGCGCGCCAACAAGCTGCGCAAGTGGTTCGACCTGATGATCGCCAACCAGGACGACCTGGCTCGCCTGATGACCATCGAGCAGGGCAAGCCGCTGGCCGAAGCCAAGGGCGAGATCGCCTACGCTGCCTCCTTCCTCGAGTGGTTCGGCGAAGAAGCCAAGCGCATCTACGGCGACACCATTCCGGGCCACCAGCCCGACAAGCGCATCATCGTGATCAAGCAGCCCATCGGCGTGACCGCGGCCATCACCCCGTGGAACTTCCCGTCCGCGATGATCACCCGCAAAGCCGGCCCGGCCCTGGCCGCTGGCTGCACCATGGTGCTCAAGCCCGCTTCGCAGACGCCGTACTCCGCCCTGGCCCTGGCCGAACTGGCCGAGCGCGCCGGTATTCCGAAGGGCGTGTTCAGCGTCGTCACCGGCAGCGCCGGCGAAGTCGGCGGTGAGCTGACCAGCAACCCGATCGTGCGCAAGCTGACCTTCACCGGCTCCACCGAGATCGGTCGCCAGCTGATGGCCGAATGCGCCAAGGACATCAAGAAAGTGTCCCTGGAACTGGGCGGCAACGCGCCGTTCATCGTCTTCGACGATGCCGATCTGGACGCCGCCGTCGAAGGCGCGCTGATTTCCAAGTACCGCAACAACGGCCAGACCTGCGTCTGCGCCAACCGCCTGTATGTGCAGGACGGCGTATACGACGCCTTCGTCGAGAAGCTGAAGGCCGCCGTGGCCAAGCTGAACATCGGCAACGGCCTGGAGCAGGGTGTCACCACCGGCCCGCTGATCGATTCCAAGGCGGTTGCCAAGGTCGAAGAGCACATTGCCGACGCCGTTTCCAAGGGCGCCAAGGTCCTCACCGGCGGCAAACCGCACGCCCTGGGTGGCACCTTCTTCGAGCCGACCATTCTGGTCGACGTACCGAAGTCCGCCCTGGTGTCCAAGGACGAGACCTTCGGCCCGCTGGCGCCGGTGTTCCGCTTCAAGGACGAGGCTGAAGTCATCGCCATGTCCAACGACACCGAGTTCGGCCTGGCGTCGTACTTCTACGCCCGCGATCTGGCCCGCGTCTTCCGCGTTGCCGAGCAGCTCGAGTACGGCATGGTGGGTATCAACACCGGCTTGATCTCCAACGAAGTCGCGCCGTTCGGTGGCATCAAGGCCTCCGGCCTGGGTCGCGAAGGTTCGAAGTACGGCATCGAGGACTACCTCGAAGTCAAATACCTCTGCCTCGGCGGTATCTGATCCGTTTTTTCCGTGGGCGCGAGGTGGCAGGCAAGAGCTGACAGCCACCTTCGCGTCGGCGTTTTCCGGTGGTAGCACCGGACAACCCGTCCGGCGGGCCGCAAGTGCCGCGACAGTCGATCATCGTATGCTGTCGTGTGTGGCTTCTCCCCGCTTTCATCCTTTGATCCGGTCGCCCGATGAGCGGCCACTGAGGAAGCTATGAGCAAAACCAACGAATCCCTGCTGCAACGTCGTCAGGCCGCCGTACCGCGCGGTGTCGGCCAGATCCACCCGGTCGTCGCCGAGCGCGCCGAGAACTCCACCGTGTGGGACGTCGAAGGTCGTGAGTACATCGACTTCGCCGGCGGCATTGCCGTACTGAACACCGGTCACCTGCACCCGAAAGTGATCGCCGCCGTTCAGGAGCAACTGACCAAGCTGTCCCATACCTGCTTCCAGGTGCTGGCGTACGAGCCCTACATCGAGCTGGCCGAAGAGATCGCCAAGCGCGTTCCGGGCAACTTCCCGAAGAAGACCCTGCTGGTCACCTCCGGCTCCGAAGCCGTTGAAAACGCCGTCAAGATCGCCCGTGCCGCCACCGGCCGCGCTGGCGTGATCGCCTTCACCGGCGCCTACCACGGCCGTACCATGATGACCCTGGGCCTGACCGGCAAGGTCGTTCCGTACTCCGCTGGCATGGGCCTGATGCCGGGCGGCATCTTCCGCGCCCTGGCTCCGTGCGAGCTGCACGGCGTGAGCGAAGACGAGTCGATCGCCAGCATCGAGCGCATCTTCAAGAACGACGCTCAGCCGCGTGACATCGCCGCCATCATCATCGAGCCGGTTCAGGGCGAAGGTGGCTTCTACGTCAACTCGAAGGCCTTCATGCAGCGCCTGCGCGCCCTGTGCGACGAGCACGGCATCCTGCTGATCGCTGACGAAGTGCAGACCGGTGCTGGCCGTACCGGCACCTTCTTCGCCACCGAGCAACTGGGCATCGTCCCGGACCTGACCACCTTCGCCAAGTCCGTTGGCGGTGGTTTCCCGATCTCCGGCGTTGCTGGTAAAGCCGAGATCATGGACGCCATCGCTCCGGGCGGCCTGGGCGGCACCTACGCCGGTAGCCCGATCGCTTGCGCCGCGGCCCTGGCCGTGCTGAAAGTGTTCGACGAAGAGAAGCTGCTGGAGCGTTCGCAAGCCGTTGGCGAAAGCCTGAAAGCCGGTCTGCGCGACATCCAGGCCAAGCACAAGGTGATCGGCGACGTTCGTGGCCTGGGTTCGATGATCGCCATCGAGCTGTTCGAAGGTGGCGATCACAACAAGCCGGCCGCAGAACTGGTCAGCAAGATCGTGGTTCGTGCCCGTGAGAAAGGTCTGATCCTGCTCTCCTGCGGTACCTACTACAACGTGATCCGCTTCCTGATGCCCGTCACCATCCCTGACGCGCAGCTGGAAAAAGGCCTGGCCATCCTGGCCGAGTGCTTCGACGAACTGGCCTGAGCCTCACCGCTCTAACGGTTCAGGAAAAGGCCCGCGCAAGCGGGCCTTTTTTTGTGTGACATTTCTACCGATGTTGATGGCGCGCATGGGAAAGCTTGTGGGCTTTGAACTACGCTGCGCTGTATCCGAAGGCCGTTGGCCGGCGGCATCCGAAGGACCGGGCACTCGACAGGGATGGCTCTGGATCGGTTGTTTCCGCCCGCGACGGTGCGTGTCCCGAACGAGGTGCGGTCCATGAGCGTTTCTCCCGGCGTGCTGATCGCTGCCAGTGATCCCTGGAGTCGCGAACTGCTTGGCCAACTGGTGCTGAGCGTGCGCTGCGATGCGAGCGTCGAATTCTGCGAGGACGGTGACACGGCCATCGAGGCCTGCCGCCGGCACCCGTTCACCCTGATCCTGGCCGAGCGCGAACTGCCTGGCAGTGATGGCCTGGAATTGCTGCGCCACGTGCGTATGCGCCGCCGCGGGCCGGTCGCCCAGCCGTTCATCCTGATCAGCGCCAAGGCCGATGCCGCCAGCGTGCGCGCCGCCTTGCCACTGGCGCCCACGGCTTACCTGGTCAAACCCTTCAACGCTGAGAATCTGCGTGAGCGCTTGCGCTCGCTGTTGCTGGCGCCGGGGGAGAGCGTCGTCTGCGAACTGCCGACCCTGGAGCAGAGTCTGTCGCTGGAGCGCTTCCTGCAGACCGAGCGCGACGCCACCGAAGGCGCGCCGCTGATGGGCGAGGTCGGTGCGGCGGTGAACCGCTGCATGGAGGCGAGCGACATCAACCTGGAGATGCTCGAGCAGGAGTTCGGCCATGATCCGCAGATCACCGCCTGCCTGATCTCCGCCGCCAACAGTGCCGCGCGGCACGTTGGCATGCCTTGCCAGACACTGATGCAGGCGCTGTCGCGTCTGGGTGTGGCGCAGGCGCTGAACCTGATGCTGGCGGTCGCCCTGCAGCGAGCGGCGACCCTGGCCGATCCCTTGCTCAAGGAGCGCGCCGAGCGTTTCTGGGAGCTTTCCCGGCATACCGCCGATGCCGCCTTCGCCCTGGCGGAGTCGCTGGGCGCCGATGCTGACCGTTGCTTCACTGCCGGCCTGCTGCACTGCCTGGGCGACCTTGCGCTGCTGCGCAGCCTGCAGGATTGGCACAGCGCTGGCGGCGCGCTGAGCGAGGCGGAAGTGGACAAGGCCCTGAAGGAGCACGGCGCTGGCTTCGGCTCTGCATTGCGCACCCGCTGGCGCCTGCCACTCGAGCTGCGCAACCTGATTGCCGCGGCCTACGCCATCGACAGTGGCGTGTTCAGCCGCGAGGCGCTGATCGTCAATCTCGCCGCCAGTGCGGCGCGCCTTCCGGAAGAGGAGCTGCCCAGGCTCAGCGACCACAAGGCGGCGCGCATGCTGCAGCTGACACCGGCGCAGCTGGGCTTCCTGGGGCGAACCTGAGCAGTCAGGACGGGGTGTAGTAGTACTTCTTCGCCCAGGCGTACGGCCGCCGCCGCTCGGCGCACCAGGCCGCAAAGTTGCCTTCAGGCTGTGCCGAGTAGGCCTGCCAGTCATCCAGCAGGGCGAAAAGCTGCACGGTTTCTTCGGCCTGGCGCGAGAACGGGCCGGCGTCCGGCGCCTCGTCGATCAGTCGGGCCGCAAGCTCCAGCGCTTCGCGCGCGTCGGCTGGTTCGCCGATGAAGAAGCCTTCGTCGAGATGGTGTGTCGCGTGATCCGCGGCGCCCAGGGCGAAATCGATCAATCGGTAGCGAACAGCGACATCGTCCGGGCCGGCCGCCAGCGCGCGGCGCAGGAGATCGCCATCATTCTGCAGCAGTCCCAGCCAGCGCAGCGGTGCGTGCGTCGTCGGTTCGCTGTCGATCCAGGCTTGCAGTGTCGGGACCAGGAAGCGTGCGAGCAGCGGCTGGGCGAGGAACTGGTGGGCTTCGCGCGTCTGGCTGTGCAGCGTCAGAATCTGCAGGCTCAGCTCGCGGGCTGGCAGGGAATCGGGGGCGGGAGCATGGCGCAGGAAGCCTTCGAGGGCGGCAAACGCCTCGCGACGCACGCCTCGACTGCGGGCGCGGGCGTAATCCGCCAGCGCCTGCAGGCTGGGCAGGCTCGCCAGTTCATCGGCGAGCCGTTCCAGTCCTTCGAAGTTCTCCTGGTTCCAGTAGTGCATGAACCAGTGTGCTTAGCGCGCGGCCAGCAGTTCCTTGCCGCGCACCACGGCGGCGCGGACCTGGTTCGGTGCGGTGCCGCCGATGTGGTCGCGGGCGTTCACCGAGCCTTCCAGGGTCAGCACGGCAAACACGTCGTCGTCGATCTGGTCACTGAACTGGCGCAGCTCGTCCAGGCTCATCTCGGCCAGGTCCTTGCCGCTGTCCACGCCGTACTTCACGGCATGGCCGACGATCTCGTGGCAATCACGGAACGGCAGGCCACGGCGTACGAGGTAGTCGGCCAGGTCGGTGGCGGTGGAGAAGCCGCGGCGGGCCGCTTCGCGCATGATCTCGCGCTTGGGCTTGATCGCCGGAACCATGTCGGCAAAGGCACGCAGGCTGTCGCGCAGGGTGTCCGCGGCGTCGAACAGCGGTTCCTTGTCTTCCTGGTTGTCCTTGTTGTACGCCAGCGGCTGGCCCTTCATCAGGGTCAGCAGCCCGGCGAGGTGGCCGAATACACGGCCGGACTTGCCACGCACCAGCTCCGGTACGTCCGGGTTCTTCTTCTGCGGCATGATCGAAGAGCCGGTGCAGAAGCGGTCGGGCAGGTCGATGAACTGGAACTGAGCGCTGGTCCAGAGCACCAGCTCTTCGGAGAAGCGCGACAGGTGCATCATCGCCACGGCGGCGGCGGCGCAGAATTCGATGGCGAAGTCACGGTCGGACACGCCGTCCAGCGAGTTGCCGGAGATCGCTTCGAATCCCAGCAGTTCGCAGGTGATAGTGCGGTCGATCGGGTAGGTGGTGCCCGCCAGCGCGGCGCTGCCCAGGGGCATGCGGTTGGCGCGCTTGCGGCAGTCCACCAGACGCTCGTAGTCGCGGCTGAGCATCTCGAACCAGGCCAGCAGGTGGTGGCCGAAGGTCACCGGCTGCGCGGTCTGCAGGTGGGTGAAGCCCGGCATGATGGTGTCGGCTTCAGCGTCCGCGAGGCCCAGCAGGCCCTGCTGCAGGCGGGTGATCTCGGCGAGGATCAGGTCGATCTCGTCACGCAGCCACAGGCGGATGTCGGTGGCCACCTGGTCGTTGCGCGAACGGCCGGTGTGCAGTTTCTTGCCGGTGATGCCGATGCGGTCGGTGAGGCGTGCTTCGATGTTCATGTGCACGTCTTCGAGGTCGACGCGCCAGTCGAAGGTGCCGGCTTCGATCTCGCTCTGGATCTGCTTCAGCCCGTCGATGATGGTGTCGCGCTCGGCGTCGGTCAGCACGCCGACCTTGGCCAGCATGGTGGCGTGAGCCATGGAGCCCATGATGTCGTGGCGGTAGAGGCGCTTGTCGAAGTCGACGGAAGCGGTGAAGCGGGCGACAAAGGCATCGACGGGCTCGCTGAAGCGGCCGCCCCAGGACTGGTTGGTCTTCTCTACGCTCATGGATCTCTCTCGCTGGAACGGGCAGGCGCGGCGCGCGGCCTGCATGAAGGGCAAAGTGCGACGATAATAGCAGGCTGAAGCACAAAACCGGCGGCGCTTTGGCGGGTGGCGGCGGGGGAGGGGCGGTGAATCGTCGCGGGGCCCGTGGCCGATCTTTGCGCTGCCCGACAATTCCAGGCTTTTGGTCGCACGCGGCGCTTGCCGCCGTGCAGGCGCTTACGGAAACTGCGTCGATGCCCATACTGACGAAGACCGGCGACAAGCCGGCGCCCAACGAAGACTACTTCATCCCCGAACTCTGCCAGCCCGAAGCGCTGTTCAGCCTGGTGCTGCTCGCCGAATTGCTGGTGCTCGTCCTGGTGCTCGCCGAGCCGATGACACCCAGCTTCAACTGGGTGCGCCTGGCCCTGTCCTCGCTGTTCGTGCAGTGGATCGTGCTGCTCTCGGCCGGCCTGTTGTGCCAGTTGCGGCCGTTCATGGCGCGCTGGCCGGCGTGGTTCTCCGGGCTGCTCAGTTGTGCGCTGGTGGTCCTGCTGACGCTGGGCTGCACCTGGGTGGCGGATTATTTCTCCCTCGGCGGGCCCATGAACCGCACCGGCGAGGTCAACCTCTACCTGCGGCATGCGTTGATTGCGCTCATCATGTCCACGCTGTTGCTACGCTACTTTTATCTACTGAGCCAATGGCGGCGCCAGGAACAGGCCGAGCTGCGGGCGCGGATCGAGTCGCTGCAGGCGCGCATCCGTCCGCATTTCCTGTTCAACAGCCTCAACAGCATTGCCAGCCTGATCGAGGTCGATCCGGGCAAGGCCGAGCTGGCGGTGTTGAATCTTTCGGATCTTTTCCGCGCCAGCCTGGCCAAACCTGGAACATTAATTTCCTGGGGAGAGGAACTTGAGCTGGCCAGACGCTATCTTTCCATTGAGCAGTTCCGTCTTGGCGACCGGTTGCAGATGGACTGGCAGGTGAGCGGCGTACCCGATGGCGTGCCGATTCCCCAACTGACGCTGCAGCCATTGCTAGAGAACTCATTGATTTATGGCATCCAGCCGCGCATCGAAGGCGGTCTGGTGAAAGTTGAGGCGGACTACCGTGACGGTGTGTTCCAGCTCTGCGTGAGCAACCCGTACGACGAGTCGACCGAGACGCTGCCCACGAAGGGGACCAAGCAAGCCCTGCAAAATATTGCGGCGCGACTTGCGGCACTTTTCGGGCCAAAAGCTAGTCTCACCGTCGAGCGCCGTGACGGACGGCACTTCACCTGTCTACGCTATCCATGTGCGCGTCTCATGCAGGAAGCCTGAGCTTATGAATGTCCTGATCGTCGATGACGAACCCCTGGCGCGAGAGCGCCTGGCCCGGCTGGTGGGGCAACTGGACGGCTATCGCGTCCTCGAGCCATCCGCCAGCAACGGCGAAGAAGCGCTGACGCTGATCGACAGCCTGAAGCCGGATATCGTCCTGCTGGATATCCGCATGCCCGGCCTGGACGGGCTTCAGGTGGCCGCCAAGCTGTGCGAGCGCGAAGCCCCGCCGGCGGTGATTTTCTGTACCGCCCATGATGAGTTCGCCCTGGAGGCGTTCCAGGTCAGTGCGGTCGGCTACCTGGTCAAGCCGGTCCGCAGCGAGGACCTGGCTGACGCCCTGAAGAAAGCCTCGCGGCCCAACCGCGTGCAGCTGGCGGCGCTGACCAAGCCTCCTGCCGCCGGTGGCCCCGGCCCGCGCAGTCACATCAGCGCGCGGACGCGAAAAGGCATCGAGCTGATTCCGCTGGAAGACGTGATCTTCTTTATCGCTGACCACAAGTACGTGACCCTGCGCCACGCCGGCGGCGAGGTGTTGCTGGACGAGCCGCTGAAGGCGCTGGAAGACGAGTTCGGTGATCGCTTCGTGCGCATCCACCGCAATGCGCTGGTCTCCCGCGAACGCATCGAGCGCCTGCAGCGCACACCGCTGGGGCACTTCCAGCTCTACCTGAAAGGACTCAACGGCGATGCGCTGACCGTCAGCCGCCGCCATGTCGCCGGTGTCCGGCGACTCATGCATAACCTGTAGCGACACAGTGCCGCAGCGCTTGAAGCCCGGGGGGCGGCCCCCGGGCTTTTCGTTTGCGCGAGCTGTTATCATGCGGGCACTTTCTTGCACGCTTCCTTTGCCTGGAAATGCCCATGTCTCGCGAAATCCGTATCGCCACGCGCCAGAGCGCCCTGGCACTCTGGCAGGCCGAATACGTCAAGGCCCGCCTGGAACAGGCCCATCCCGGCCTGACCGTGACCCTCCTGCCGATGACCAGCCGCGGCGACAAGCTGCTGGACGCGCCGCTGGCGAAAATCGGTGGCAAGGGCCTGTTCGTCAAGGAGCTGGAAACCGCCCTGCTGGAGAACGAGGCGGACATCGCCGTGCACTCCATGAAAGACGTGCCGATGGATTTCCCCGAAGGCCTGGGCCTGTACTGCATCTGCGAGCGTGAAGACCCGCGCGACGCCTTTGTTTCCACTACCTACGCCAGCCTCGACGACCTGCCCGCCGGCAGCGTGGTCGGCACTTCCAGCCTGCGCCGCCAGGCCCAGTTGCTGGCCAGCCGCCCGGACCTGCAGATCCGCTTCCTGCGCGGCAACGTCAACACCCGCCTGGCCAAGCTCGACGCCGGCGAATACGACGCCATCATTCTCGCCGCCGCCGGCCTGATTCGCCTAGGCTTCGAAGACCGCATCCGCTCCTCCATCAGCGTCGAAGCCAGCCTGCCGGCCGGCGGACAGGGGGCGGTGGGGATCGAGTGCCGCACTGCCGATGCCGAAATCCATGCGCTGCTGCAGCCGCTGCACCACCGCGAGACCGCCCTGCGCGTCACTGCCGAACGCGCGCTGAACAAGCGCCTCAACGGCGGTTGCCAGGTCCCCATCGCCTGTTACGCCATCCTCGAAGGTGACCAGCTGTGGCTGCGGGGCCTGGTTGGCCAGCCCGATGGCACCCAACTGCTGCGCGCCGAAGCCCGCGCGCCGTTTGCCGAAGCTGAAGACCTCGGGGTGAAAGTCGCGGAAGAACTGCTGGACCAGGGTGCCCAGGAAATCCTTACCGCAGTCTATGGCGAGGCCGGTCATCCGTGAGCCGCTGGCGGCTGCTGCTGACCCGCCCCGACGAGGATTGCGCGGCGCTTGCTGCCTTCCTCGCCGAGCACGGGATCCACGGCGATTGTCTGCCTTTGCTGGCGATCACGCCGCGAGAAGAGACACCCGCCGAGCGCAGCCTGATCCTTGACCTGGACCGTTATTGCGCGGTTATTGTGGTCAGCAAGCCTGCAGCTCGCCTGGGCCTGGAGCGGCTCGACCGCTACTGGCCGCAACCGCCACTGACCCAGCGCTGGTTCACCGTCGGTGCCGCCACGGCAGCTATCCTCGAAGACTACGGACTGGATGTCGTCTGTCCGCAGGATGGCGACGACAGCGAAGCGTTGCTGGCCCTGCCGGCGTTCGAGCAGGCCCTGCAGGTGCATGATCCGAAGGTGTTGATCATGCGTGGCGAGAGTGGCCGAGAATTCCTCGCCGAGCGCCTGCGCGGCCAAGGCGTGGCGGTCGACTATCTGGAACTCTACCGGCGCGAACTGCCGGCTTATCCCCGGGGCGAATTGCTGCGGCGAATCCAGGTGGAGCGTTTGAACGCCATCGCGGTCAGTAGTGGGCAGGGGCTGGAGCACCTGCGGCAGCTGGCGGCGGAGGATTGGCTGCAGGTAAGCGCGATGCCCTTGTTCGTGCCCAGTCCGCGGGTGGCTGAGCAGGCGCGGGAGATGGGCGCGCTGCACGTAATCGATTGCCGGGGCGCCAGCCCAGCGGCATTAATGGAAGCGTTGAGAAACGCCGACTAGAACAATTTCCGAGCGAAGGATGGATCTGTGAGCGAAGCCGTCACTCCCCAAGAGACTTCACCAACATCGTCCAGTCCGGCCGCCGTGCCGGCCCCGCGCAAGGGCGGCACGGGCATCGCGCTGCTGGCCCTGCTGGTCGGCGCCGCCGGCCTCGCCGCAGGTGGCTGGGGCCTCTGGCAGGTCCAGCAACTGAAGGCCGCCGAGCAGCAGCGTGCCGCGCAACTGGAAGACGCCCGCGCCCAGGCGCAGGGCGTGCAGAGCGCGAATGCCCAGTTGAACAAGCGCCTGGACACTTTGCCCAACGCCGATGAACTCGAAGCTCGCCGCCGCCTGGTGGTCGAGCTGCAGGGCGATCAGCAGCAATTGGCCAAGCAGGTCAAGCAGGTGCTGGGGCAGAGCCGCCAGCAGTGGCGCTTGGCTGAATCCGAGCACTTGCTGCGCCTGGCCGCGCTGCGCCTGTCTGCCCTGCAGGATATCGACAGCGCCACCGAACTGGTCCAGGGCGCCGACGACATCCTCCGCGTGAACAATGATCCGGGCGCCTTCGCTGCCCGCGCGCAACTGGCCAAGAGCCTCGAGGCGCTGCGTGCGCTGCCGCGGCCGGACCGTACCGGGCTGTTCCTGCAACTGGGCGCATTGCGCGACCAGGCGGCCCAGCTGCAACCGCTGAACCCGGCGTTCAGGCCCTCCGAGGGCGGCGCCGGGCCGAGCACCGCCTGGGGCGATGGCAGCAGCACCTGGGACCAGTGGTGGGAGCGCATCTCGCGCTACGTGCGCATCGATTTCAACGCCGGGCAGGATATCCGCCCGCTGCTCTCCGGCCAGCAGCTGGACCGTGTTCGCCTGGCCCTGAGCCTGGCCCTGGAGCAGGCTCAGTGGGCCGCGCTGAATGGCAAGCAGGATGTCTACGAGCAGTCGCTCAAGCAGGCCAAGCAGATCATTGCCGATTTCTTCAACGCCGATCTCGCCGACAGCCGTGCGCTCGTCACTCGCCTGGATGAGCTCAGTGGCCAGGCGGTCACCGTGCAGACGCCCGACCTCGGTCCGGCCCTGAGTTCGCTGCAGGCCTACCTGTCGCGCCGCGAGAGCGCGGTGCAGCAGCAGGAGGCGGTGGCGCCGGACGCGGGGACCCAGCCATGAGTCGCCTCTATGTCCTGATTCTCGCCGTGGTCCTGGCAGCCACGCTGGTGGGATTGGCCATCGCCGAACAATCCGGCTACGTGCTGATCGCCTACAAGAGCTTCCGCTACGAATCCAGCCTGTGGACCTTCCTCGCGCTGCTGGTGGTGCTCTGGGCGATCTATCTTGCCGTGCGCCTGGTGCTGCGTCTGCTAGGCGTCTCCGGCCGCGTGGTGAACCCCTGGTCGCGCTTCAACCGCCGTCGCCGTTCGCAGCTGGCGGAGGAGCACGGTCAGCGTGATCTCGCCGAAGGCCACTGGGCACAGGCGCTGCGTCACCTGCGCCGCGCGGCAGAGCTGAACGACCGCCCGCTGCCGCACTACCTGGGGGCTGCCCGCGCGGCCAACGAACTGGGCAAGACCGAAGAGTGCGACGAGTTGCTGGACCGTGCCCTGAAGCGCGAACCCGGCGCCGAGCTCGCCGTGGGCCTGACTCGCGCGCAACTGCTGATCAACCGGGGTGACTTCACCCGCGCTCGCGTGGTGCTGGACAAACTTCACCAGGATCATCCGCGTCATCCCACCGTGCTGCGCCTGCTCCAGCAACTCTACGTCAGCCTTCATGAATGGCAGGCGCTGTGCGTGCTCCTGCCGGAACTGCGCAAGGAGCGTGTGTTGCAGAACGCCGAGCTGGCGGACCTTGAGCGTCGCACCTGGATGGCTGCGCTGGGCGAGGCGGGCGAGCAGGGCGTGGGGCAGGGCGAGAGCAGCCTGCAGCCGCTCACCCAGCGCTGGCAGAACGTGCCGAGCAACCTTCGCGCCCAGCCGCTGCTGGTGGCTGCGTACGCCGAACAGCTGCTGCGCTTGGGGGCGCCGGAAGAGGCTGAGGAGGTGCTGCGCAAAGCGCTCAAGGAGGGCTACGACAGCCGCCTGGTGCACTTGTATGGCCGTGCTCGCGGCTGCGATGCCGCCCACCAGCTGAAGAGCGCCGAAGGCTGGCTCAAGCAGCATGGCGACGATCCCGAGCTGCTGCTGACCCTCGGTCGCCTCAGCCTGCAGAACAAGCTGTGGGGCAAGGCCCGCGAATACCTGGAAGCCAGCCTGGCGCGTCAGCGCAGTGCAGAAACCTGTGCCGAACTGGCGCGCCTGCTGGCGCAGCTGGGCGAGGTGGAGCGCAGCAACCAGCTGTTCCAGGAAGGCCTCGGCCTGCTGGCGCCGCCGGTGTCCCTGCCGGTCCCGGCGCGGGCCTGATCCGCTGCACGTGAAAACGGCGCCCTCGGGCGCCGTTTTCGTTTTCAGCGTTTGCCGTAGCTGATCCGGTAGATCGCGCCGTTCTGGTCGTCGCTGACCAGCAGCGAACCGTCTGGTGCCACCAGGACGTCGGCGGGCCGCCCATGGACCTGGCCGTCCTTGTCGAGCCAGCCCTCGGCAAACACGCTCTGGCGCTTCAGCGTGCCGTCGTCGTTGAGTTCGACCCGTGCCACGCGATAACCGATCTTCTGCGTGCGGTTCCACGAGCCATGCTCGGCGATGAACAGGTTGTTGCGGTACTCGGCGGGAAATTGCTCGCCGGTGTAGAAGCGCAGGCCGAGCGCTGCGACGTGAGGGCCGAGCTTGGCTACTGGTGGGGTGAAGGCCGAGCAGGGTGTCTTGCCTTCCTCAGGGTCGGCGATATCGCCCTGGTGGCAGTCCGGATAGCCGAAGTCCTCGCCAGCCTTGCTGAGTTTGTTCAGTTCGTCATCGGGCCTGTCGTCGCCGAGCATGTCACGCCCGTTGTCGGTGAACCACAGCTGCCTGGTCTGTGGGTGCCAGGTGAAGCCGACGGTGTTGCGAATACCGTAGGCGACCACTTCCCGCGCACTGCCATCGGCGTTCATGCGCTGCAGGTTGGCGTAGTGCTCGCGGTCCGGGCGGCAAATGTTGCACGGTGCGCCGACCGGTACATAGAGCTTTTCGTCGGGGCCGAAGGCGATGAACTTCCAGCCATGCGCGGTCTCCTTCGGAAACTGTGCCGGCAGTTCCTCGGCCTTGGGCGGGGCATCGAGGTGCGCCTCGATGTCGCGCAGCACGACGATGCGGTTGATCGAGGAAACGTACAGGTCACCCTTGTCGAAGGCCACACCCACGGGCATCTGCAAGCCGTCGGCGAGCGCCTTCACCTGCCCGTCGGGCTTCACCGCGTAGACCTTGTCGGCCGAGCGGCTGCCCACGAACAGCGTGCCCTTGTCACCCCAGGCCATAGCGCGCGCGCCCGGTACCTGGTCAGTGAGCAGGCTGATATGAAACCCTTCCGGTAAACGGATCTGGCTGAGATCGGTGGCGGCAATGGCCGGTGCTGCTGTCAGGGAAAGCAGCGAGCACAGTGCGAGATGACGACGCATGGCAGGAATTCCTGGATGAGTGCCACGGCCAGTCTAGACACTCGCCTTGAACTGATCGCCGTGTTTCCTCTACCGTAGCGGCCTTTCGTGCAACAGCGCTTTTCAGTGGAGCCGCCATGAACCTGGCCAGCCCTCGTTCCCTGTTCTTCCTTGCTTTCCTCGCCTGCGTCGCTTTGCTCGGCACTGGTTTCTACCTGCAGTACGTGGTTGGGCTCGAGCCCTGCCCACTGTGCATCCTGCAGCGCATCTTCTTTGCCGGCTGCGGCCTGTTCTCGCTGATCGCCGCGCTGCACGGCCGCGCGCCGCGCGTGTACTCGCTGCTGATCCTGCTCAGTGCGCTGGGTGGTGCCGGCACCGCGGGGCGCCAGATCTGGCTGCAGACCCTGCCGCCGGACCAACTGCCGTCGTGCCTGCCGCCGCTGGACTTCATGCTCGAAAGCATGCCCTACACGCAGATCCTCTACACCATGTTCCACGGTTCGGCCGACTGCGCCGAGATCACCTGGACCTTGCTCGGCATGAGCATCGCGGAGTGGAGCCTGCTGGCGTTCGTTGGTTACGCGCTGTTCGCCATCGTGCAGTTCTTCCGCCGCCGCGGCTGAGCGTCGCATCTCAATTCGCCATGGCCTGCGCCTCATCGGCGCAGGCCAGAGGCGTCGCGGTCTGTCGATTAAACGCTCGTATGAATTTTCCCGTTGCCGGTGTCTTGAAGGCGATAACGGGCGGGCATACTCTGGTTTTCCACTCCGTCGGAAAGCCGCCGCCGAACAAGCTTCACACATCGCGGATGTCGAGAGTCGACAGAATATTGTCCCGGGGCGGACTTTGCCGGGACGGCGAAAAGGGAAGTGAGGACAACATGCTCGAGAGCTGCCGTAATGCCCAGGAACGTTGGGGAGGCGTACACCAGCTGATCGACCGCTGGTTGCGGGATCGACATGAGTTGGTCCGGGCATTCGATTCCCTGGACGGTGTCCAGGCACCGAAGACCAACGCCGAAAACCTCCAGAGCTTCTGCCAGCTTCTGCTCGACTACGTGTCGGCGGGGCACTTCGAAGTCTACGAACAGCTGATGAACGAGGCCCAGGCCTTCGGCGATACCCGTGGACTCGAACTGGCCAAGCAGATCTACCCGCGGCTGGAAACCATCACCGCCAATGCGCTCAACTTCAACGACCGTTGCGACAACGGTGATTGCCGCGAAGGCACCTGCCTGACCAGCGAACTGAAGAGCCTGCGCCAGCAACTGCACGAACGCTTCGAGCTGGAAGATTGCCTGATCGAAGTGCTGCACAACTCCCACGAGCAGAAAGCCGTCACGGCCTGATCGTCGAGTTGCCCGACAACGGCGCGAGCGCTTCAAGCACTCGCGCCGTTTTCATTTCTGCTCCTGGTCGCGCCATCCTTCCGATCGCTGTCGGACTCCAGGATGCGATGGGGTTCGCCTGCCAGTCTCGGAATGCCTTTGCCGTGGTGGAGAATGCACGCCATTCGGCAGCTCGCGTGCGTGCTCGGAGACTCTTTTTTGCGCGCGCAGTCACCGTTGAAAGCGTGCCGTTGCGCCGCCGTCGGGCATCCCCTTGCGCACGTTTCCTGCTACCTCGCGGCTGTGCTTTGCGCGCTGCGCAGGGTGATCGCAGACAACTGTGGAAGCGTCTGGAAATCGGTTTCCGTAAAGCATGGGGAAGGCTCTGTATCGGGGCTTTGCGCTCTGTGGCGCACATATTTTTTTCGGCCTCAAAGGCACGGGGCGCGGGCGTTTGCGCCGTTCTGCCGGTTGCGGCCACGGAACCAAGTTCGCCTGGCGGCGTCATTGGGTGAGTGAAAAAAACGCGCCTTCGCGCAACGCTGAAATCCTCTGAAGCCGATGCCTGCTGCGGCCTGCAGCACAATCAGGACATTGGCGAGAGGCCATCAGCGGGGCTAGTATGGGCGCAACCACGTCCGCCAGGAGGCACGTCATGTCGGCCAACAAGAAACCCGTCACTACCCCTCTGCACCTGCTGCACCAGTTGTCCAACAGTCTGATCGAACACCTCGAAGGTGCCTGCAAGCAGGCGCTCGTCGATTCCGAAAAGCTGCTCGCCAAGCTCGAGAAACAACGCGGCAAGGCTCAGGAGAAGCTGCACAACGCTCGCACCAAGCTGCAGGACGCGACCAAGGCCGGCAAGGCAAAGGCGCAGGCCAAGGCCAAGTCGAGCATCGCTGAGCTCGATGGTGTGCTGGATGTTCTGAAGACCCGCCAGACTGAAACCCGTGCCTACATCGCCAACCTCAAGCGCGATGTGCAGGAGAGCCTGAAGCTTGCCCAGGGCGTGACCAAGGTGAAGGAAGCCGCTGGCAAATCCCTCGCTACCCGCAAGCCGGTGGCTGCCGCTGCCAAGCCGGTTGCCCGGAGCGCTGCCAAGCCGGCCGCCAAGCCAGCTGCTAAACCGGCAGCCAAGCCCGCTGCGAAAGCCGCTGCAAAACCTGCTGCCAAGCCGGCGGCCAAGGTCGCCGCCGCCAAGCCTGCTGCCGCGAAAGCGGCTGCCAAGCCCGCTGCTAAACCGGCTGCCAAGCCTGCCGCGAAAGTTGCTGCCAAACCCGCTGCGAAGACCGCTGCTGCTAAACCTGCTGCTGCCAAACCGGCTGCTAAGCCTGCTGCGAAAGCCGCCGCCAAACCTGCAGCCAAACCGACTGCGAAGACTGCTGCTGCCAAGCCTGCCGCCAAACCGGCTACGAAAGCCGCTGCCAAGCCTGCCGCCAAACCGGCTACGAAAGCCGCTGCCAAGCCTGCCGCCAAACCGGCTGCGAAAGCCGCTGCCAAACCGGCCGCGAAACCCGCTGCCGCCAAGCCCGCTGCCAAGCCTGCCGCGAAGCCTGCTATCGCTGCGAAACCGGTTGCCAAGCCTGCCGCTAAACCGGCTGCCAAGCCTGCCGTGAAAGCCGCCGCCAAGCCTGCTGCTAAACCGGCCGCCAAGCCTGCGGCAAAACCGGCTGCGGCGAAGCCCGCCGTTGCTGCCAAGCCGGCTGCCCCGGCTGCTCCGAGCGCCCCGGCTGCCCAGCCGAGCACTCCAACTGCTACTCCGGTTGCCAGCACTACTCCGGCACCGGCGGCTCCGGCCAGCAGCACCTCCTCCAGCGCTTCCTAAGGCTCAGGAGAGGCTCGCCGCGGTGCGCAGGGTTTCCCGCGCATCGCGGCGCAAGCTGCCGGCTTCTCCTGCCGCGGCTTCCAGCCAGCGCGACAGGTCTTCCGCTTCACCCCGTGGCCAATCCTGCGCCACTGCCTCCAGTCTCCCCAGCAAAACCTTCTCCGCTTCCAGTTCGAGCTGCTTGATCCGCTCGCGCAGCGGCGCCAGTTGCGCGTCCTGCTTCGCCGACTCTCGCCAACGCTGACGCAGCGAACGCAACGGCATTACCACCTCGTCATGCCATCCCCGCGCCGTGCTTTCCAGCTCGCTCATTCGCGCCGCCGCGAAGGCCGCGCTGGCGTTCCCCAGCCACGCCGCGGTGAGCAGCAGGCAGACATCCGCGCCGGCCTCCTGGAGCGCCAGGCAAGCCGCCTCAACCCCAGGGCGGGAGTAGAGTTTCAGCGCATACGACCAGACATCATCAGACATAGAGCCCCCACAGCGATTGCCAGGCGAAGCTGATAAACTCCGCCGCCATGATTCGACTACAAAATCTTACGCTACAGCGTGGCCCCCAGCGCTTGCTGGAAGGTGCCGAACTCACCCTGCACGCCGGACAGAAAGTCGGCCTGATCGGCGCCAACGGCGCCGGCAAGTCGAGCCTGTTCGCCCTGCTGCGCGGCCAGCTCGGCCAGGACGCCGGCGACTGCTACCTGCCCGCTGACTGGCGCATTGCGCACATGCGCCAGGAGGTCGATACCCTCGACCGCCTCGCCGTCGACTACGTGCTCGACGGCGACGTGCACCTGCGCAAGATCCAGGCGGACCTCGTCGCGGCTGAAGACGCCCACGACGGCACCGCCCTGGCACGTCTGCACAGCGAGCTCGACAGCGCCGACGGATACACCGCCGACGCCCGTGCGCGCAAGCTGCTGGCCGGGCTCGGTTTCACGCCCGAGCAGATGGATCGTCGCGTCGGCGACTTCTCCGGTGGCTGGCGGATGCGCCTGAACCTGGCGCAGGCGCTGATGTGCCCGTCCGAACTGCTGCTGCTCGACGAACCCACCAACCACCTCGACCTCGATGCCATCCTCTGGCTCGAAGAGTGGCTCAAGGGTTACCCGGGCACGCTGCTGTTGATCTCCCACGATCGCGACTTCCTCGACGCCGTGGTGGACAACATCGCTCACCTCGAACAGCGCAAGCTGACCCTGTACCGCGGCGGCTACTCGGCCTTCGAACGCACCCGCGCCGAGCGTCTCGCCCAGCAGCAACAGGCGTACGAGAAGCAGCAGACGCAACGCGCCCACATGGAAAAGTACATCGCCCGCTTCCGCGCCCAGGCTACCAAGGCCCGCCAGGCGCAGAGCCGGATCAAGGCGCTGGAGCGCCTGGAAGAACTGGCACCGGCCCACGTCGATTCGCCGTTCGACTTCGCCTTCCGCGAGTCCGACAAGATTTCCAGCCCGCTGCTCAACCTGTCCGAAGCCCGCCTGGGCTACGGCGAGAAAACGGTGCTGGAGAAGGTCAAGCTGCAACTGGTGCCCGGCGCGCGGATCGGCCTGCTCGGCCCCAACGGCGCAGGCAAGTCGACCCTGATCAAGACCCTGTCCGGCGACCTGTCGCTGCTGTCCGGCGAGCTCGCCCGTGGCGAGAACCTCGCCATCGGCTACTTCGCCCAGCACCAGCTCGACTCGCTGGACCCCAAGGCCAGCCCGTTGCTGCACCTGGCCCGCATCGCGCCGGCCGAACGCGAGCAGACCCTGCGCGACTTCCTCGGCGGCTTCGACTTCCGTGGCGAGCGCTGCGACGAGCCGGTGCTGAATTTCTCCGGCGGCGAGAAGGCGCGTCTGGCGCTGGCGCTGATCGCCTGGCAGAAGCCCAACCTGCTGCTGCTCGACGAACCGACCAACCACCTCGACCTGGAGATGCGCCTGGCGCTGACCCTGGCGCTGCAGGAATTCTCCGGCGCCGTGGTGGTGGTATCGCACGATCGTCACCTGCTCAAGAGCACCACCGACGAATTCTTCCTGGTGGCCGATGGGCGCATCCAGGAATTCGACGGCGACCTCGACGACTACGCTCGCTGGCTGGTGGATTTCCGCGCGCGGCAGACGCCGTCCGCGCCGGCTGTCGCCGCTGGCGACAAGACCGACAAGCGCGCGCAGCGCCAGGCCGCCGCCGCGCTGCGTCAACAGCTGGCGCCGCACAAGCGCGAAGCGGACAAGCTGGAGAAGGAACTGAGCAAGGTCCACGAGCAGTTGGCCGAGCTGGAGCAGCGCCTCGGCGACAGCGCGCTCTACGAAGCCGCGCGCAAGGACGAGCTGCGCGACCTGCTGGCTCGCCAAGCCACGTTGAAGGCTCGCGAAAGTGAGCTGGAAGAGTCCTGGCTGATGGCGCTGGAAACCCTCGAAGAGCTGCAGCGCCAGCTTGAGGCCAGCGAGTGATGGACGACGTGAGCCTGCTGGTGGCGTGGAGCGAACCGCTGCTGCGTGGCGGCCAGATCATCCTCGTCCTGGTGCTGGCGTGGCTGCTGCAGCGCGGGGTAGCGCGTGCCGTCAGCCGCCTGGGCGAGCGCTACCCGATGCCGCCGGAGCTGCTGCTGCCGCTGCGCGGCGGCCTGCGCTGGCTGATCATGGGCTCGGCGCTGATGCTGGTGCTGGAGCGCCTGGGTGTCTCCGCCGATGTGCTCTGGGCCGCGCTGACCGGATTCGCCGCAGTGGCCGCGGTCGCCTTCTTCGCCATCTGGAGCGTGCTCTCCAACCTGTTCTGCGCGCTGATGATCTTCACCATGGGGCCGTTCCGCCTGGGGGATCGCGTGGAAGTCATCGAGTCCGCCGACAAGCCGGGCGTGAAGGGGCGGGTGATCGCCATCAACCTGCTCTATACCACTCTGGAAGAGGTCGCCGAGGACGGCGCGCCAGGCGCGCTGCTGCAGGTGCCGAACAACCTGTTCTTCCAGAAAGCCATCCGCCGCTGGCGTGGCCCGAATTTTCCCACCACTCCCTGACCCCCTAGCCCTCGATGGATTCCCCCTATGGAATGGCTCACTAGCCCCGAAATCTGGGTTGCCTTTCTGACCCTGACTGCCCTGGAAATCGTCCTGGGCATCGACAACATCATCTTCATTTCGATCCTGGTCGGCCGTCTCCCGCCCGCCCAGCAACCCAAGGCACGCTTCTTCGGGCTGGCGCTGGCGATGGGCACGCGAATCCTGCTGCTGCTCTCGATCACCTGGGTCATGCGCCTGACTGCCGACCTGTTCACCGTGTTCGATCACGGCATTTCCGGTCGCGACCTGATCCTCTTCTTCGGCGGCCTGTTCCTGCTGTTCAAGAGCACCATGGAAATCTTCCACAGCCTCGAAGGCGCGGAGGATGGCGCGCAGCAGGGCGGCAAGCCGCGCGGCTTCATGGGCATCATCATCCAGATCGCGATCATCGATATCGTGTTCTCCCTGGACTCGGTGATCACCGCCGTGGGCCTGGTGCAGCACGTACCGGTGATGGTCGCGGCCATCGTCATTTCGGTCGGTGTGATGATGCTGTCGGCCGGCACCATCAGTGCCTTCATCGAGAAGCACCCGTCGCTGAAGATGCTGGCGCTGTCGTTCCTCATCGTGGTCGGTACCGTGCTGATCGCCGAGGCCTTCGAGATCCATGTGCCCAAGGGCTACGTGTACTTCGCCATGGCCTTCTCGCTGGCGGTGGAGGCGATCAACATCCGCCTGCGCGGCGCCCTGGCGCGCAAACGCGGCGAGGAGCCGGTGAAACTGCGCAAGGACATGCCGAGCTGATCGGTCCGTCGTGAAACGAAAAAGCCCGGCCCAGTGCCGGGCTTTTTTGTTTGGCCCCAGACTGTAGGAGCGGGCCACGGCCGCGATCGCGCGGATGGCGCGCACCTACGAGGATCATCCGACCTTCGTCGGCAACGCTGGGCGAGCCCGCGCGACTGAGGCACACTGGCTGCCCGTAACAAATGATTGCGCCTGCCTGGGCGCCGTGAGGTCCGCCATGCTCGCCAGTACCTGGTTCGCCTTCTTCATCGCCTGCTGGGTGATCAGCCTGTCGCCCGGCGCCGGGGCCATCGCCTCGATGTCCTGCGGGCTGCAATACGGTTTCTGGCGCGGCTACTGGAACGCCCTGGGCCTGCAGATCGGCCTGGCACTGCAGATCGCGATCGTCGCTGCCGGCGTTGGCGCACTGCTCTCGGCATCCGCGGTGGCCTTCAGTGCAATCAAGTGGTTCGGCGTGGTCTACCTGGTTTACCTCGCCTACCGCCAGTGGACCGCTGCTCCGCAGGTGATGGCGGCAAGCGGAGAGCGCCCCATCGGCCGGCCGCTGACCCTGGTGCTGCGTGGTTTCCTGGTCAACGCCAGCAACCCCAAGGCAGTGATCTTCATGCTCGCGGTGCTGCCGCAGTTCGTCGATCCGCACCGTCCGATGGCGATCCAGTACGTGATCATGGGCGCGACCATGATCACCGTCGACCTGATCGTCATGGCCGGCTACACCGGCCTGGCCGCCCGCGTGTTGCGAGCATTGCGCTCGCAACGCCAGCAGCGGGTGATGAATCGTACGTTCGCGACCCTCTTCGTGGGTGCCGCCGCGCTACTTGCCACCGTCCGCCGCGCGCCGGCTTGAGGGTGATTTCCGTGGCTCCGGAGCTTCCCTGTGGGCGCTTCGGACGCAACTCGACGGGACATTTGTCCTTGCATAGACGGAAACCTGAGGTGACAATTTAACCTCTTTCATTCTCATTTACCTTTCCGTATGCGCCCCTCCAAACTTTTCGTCTGGCTGTTGCCGCTGGTCGGTCTCTTCAGCCTTGGAGCTCACGCCGACACGGCTGTCGACCCCTCCCAAGCCCTTCACCTGCTCAGTTATCTCGCTGCCGACTACCCGGCCACCGTCACCGACGGCAAGGTCGTGGACGAGAGCGAATACAAGGAGCAACTGGAGTTCGTCGGTACTCTGCAGTCGCTGATCGTCAGCTTGCCGGCCGTTTCCGGGCGCGCTGACCTGGAGAAGGACGCCGCCAGCCTCAAGCAGGCCATCGAGCAGCGCCTCCCGGGCAAGCAGGTTGCCCAGCAGGCCCGTCACCTGGAGGCGCGCGTCGCCGACATCTACCAGGTGGTACAGACCCCCGCGATCACCCCGGACCCGACCCGTGCCGCCGAGATCTACACCCAGCAGTGCTCGATCTGCCACGGTGACGCCGGCAAGGGCGACGGCCCGGCAGGCATCGGCCTGGAGCCGCCGCCGGCGAACCTGACCGACCGCGCGCGCCTCGACCAACTGAGCCTGTACGACCTGCGCAACGTCATCGGCCTGGGCGTTTCCGGCACCGACATGCCGGCCTTCGCCGACCAGCTCGACGAGCGCCAGCGCTGGGACCTCGCGTCCTACATCGCCGGCCTCAGCGCCGACCAGGCCAAGGTTGATCCGGCCCATGCCTACCCGCTGGCGACCCTCTCGACCCAGACCCCGGCCGATGTCGCCGAGCGTGATGGCGAGGCGGCGGCCGAGAGCTTCCGCGCCCTGCGTGCCCACCCGCCGCTGGAGCATCGTGGCCCGGCGCAGCAGATCGATTACACCACCGTGACCCTGGACAAGAGCTTCGCCGTGTATCGCTCCGGCGACCACGACCAGGCCTACGACCTGTCCGTGGCGGCCTACCTGGAAGGCTTCGAGCTGGTGGAAAGCTCGCTGGACAACGTCGACGCGGACCTGCGCAAGGCCACCGAAAAGCAACTGATGGCCTACCGTCAGGCCCTGCGCGACGGCCTGCCGGAAGCCGAGGTGGCCCAGCAGCTGGCGCTGGCCAAGGACAAGCTGGCGGATGCCGCCAAGGCCCTGAGCGGCGACTCGCTGAGCTTCTCCATCAGCTTCGTGTCGGCCCTGCTGATTCTCCTGCGTGAAGGCGTGGAAGCGATCCTGGTGCTCGCCGCCATCCTCGCCTTCCTGCGCAACACGGGGCAGGAGAAGGCGGTGCGCGGCGTTCATGTCGGCTGGGGTCTGGCCTTCGTCGCCGGCTTCGCCACCTGGGCGGTCGCGGCCTATGTCATCGACATCGGTGGTGCCCAGCGCGAGCTGATGGAAGGCTTCACCTCGCTGTTCGCCTGCGTGATGGTGCTCTGGCTCGGCGTGTGGATGCACGATCGCCGCCATGCCGCCGCCTGGCAGGACTACATCCGCAGCAGCCTGGTGGGCGGCGGTGGCCGCTTCGGCTTCGCGGTGCTGGCGTTCTTCTCGGTCTACCGCGAGCTGTTCGAGGTCATCCTGTTCTACGAGACCCTCTGGCTGCAGGCTGGCCCGGCCGGTCACAACGCAGTGATCGCCGGTGCGGGGACTGCGGTGGTGATCCTGATCGGCATCGCCTTCGTGATCCTGCGTGGCTCGGCGAAGCTGCCGCTGAAGCTGTTCTTCACCGTCAACGCCGCGCTGCTCTGCGCCCTGTCGGTGGTCTTCGCCGGCCATGGCGTGGTCGCCCTGCAGGAAGCCGGCGTGATCGGCACCCGCCCGGTACCGTTCTTTGACTTCGACTGGCTCGGCATCAAGGCCGACGCCTATTCGCTGTCGGCCCAGGCCGTGGCGCTGCTGGCGGTCGCTGTGCTCTACGGGCGCAGCTACTTCTCCGAGCGCCGCAAGGCAGCCGAGATCGCCTCGTCCTGAGGCAATAGCCAAGCGACACGCGACGGCCAGTGCGATACTGGCCGTCGTGCTTTTCGACGAAAGGTTTTCCCCGATGCGTATCTGGATCGACGCCGACGCCTGCCCGCGTGCGGCCAAGGAACTGGTGGCGAAGTTCGCCTTGAAGCGCAAGCTGGAGGTCGTGATGGTCGCTGGCCAGCCCGTGGCCAAGCCGCCGTTCGCCTGCGTCAGCCTGGTGGTGGTGCCCAGCGGGATGGACGCCGCCGACGATTACCTGGTGGAACAGGCCGAGCCCGGCGACCTGGTGATCTGCAGCGACGTGCCGCTGGCGGACCGGCTGGTGAAGAAGGGGGTCGATGCGCTGGACCCGCGCGGCCGCGAGTTCGACGAGAAGAACATGGGTGAGCGCCTGGCCGTGCGCAACCTGTTCACCGACCTGCGCGAGCAGGGTCAGGTGGGAGGAGGGCAGGCGCCCTACGGCGACAAGGATCGCCAGGCCTTCGCCAACGGCCTGGACCGGCTGCTGACGCGCCTGCTGCGCGAAGCAGAGGCGCGCAAGGCCTGATCCGGCCTGAAGCGAAAACGCCCGGCACTGCCGGGCGTTTTCATTTCAATGGGCTACTTCGGCATTGCTCGCGAACATCCGCCGCTCGAAGGCGTCAGGCCAGCTCCAGCACCCGGTCGACTGCCTTGTTGATGCCGCTGGCGGCTTCGGCGATGGACTGCGCGAGCATGTAGGCCGGGGTGGTGACCAGCTTGTGGTCCTGGTCCTCGACGATGTCTTCCACGGCGCAATCGATGTGCTTGGCGCCCATCTTCGTCAGCGCCTGGGCGGTGCCCTCGTCGGTGCCGATGGTGCATTCCACGCCAGCGCCATAGATGCGCGCGGCCAGGGCCGGGGCGATGCAGAGCAGGCCAACCGGCTTTTTCGCCGCGGCGAAGGCCTTGGCCAGGGCCAGTACGTCCGGCTGCACGTCGCACTGGTCGCCCTTGAAGGCGAAGTCGCTGAGGTTCTTCGCCGCGCCGAAGCCGCCGGGCACGATCAGGGCGTCGAAATCCTCGACGCTGGCTTCGCGCACGTCCTTCACCTCACCACGGGCGATGCGCGCCGATTCCACCAGCACATTCCGGCTTTCGGCCATTTCTTCGCCAGTCAGGTGGTTCAGCACATGGTGCTGGGCGATGTTCGGGGCGAAGCACTGCACCTTCGCGCCGCGCTGCGAAAGGCGCAGCAGGGTGATCACGCTCTCGTGGATTTCCGCGCCGTCGTAGACGCCACAACCGGAGAGGATAACGGCAACTTTCTTCATGAACTGCTCCTGTACGAGGGGCCCGGGGCTGTCGCGATATGCCGCCCGGGCTGTCGCCGACGGCCGTGGTCGGCGTCGGGCAAGGGACTAGGATCCTTACTCATAAGCATAACGATTCGGTCGCGCCATGAACTACATCCTCTTCGCCGTGCCTTTCTTTTTCCTCCTGATCGCGATCGAGCTGCTCGCCGACCGCTGGCGCGGCCTGCGTACGTACCGGCTAAGCGATGCGCTGAACAGCCTGAGCGCCGGCGTGTTGTCCACCACCAGCGGCCTGCTGACCAAGGGCCTGGCGCTGGTCACCTATACCCTGGCCTGGCAGCAGCTTGCGCTGCTCGATCTGTCGGCCAAGAGCCTGTGGGTCTGGGTGTTCGCCTTTGTCTTCTATGACTTCTGCTACTACTGGAACCATCGCCTGGGCCACGAGCGCAACGTGCTCTGGGCCGCCCATTCGGTGCACCACCAGAGCGAGGATTACAACCTCTCCACCGCGCTGCGGCAGACCAGCACCGGCTTCCTCTTCGGCTGGATCTTCTACCTGCCGATGGCCATCGCCGGCGTGCCGCCGCTGGTGTTCCTCACTGTCGGCGCGCTGAACCTGCTCTACCAGTTCTGGGTGCACACCCGGCACATCCCCAAGCTGGGCTGGTTCGAATGGGTCTTCATCACCCCGTCCAACCACCGCGTGCACCACGCGCAGAACCCGGTCTACATGGATCGCAACTACGGCGGCGTGTTCATTGTCTGGGACCGCCTGTTCGGCACCTTCCAGGAGGAGCTGGACGAGGAGCCGGTGGTGTTCGGCGTGACCGTGCCGCTGGCCAGCTGGAATCCGCTGTGGGCGAACCTGCAGGTCTATGCGCACCTGTGGAGCGATGCGCGACGTGCTGGCAGTCTGTGGGACAAGCTGCGCATCTGGTTCATGCGTACCGGCTGGCGCCCCGAGGATGTCGCCCAGCGTTATCCGATGGCCAAGCCCGACCTGGCGGCCTTCCGCAAGTTCGACGTGCCGCTCACGCGCGGCCGGCAGTGGTACGCCGGTGTGCAGTTCGCCACCTACGTGGTGGTAGGCACCTGGTTGCTGGGTGTCGGGGAGCACTGGCAGGTGCTGCCGCTGCTGCTCGGCTGGAGCTGGATGGCCGTCGGGCTCTACGCCATCGGCTGCTGGCTGGAGAACCGAGCCTGGGCGCTGCGCCTGGAATTGCTGCGATTGGCGCTGAACGTGCCGGCAATGGCGGCGCTGGCGCTGTGGGGAGGAATCGAATTGCCGCAGTGGGCGCCTTGGGCGCTGGCGGTCTACTCGTTGCTCAGCCTGATCGGCCTGCTGGGCCTGCGGCGCGCCGAGCGCCTGCCGCAGGCAGCCTGATCAGTCGGCCTTGGCAGCCTTGAAACGACGGCGCAGCCAGAACAGCAGGCCGATCACCACGAGGCCGCCAAGGACCATGAGTTCGTACTTCTTGATGTTGCCCAGCACGCCTTCGAGCACGCTGCCGAAGTAGAAGGCGGCGCTGCCCAGTACGGTGGCCCAGACAATGGCGCCGATGCCGTTGAGCAGCAGGTAGCGCGCTGGCGGATAGCCGGACAGGCCGATGGCCACTGGCATCACGGTGCGCAGGCCGTAGACGAAGCGGAAGCTCAGGACCCACAGGTCCGGGTGCTTGCGCACGTGCTCCAGGGCCTTGTCGCCCATTTTCTGCCAGCGCGGCTTGCGTGCGAGCAGCTTGCGACCGTGGCGGCGACCGAGGAAATACCAGAGCTGGTCACCCGCGTAGCTGCCGAAGAAAGCCACCGCAATGACGTACTCCAGCTGCATGTAGCCGCGGAAAGCCAGGAAGCCGGCCAGCACCAGAATGGTCTCACCCTCGAAGAACGTGCCGAGAAACAGGGCGAAGTAGCCGAAATCCTGCAGGAATTGTTGGAGCATTATCGAGGCAACGCAGCGAAATGAACGCGAAGCCTAACTCGGTTGTCGCCCGCAGGGAAGGCACCCCGATCTGCACACCTGACCTGGAACAAGTCTCCGGTGGCGCAGAGCGGCGGCATGCCGCTGCGGCAGGATGCCGCGACCAAGGGTCACTGTTACCGGTTGTTACCAATCGGTCATAATTCAGGGCTATAACTGTCAGACTGTGCCTGCTGTATCAGGCCCTGGAGTACGCCGTGAGCTTCATTCCCGCCGATCGTGCCTTTCCCTTCACTCGACTGCGTCGCAACCGTCGTGACGAATTCTCCCGCCGCCTGGTGCGCGAGAACGTCCTGACCACCAACGACCTGATCCTTCCGGTGTTCGTGCTCGACGGCAAGAATCAGCGTGAAGCGGTGCCCTCGATGCCGGGCGTGGAGCGCATGTCCATCGATCTGCTGCTCAAGGAAACCGAGGAACTCGTGGAACTGGGCATCCCGGCGCTGGCGCTGTTCCCGGTGACCCCGCTGGAGAAGAAATCCCTCGATGGCGCGGAAGCGTTCAACCCCGACGGCATCGCCCAGCGCGCCACCCGCGCCCTGCGCGAGCGTTTCCCGGAACTGGGCATCATCACCGACGTGGCGCTGGACCCGTTTACCAGCCACGGCCAGGACGGCATCCTCGACGAGGACGGCTACGTCCTGAACGACATTTCCGTTGATGTGCTGGTCAAGCAGGCGCTGTCCCACGCCGAGGCTGGCGCACAGGTCGTGGCGCCCTCGGACATGATGGACGGCCGCATCGGCGCGATCCGCGAGGCCCTGGAGTCCACCGGTCACATCAACACCCGCATCATGGCCTACTCGGCCAAGTACGCCAGCGCCTACTACGGCCCGTTCCGCGACGCCGTCGGCTCCGCCGCCAACCTGGGCAAGGGCAACAAGGCCACCTACCAGATGGACCCGGCCAACAGCGACGAAGCGCTGCACGAGATCTACGCTGACCTCGCCGAGGGCGCCGACATGATCATGGTCAAGCCGGGCATGCCCTATCTCGATATCGTGCGCCGCGCCAAGGACGAATTCCGCGCGCCGACCTTTGTCTACCAGGTCAGTGGCGAGTACGCGATGCACATGGCCGCGATCAACAACGGCTGGCTCAGCGAGGCGGTGATCCTCGAGTCGCTGCTGGCCTTCAAACGCGCCGGCGCAGATGGCATCCTGACCTACTTCGCCAAGCGCGCAGCACAACAATTGAAAAGCGGGGGCTGACCCCGTCGATGAGACGAGCGATGAATACCGAAGGCATTAGCGAAACCGAAGTTATCGAAGCTGACACCACTGCTGAAATCACCGACGTCGTCGTGGAGGAGGCCGCCGAGGCGACGCCAGCTCCCGTCGAGCCGGCGGTGCCGGCGATCAACGTGGACGACAGTGCCCTCTACATTCATCGCGAGCTCTCGCAGCTGCAGTTCAACATCCGCGTGCTGGAACAGGCGCTGGACGAGTCCTACCCGCTGCTGGAGCGCCTGAAGTTCCTGCTGATCTTCTCCAGCAACCTCGATGAGTTCTTCGAGATTCGCGTTGCCGGACTGAAGAAGCAGATTACCTTCGCCCGCGAACAGGCCGGCGCCGACGGCCTGCTGCCGCACCAGGCGCTGGCACGCATCAGCGAGCAGGTGCACGAGCAGGTCGCCCGCCAGTACAGCATCCTCAACGACATCCTGTTGCCAGAGCTGGCCAAGCACGACATCCGCTTCATCCGTCGCCGCTACTGGACGCCGAAGATCAAGGCCTGGGTCCGTCGCTTCTTCCGCGACGAGATCGCGCCCATCGTCACGCCGATCGGCCTCGACCCGACCCACCCGTTCCCGTTGCTGGTGAACAAGAGCCTCAACTTCATGGTCGAGCTCGAAGGCCTGGACGCCTTCGGTCGCGATTCGGGCCTGGCGATCATCCCGGCGCCGCGTTCGCTGCCGCGGATCATCCGCCTGCCGGAAGACGTCGCCGGCCCCGGCGACAACTACGTGTTCCTCTCGTCGATGATCCACGCCCACGCCGACGACCTGTTCCACGGCATGAAGGTGAAGGGCTGCTACCAGTTCCGCCTGACCCGTAACGCCGATCTCTCGGTGGACGCCGAGGACGTCGAGGACCTGGCCCGCGCCCTGCGTGGCGAGCTGTTCTCGCGGCGCTACGGCGATGCGGTGCGCCTGGAGGTAGTGGACACCTGCCCGACGCACCTGTCGAACTACCTGCTCAAGCAGTTCGGCCTGTCCGAGACCGAGCTGTACAAGGTCAGCGGGCCGGTCAACCTGACCCGCCTGTTCAGCGTCACCGGGCTCGCCAGCCATCCCGAGCTGCAGTCGCCGCCGTTCACCCCGGCGATTCCCAAGCTGCTGCAGAAGAAGGAAAATCTGTTCAACGTCCTGGGCAAGCTCGATGTGCTGCTGATGCACCCGTTCGAGTCCTTCACGCCGGTGGTCGACCTGCTGCGTCAGGCCGCCAAGGACCCCAGCGTGCTGGCGATCAAGCAGACGCTGTACCGCTCCGGTGCCAACTCCGAGATCGTCGACGCGCTGGTGGAAGCTGCGCGTAACGGCAAGGAAGTGACCGTGGTGATCGAACTGCGGGCGCGCTTCGACGAGGAGTCCAACCTGCAACTGGCCAGCCGGCTGCAGCAGGCCGGTGCCGTGGTGATCTACGGCGTGGTCGGCTTCAAGACCCACGCCAAGATGATGCTGATTCTGCGTCGCGAGGATGGCGAGCTGCGCCGCTACGCGCACCTGGGTACCGGCAACTACCACGCCGGCAACGCCCGCCTGTACACCGACTACAGCCTGCTGACCGCCGATGTGGCGCTCTGCGAGGACCTGCACAAGCTGTTCAACCAGCTGATCGGCATGGGCAAGACCCTGCGCATGAAGAAGCTCCTGCACGCGCCCTTCACCCTGAAGAAGAACCTGCTGGAGATGATCAACCGCGAGGCAGCCCAGGCGGCCGAGGGCAAGCCGGCGCACATCATGGCCAAGGTCAACTCGCTGACCGACGCGAAGGTCATCCGCGCGCTGTACAAGGCCAGCCAGGCCGGCGTGAAGATCGATCTGGTGGTGCGCGGCATGTGCTGCCTGCGTCCGGGTGTGCCGGGCGTGTCGCACAACATTCAGGTGCGCTCGATCATCGGTCGCTTCCTCGAGCACAGCCGGATCTACTACTTCCTCAATGGCGGCGAGGAGAAACTCTATCTTTCCAGCGCCGACTGGATGGAGCGCAACCTCGACATGCGCGTGGAGACCTGCTTCCCGGTCGAGGGCAAGAAACTCGTGCTGCGGGTGAAGAAGGAGCTGGAGTCCTACCTGACCGACAACACCCAGGCCTGGGTGCTGCAGTCCGACGGCAGCTATGTGCGCCAGAGCCCCAGCGGCAACCAGAACGCCCGCAACGCCCAGGCGACCCTGCTGGAGCGCCTGTGCACGCCGGTGATCAGCGTTCGCTGATCTGCCGCCAGTACCATGAAAAAGCCCTGCCTCGGCAGGGCTTTTTCATGGTCGCGTTCTTGTGGGAGCGGGCCGCGCCCGCGAACCGCCGGCAGGGCCGGCGTTGGTGCCGCGTTCGATCGTCAACGGGGAGAGCGGATTCCGTCGCACGGGATTTCGCGGGCATGGCCCGCTCCTACTGGTCATGCCGGGCCTGGTGCTGAAAATGAAAAGGCCCCGGCATTGCACGCCGGGGCCTTCGTCTGTCGCGGAAGCGGCGATCAGCTCACGCTGAGCGAGTAACCCACGCGCTTGAGCCATTCGGCTTCCTGTTCGAAGTCCGCCTGGGTCAGCGGGTTGGCGGCCAGCCAGCCGTCCGGGAAGCGCACGTCCAGCGATTTGCCGGACGCCTTCAGGGTCACGGCTGGCATTTCCTGGGTGCCACGGATGTGGTGGAAGAGGATGGCGAAGCGCAGCACGATGCACAGGCGGATCAGCTTGTCGCCCTCGTCGCCCAGTTCGTTGAACTTGTCCACCGGGATGTTGCGGCGGTGGCCGCGCACCAGCAGTGCCAGGGTCAGCTGGTCCAGGCGCGAGAAGCCGGCCAGGTCCGAGTGCTCCAGCAGGTAGGCGCCGTGCTTGTGGTAGTGATAGTGAGCGATGTCCAGGCCGAGTTCGTGGACGCGGGCAGCCCACATCAGCAGCTCACGGTGGCCCTCGTCGTTCAGGTCCCAGGCCTTGGCGACCTGCTCCAGGGATTCCAGCGCCTTGGTCTCGACGCGCGCGGCCTGCTCCGGGTCGACGTGGTAGCGCTCCATGAGTGCGCCGATGGTGCGCTCGCGAACGTCCTCGTGATGGTGGCGGCCCAGCAGGTCGTAGAGCACGCCTTCGCGCAGAGCGCCTTCGGAATGGGTCATGCGGGTCAGCTCGAGGGCGTCGAACAGCGCCTCGAGAATCGCCATGCCGGCCGGGAAGATCGGCCGGCGGTCAGGCTTGATGCCGTCGATGTCGAGCTTCTCGACCTCGCCCAGCTTGAACATCTTGCGCTTGAGCCAGGCCAGGCCTTCGGGGTTGATCTCGCCGTTGCCGTGGCCGCCAGCCTGGATCGCCAGGCAGATCGCGCGGATGGTGCCGGAGGCGCCCACAGCCTCGTCCCAGCCCAGGCGACGCAGGCTGTTCTCGATGCTCATCAGCTCCAGGCGGGCCGAGGTATAGGCCTGCGCGTAGCGCGCTGGGGTGATCTTGCCGTCCTTGAAGTAGCGCTGGGTGAAGCTCACGCAACCCATCTGCAGGCTCTCGCGCAGCTGCGATTCGAACTGCTGGCCGATGATGAACTCGGTGCTGCCGCCGCCGATGTCGACCACCAGGCGCTTGCCCGGGTTGTCCGGCAGGGTGTGGGAAACGCCCAGGTAGATCAGGCGCGCTTCTTCGCGGCCGGAGATGACTTCCACCGGGTGGCCGAGGATCTGGTCGGCGACGCGGATGAATTCGGCGCGGTTGCGCGCTTCGCGCAGGGCGTTGGTGCCCACGACGCGCACCGAGCCCGGCGGCATGCCGTTGATGAACTGGGCGAACTGCTTCAGGCAGTCGTAGCCGCGCTGCATCGCTTCCTCGGTGAGCATGCGGTTCTCGCCGATGCCCGCGGCCAGCTGGACCTTCTCGCCCAACCGCTCAAGAATGCGTATCTCGCCGTGATCGGCCTTCGCCAAAACCATGTGGAAACTGTTCGAGCCAAGGTCAATGGCCGCGATCATCGGAAAGGTCTTGGCAGGGGTATGGGGCATAGGGGCAGGTCCGGGTAAATACGGGAGACATCCTGCCATTTTAGGCAGGGAGTGCCAATGAAGGGGTTGTCACCGATCAGAAGTCACCGTGGCAGCGATAGATACACTCAATCGGCTGCGCCTTTCGGTGTGGGCCGAGGCGGGATATGATGGCGGACACTTTTTCGCATCCGATTGACGGAGAGAATACATGAGCGAACATATCGTCAATGTTACCGATGCCAGCTTCGAGCAGGACGTACTGAAGTCCGACGGTCCCGTGCTGGTCGACTACTGGGCCGAATGGTGCGGCCCGTGCAAGATGATCGCCCCGGTACTGGACGAGATCGCCAAGGACTATCAGGGCAAGCTGAAAGTCTGCAAGCTGAACATCGACGAGAACCAGGACACCCCGCCGAAGTACGGCGTGCGCGGCATCCCGACCCTGATGCTGTTCAAGGGCGGCAATGTCGAAGCGACCAAGGTCGGCGCACTGTCCAAGTCGCAGCTGGCTGCCTTCCTCGACAGCAACATCTAAGTCGAAGAATCCCGAAAAGCCCCGCCAATGCGCGGGGGTTTTTCGTTATTGCCCCTAGACGCTCCGAAACTCGGGTGTTAAATTCGGGCGCACAACGATTGTTTCGTTGTCCCCTGCAAGCCGTCGCCGACGCACTTCCCATTCGAATTCCAAGCGATCCTGTCCGTCATCTACGGCGCGGCTCTTCAAGCATCACGCTTGTTCCCTTTTCCCCTTTCAGCGTATTTACGTCCCTTCTATGAATCTGACCGAACTCAAGCAAAAGCCGATTGCCGAATTGCTGGAAATGTCCGATGCCATGGGCCTGGAAAACATGGCCCGTTCGCGCAAGCAGGACATCATCTTCGCGCTGCTGAAGAAGCATGCGAAAAGCGGCGAGGAAATCTCCGGTGACGGCGTGCTGGAGATTCTCCAGGATGGCTTCGGCTTCCTGCGCTCCGCCGATTCCTCGTACCTGGCCGGCCCCGACGACATCTACGTCTCGCCCAGCCAGATCCGTCGCTTCAACCTGCGCACGGGCGATACCATCATCGGCAAGATTCGACCGCCGAAGGAAGGCGAGCGTTACTTCGCCCTGCTGAAAGTCGACTCGATCAACTTCGATCGTCCGGAGAACGCGAAGAACAAGATTCTCTTCGAGAACCTGACGCCGCTGTTCCCGACCAAGCGCCTGACCATGGAAGCCGGCAACGGCTCCACCGAGGACCTCACCGGTCGTGTGATCGACCTCTGCTCGCCGATCGGCAAGGGCCAGCGCGGCCTGATCGTCGCCCCGCCGAAAGCGGGCAAGACCATCATGCTGCAGAACATTGCCTCGAACATTACCCGCAACAACCCCGAGTGCCACCTGATCGTCCTGCTGATCGACGAGCGCCCGGAAGAAGTGACCGAGATGCAGCGCACCGTGCGCGGCGAAGTGGTCGCGTCCACCTTCGACGAGCCGCCGACCCGCCACGTGCAGGTCGCCGAGATGGTGATCGAGAAGGCCAAGCGTCTGGTCGAGCACAAGAAGGACGTGATCATCCTGCTCGACTCCATCACCCGTCTGGCTCGTGCCTACAACACCGTGATCCCGAGCTCCGGCAAGGTGCTCACCGGTGGTGTCGACGCCCATGCCCTGGAAAAGCCCAAGCGCTTCTTCGGTGCCGCGCGCAACATCGAGGAAGGCGGTTCGCTGACCATCCTCGCCACCGCGCTGATCGAAACCGGCTCGAAGATGGACGAAGTGATCTACGAGGAATTCAAGGGTACCGGTAACTCGGAGCTCATCCTCGACCGTCGCATTTCGGAAAAGCGCGTGTTCCCGGCGATCAACATCAATCGCTCCGGCACCCGTCGCGAAGAGCTGCTCACCGGTGAGGAAGAGCTGCAGCGCATGTGGATCCTGCGCAAGATCCTCCACCCGATGGACGAGATCGCCGCCGTGGAATTCCTCCTGGACAAGCTGCGCCAAACGAAGACCAACGACGAGTTCTTCGACTCGATGAAGCGCAGCAAGTAAGAGTCGCCGGCAAATCTGTTCTGACATTGTTGCCTGGCCTCTGCCGTACACAAAGTACTGTCTGAGGCCAGGCGCCTAGCCAGAACCGCTTCGCTCAGATTTGTCAGTGACTCTGCGCGCTGCTGCAATGCCACAAGGCCGGGGAAACCCGGCCTTCGTGTTTCTGCCTGCCGGCGATGCGCGGTAGACTGTCGCATCATCCTGCCGCCATCGAGACCCTCATGCAGTATCGCGACCTGCGCGAGTTCATCGCTGCCCTGGAGCAGCGCGGACAGCTCAAGCGCATCCAGGCCCCGGTATCCCCGGTGCTGGAAATGACCGAGGTGTGCGACCGCACCCTGCGCGCCAAGGGCCCGGCCCTGCTGTTCGAAAAGCCTACCGGCCATGACATTCCCGTACTCGGCAACCTGTTCGGCACGCCTGAGCGCGTGGCCCTGGGCATGGGCGCAGAGGATGTCTCCGAGCTGCGCGAGATCGGCAAGCTGCTGGCCTTCCTCAAGGAACCCGAGCCGCCCAAGGGATTGAAGGACGCCTGGTCCAAGCTGCCGATCTTCAAGAAGGTCATCAACATGGCGCCCAAGGTTCTTCGGGATGCGCCGTGCCAGGAAGTGATCGAAGAGGGCGACGCTGTCGACCTGTCGAAGCTGCCGGTACAGACCTGCTGGCCCGGCGACGTCGCGCCGCTGATCACCTGGGGCCTGACGGTCACCCGCGGGCCGAACAAGGAACGGCAGAACCTGGGTATCTACCGCCAGCAGGTGATCGGCCGCAACAAGGTCATCATGCGCTGGCTCAGCCACCGTGGTGGCGCGCTGGACTTCCGCGAGTGGTGCCAGAAGCATCCCGGCCAGCCTTATCCGGTGGCCGTGGCCCTCGGTGCGGACCCGGCGACCATTCTTGGCGCCGTGACCCCGGTGCCGGACAACCTCTCCGAGTATGCCTTCGCCGGCCTGCTGCGCGGGCACAAGACCGAACTGGTCAAGTGCATCGGCAATGACCTGCAGGTGCCGGCCAGCGCCGAAATCGTCCTCGAAGGGGTGATCCATCCCGGCGAGATGGCCGATGAAGGCCCGTACGGCGACCACACCGGCTACTACAACGAGGTGGACCGTTTCCCGGTGTTCACCGTCGAGCGCATCACTCGCCGGCAGAAACCGATCTACCACAGTACGTATACCGGCCGCCCGCCGGATGAGCCGGCGATCCTCGGTGTGGCGCTGAACGAAGTCTTCGTGCCGATCCTGCAGAAGCAGTTCCCCGAGATCACCGACTTCTACCTGCCGCCCGAGGGTTGCTCCTACCGCATGGCGGTGGTGACCATGAAGAAGCAGTACCCCGGCCACGCCAAACGCGTGATGCTCGGTGTCTGGTCGTTCCTGCGACAGTTCATGTACACCAAGTTCGTTATCGTCACCGACGACGACATCAACGCCCGCGACTGGAACGACGTGATCTGGGCCATCACCACGCGCATGGACCCCAAGCGCGACACGGTGATGATCGACAACACGCCGATCGACTACCTGGACTTCGCCTCGCCGATCTCCGGCCTCGGCTCGAAGATGGGCCTGGATGCCACCCACAAGTGGCCGGGCGAGACCAGCCGCGAGTGGGGGCGGGTGATCGAGAAGGATCCGGCGGTGACCCGTCGCGTCGACGAAATCTGGGCGAGCCTGGGCATCGACTGACGGGCCGTCGAACACCAAGGGCGGCGGTGCGCCAGAGGCCGCCCTCTAGAAGAACGAGAACAGCGCTTGAAAGTGACCTTGCAACCCTCCGGCGCCCAGCTCGAGCTGCGGCCCGGGGAACGTATCCTCGACGGTGCGCGGCGCCTGGGCTATGAGTGCCCGCAGAGCTGCCGCAACGGCAACTGCCATATCTGCGCGGCACTGCTGGTGGAAGGCCGTGTGCGCCAGGACGGCGAGGTGCGCGACCATGGCGAACTCTTCACCTGCCTGGCCGAGCCGCTGGAAGACTGCGTGCTGCACTGGGACGGCGTGCTGGCCCCCGGCGAACTGCCGGTGCGCACGCTGTCCTGCCAACTGACCCTCTGCGAGCCGGTGGGTGGCGACGTCTGGCGTGTGCGCCTGCGCGCCCCGGCCGGCAAGCCGCCGCGCTACCACGCCGGACAGTACGTGCTGATCGAGCGCGCGGGCAACGATCCGGCGGCCTTCTCCCTGGCCTCCGCGCCGCAGGAAGGGCGTGACCTGGAACTGCACATCCTGGCCCGTGAGAACAGTGCCATCGAGCTGCTGACCCAGTTGCAGCGCGACCGCTTCGCCCGCGTGCAGATGCCGTTCGGCGACGCGCACCTGGCTGACTTGCCGGACGGCCCGCTGGTGCTGATCGCCGCCGGGACCGGCATGGCGCAGATGCACAGCCTGATCGAATTCTGCCGTGCCACCGGCTTCGCCCATCCGGTGCACCTCTACTGGGGCGTGCGTCGCCCGGAAGACTTCTACGAGCTGCCGCACTGGGAGCAGTGGGAGGGCGTACCCAACCTGCATCTGCACAAGATCGTCAGCGACCTGTGCGGCTGGCAGGGGCGCTGCGGTCTGTTGCATGAAGCAGTGTGCGAGGACTTTGCCGAATTGTCCGGCCTGCGTGTCTACGCCAGCGGCTCGCCGGCGATGGTCTACGGCACCCTGGATGCACTGGTGGCGGCGGGCATGGACCCGCATCAGATGCGCGCCGACGTGTTCGCCTACGCGCCGCGCGGCTGATTCAACCGCCAGGCGTCGTTGGGGCGTCTCGCCGTGCTGGACGCACTGTCTTCGGCGTTCCGCCTAGCCATGCGGCTGACTCAGTCACGCGGCTCCGCGCTGGGCGAGAATTCCTCCTGCAACGCCGCGCGAATCCAGTCCTCGAACCAGGCCACGTCGGCGCTCACCGCGCCGGTGGGCAGCAGCAACTGGTAGCTTTCCAGCGGCACTTCCTCGGGCAGCGGTCGCACCAGCGTGCCGGCGGCCAGCTGGTGCTTCACCAGCACCAGGTTGGCCAGGGCGATGCCGTGGCCGGCCTCGGCCATGGACAGCGCGTGGTCGTTGCTGACGTAGAGCACGTCGGAATTCACCCGCAAGTCCAGCCCGATGGTGGAGAGCCAGAGGTTCCACCATTCGCCATCGTCGACGTGGATCAGCTTGTGCTGTGCCAGCTCGTGCACGCTGGTCAGCGGTCCGTGTTCTTCGAGGTAGGCGGGCGAGCACACCGGGAAAACCGCCGGCCGAACCAGGGTGCTGTGGCACTGCGGATAGACGCCGGGAAGTCCGTAGACGATCCCGAGATCGGCGCTTTTACCGTCAACTTCGGTGAAAGTCGGGTTGGGTTCCACGGCGACCTTCAGGCCCGGGCGCTGCTGGCGCAGGGTTTCCAGGCGCGGCATCAGCCAGCGCTTGGCGAAGGCCGGCACCACCAGGATCTTGAGCCAGCGCGCGGTGCCGCCGGGGGCCAGTTCGTGGCCGGCGTCGGCGATCTGCTGCAGGGCTGTGGATATCTTCGCGTAGTAACGCTGCCCGGCGGGCGTCAGGCTCACTCCGCGCGGGGTGCGCTCGAACAACTGTACGCCCAGCCAATCCTCCAGCAGCTTCACGTGACGGCCGATGGCCGGCTGCGTCACATGCAGGTCTTTCGAGGCGGCGACATAGCTGCCCAGCCGGGCGGCGGCCTCGAAGGCGCGAACGGCATTGAGCGGCGGAAGACGCTGGATGGACATGGACGCAAGTCTCGGTGGTGAGCCCAGGTATCAGCTCAGCTATTAATTTATTTAACAGCGAATGTAAGAAAATTGAGCTTTTCGCTCAACCACCTTTCTTCGAATATCCGCTCCAGCAGCATCACCACAATATCGAGCCGAACCCACGGCCAGCGCTGCATCCAGCGTTTACTCCAGCCCTGCCAGAACAACTACAAGATCCCCCGAGCGCCAGCGTGCGGCGGACGGGAAGGATGCGGAGGTTTCACCATGAATGCCCTGCACAGCCTGCAGACGGCGGCGGTCTCTATCCGCTCCGTGCGCAAGGTCTACGGCGACCCGGCCAGCGGTCCCGTCGCGCTCAAATGCGTCGACCTGGACATCCGCGACAACGAGTTCTTCACCCTGCTCGGCCCTTCGGGCTGCGGCAAGACCACCCTGCTGCGGATGATCGCCGGCTTCGAGTTCCCCACCTCCGGGGAAATCCAGCTCTACGGCGAGAACATCGCCGACCGGCCGCCCTTCGAGCGCCCGGTGAACACCGTGTTCCAGCACTACGCACTGTTCCCGCACATGACCATCGCCGAGAACCTGGCCTTCGGCCTGGAATCCCACCCGATGGGCCAGCGCATGAGCAAGGTGCAGGTCGTCGAGCGCGTCCGCGAGATGCTTGCCCTGGTGCAGATGGAACGCTTCGCCCAGCGCAAGCCGACCCAGCTCTCCGGTGGCCAGCAACAGCGCGTCGCCCTGGCCCGCGCGCTGGCGCCGCATCCCAAGGTGCTGCTGCTCGACGAGCCGCTGTCGGCGCTCGACCTCAAGTTGCGCCAGGCCATGCGCGAAGAGCTCAAGGCGATCCAGTCCAAGACCGGCATCACCTTCATCTTCGTCACCCATGACCAGGAAGAAGCCCTGACCATGTCCGACCGCATCGCCGTGCTCTCCGAGGGCGAGGTGCAGCAGGTCGGCCGTCCGGACGACATCTACGAACACCCGCGCAACCGCTTCGTCGCCGACTTCATTGGCGAGACCAACTTCCTCCCGGCCCGTGTCGAGAACGTCACCGGCGACTGCGCGCACTACCGTCTTCCCGGCGACCAGCTGATCGAGGCCCAGGCCCGCGAAGGCCTCAAGGTCGGCGCCGAGGTCACCCTGTCGATCCGTCCCGAGCGCCTGCAACTGGTGGCCGAGGACACGTTGGCGGCCACGCCGTGCAGCGTGGTCCAGCAGATCTACCTGGGCACCGACCTGCAGTACCAGGTCAGTCTTGCCGATGGCACCCGCCTGACCGTCCGCGCGCCCAACAGCGCCGGCCAGCGTGGGCGCCTGGCAGCCGGGCAACGCGCCGGGCTGCTGTTCGAGAAAGGTAGCGCCAGCGTCCTGGTGGACTGAGCGGGGGTGAACATGAAGCAGTTATCCACAAGCTCCGGCAATTCGCTGGAGCGGCGCCAGGCGCTGCGCAGCTTCCTCGGCGTATCGCCGGCGCTGGTCTCCATCGGGCTGTTCCTGATCGTGCCGATCGTCATCGTGGTCGGTTACTCGCTGATGCAGGCCAACCCCTATGGCGGGGTGAACCCGCACTTCAGCATCGACGCCTATGTCTCGCTGCTGTTCGAGCGCCAGCTCGACGACAGCCTGGCCTTCGCCGACTCCTACGTGATGATCGCGCTGCGCTCCATCGGCATTGCCGCGGCGACCACTGTCATCACCCTGCTGGTGGGCTTCCCGGTGGCGGTGTGGCTGGCGATGCAGCCGGCGCACCGTCGCGGCCTGCTGATCTTCCTGATCACCGTGCCGTTCTGGGCCAACCTGCTGATCCGCACCTACGCCTGGATCCTGCTGCTGCGCGGTACCGGTGTGGTCAACGGCACGCTGATGAGCCTCGGCATCATTCACCAGCCGTTGAACATGCTCTACACCGACGGTGCCGTGCTGCTGGGCCTGGTCTACACCTACGCGCCCTTCGTGGTGCTGCCGATCTACGCCACCCTCGAGAAGATGGACATGCGCCTGCTGGAGGCCGCCCAGGATCTCTACGCGGGACGCATCCGCACGCTGCGCAAGGTCGTCCTGCCGATCGCCCGCCCGGGCATCCTGGCCGGCGCCATCCTCACCTTCGTGCCCTGCCTGGGCGCGATGATCGCCCCCGAACTGCTCGGCGGCGGCACCAAGATGATGCTTGGCAACCTGATCTTCCGGCAGTTCAGCGACTCGCGGAACTGGCCCTTCGGTGCAGCGCTGTCGCTGGTACTGATGGGCGCCGTGATGCTGGTGCTGATGTTCTACGCGATGCGCGCCGAACGCCTGCGCATCGCCCAGGGAGGTGAATGATGCTCTCGCTGCTGACCAAACGCCGTCTGGGTGTGCAGGATTTCCGTGGCTTCGGAGCCCTGAGCTTGCTGTTCTACCTGTACCTCTACGCGCCCATCGTGGTGCTGGTGGTGCTCTCGTTCAACGCCAACCAGTCCGCCACCGTGTGGACCGGCTTCAGCCTCGACTGGTACCGCAGCGCCTTCGCCAACCAGGCGCTGCGGCAGGCCGCCGGCAACAGCCTGCTGATCGCCGTGTGCGCCAGCGTGATCGCCACCGCGATCGCTACCCTGGCTGCACTGGGTACCTCGCGCGGGGCCAAGTTCAAGGGCCTGCGCCTGTCCATGGGGGCGATCATGCTGCCGCTGGTGCTGCCCGAGATTGTCGTCGGCGTCGCCACCCTGGCGCTGTTCTCCACCCTCGGCCTGTCGCTGGGCTACGGCAACCTGATCATCGCCCACACGGTGTTCTGCATCCCGTTCGCCTACCTGCCGATCCGTGCCCGCCTGAACGACATGGACCTGTCCCTGGAACAGGCCGCCGCGGACCTCTACGCAGGGCCCTGGCGGACCTTCCGCAAGGTGACCCTGCCGTTGCTGATGCCGGGGATTTTCTCCGGGGTGATGCTGGCCTTCATCGTTTCGCTGGATAACTTCGTGATCTCGATGATGGTCTCCCAGGCTGGCACCACCACCTTGCCGATCTTCATCTTCGGCCTGCTGCGCATGGGCGTGACGCCCGATGTGAACGCGGTGTCGACCCTGATCCTCGGCGTTTCCGTGCTGTTCGTAACCCTGTCCTACCTGCTCGGCAAGAAGAAGGCCTGAGCCCACATACCGGAGTAGAAGATGAGCAAACTGATCGCTGCTGTAGGGGCCTCGCTGGCCATGGGTCTGGTGGCCAACGTGCACGCCGCCGAACAACTGAACGTGGTGAGCTGGAGTGGCTATTTCACGCCACAGATCCTCGAGAAATTCGAGAAGGAAACCGGCATCAAGGTGACCGTGGATTCCTACGACTCCAACGAAACCCTGCTGGCCAAACTCAAGCAGGGCGGCACGGGTTACGACGTGGCCATTCCGTCGCACCAGTTCGTACCGATCCTGATCCAGGAGAAGTTGCTGGAGCGCTTCGACCCGGCCAGCCAGCCCTACTACGCCAACGTCGAAGACAACCTGAAGAAGCCCACCTGGGACCCGGAAGGCGCTTATGCCGTGCCCTTCATCTGGGGCACCACCAGCGTGGTGCTGGACAGCGCCAAGTACAGCGGCCCGGCCGACAGCTACTCGGTACTGTTCACCCCGCCGGCGGAGCTGCAGGGCAAGATCAACATGTTCGATTCGGCGAGCGAGGTGATCGATACCGCCAGCCTCTACCTGGGCATCCCGCTGTGCAGCGAAGACCCCAAGCAGATGCAACAGGTGCTGACCCTGTTGAAGAACCAGAAGCCCTTCGTGAAGACCTACAGCTCCAAGGCCGGCTCGATCCGCGAGAACCTGGCCTCGGGCGAAGTCGACATGTCGATGTTCTGGGGCGGCTCGTCGATGCGCGCGCGTGAGATGAAGTCCAGCCTGAAGTACCTCTACCCGAAAGAGGGCGTGATGGCCTGGGTGGACAATCTGGTGATCCCTGCCGGCGCCAAGCACCCGGAGAACGCGAAGAAGTTCATCGCCTTCCTCAGCCAGCCGGAAAACTCGGCGATGACCCAGAACTTCCTCAAGCACCAGAGCCCGATCAAGGGCGTGGAACCCTTCCTCGACGCCAGCCTGAAGGATGCGCCGGAACTGCACATCCCCGAGGGCACCAAGGTGGTGTTCAGCAAGACCTGCGGCGAAGGCGCGATCCGCCTGGCCGACCGTATCTGGACCAACCTGATGCGCTGATCCCCGACCGGGGACGTCTCAGACCGACGCTGCTCGCGTCCACCTGGGTGGGCGTGCCGGCAGCGTGCGGCCCGGCGAACGCGCTACTCGATACAAGCCCCATCCGCTGATGGGGTCGTTGAACCCGACTGAACCTTCCCATCGCGGAAGCCCTGATGAAAAAAGGCCTCGTTCCATGAGCCAGAAGAACAAGCACAACGAACTCGTCCAGCTCCAGGCCCACGAACTGGCCCAGCGCATCCGCCTGCGCCAGGTTTCCTGCCGTGAAGTGATGCAGGCGCACCTCGACCAGATCGAGCGTTTCAACCCGGCGGTGAACGCCATCGTCAGCCAGCAACCGGACGATCTCCTGCTGGCCGAAGCCGACCAGCGCGACGCCGAACTGGCCCGTGGCGAGTACCGAGGCTGGATGCACGGCCTGCCCCACGCGGTGAAGGACCTGTCGCTGACTCGGGGCATCCGCACCACCCTCGGTTCGCCGCTGTTCCGCGACTACCTGCCCGAGCGCGACGGCATCATGGTCGAGCGCATCAAGGCGGCCGGGGCGATCATCATCGGCAAGACCAACACCCCCGAATTCGGCCTCGGCTCCCACAGCTACAACCCGATCTTCGGTGCCACCGGCTGCGCCTACGCGCCCGAACGCACCGCCGGCGGCAGCAGCGGTGGCGCGGCGGCGGCCCTGGCGCTGCAGATGGTCCCGGTGGCCGACGGCAGCGACATGATGGGCTCGCTGCGCAACCCGGCGGCCTTCAACAACATCGTCGGTTTCCGTCCGTCCCAGGGCCGCGTGCCCTTTGACGACAGCGCCGACCTGTTCATCGACCAGCTCGGCTACGAAGGCCCCATGGGCCGCAGCGTGCGCGACGTGGCGCTGCTGCTGTCGGTACAGGCCGGCGGTGATGCCCGTGCCCCGCTGTCCATTGCCGAGAGCGGCGAGCAATTCGCCGGCAAGCTGGAGCGTGACTTCAAGGGCGCGCGCCTTGGCTGGCTGGGCGACCTGGGGGGTCACTTGCCCATGGAGAAGGGCGTGCTGGAGCTGTGCCGCCAATCCTTCGCCGACTTCGAAGCCATCGGCTGCCACGTCGAGGAGACCGCCATGGGCTTTTCGCCGGAACGCCTGTGGGACACCTGGCGCACCCTGCGTCACTGGATGGTCGCCGGCTCCCTGGGCGCGGCCTACACCGACCCGACCAAGCGCGAGCTGCTCAAGCCCGAGGCGATCTGGGAAGTGGAGAACGGCCTGAAGCTCTCCGCCATGGACGTGTTTCGCGCCTCCGCCGCGCGCAGCGACTGGTACCGTGCGATCAGCCAGCTGTTCGAGCGCTACGACTACCTGCTGCTGCCCAGCGCCCAGGTCTTCCCGTTCGACAAGACCTGGGACTGGCCAAAGGAAATCGCCGGCAAGGCCATGGACACCTACCACCGCTGGATGGAAGTGGTGATCCCGGCCACCCTGTCCGGTTGCCCGGCGGCCAACGTGCCGGTGGGCTTCAATGAGCAGGGCTTGCCCATGGGCCTGCAGATCATCGGCAAGCACCAGGCCGACATGGCCGTGCTGCAGCTGGCCCACGCCTACGAGCAGGCCTCGCGCTGGTATCAGCGCTGCCCGCCGCCCATGCTGGCGGGGGATTGATTCAACTGTCCACACGCTGAGGGGGACGCATGAACATCAGCTTCTTCCAGGAACTGCTGCAGAGCATCACCGAGCGCGGCCGGCAACTGCTGGAATCGCGCGAGCCGGCGCCGGGCAATGCCCAGGCGCTGGCGCAGGCTTGCCACAAGCTGATCTCCAGCCACGGCGAAGCCTCGGGCGTGGCCCTGGCGCAGCAGGTCCTGTGCGCCTATCGGGACTGTCCGCAGGAGCAGCAGAAAGCCTTCTTCGACACCCTGCTGACGGACTTCGCGCCGCCCCACGAGGCGCTGGCCGAGGCCTGCCAGCGCTACCTCGACGACCCGTCGTCGGCTAACACCACGATGTTGTTCCAGGCCAGCGAGCCGCCGCGCCAGGAGCTCTTCCGTCGCCTCAACCAGGCGCCCGGCGGCACTGCCGAACTGATCGCCATGCGCCGCCTGCTGCTGCAGGAATTGAAAGCCAGGCCGGAGCTGGCGGCGGTGGACCACGACCTGCAGCACCTGCTGGCCTCCTGGTTCAACCGGGGCTTCCTGGTACTGCGCCGGATCGACTGGTCGACGCCGGCGTCGATCCTGGAAAAGATCATCAAGTACGAGGCCGTCCACGCCATCAAGGACTGGGACGACCTGCGCAGCCGCCTGCAGCCGGCCGACCGCCGCTGCTTCGCCTTCTTCCACCCGGCCCTGGCCGACGAGCCACTGATCTTCGTCGAGGTGGCGCTGACCCGCTCCATGCCTGGTGCGATTGCAGAGATTCTGGAGGGCAAGCCCGCTAGTGACTCGGCAGACGAGCCTGACACCGCGGTGTTCTATTCCATCAGCAACTGCCAGGACGGCCTGCGCGGTATTTCCTTCGGCAACTTCCTGATCAAGCAGGTGGTGGAGGAGCTGGCGCGGGAGATTCCCGGCCTGCGCCAGTTCGTCACCCTGTCGCCGGTGCCTGGCTTCCGCCGCTGGCTCGACAGCCTGGGCGAGGACCCGCAACTGGGCGCGGCCGCCGCCGACCTGCTCAAGGCGCTCAAGCCCGACACTGCGCCGCCGCCGCGCACGGAGCAGCCGATGCTGGCGCTGGCGGCCGAGTACTTCCTGCATGCCCGCAATGGCGCGGGATTTCCGTTGGACCCGGTGGCGCGCTTCCACCTGGGCAATGGCGCACGCCTGGAACGCCTGAACTGGCGCGGCGACCTTTCCAGCAGCGGTCTGCGCCAGTCCGCCGGGCTGATGGTCAATTACCGCTACGAACTGCGCCAGATCGAAAAGAACCACGAAGCCTACGCCAACCAGGGCGCGGTCACCGCCTCACCCGAGGTGCGCAAGCTGGCCACCCTGTCGGCGAAAACAAAACGCTAGGACCTCACCATGAACCAGAGCCTTTTCGCCGAAGTCGGCAAACACCTGCCCAGCGACCTGTCCAAACCCTTCATCCGTACCCCGGACGGCGGCGGCTACAGCTACGCCGACATGCTGCGCAGCACCTCGCAGTTCGCCCATGCGCTGGTGGAACTCGGCGTGCAGCCGGGCGACCGTGTCGCCGTGCAGGTCGACAAGAGCCCCGAGACGGTCATGCTGTACCTCGCCGTGCTGCGTGTCGGCGCGGTCTACCTGCCGCTCAACAGTGGCTACACCGGCGAGGAGCTGCGCTACTTCCTCGACGACGCCGAGCCCTCGCTGTTTGTCTGCGCCCCGGCCTTCGAGGCCCAGGCCCGCGAGCTGGCGAATGTCAGCGGCGTGGCCCACGTGGAGACCCTGGGCGACGCCGGCGACGGCTCGCTGATGGCCAAGGTGCACGGCAAGCCGGGGCGCTTCGCCGACGTCGAGCGTGCCGCTTCCGATCTCGCCGCGATCCTCTACACCTCCGGCACCACCGGGCGCTCCAAGGGCGCGATGATCAGCCACGGCAACCTGGTCTCCAATGCTCGTGCGCTGGTGGATGCCTGGCGGATCACCGAGCAGGACTGGCTGCTCCACGCACTGCCGATCTTCCACATCCACGGCCTGTTCGTGGCTTGCAACAGCCTGCTGATGGCCGGCGGCTCGATGCTCTTCCTGAGCAAGTTCGACGCGGCGCAGATGCTCAAGCTGCTGCCCCAGGTGAACCTGCTGATGGGCGTGCCAACCTTCTACACTCGCCTGCTCGACCAGCCGGGCCTGACCCGCGAGGCGGTGGCGCACATGCGCCTGTTCATCTCCGGCTCCGCGCCGCTCACCGCCGAGACCCACAAGGCATTCTCCGAGCGCACCGGCATGGCCATCCTCGAGCGCTACGGCATGACCGAGACCGGCATGAACACCTCCAACCCGCTGGACGGCCAGCGCATCGCCGGTACCGTGGGCTTCCCGCTGCCGGGTGTCGAGCTGCGCATCACCGACCCGGGCCAGGCCGAGCCGACCCTGCTGCCCCAGGGCGAGCCGGGGATGATCGAAGTGCGCGGGCCGAACGTGTTCCAGGGTTACTGGCGCATGCCGGAGAAGACCGCCGAGGAGCTGCGCGCGGACGGTTACTTCATGACCGGCGACATCGGCTTCGTCGACGGCAAGGGCTACGTGCAGATCGTCGGCCGCAACAAGGACATGATCATCAGCGGCGGCTTCAACGTGTATCCCAAGGAACTGGAGGAAATCCTCGACACCCTGCCGGGCGTCGCCGAGTCGGCGGTGATCGGCGTGCCGCACCCGGACTTCGGTGAGGGCGTGACCGCCGTGCTGGTGGCCAGCAAGGGTCAGGCGCCGAGCGAGGCGCAGGTGCTCGCGGCCCTCGATGGCAAGCTGGCGCGCTTCAAGCAGCCCAAGCGGGTGATGGTGGTCGACGCGCTGCCGCGCAACGTGATGGGCAAGGTGCAGAAGAATGTGCTGCGTGAGCAGTTCAAGGCGCTGTATTCCTGAACCTTCGGAGAAAGAAGAAGCCCCGCTGACGCGGGGCTTTTTGCTTTTCTAGGGGCGGAGCCTCTCCGCGAAATCAGCTCCTACTGGAGATATCAGGTGCTTCGGGCTCGCGTAGGAGCGGACTTCGTCCGCGACGTGTTTGCCTTGCGCCGGGCTTTCCCGCGTCGCGCGGGCGTACGCGCAGGCTTCTTGTTTCGCCCCCTCGGGCGAGTCACTTCTTCCAAACGTCGGAAGGCCGCCCCCAAAGAAGTAACCAAGAAGGCTTGCCCCGGACATCCGGTTTTTCGCTTGGGGCGAAAAATACCCTCGTTGAAGCGGAGTTTCAGGGGCACGCCACGACGGGCCATCCCTGGCCCATCGTGGCTCTCGCGACATTTATGTCGCTCAACCCCTGAAACTCCGCCTCAACGAGGCCTCCTGAACGGGGCGCTTCGGCGTGCGTGGATGTTTCTCTGGAAATCTTTTTAAAGCCAAAACCAAAGCCGGCGAGATGGGGCTTTCGTAGGAGCGAACTTGCTCGCGAATCGCCCAACGCCGGATTCCCCTGTAGGCGTGATGGAATGAAAAAAGCCCCGCTTGAGCGGGGCTATTTGTGTCGCCGGAACGCTATCAGCGAACAGTCACCACTACCTTGCCCACCGCCTTGCGCTGGCCCAGGTGGTTGATCGCATCGGCCGCCTGCTCCAGCGGATAGGTCTGGGACACCAGCGGCTTGATCCTGCCTTCGGCGAACCAGGCGAACAGCTGCTGGAAGTTCGCCGCGTTGTCCTGCGGCTGACGCTGGGCGAAGGAGCCCCAGAACACGCCGACCAGGGAGGCGCCCTTGAGCAGGGTGAGGTTGGCCGGCAGCGACGGGATGGTGCCGCTGGCGAAACCGACCACCAGCATGCGGCCGTTCCAGGCGATGGAGCGGAAGGCTTCCTCGAACAGGTCGCCGCCCACCGGGTCGTAGATCACGTCCACGCCCTGGCCGCCGGTGATTTCCTTGAGCTTGTCCTTCAGGCTGCCTTCGCTGTAGTTGATCAACACGTCGGCGCCGGCGGCCTTGGCCACTTCCAGCTTGGCTTCGCTGCTGGCGGCGGCGATGACCTTCGCGCCCATGGCCTTGCCGATCTCAACGGCTGCCAGGCCCACGCCACCGGAGGCCCCGAGCACCAGCAGGGTCTCGCCCGGCTGCAGGTTGGCGCGTTGCTTGAGCGCGTGCATGGAGGTGCCGTAGGTCATGCCGAAGGCGGCGGCGCTGGCGAAGTCCATGCCGTCGGGGATCGGCATCACGCTGTAGCCGGGTACCGCCACTTCTTCGGCGAAGCTGCCCCAGCCGGTCAGCGCCATCACGCGGTCGCCGGGCTTCACGTGGCTGACCTTCTCACCGACGGCGCCGACCACGCCGGCGGCCTCGCCACCCGGAGAGAACGGGAAGGGCGGCTTGAACTGGTACTTGCCCTCGATGATCAGGGTATCGGGGAAGTTCACCCCGGCGGCGTGAACCTGCAACAGGACTTCGTTCTTCTTCGGCTCGGGGCTGGCGATGTCTTCCAGCACCAGGGTTTCGGCGGGGCCGAAGGCTTTGCACAGCACGGCTTTCATGAGGACGTACTCCGTTGGAGGTTCTTCTTTGTGAGTAGAGGGCCAGTGTAGGAGCGCAGGCACAGGGGGCAAATGACCATGGCCTGGGCTTATGCCCCGATATAGCTTGGGCGTCGGCGCGAGTGTGGCTATCCTTTCCGACATTGAATCCGGAGACATCGCCTTGAGAGCTTTCCTCGCCCTGTTGCTGGTCCTTTCCTTCAGTCCCTTCGTTGTCGCCGAAGAAGAGGCCAAGGCCGAAGACGCCAACAAGCCTGTATTTGTCGACCTCACCCCCGCGCTGGTGGGCAACTACGGCAGCGGTCCGCGCCTGAAGTATTTCAAGGCCGACATCGCGCTGAAGGTCACCGGCAAGGAGGCCTCCGAGAAGGTGGAGCACCACGAGCCGCTGATCCGCAACCAGTTGGTGATGCTGTTCGCCCAACAGACCGACGACTCCCTCGGCAGCGTCGACGGCAAGGAGAAGCTGCGCCAGGAAGCCCTCAAGCAGGTGCAGACCGCGCTGCAGCAGGAAGAGGGCAAGCCGCTGGTGGACGATCTGTTGTTCAACAACCTGATCGTCCAGCCCTGATGGCCCTGGCCGGCCCGCCTTCATGAGCACGACTCATGCAGGCGGCGTGGCATCCGGCTGCGGCTCCACGCCGCAACACCGGGCTGAAAGTCCCGTCCCACAAGGCGCGTAGGAAAATTCCTCGCCCCGCCTGACCTGAATCAAGCCCCATTTGCCGCCGGTCGCCGACTATCCCTTCATGATTCGCTCGAATTCGAGCGTCTGGACAAGGGGATACTCGGATGACAGGAAACGCAAAAAGCTGGCGCACCCGCGGTCTCGCGGTGCTGGTGGTGGCTGTGCTCGCCGCGCTGGCCTGGCAGACATTCAAGCCGACCGGCCTGGGAGAAGGCTTTGCCAGCGGCAATGGTCGCATCGAGGCCACCGAGGTCGACGTGGCGACCAAGCTGGCTGGCCGCGTGGCAGAAATCCTGGTGGACGAGGGCGACTTCGTGAAGGCCGGCGATGTGGTGGCGAAGATGGACACCCAGGTGCTCCAGGCCCAGCTCGCCCAGGCCCAGGCGGAAGTGCGCCGGGCGCAGAACGCCCAGCTCACCGCCGAATCCCTGGTGGCGCAGCGCACCAGCGAGAAGTCCACCGCCGAAGCCGTAGTCGCCCAGCGCCAGGCGGAACTGACTGCTGCGCAGAAGCGCTTCACCCGCACCGAACAGCTGGTCAAGCGCAACGCCCTGCCGCAACAGCAACTGGATGACGACCGCGCCGCCATGCAGAGCGCCCAGGCGGCGCTGGCCGCGGCGCGTTCCCAGGTGGTCTCGGCACAGGCCGGCATTTCCGCCGCGCGCTCCCAGGTGATCGAGGCACAGTCAGCCATCGAGGCTGCCACCGCGAGCACCGTGCGCCTGCAGGCGGACATCGATGACAGCCTGCTCAAGGCCCCACGCAACGGCCGCGTGCAGTATCGCGTGGCGCAGCCGGGCGAGGTGTTGGCGGCCGGCGGCAAGCTGCTCAATATGGTTGACCTGGCCGACGTCTACATGACCTTCTTCCTGCCCTCCGCACAGGCCGGCAAGGTCGAGTTGGGCCAGGAAGTGCACCTGGTGATCGATGCCGTGCCGGAGTACGTGATCCCGGCAAAAGTCTCCTATGTTGCCAGCGTCGCGCAGTTCACGCCCAAGACCGTGGAGACCGCCAACGAGCGCGAGAAGCTGATGTTCCGCGTCAAGGCGCGTCTCGACCCGGGCCTGCTGGAGAAGTACATCACCTACGTGAAGACCGGCGTGCCGGGCATGGCCTACCTGCGTCTCGACCCGCAGGTGCAGTGGCCGGCTGACCTGCAGATCAAGGTCCCGCAATGAGTGCCGCCGACTGCGTGGCCCGTCTGGCTGGCGTCTCGCTGCGCTACGGCGAGACCCGCGCAGTGGACGACGTCACCCTGGAGATTCCGGCCAACCGCATGGTCGGCCTGATCGGCCCGGATGGCGTCGGCAAGTCCAGCCTGCTGGCGTTGCTGGCCGGCGCGCGGAAGATGCAGGACGGCGAGATCCAGGTGCTCGGCGGCGACATGCGCGACGTCCGTCACCGCCGCGCGGTGTGCCCGCGCATCGCCTACATGCCGCAGGGGCTGGGCAAGAACCTCTACCCCACGCTCTCGGTGTTCGAGAACGTCGACTTCTTCGGCCGCCTGTTCGGCCATGACAAGGCCGAGCGCGAGCGGCGCATCGCCGACCTGCTGCACAGCACGGGCCTTGCGCCCTTCGCCGAGCGCCCGGCGGGCAAGCTCTCCGGCGGCATGAAGCAGAAGCTCGGGCTGTGCTGTGCGCTGATCCACGACCCCGACCTGCTGATCCTCGACGAGCCCACCACCGGCGTCGACCCGCTGTCGCGCAACCAGTTCTGGGAACTGATCGCGCGCATCCGCGCCGGTCGCGAAGGCATGAGCGTGCTGGTGGCCACCGCCTACATGGAGGAGGCCGAACGCTTCGATCACCTGGTGGCGATGGACGAGGGCAAGGTCCTCGCCACCGGCACGCCCGCCGAGCTGCGCGAGCACACCGGCACGCAGAGCCTCGAAGAGGCCTTCATTGCGCTGCTGCCGGAGAGCAAGCGCGCCGGCCACCACAAGCTGCTCATCCCACCTCGGCCGCAGAATGATGGCGCGCCGCAGATCGCCATCGAGGCCGAGGGGCTGACCTGCCGCTTCGGTGATTTCGTCGCGGTGGACCACGTCAGCTTCCGCATCGAGCGCGGGGAAATCTTCGGCTTCCTCGGCTCCAACGGCTGCGGCAAGTCCACCACCATGAAGATGCTCACCGGCCTGTTGCCGGCCAGCGAAGGCACCTGTGCGCTGTTCGGCCAGCCAGTGAACGCCGACGACATGGCGACGCGCCGCCGCGTCGGTTACATGTCCCAGGCCTTCTCGCTGTATGCCGAGCTGACGGTGCTGCAGAACCTCGAACTTCACGCCAAGCTGTTCCATATCCCGCATGAGCAGATCGGCCCGCGCGTCGCGGAAATGCTCCAGCGCTTCGACCTGGGCAAGGTCAAGGACGAGATGCCCGACAGCCTGCCGCTGGGCATCCGCCAGCGCCTGTCGCTGGCCGTGGCGGTCATCCACAAGCCGGAAATCCTGATCCTCGACGAGCCCACCTCGGGCGTCGACCCGGTCGCCCGCGACGGCTTCTGGGAGCTGATGGTGGAGCTGTCGCGCAACGACGGCGTAACCATCTTCATCTCCACCCACTTCATGAACGAGGCAGAGCGCTGCGACCGCATCTCGCTGATGCACGCCGGCAAGGTGCTCGACAGCGACACCCCGCAGGGCCTGATCGACAAGCGCGGCCTGCCGACCCTGGAAGCCACCTTCATCGCCTACCTGGAAGAAGCCGCCGGCAGCGCGCCGGTGCCGGACGCCACACCCGCTCCTGAGGCGCCGGCCGAACCGGGTCGCTACAAGGGCAGCGACCGCTTCAGTTGGCTGCGCCTGTTCAGCTACGCGCGTCGCGAAGCGATGGAGCTGCGCCGCGACCCGATCCGCCTGACCCTGGCGCTGGTAGGTACCGCGCTGCTGATGTTCATCATCGGCTACGGCATCAACATGGACGTCGAGGATCTCACCTACGCGGTGCTCGACCGCGACCAGACCACCACCAGCCAGGCCTATGCGCTGAACATTGCCGGCTCGCGCTACTTCATCGAGAAGGCACCGATCCAGAATCCCGACGAGCTCGAACGGCGCCTGCGCAGCGGCGACATCAGCCTGGCGGTGGAGATTCCGCCGAACTTCGGCCGCGACCTCAAGCGCGGCGCCGACCCGGCCATCGGCGTGTGGATCGACGGCGCCATGCCGACCCGCGCCAACACCGTGCTCGGTTACGTACAGGGGCTGCATGCCAGCTACCTCGCCGACCTCGCGCGGCAGAACGGCAACGCCGCCGCCAGTGCCGCGGCGAGTACCGAAGTGCGCTTCCGCTACAACCCGGACGTGGAGAGCCTCAAGGCCATGGTGCCGGCGGTGATCCCGCTGCTGCTGATCATGATCCCGGCGATGCTCACCGCGCTGGGCGTGGTGCGCGAGAAGGAGCTGGGCTCGATCACCAACCTCTATGTCACCCCGGTCACGCGCCTGGAGTTCCTGCTCGGCAAGCAACTGCCCTACATCGGCATGGGCATGATCAACTTCGTGCTGATGCTGGCCATGGCCGTGCTGCTGTTCCAGGTGCCGCTCAAGGGCAGTTTCCTGGCGCTGCTGGTGGGGGCGTTCCTCTACGTGGTGACCAGCACCGGGCTCGGCCTGCTGCTCTCGACCTTCATGAAGAGCCAGATCGCCGCGGTGTTCGGCACTGCCATTGCCACCATGATCCCGGCCATCCAGTTTTCCGGGCTGATCCACCCGGTGTCGTCGCTCGAGGGCGCGGCAGCGGTGATCGGCAAGCTCTACCCGACCTCGCACTTCCTGATCGTCAGCCGTGGCGCCTTCTCCAAGGCGCTGGGCTTCGCCGACCTCTGGGTCTACTACCTGCCGTTGATGGCCATGGTGGTGGTGCTGACGCTACTCAGCGTGGCCTGCCTGAAGAAGCAGGAGGTCTGAGATGAACAAGCTGGCGAACATCTTCAACCTTGGCATCAAGGAATTCCGCAGCCTGGGCCGCGATTACGCGATGCTGATCCTGATCACCTGGGCCTTCACCCTGGGCGTCTACAGCTCGGCCACCGGCGTGCCGGAAACCCTGCACCACGCGCCCATCGCCATCGTCGACGAGGACCAGTCGCAGCTCTCGTCGCGCATCGTCAACGCGTTCCAGCCGCCCTATTTCCGTGTCCCGCAGATGATTGGCCATGCCGAGATGGACCGCGGCATGGACGTCGGTCTGTACACCTTCACCCTGGACATCCCGCCGGACTTCCAGCGCGACGTGCTGGCCGGGCGGCAGCCGGCGATCCAGGTCAATGTCGATGCGACGCAGACCGGCCAGGCGTTCTCCGGCGCCGGCTATATCCAGAACATCGTCGGCACCGAGGTGCGCGAGTTCGTCAGCCGCTACCGCGCCGAAGCGGCGATGCCGGCTGAGCTGGCGGTGCGCATGGAGTTCAACCCGAACCTGACCCAGGCCTGGTTCGGCGCGGTGATGGAGGTGATCAACCAGATCACCATGCTGTCGATCATCCTCACCGGCGCCGCGCTGATCCGCGAACGCGAGCACGGCACGGTGGAGCATCTGCTGGTGATGCCACTGACCGCCTTCGAGATCATGATGGCCAAGGTCTGGTCCATGGGCACCGTGGTGCTGGTGGCGGCGGCGATCTCGCTGCAGCTGGTGGTTCGCGGCTGGCTGGATGTACCCATCAGCGGCTCGGTGGGACTGTTCCTGCTGGGTGCTGCGTTGCACCTGTTCGCCACGACGTCCATGGGCATTTTCCTCGGCACCGTGGCGCGCTCGATGCCGCAGCTGGGTCTGCTGGTGATCCTCACCCTGATGCCGCTGCAGATTCTCTCCGGTGGCACCACGCCGCGCGAGAGCATGCCCGAGCTGGTGCAGCACATCATGCTGGCGGCACCGACTACTCACTTCGTCAGCCTGGCCCAGGCGATCCTCTATCGCGGTGCGGACCTGTCCATCGTCTGGCCGCAGTTGCTGGCCATCGTGGGGATCGGCGCGGCGTTCTTCTTCGGCGCCCTGTGGCGCTTCCGCCGGACCATCGGGCAGATGGCCTGACCGGCTTCTGCTCCTACAGCCGAGGCGCGGGATGTTTCAGGAAGGCGTGCGCTCGGTCGTATCCACCGGCCACACGCAGGTCTGGTTCCGTCCCCTGTGCTTGGCCGCGTACAGCGCCTGGTCGGCCTGGGCGATCAGTTGGTCCGGCTCGGCGTCCTGTCCCGGCGTGGCGATGGCCAGGCCGATGCTCACCGTCAGTCGACCCAGCTCCCCGGCCGGGTGCGCGATGCCCAGCTCGGCCACGCGCTGGTGGATGCGCGCCGCGACATGGCCGGCGCCGTCCAGCCCGGTGTCGGTGAGGATGATGACGAACTCTTCGCCGCCGTAGCGGCATGCCACGTCGCCCTCGCGCTGCAGGGACTCCTGCAGGCAACTGGCGAGACGCCGTAGTGCGTCGTCGCCGGCCAGGTGTCCGAGACAGTCGTTGAAACGCTTGAAGTGGTCGACATCGAGCATGAGCACTGCCAGGGGGGCATCGGCCCGGCGCAGGCGCCGCCATTCGCTCTGCAACTGGCGATCGAAGTAGCGGCGGTTGAACAGTCCGGTGAGACCGTCCTGCTGGGAGAGCTTATGCAGCTGTGCCTCCAGTTGCAGGCGCTCGCTGTTGTCGCGGGCCACGGCGATCAGGTAGTCGCGGTCGCCCTGGTGGATCAGCTGGGTGTTGATCTCCGCCGGTTGCAGGCTGCCATCTCGGCGCTGCATCTCGCGCTGGAAGATCATCGACAGGTTCAGCCGGTGCGCCTGCTGCACCAGCTGGATCCAGGCGTGGAAGCCGGGGATCAGGCGCTCCGGATCGTCGCGCAGCAGGTGACGGAATTCCTCCGCGCTATAGCCCAGGCTGTGGTACGTGGCGCGGTTCATGTGCAGCAGTTCGCGCTGTTGCAGGTCGAAGATGAACAGCGCGTCACGGCTGGAGTCGGTGAGGTCCAGCGCCAGTTGCAGGCGCTCACGGCTGTCACGCAGGTTCGCCTCGACGGACTGCCGCTGTTCTGCCTCCTGATTGAGCAACTGGTTGCTGGCGCTCAGGGCGGTGGCGCGGCGGGCATTTTCGCGGGCGAGGAACAGCGCTGCCACCAGCAGCAGGCTGATGACCACGCCGCCACTGAACACCACCATCGGCAACGGCGTGGACAGCGATTGCACCAGCGTCGAGGTGGGACTCAGCTCCAGCTCGAAGCTGCGGTTGTTGAGCAGGCGCAGCGGCACCCGCAAGGTCTGTTCGGCATCACCGGCGGGTTGGTCGCGCACGTAGAGCGGCTTGCCGTGCTCCAGCAGGCGCACGCTGAACAGGTGGTTGTCCGCCTGTTTGAGCAGGTTGTCCATCAGCGGGCCGACGCGGAAGACGCCCTGCATGAAACCGTCGAACTGCAGCTGGTTGTCGGTATCGCGGATGTACACCGGTGTGTAGAGCACGAAGCCGCGTCCGCCCTGGACCAGCTCGACGCTATCACTCAGGCGCGGTTTGCCACTGTCGCGCGCGGACATCGCCGTCGCGTAGTTGGGGTGCTGGTCGGTGAGACGGAAGTTCAGAGCCGCCTCGTTGCCCTGCAGGGGTTCCAGCCAGCGGATGCGCAGGTCGGGGCCGGACCATTGGATCGACTGGTAACCGGGGAAGCTGCGCACGTAGAAACGTGCGTCCAGCTCCCATTCGGGGCGGGGCATGCGGCCATGGTGGGTCCACAGCTGGGCCAGCAGGTCCAGGCCCTGGACCTGCTCGTGGAGGTTGGCTTCCAGTTGATGCGCCAGGCTGCGCCCCTGGTAGGTCAGGCGTTCCTGCACGCGTTGCCGTTCGCTGCTCGCCAGCTCCTGGCCCAGCCAGGCGCTGGCGAGCAGGAGCACGCAGAGCAGACCACCAAGCCCGAGGTAAGTGGCTAACGAGGACTGAATGCGGTGCATGCGGCGAATTCCGGGGGCTTCAGTAACCTAATAGCACAGTGCCTCTACTTATGCGCCAGGCCGACGACGATTGCCCACTGTTCGGCGGTGACCGGCATCACCGACAGGCGGCTGCCCTTCTGCACCAGCGGCATCTCCTCCAGCCCAGCCTGGGCCTTGAGGGTTCCCAGCGGCAGGACCGACGTGAACGCTTCGACGAACGCCACGTCGCGGGCCGTCCAGGGATTCTTCTCGTCGCTGGCCTTGGGGTCGTGGTAGTGGCTCGTGGGGTCGAGCGCGGTCGGATCGGGGTAGGGCTCGCCCTCGATCCGGGCAATGCCGGCGATGCCCGGTTCGGGACAACTGGAGTGGTAGAAGAAGAACAGGTCGCCCGGTTGCATGCTGCGCATGAAGTTGCGCGCCTGGTAGTTGCGCACGCCGTCCCAGCGCGCGGTCTCCAGGCGCTGCAGGTCGTGGATCGACAGTTCGTCGGGCTCGGATTTCATCAGCCAGTAAGCGCGTGCCATCCGCGAGGGTCTCCTTGTGCGTGGCGGGGTGGGATCTTTTTAACTCAGGGTAGGCTTTTCCCTGCGACAAGCTGCCGGCTCGCCGGAAACAAATTGCAGGAAGAAGATGGAGAGACACCGGCATGAACATTGCCTGACAGTGCCGGACGTTTTTGGGGCGACCGCTCCTCCGACGATCGGTTGGCGTCAGAATTGCGAGAAGCTTTTCATTGTCGGAGAATGCCGCCGTTTTTAGCTTGGCCTGCCGGACGGATAAAAAAACCACCGCCGGCCATCGTTGACAGTTTGCCTGGAAGGGGGAGGCAATCGATGAAACGCAAGCCTGATCTTTTGTGGGTGTTGGTAATACTTTTCGGTCTGGGTGTCGTCACTACCGGTTACACCCAGAGCCTGTGGGAACAACGCCAGGGCAACGCCCCGGTGCAGGTTACCCAGCAGCCCTGATCCCGTTGCTATGAATCAGCGACTGCTTCCGCCACGGTTATCGCAGGGAACGCGATTCCGTCGCGAGACGGCCATACCAGCCGCCGTCCGTCACGATGCCCGTCAGCGGCACATCCCAGCTCGCCAGCTCCAGCCGATCGACCTTCTGGCACTCGTGCGCCAGGCCCAGTAGCGTCGGTTTCTGCCAATTTTTGCGCATTACCAGGTACGCCAGGGTCCGATCGTAGAATCCCTTGCCCATCCCCAGGCGGCCGCCTTGCGGATCAAAACCGACCAGCGGTAGCAGCAGCAGGTCCAGGGCCCAGGCCGGTCGCTGGCGCCGACGGTCGGCCTGCGGCTCGGCGATGTTGAAGCGATTACGCACCCAGCGTTCGCCAATGCCCACCTGCTGGAAGGTCATGTGCGTGCGTGGCCAGTCCGAGAGCACCGGCAGATAGGTTGCCTTGCCGCGCTTCTGCGCCGCCTTCATCAGCGGGCGCGGGTCGATTTCGCCGTCAGCCGGCAGGTACAGGGCGATGTGCTTCGCCCGGCGGAACAGCGGGTGCTGCGCGAGCTGGCGATACAGGGCCTGGGCGGCGAGGCGTTGTTGCAGGGGCGTAAGCGCGCGTCTGGCCTGGCGCAACTGGCGGCGCAGGGCAGGGCGGGAGAGGCCGTCGGAAGGAATCATGGAAGGGTAAAGCTCCCCGGACATGCCGCTGTCGGGTTAGCCCTTGAACCCGAGAGTTCAAGGTGGTGGTTGCAGTAGGCTTTAAGGCTTTCCGTCGTGCGGACATGCACACCAGCCCAACTGGCAACCCCCGTTGTTGCAATTATCGGCTCAGGGACATCACCGACTGGCAAACACACCAGGGAGCGAGGCGATTATACCCCAAGGAAATTTCCCTGGTCAGACTTCACCCTGGTCCTTATCGGTGGTAAGGGTGTCGGTTGTCAGGGCGCGATCCACACGCTCGAGCAGTTCGCGCACGCGGTCGCGGGTGGAGCTGCTGTCGTGGTCCACGCGTTCCTGCTTGTGCAGCAGGTCGTGGGTGATGTTCAGGGCGGCCATCACCGCGACGCGGTCGGCACCGATCACTTTGCCGCTGGAACGGATCTCGCGCATCTTGCTGTCCAGATAGCGCGCGGCGCTTTCCAGGTTGACGCGCTCGTCCGGAGGGCAGGTGATGCAGTACTCCTTGTCGAGGATTTGGACGTTCAGGGTGTTCGACTGGCTCATGAGTCCTGCTCCAGGGCTTTAAGACGCAAAATCATCGCTTCGACCTTCTGCCGAGCCAAATCGTTCTTCTCGATCAGATGGGCGCGTTCTTCCCGCCAGCTTTTCTCGTTCGCCCGCAGCAGCCGGTTCTCGGCCTTGAGCTGTTCCAGGCGCTGGAGCAGCAGGTCGAACTTGGCGATCAGCGCGTGCAGGTCGGCGTCTTCCATGGGCTCTCGCTTGGGAGTTGCTTAAGTAATCGAGAACTATATAGGACTGCCGTGGGGGTGGGTCAACGCACGGCTGCCCGGCGCGTCGTCACATGGTCTTGCGGTGTGCGCCGGTGCTAGGATAACGGACCATATTCTATGCGCGGCGCCTGATGGCGCCTAGCCGTCACCCGGGTTCGATCATGTCCACTTCCAGCTCCGCCTACACCGCTTTCGCTGCCCTGCTCGCCGAGGCTGCCCTGCCCATTTCCCCCGCCGAACTGCACGGCCACCTGCTCGGCCGCGTCTGCGCCGGGTCCGGCTTCGACCAGGGCGAGTGGCTGCAGGCTGCCGGCGAACTGCTCGGTGGCGAGCCGGGCGAGCGCCTGGGCGCGGCACTGGGCGGCCTACTGGGCATGGTCCAGCAGGACTTCAGCCAGGGCGAGATGGCCGTGGTACTGATGCTGCCCAACGACGACGCGCCGCTGGCCGAGCGCGCCGTGGCCCTGGGCCAGTGGTGCCAGGGCTTCCTCGCCGGCTTCGGCCTGGCGCTGCGTTCCCCCAGCCTGTCCGACGAAGCCGACGAAGTGCTGCAGGACATCGCCGCCATCGCCCAGGTCGGCGGCCAGCTGGAAGAATCCGAAGACGGCGAGGCCGACTATATGGAAGTGCAGGAGTACCTGCGCGTCGCCCCGCTGCTGCTGTTCTCCGAATTCGGCAAGGTGCCGGCACCGGCCGAGAAACCCTCCCTGCATTGAGGTCGCGCATGATCCGTATCGCCAAGTCGGAATACGCCCGTCGTCGCAAGGCGCTGATGGCGCAGATGGAACCCAACAGCATCGCCATTCTCCCGGCGGCGCCGATGTACATCCGCAACCGCGACGTCGAGCACGTCTATCGCCAGGACAGCGACTTCCAGTACCTCACCGGTTTCCCCGAACCGGAAGCGGTGATGGCGCTGATCCCCGGCCGCGAGCATGGCGAGTACGTGCTGTTCTGCCGCGAGCGCGATCCGGAGCGTGAACTCTGGGACGGCCTGCGTGCCGGCCAGGACGGTGCCATCACCACCTTCGGCGCCGACGACGCCTTCCCCATCGGCGATATCGACGACATCCTCCCCGGCCTGATCGAGGGGCGCGACCGCGTGTACTACGCGCTGGGCGCCAACCAGGAGTTCGACCGCCGGCTGATGGACTGGATCAACGTCATCCGCTCCAAGGCCCGACAGGGCGCGCAGCCGCCCAACGAGTTCGTCGCCCTCGACCACCTGCTGCACGACCAGCGCCTGTACAAGAGCGCCGGCGAGGTGAAGGTGATGCGCTACGCCGCGGAAGTCTCCGCCGGCGCGCACATCCGCGCCATGCAGGCCTGCCGTCCGGGCCTCTACGAGTTCCACCTGGAAGCCGAGCTGGAATACGCCTTCCGCCTGGGCGGCGCGAAGATGCCGGCCTACGGCTCCATCGTCGCCACCGGCCGCAACGCCTGCATCCTGCACTACCGGGAGAACGACGCGCAGATCAAGGACGGCGACCTGATCCTGATCGACGCCGGCTGCGAGATCGACTGCTACGCCAGCGACATCACCCGCACCTTCCCGGCCAGCGGCACCTTCAGCCCCGAGCAGAAGGCCATCTACCAGCTCGTCCTGGATGCGAACATGGCGGCCTTCGACTACATCGCGCCCGGCCGCCACTGGAACGAAGCCCACGAGGCGACCGTGCGGGTCATCACCGCCGGCCTGGTGGAGCTGGGCCTGCTCAAGGGCGACGTCGACGAGCTGATCGAGCGCGAAGCCTACAAGGCCTTCTACATGCACCGTGCCGGCCACTGGCTGGGCATGGACGTGCACGATGTCGGCGAGTACCGCGTCGGTGGCGAATGGCGTGTGCTCGAACCGGGCATGGCGATGACCGTCGAGCCAGGCATCTACATTTCCCCGGACAACACCGACGTGCCGAAGAAGTGGCGCGGCATCGGCGTGCGCATCGAGGACGATGTGGTCGTAACCAGGACCGGCTGCGACGTACTGACCAATGGCGTGCCGAAAACCGTCGCCGAGATCGAAGCCCTGATGGCCGAGGCCAAGGCCCAGGCCGCCTGACATGCAACGTACGCAACTGGCCATCATCGGTGGCGGACTCGTCGGCGCAAGCCTGGCGCTGATTCTCCAGGCGGGCGCCCGCGAGCGCGGCTGGCAGATCGTGCTGGTCGAGCCCTTCGCCCCCGGCGATGCCTACCAGCCCAGCTATGACGCGCGCTCCTCGGCGCTGTCCTTCGGCAGCCGGCAGATCTACGAACGCCTGGGGCTCTGGCAGCAGATTTCCCAGCGTGCCGAGCCCATCACCCAGATCCACGTTTCCGACCGCGGCCGCTTCGGTGCCGCACGCCTGACGGCGGTGGAAGAGGGCGTTCCCGCCCTCGGCTATGTGGTGGAGAACGCCTGGCTCGGCCAGTGCCTGTGGCATGCGCTCGACCCGGACGTGGTGAGCTGGCGCTGCCCGGCCGAAGTGCGCCGGATGGATGCGCTGGGCGACGGCTACCGCCTGACCCTGGACGACGACTCGCAGCTGGACTGCGACCTCGCCGTGCTGGCCGATGGCGGCCGCTCCGGCCTGCGCGAGCAACTGGGCATCAACGTGCGCTCCTCGTCCTACGGGCAGACCGCGCTGATCGCCAACATCAGCCCGTCCGAAGCCCATCGCGGACAGGCCTTCGAACGCTTCACCGAGAGTGGCCCGCTGGCCCTGCTGCCGCTACCGGAAAACCGCTGTGCGCTGGTCTGGACCCGCAACGGCAGTGACGCCGAGCGGCTGCGCGCGCTGTCCGATGCCGCCTTCCTCGCCGAGTTGCAGGACGCCTTTGGCTACCGCCTGGGCACCCTGCGCCAGGTCGGCGTGCGTTACGGCTACCCGTTGGCCCTGACCGAGGCCGACGAGCAGATTCGCCCGCACCTCGTCGTGCTGGGCAACGCCGCCCACAGCCTGCACCCGATTGCCGGGCAGGGCTTCAACCTGTCGCTGCGCGACGCCAAGGCCCTGGGTGACCGCCTGTTGCAGGAAGAGGCCGCACCGGGCGATTTCGCCGTGCTGCAGCGCTACCTGGATGGCCAGCGCCTGGACCAGCAGATGACCGTCGGCTTCTCCGACCGCGTCACCCGGCTGTTCTCCAATGCCCAGCCGTTGCTGGCCACCGGCCGCAACATCGGCCTGCTCGGCCTTGATCTGCTGCCGCCGGCCAAGCGCTGGTTCGCCCGCCAGGCCATGGGCCTGGGCGCCCGACCGGTCTGAACCGATGCTCGCACGCAAGAGTTCCCGTCGCGCCCGCCTGCTGCGTCTTGGCCTGAACCTCTACCCGCCCTACCTCGGCGCCGGGGTGCGGGTACGCCACATCAGCCCGGACTTCCGCGAGATCCGCGTGAAGATGGGCCTGAACCTGTTCAACCGCAATTACGTCGGCACCCAGTTCGGCGGCAGCCTGTACAGCATGACCGACCCCTTCTTCATGCTGATGCTGATGGAGAACCTGGGACGCGACTACATCGTCTGGGACAAGGCCGCCAACATCGAGTTCGTCAGCCCCGGAAAGGGGCCGGTGTATGCCGACTTCCGTATCGACCAGCACCTGCTCGACGACATCCGCGAGCAGACCGCCGCGGGCGAGAAATACCTGCCGCGCCTGCACGCCGACGTGCGTGACGGCGAAGGCACCCTGGTGGCGCGGGTGCAGAAGACCCTGTACGTCCGGCTCAAGCCGCGCGCGCGGCAGGCCGCTTGAATTTCGATGCCCGCGCCAACGCTGCGCGGGCCGCTGAAGAAGGAACGCACATGCACGCGGATCTGGTTATCGTCGGGGCGGGAATGGTCGGCAGCGCGCTGGCCCTGGCCCTGGAAGGCAGCGGGCTGGATATCCTGCTGCTGGACGGCTCGCCGCTGAGCGTCAACCCGTTCGACCGCGAAGCGCCCTTCGAGCCGCGCGTCAGCGCGCTGTCCGAGGCCAGTCGGCGCATCCTCCAGCGCCTGCATGCGTGGGACGGCATCGCCGCCCGGCGCGCCGAACCCTACCGCGAGATGCAGGTATGGGACGGCTCGGGCACCGGACAGATCCACTTCAGCGCCGCCAGCGTGCATGCCGAGATGCTCGGTCACATCGTCGAGAACCGCGTGGTGCAGGATGCCCTGCTGGAGCGCCTGCACGACTCCGCCCTTGGCCTGCTGCCCAACGCGCGGCTGGAACAGTTGCGTCATTCCGGTGACGACTGGCTGCTGAGCCTTTCCGACGGCCGCGAAATCCGCACACCGCTGGTGGTTGCCGCCGACGGCGCCAACTCCGCCGTGCGCCGCCTGGCCGGCTGCGCTACCCGCGAATGGGATTACCTGCACCACGCCATCGTCACCAGCGTGCGCTGCGAGAAACCGCACCAGGCCACCGCCTGGCAGCGCTTCACCGATGACGGCCCGCTGGCCTTCCTGCCGCTGGCGAAGGAAGGCGACGCGCACTGGTGCTCGATCGTCTGGTCGACCACCCCCGAGCAGGCCGAGAAGCTCATGGCGCTGGACGACGAGAGCTTCCGCAAGGCCCTGGGCCTCGGCTTCGAACATCGCCTGGGCGCCATCGAACATACCGACCGCCGCCTGTGCATCCCGCTGCGTCAGCGTCACGCCAAGCGCTATGTCGAGCCGGGGCTGGTGTTGATCGGCGACGCTGCGCACACCATCCACCCGCTGGCCGGGCAGGGCGTGAACCTGGGCTTCCTGGATGCCGCGGTGCTGGCCGAGGTGATCGAGCATGCCCACGCCCGTGGCGAGAACATTGCCGAGGAGCGCGTGCTGAGCCGCTACGAGCGTCGCCGGATGCCGCACAACCTGGCGATGATGGCGGCAATGGAGGGCTTCCAGCGGCTGTTCCAGGCCGACCCGCTGGCCGTGCGCTGGTTGCGTAATGCCGGCCTGCGGCTGGTGGACAAGCACCACGAGGCCAAGGGGGTATTCGTGCGCCAGGCGCTGGGGCTCTCGGGCGACCTGCCAAGCCTGGCACGGGTGTAACACGGGCCGCCTGCGGTCCCGTACCGCACCCTGTCGAAACACCTCGACACAAACACGCGGCTCGTTAGCAAATGAGGTTCCTTATCATTTGCGGGATATCTTCCCTGCAAAGGACACGCTCATGCTCGTGCGCAAAGGTCTTCTCGCCACCCTCCTGCTGGCCGCCCTCGGTAGCACCGCCCAGGCCGCCGACGAAGTGGTGGTTTACTCCTCGCGCATCGACGAGCTGATCAAGCCGGTGTTCGACGCCTACACCAAGGCCACCGGGGTGAAAATCACGTTCATCACCGACAAGGAAGCGCCGCTGATGGCGCGGATCAAGGCCGAAGGCGCCAATACCCCGGCCGACCTGCTGCTCACCGTCGACGCCGGCAACCTGTGGCAGGCCGAGAAGATGGGCATTCTGCAGCCCTTCGATTCGCCGATCCTGGATGCCAACATCCCGCCGCAGTACCGCTCCAGCACCGACAGCTGGACCGGCCTGTCGCTGCGTGCGCGGACCATCGCCTATTCGACCCAGCGGGTGAAGCCCGAGGAACTGTCGACCTACGAGGAACTGGCCGATGCGAAGTGGGAAGGTCGCCTGTGCCTGCGCACCGCGAAGAAGGTCTACAACCAGTCGCTGACCGCCACCCTGATCGAAACCCACGGCGCCGAGAAGACCGAACAGATTCTCCAGGGCTGGGTGAACAACCTGGCCACCGACGTGTTCTCCGACGACAACGCGCTGCTCCAGGCCATCGCCGCCGGCCAGTGCGACGTCGGCATCGTCAACACCTACTACTACGGCCGCATGCACAAGGACAATCCGCAGCTGCCGGTGAAGCTGTTCTGGCCGAACCAGGGCGACCGTGGTGTGCACGTCAACCTGTCGGGCATTGGCCTGACCAGGCACGCGCCGCACCCGGAAGCCGCGAAGAAGCTGGTGGAGTGGATGACTGGCGCGGATGCCCAGTCGCTGTTCGCCGGCATCAACCAGGAGTTCCCGGCCAACCCGACAGTGGCGCCGTCGCAGGAAGTGGCGGCCTGGGGTGAGTTCAAGGCCGACAGCATCCCGGTGGAAATTGCCGGCAAGCGCCAGGCCGAGGCGATCAAGCTGATGGACCGCGCCGGCTGGAACTGATCAGGACTCCGGTTCTGCCGCTTCCGGTGCCGGCTGGGCTGCTGCCTCGCCAGCGCCAGGCTGCTGCACCTGGTACTGCACGGAGAGCGGCTTGCCGCTCTCCGTCAGCAGGCAGGTGAACTGCCCGGCGACCTTCTCGCCCTCACGTATCTTCGCCTTCAGCGCCTTGCTCGCATGCTGCCCCTCGATATCTCCGTCGTAGGCTTCCTCCCGCAGCGAGCCATGGTCCAGCCAGGACTGCTGCCAGCGCTCCTGCATCGTCGGATCGCCGGCAAAGGTGCGCGAGGCGAGGTCCAGGCAACCTTCGATGGGCGTGGGCGCGTCGTCGGCAAACGCCGGCCCGCAGAGGGCGACGAAGAGCAGGGCAGGCAGGGCGCGGAGGGCTGGCATGGGCTTTTTCCTTGGGCAGCGGAGTGGCAAAGTGGCGGATTCGACCGCAGTACCTTGTGCTTTATCCCTGTCTTCTGAGGATCGGGCGAATTCGAGTTCAACGCTGGAAGTTTCCGTAACTGAATCGGACGCTTCCCCCGTGAACGCCACTTGAAGTCTGGATGCACCGACGCATGCGCGCCAATCGCTGGACCCCCATCACATTCGCCGTCGCTGCCCTGGTGCTGCTGCCCATCAGTGTCCTCTTGCTGAGCTGGGCGGAGATCGACCGCGAAATCTGGTCGCACCTGTGGGACACCCAGATGATGCGTCTGCTGGGCAACACCCTGGTGCTGGTGGGCGGCGTGGGTGTCGGCGTGACCGTGCTGGGCGTCAGCCTGGCCTGGCTCACCAGCCTCTGCGAGTTCCCCGGAAGGCGCTGGCTGGACTGGGCACTGATGCTGCCCTTCGCGGTGCCGGCCTATGTGCTGGCGTTCGTCTTCGTCGGCCTGCTGGACTTCTCCGGGCCCGTGCAGACGCTTCTCCGCGAGTGGTTCGGCAGCGGCCTGCGGCTGCCCCGCGTGCGCTCCACCGGCGGTGTGATCACCGTGCTGGTGCTGGTGTTCTACCCCTACGTCTACCTGCTCGCGCGCACCGCCTTTCTCGCCCAGGGACGCGGCCTGACCGAGGCGGCGCGGGTGCTCGGGTTGTCGCCGCTGGCCGCCTTCTGGCGCGTCGCGCTGCCGATGGCGCGGCCGGCCATCGGCGCCGGGCTGGCGCTGGCGATCATGGAAACCCTGGCGGATTTCGGCACCGTCTCGGTGTTCAACTTCGATACCTTCACCACCGCCGTCTACAAGACCTGGTACGGCTTCTACAGCCTCTCCAGCGCCACCCAGCTGGCCAGCCTGCTGTTGCTGTTCGTCATGCTGGTGCTGCTGGGCGAGCGCTACGGCCGTGGCCGCAGCGGCGCGCCCAACGAGCGGCCGCGCGGCGCCGCGCTGTACCGGCTGCACGGCTGGAAGGCCGTCGCCGCCAGCGCGTGGTGCGTGCTGGTGTTCGCCTGCGCCTTCGTCATCCCGGTGCTGCAACTGGTGGTCTGGGTCTGGCAGAAGGGCCGTTTCGACCTCGACGAGCGCTACTGGGGCCTGATCCTGCACAGCCTCTATCTGGGCGGCTTCGCGGCCTTGCTGACGGTCGCGGTGGCACTGCTGCTGGCCTTCGCCCGGCGCCTGTCGCCAACGGCGGCGGTGCGCTCGGCAGTTGGCATTGCCAATCTCGGCTATGCGCTGCCCGGCTCGGTGCTGGCGGTGGCGATCATGCTGGCCTTCAGCTGGCTGGACAATCACGCGGTGATCCCGCTCTCCAGCACCCTGGGCGGCGCCGGCAAGCCGTTGCTGCTGGGCAGCCTCGGCGCGTTGCTGGTGGCCTACCTGATCCGCTTCATGGCGGTGGCCTACAACCCGCTGGAAGGCGCGCTGGCGCGCATCCGGCCGTCGCTGCCGGAAGCGTCCCGCAGCCTCGGCGTCGGCGGCACCGGCCTGTTTCTGCGCGTCTACCTGCCGCTGTTGCTGCCGGGAGCATCGAGCGCTGCGCTGTTGGTGTTCGTCGACGTGCTCAAGGAAATGCCGGCGACCCTGCTGATGCGCCCGTTCGGCTGGGACACGCTGGCGGTGCGTGTCTTCGAGATGACCAGCGAAGGGGAGTGGGCCCGCGCGGCGTTGCCGGCCCTGACGCTGGTGCTTGTGGGATTATTCCCGGTGATCGGCCTGATCCGCCGATCCGCGCGCCAGAGCGGTTCTTCTCGGCCCTGAGAATCGGCCGTCGGACAAGCTGTCCAGAGTCCGGTCATGCGACTACAATGCGCGCGTTTCGTGCGGGCCGTACTCGCGCTCCGCACCCGCCTCGCCCGGAAGGAGAACACCCATGGGACAGCGCACGCCGCTCTATGATTTGCACGTCGCCCTCGGCGCCAAGATCGTCGATTTCGGCGGTTGGGACATGCCGTTGCATTACGGTTCGCAAGTCGAAGAGCACCACCAGGTACGCCGTGATTGCGGCGTGTTCGACGTTTCCCACATGACCGTGGTGGACGTCACCGGTCCGCAGGCCAAGGAATACCTGCAACGACTCCTGGCCAACGACGTCGAACGACTTCAGGTTCCGGGCAAGGCGCTGTACAGCGGCATGCTCAACGAACGCGGCGGGGTGGTCGACGACCTGATCGTCTACCTTGGCGTGTACGGCTACCGCGTGGTGGTCAATGCCTCCACCCGCGACAAGGACATGGCCTGGATGCAGGCCCACACCGAAGGCTTCGACGTCACCCTGACCGAGCGCGCGGACCTCGCGATGCTCGCCGTGCAGGGGCCGAACGCCCGCGAGAAGGCCGCCGATCTGGTCACCCCCTCGCGTGCCGCGCTGATCCGCGAACTCAAGCCCTTCCAGGGCAAGGCCGACGGTGACTGGTTCATCGCCCGCACTGGCTACACCGGTGAGGACGGCCTGGAAATCATGCTGCCGGCCGTCGAGGCACAAGGCTTCCTCAACGACCTGGTCGGCGCCGGCATTTCCCCGGCGGGCCTGGGCGCGCGCGACACCCTGCGCCTGGAAGCCGGGATGAACCTCTACGGCCAGGACATGGACGAGGACGTCACCCCGCTGGCCGCCAACATGGGCTGGACCATTGCCTGGGAGCCCGAAGGCCGCGACTTCATCGGTCGCGCGGCGCTGCAAGCGCAGAAAGCTGCCGGGGATGCGCCCAAGCTGGTCGGCCTGGTGCTGGAAGAGCGCGGCGTGCTGCGTGCCCACCAGGTGGTTCGCGTCGCCGGTGTCGGCGAAGGCGAGATCACCAGCGGCAGCTTCTCCCCGACGCTCGGCAAGTCCATCGCCCTGGCCCGCGTGCCGGCGGCCACCGGCGACCGCGCCGAAGTGGAAATCCGTGGCAAGTGGTACCCGGTTCGCGTCGTTCAGCCGAATTTCGTGCGTCATGGCAAAGCCCTGATCTAAATTGCATGATCTAACTTAGAAGAGGGCGGCATCGCCGCCCGTCGCCCAGTCCTCGAGGAACAACAAGATGAGCAATATCCCCGCCGACCTGCGTTACGCCGCCAGCCACGAGTGGGCGCGCCTGGAAGCCGACGGTAGCGTGACCGTGGGCATCTCCGACCATGCCCAGGAAGCCCTGGGCGACGTGGTCTTTGTCGAACTGCCGGAAGTGGGCAAGACCCTTGCTGCCGGCCAGGAAGCCGGTGTGGTCGAGTCGGTGAAGGCCGCCTCGGACATCTACGCCCCGGTGGGCGGCGAAGTCATCGCCGTCAACGACATGCTGGCCGACACCCCCGAAGAAGTGAACAACGACCCGTACGGCTCCTGGTTCTTCAAGCTCAAGCCGAGCAACCCGGCCGAGCTGGACAAGCTCCTCGACGCCGCCGGCTACCGCGCTGCCAGCGACGCCGACGCGTAAGACACTGCTGTAAACACAGGCCTCGACTCGTCGGGGCCGGCAGGGTCTGTTGGCATTTCAGCGCGACCGCGACGGAGCCGCATTTTGCGCAGGGCGAGGCGCGAGTCGTGTGGTTTGGCATTCCCAACGAACGATGAGTAACGAAGCGCTGCGCAAAATGCGGCCCGTCCCTTCGGGTTGCGCGGCAAATCACGCCATGCGTCGTTGCGGGGCTAGGCAAGGGAACACCATTACCGTTGCCCCGCGTCTAGCCTGGCGTGATTTGACGCAGCAACGCGGTTCGCGCTGAAACGCCAACAGACCCTGAATTTACGGACCGACCTTTCGAGACCGTGGCCATGTCGAACACCCCTTCGCTTTCCCAGCTGCACCAGCCTGATGCCTTCCTCGCCCGCCACCTGGGCCCCGACGCCGCCGAGCAGCACGCCATGCTCGAGACCCTCGGGCTCGGCAATCGCGACGACCTGATCGTGCAGACGGTGCCGCCGGCGATCCGCCTGAACCGGCCGCTGGACCTGCCGACCGCTCTCGACGAACAGGGCGCACTGGCCAAGCTGAAGGGGTACGCGCAGAAGAACGAGCTGTGGACCAGCCTGATCGGCACCGGCTACTACGGCACCCTGACCCCCACCGTCATCCTGCGCAACGTGCTGGAGAACCCGGGCTGGTACACCGCCTACACCCCGTACCAGCCGGAGATCGCCCAGGGCCGTCTCGAATCCCTGCTGAACTTCCAGCAGATGACCATCGACCTCACCGGCCTCGATCTGGCCAGCGCCTCGCTGCTCGATGAAGCCACCGCTGCCGCCGAGGCCATGGCCCTGGCCAAGCGCGTGGCCAAGGCCAAGAGCAACCTGTTCTTCGTCGACGTGCATTGCCATCCGCAGACCCTCTCCGTGCTGCAGACCCGCGCCGAGGCCTTCGGCTTCGACGTGGTGGTCGACGAGGTGGACAACCTCGGCCAGCACGCCGTGTTCGGCGCGCTGCTGCAGTACCCGGACAGCCGCGGCGACATCCGTGACCTGCGCCCGGTGATCGACGCCCTGCACGCGCAGCAGGCCATCGCCTGCGTCGCCAGCGACCTGCTCGCGCTGCTGCTGCTCACCCCGCCGGGCGAACTGGGCGCCGACGTGGTCCTGGGCAGCGCCCAGCGCTTCGGCGTGCCGATGGGCTACGGTGGCCCGCACGCGGCGTTCTTCGCCTGCCGCGACGACTACAAGCGCGCCATGCCCGGTCGCATCATCGGCGTTTCCAAGGACGCCCGTGGCAACACCGCGCTGCGCATGGCGCTGCAGACCCGCGAGCAGCACATCCGCCGCGAGAAGGCCAACTCCAACGTCTGCACCTCGCAGGTGCTGCTGGCCAACATCGCCAGCCTGTACGCCGTCTACCACGGCCCGCAGGGCCTCAAGCGCATCGCCCAGCGTGTGCAGCGCCTGACCTCCGTGCTGGCCGCCGGTCTCGCCGCCAAGGGCGTGAAGATCGTCAACCAGCACTTCTTCGACACCCTGACCCTGGACGTCGGCGCCCAGCAGCAGGTCATCCTCGAGCGCGCCCGCGCCGCCCGCGTGAACCTGCGCATCGTCGGTGAAGACCGCCTGGGCGTGAGCCTGGACGAAACCACCAGCGCCGCCACCCTCGGCAGCCTGTTCGACATCATCCTCGGTGCCGGCCATGCCCTGAACGTCGCCCAGCTGGACGCCGGCAAGCTCGCCGATGGTATTCCTGCCGCCCTGCAACGCAGCAGCGACTACCTGACCCACCCGGTCTTCAACCGCCACCACAGCGAAACCGAGATGCTGCGCTACCTGCGCCAGCTCGAAGGCAAGGACCTGGCGCTGAACCAGGCGATGATCCCGCTGGGCTCCTGCACCATGAAGCTCAACGCCACCAGCGAGATGATCCCGATCACCTGGCCGGAATTCGCCAGCCTGCACCCCTTCGTGCCGCGCGAGCAGGCCGAGGGCTACCGCCTGATGATCGAGGAGCTGGAAAGCTGGCTCTGCGCGATCACCGGCTTCGACGCCATCTGCATGCAGCCCAACTCCGGCGCCCAGGGCGAGTACGCCGGCCTGCTGGCGATCCGCAAGTACCACGAGAGCCGCGGCGATGCGCACCGCAACATCTGCCTGATCCCGTCCTCGGCCCACGGCACCAACCCGGCCTCGGCGATCATGGCGAGCATGCGCGTGGTCATCGTCGAGTGCGACAAGGGCGGCAACGTCGACCTGGAGGATCTGAAGCGCAAGGCGGCTGAAGCCGGCGAGCAGCTGTCCTGCCTGATGATCACCTACCCCTCCACCCACGGCGTGTACGAGGAAGGCATCCGCGAGATCTGCGAGGTCATCCACAGCCACGGTGGCCAGGTCTACATGGACGGCGCCAACCTCAATGCCCAGGTCGGCCTCGCGCGCCCGGCGGATATCGGCGCCGATGTCTCGCACATGAACCTGCACAAGACCTTCTGCATTCCCCACGGCGGTGGCGGCCCGGGCATGGGCCCGATCGGCGTGAAGAAACACCTCGCGCCTTTCGTCGCCAACCACCCGGTGATCCGCATCGAAGGCCCGAACCCGCTGAACGGCGCGGTGAGCGCCGCGCCCTGGGGTAGCGCGAGCATCCTGCCGATCAGCTGGATGTACATCGCCATGATGGGCCCGCAGCTGGCCGACGCCACCGAGGTGGCGATCCTCAACGCCAACTACCTGGCCCAGCAGCTCGATGGCGCCTTCCCGGTGCTCTACCGTGGCCGCAACGAGCGCGTCGCCCACGAATGCATCCTCGACCTGCGCCCGCTCAAGGCGCAGACCGGGATCAGCGAGGAAGACGTGGCCAAGCGCCTGATGGACTACGGCTTCCACGCGCCGACCATGTCCTTCCCGGTGCCCGGCACGCTGATGGTGGAGCCCACCGAGAGCGAGTCCAAGCATGAGCTGGACCGCTTCATCGAAGCGATGCTGTCGATCCGCGCGGAGATCGCCAAGGTCGAGACCGGCGAATGGCCGGCCGAGGACAACCCGCTCAAGCGGGCGCCGCACACCTTGGCGGACGTGACTGGTCTGTGGGACCGCCCCTACCCGATCGCCGACGCGGTGACCCCGACCGAGCACACCCGCGCCTTCAAGTACTGGCCGGCGGTGAACCGCGTGGACAACGTCTACGGCGACCGCAACCTGTTCTGCGCCTGCGTGCCGGTGGACGATTACCGCGAGTGAGCAGTGCGACGGCGTGACTGTGCGCTGAACTGAAAAAGCCGCCCGAGGGCGGCTTTTTCATGGGGCTTTCGTAGCTGTGAGCCACGCTCGCGATCACGGGCTTGGCCCGCTTCTGCAGGTGAATGCCGCGGGGCTCAGGGCTTGAGCTGCAGCCGGCCGATCAGGCGGATCAGGAACACGAACAGCAGGATCATCAGCACGTTGCTGAGCATGCCGATCAGGTTGTACAGGGCCGAGGGCAGCAGCGAGTAAATCTCGAGGCCGACCACGCTGAGCAGGCGGCTGAGCAGCCAGAAGCCTTCACTGACGATCAGCAGGATGAGGGTGATCTTCAGGGGCTGGATGGGATCGTTCATGGGACACTCCGTGTCGAATCGGGAGTGTCAGTAGATCACAAGGTCGGCTGCGCGGCGCGTCCAGCGGCATAGCCCGTGACACGCGCCACGGGCCGCGCCGGTGTGTGTCACGGGGCGGATGCGTCATCGGGGCGGACGAGGATGGCGTTGGCCAGTTCCATGTCGCTGCGATCCTGCAGGGCGGCGTCATCGCTGCGCAGGCGGGTGAGGGCGGCTTCCAGGTAGGGGCCGCGGATGGCGCCGTCACTGGCGACGAACGCGCTCGCATCGTCCTGGGCGGCGACGATCAGTTTGTCGTGCTTGAAGGTCAGGTAGGTCGACGCGGTGGTGGCGCCGGACGAGATGACGTCACGCCAGAAGCCGCCGTCGGCCATGGCCGAGGCAACGGGCAGGACGAGCAGGGCAAAGGCCGTGGCCAGTTTCGCGGTACGCATCATGTACACCTTTTCTGAAGGTCCGTGTACAGGTGAGAGGCGCGATGCTCGCCAGGAGTTCCAGGAATTTCCGGTCGAGGTACGCGAGCGGTCGCCCGCGCACCCCGCGGTGATCAACGCTGGGCAGCGAGGATCGCCGAGGCCAGTTCAGCGTCGCTGGCTTGCGCCAGGGCCGGGTCGGCGCTGCGCATCTGCTGCAGCGTGGCTTCCAGGTAGGGGCCGCGGATGGCGCCATCGGTGGCGATGAAGCTGGCAGCGTCGTCCTGGGCCGGGCCGATCAGCTTGTGGTCGTCATGGCTGGTCAGGTAGCTCGAGGCGGTGGTGGCGCCGGAGGTCAGGACGCTACGCCAGAAGTCGCGATCTTCGGCCATGGCAGAGGCGAGGGGAAGCAGGGTGAGGGCTACGACAACAGGAGCAAAACGGCGACGCATGATGGTTCCTTGAGTGATTGCGCGCCACTCAGAGCGTCGGAAAATTCAGCGGTTCCTTCCTGTCGTCGGAAATATCTACCTTCCTGACGGTCACTCCCGCTTGAGCGAGGGATCGTCCGGGTTCTGCTGCTCCAGCTCCGCAGCGAGCTGCTGCACTTTCTGGAATTGCCCGGACTCACGCAGGTAATCGATCAGCACCAGCCGCGCCGCCCGGTTGGCCGGGTGCTTCTGCAGCAAGGTTTCCAGCTCGTGGCAGGCGCCATCGAGGTCGCCGCTGTCGTGCAGGGCGATGGCCAGCACATAGCGGAACTGGTCGTCGTCCGGCGCCAGCCGCACCGCTTCGCGCAGCTCCTTCAGGGCCTGGGCGCGTTCACCCTGGCGTACCAGGGCAAGACCGTTGACGTGATGCAGCAGTCCGGAGGTGGGCTGCCGGCGCAGGCTGTCGCTGAGCCACTGGCGTGCGTCGGCGTCACGGCCGTTGGCTTCCAGCCACTGGAACAGTTCGACGCGGGCCGGCAGGTAGTCCTCGTCGCGCGCCAGGGCGGCGCGCAGGGCGGGCTCTACCCGCTCCGGGTGGCCGCTGCGCTCATAGAGCATGGCGAGGTTGAAGTTGGCTTCGGCGCGCTCGGCGAGGTCGTTCTGGATCGCTTCGTACTCTGCCAGGCCCTGGCTCAACTCGGGTTCGATGCCAGCCAGCAGCGCTGGCGGCAGTTGTGCCAGCTGCCAGGCGGCGGCGCTGCGCACGGCCCGGATCGGATCGCTCAGCAGCGGCACGAACAACAGCAACTGTTGCTGGGGAGAGGCGAGCAGCGGCAGCGCCTGGACGGCGCTGTGGCGCACCAGGGGGTCGGCGTCCTTCAGGCCCAGCGCAACCAGCTCGGCCGAGCGCGGGCTGGGGTAGTTGGGCAGCTCGGTGAGCAGGGTGGCGCGGCGGATCGCCGGCAGGTTCGCGTCGGCCAGCAGCAGGTGCAGGGCGCGGGAGGCGCCGGGTTTGCCATTGCGCGCCTTCCACAGGGTGTCGTCATAGCGGGGGGCCGGGTTGCTGGATGCACTGGGCTTGGCTGGCAACTCGCTGGCGAACCACTGGCGGAACGTCGAGCTCAGTTGCTTCGCCGGCATGTCGCGGTGGCAGGCCTGGCAGGCGTCAGGCGCACCGATGCGGCGGGCGTGGACCGGATCGGGCAGGGTGAATCCGTGGTCGTGGCGGTAGTCGTTGACCATGTAGTAGCGCCCCGGCATGTGGCAGGAGGTGCACTGTGCGCCGGCGCTGCCGGGCTGATGATGGTGGTGTTCGGGCGAGTCGTAATTCTTCGCCTGCAGGCCCTTGCCGTCGATCTGCGGGCGCAGCGGCGTGCCGGCGGTGTTGTGGCATTGCAGGCAGACACCGTTGCCCGGCGCCTTCAGCTCGCCGCTGTGAGGGTTGTGGCAGTCGGTGCATTGCACGCCCTTGGCGAACATCTTGCTCTGGGTGAAGGAGCCCCACTCGAAGACCTCGTCCTTGATCTTGCCGTCGATCTCGTAGAGCTCGCGGGTCAGCGTGCTGGGCAGGTAGTCGTCCATGAAACGGTGGTTGTTCTGGAAGCCGTCGGCGATGGGGGCGCGGCGGGCGTGGCAGCGGGCGCAGGTCTCGATGACGGTGGCCTGGCTGGCGTTCTGCAGCGGCACGTCAAAGCCTCGGCTGGCGCTGCGGTCGGGCTTCTGCGCCCACTCGAGGTGTTTCGACGCCGGCCCGTGGCAGGCCTGGCAGCCGACGCCAAGGCTGTTCCAGTGGCTGGCGAAGCTGTCGGTCTTTGCATCGTAGTGACGCTTGAAGCCGGTGGTATGGCACTCGATGCACATGAAGTTGGCGTTCTGTGCGGGGCGCGTCCAGTGCAGCTCGTCCTTGAAGTCGATCCGCTGTCCGGGCATCAGTTGGAACCACCGGTGCTTGCGGCTATCCCAGGCCACGCCGAGGGCCTGCAGGCGACCGCCCGGCTTGCCGGTTGCGTCGGGATACTCGAGCAGGTACTGCTGCAGCGGTTCGACGCCGAAGGTGTAGGCGACCTTGAAGTCCGCCGGTTTGCCATCGGCGCCAGGCGTGTTGACCCAGTACTCGCCGTCCTTGCGGAAGAAGCGGCTGGTCTCGGTTTCGCCCTTGAAGGTGATGTCGTCGAAGTCGCCCAGTACGTTGCCTTCGGTGGCCGGCTTCATCGCCTGCTGGTGATGGGAACCCTGCCAGTCGCTGAATTGCGCCTGGTGGCAGCCCTGACATTGCTGTTCGTTGACCAGCGTTGGCGTTGTGGGCGGCGTCACGCTTGCCGTGGGGCTGGTTGACGGCAGGACGGGGAGAGTGGCGCCATCGTGCTCGAGCCACCACCCGAAGCCGATGACCAGCACCAGCAGCACGCCGGCAAAGGCCGCCATCCAGCCGCGACGGAGGCGGGGCGACGGGCGGGGGACAGGCTTCTTCGGCTGGGACATTCGACTTCCGTTGTTCTTGTGACAGCTCCAGGAACCGCCGCAGCTTCGGTGAGGGGCGCCGGACTGTCAACGAGAAGCCGAGCGGCAGGCGGAATCGCCGGCGCCCCACCGGGCAAAAGGTGTGGCGCGGCGGGTCAGGGCTGGCGGATTTCCGCGACCCGGGCGCTGTCGACTTTCACCTCCGGATTGCCGAATTGCGCGGTGAGGTAGTTCACCAGGGCGGCGATCTGCTCGTCGTTCAGCGTGCCGGCGAAGCCGGGCATGAAGACGTCCTCGTTGCCGACCTTGCGGTGCACGCCGCCGAGTACTACCTGCACCAGGTTGTCCGGTTGCAGGGCGCCCACTGCGCTGTTCTTCAGCAGCATCGGGTAATAGCCGTCCTTCACCCCTTCGCCGCTCCAGGAGTGGCAGCTGGCACAGTTGCCCAGGTAGAGGCGGGCGCCGTCGTCCTGCTTCTGGGCGGCGAAATCCTGGCCGCGCAGGGTGATCACGTCGTCCGCCGGCTCACCCCAGGCGAAGCGCGACTTGCGCTCACCCTCGCTGACCGCCGGAACACTGCGCAGGTAGCTGGCAATGGCCTGCAGGTCGGTGTCGGTCATGTACTGGAAGCTGTGTTCCACCGCCTCGGCCATCGGGCCGGCGGCCTGGGCCTTGCCCGGCACGCGGCCGGTCTTGAGGTACTGGACGATCTCCGCGTCGCTCCAGCCGCCGATGCCGCTGTGGGTGTCGGGGGTGATGTTGAAGGCGTACCAGCCGCCCAGCGCGGCACCTGCGAGGAAGCCCGTACTGCGCTCGTCCATGGCCTTCTCCTGGAACGCGATGCCACGCGGCGTGTGGCAGGTGCCGCAGTGGGCCAGGCCCTGGACCAGGTAGGCGCCGCGGTTCCAGGCAGGGCTCTGCTTGGGGTTGTTCCTGTAGACGGAGTCGTCGTGGAACAGCAGGTTCCAGATCGCCAGCGGCCAGCGCATGTCCAGCGGCCAGGCGATGTCGGTGTCCTGGTTGGGCTGGGCCACGGCCTGTACGCCGCCCTCGAGGAACCAGGCGTAGAGCGCCTTCATGTCCTCGTCGTTGACTTTCGCGTAGGCGGTGTAGGGCATCGCCGGGTAGAGCCGGGTGCCGCCCTTGGCCACGCCTTCGCGCACGGCACGGGCGAAGTCGTCGTAGCTGTAGCTGCCGATGCCGGTCTTCGGGTCGGGCGTGATGTTGGTGGAGTACACCGCGCCCAGCGGCGTGGCCAGTGGCAGGCCGCCGGCGAAGGGCTTGCCACCGGGTACGGTGTGGCAGGCGGCGCAATCGCCGGCGCGGGCCAGGTATTCGCCGCGTTGCAGCAGTTCCGGGGATGCCGGGTCCAGCGCCTTGGCGGCATGGACGGCCAGCGGTGCGGCCAGCAGGGCGAGGAGCAGGAGACGCTTCATGCCTTGGCCTCCCGCTTCAGGTGCTCGGCCAGGCGCAGGGCCAGGGCGGCGATGGTCAGGGTGCAGTTCACCGAGCCGACCGTGGGCATCACGCCGCTGCTGGCGATGAACAGGTTGGGGTGGTCGTGGGTGCGGCACTGGGCGTCCACCACCGAGTCCTTCGGGTCGGCGCCCATCAGCACGGTGCCGGTGATGTGGTTGTTGTTGGCGAAGCTGTCGTCGAACGTCACGTCCTCGCCGCCCAGCAGCTTGGCGGCGTGGGCATAGACCTCGCGGGTGTGCACGGCGCTCTTGCGCACGTAGTCGTCCATCGCATAGGTGAACTCGGGCTTGGCGATGCCCGCCGCGTCGCGCTCGGTGGCGCTGGGCACGATGCGGTTCTCCGGGTGCGGGAGGATTTCGTGGAAGCTGTCGAAACGCACGAAGCGCGCGGCGCGGTCGCGAATCTTCGCCTCCAGGTCATGGCCCAGCAGCAGGGGGCCGTGACGGATCAGCTCGGCGGCGACCTGGTCGGTACGCGAGAGGTTGGACAGGTGGATCTTCTTCGAGGCGTATTCGCTGCGGAACGCACCGTCGCGGAAGCCCACCATGGAGGTCATCTCCTGCGGCCCGCGTCCCGGCCAGAGCTTCTCGTCGGCGTAGAACTGCACCGCGGTGCCGGGGTGATCCATGAGGTTGCGGCCGACCATGTCCGAGCTGTTGCCGACTTCGGACATCAGCATCAGCTTGGGCGTCTCGATGCCGTTGGCGGCGAGGATGAAGGTGTCGCCCTCGACGCGCACCTCATTGCCTTCAGGGTCCTTGTACAGCGCTGCGACGATCTTGCCGCTCTCGCCTTTTTCCAGCTTGAACACCACGGCGTTCTCGATCAGCCGGGCGCCGGCGGCCTCGGCCTTCTCGACGTGGACGATGCCGTTGTACATCGCGCCGATGGGGCAGATCGGCATGCAGTTGTTGTTGCCGCAGCAGGTCGGGCGGCCATCGTAGGGACGGCTGTTGCGCGCCACCGGTTCGGTGACCACGCGATAGCCGTTGGCGTTGAGCAGGGTCTTGATGCGCTGCTCGTTCCACGACAGCGGTAGCGGCGGCATCGGGTAAGGCAGGCTGCGCGGCGAGTCGAGCTCCTCGTCGCCGGGGCCCCAGACGCCGAGCTCCTCCTCGGCGCGCTGGTACCAGGGCTCCAGCTCGGCGTATTCGATGGGCCAGTCGCGGCCCACGCCATAGAGGCTGAGCAGCTTGAAGTCGTTGGGCAGGAAGCGCCAGGCGGACGCCGCCCAGTGCCAGGTGGTGCCGCCAACGGCGCGGATGTACTGCACGTCGTAGGGGTGTTCGCCCTTCTGGATCAGGTAGTGGTTGTCCGGTTTGAATTGCGGGTGCGGCGCGTGCGGGCTGGACGGGTAGGGTGCCTGGTTGTCGGACTTGTCCGCCTGGTTGCGGAAGCGCTCGACGATCTCCCAGCGCCCCATGCGTGGGCCGGCTTCGAGGATCAGCACGTCCTTGCCGGCCAGGGCCAACTGATGGGCGACCAGTGCGCCGGCTACGCCGGAGCCAACCACCACGAAATCCGCGCGTTGTGTATCGGCCATGCTCACGCCCCCCGCTCGGTGGGTTGCGCGGCCCAGAAGCCCGGCTTGTTCGGGCAATAGCTGCGGATCACCAGCACGTCGTCCACCGCGCGGAACATCAGCGCCTGTTCATAGGTGACGACGGTGGCGCTGGTGTCATCACCGACCTGTCCCAGGTACCAGCCACCGAGAATCTGCCGGGCCAGCCACTGCTGGCGCTCGTTCCAGCTGTCCGGGGCGTCGCCGAGGCCGTCGAGCAGCTCGGCCAGGCTCTGCTTGAGTGCGGTGTCGCGCTGCGCCAGGGCCTGGAACAGGCGCTGGCCGATGCGCGGGTCGAGGTTGCTGCGCCCGGTGAGGCGCTGGGAGAGGGTCATGAAGCCTTCCAGTTCCGTCGCTGCCTGGGGCGTCAGCGCAGCCCAGGTGCGTGCGGCAGGGCTGAGCAGCACGCCGCCGGCAGCGGCGCTGGCACAGGCCACCGCCAGCAGGCGACGGCGTGAAAGGGGAAAGGCGGGCAGTGGTGCCTCGGACATGACGACCTCTCTTGCAACAGGCGAACGGTTGGGGAGCGCGGTCTGTCGCCGCTTGAATCGTGACGCTGGGTGCTTCCATCGGCCACGCAGCCGGTCCGTCGGTCGGACTGGCGATAGCGTGCCCAGGCCCTTAGTATTGCCGCTTGTTCAGATTCTGCCGGGCGAATCACTTTGCCGGCGGCTCACTCCGGAGCCGCGCCGCAGAGCCTCACCGACCGGCTTTTGGGTGAAACCGCAGCGATGAAACAGTACCTCGACCTCATGCGCCACGTGCGCGAACACGGCACCTTCAAGAGCGACCGCACCGGCACCGGCACCTACAGCGTGTTCGGTCACCAGATGCGCTTCGACCTCGCCGACGGTTTTCCGCTGGTGACCACCAAGAAGTGCCACCTCAAATCGATCGTCCATGAGCTGCTGTGGTTCCTCAAAGGTTCGACCAACATCGCTTACCTGAAGGAAAACGGTGTCTCGATCTGGGACGAGTGGGCCGACGAGAACGGCGACCTGGGTCCGGTCTACGGCTACCAATGGCGCTCCTGGCCGGCGCCGGATGGCCGCCACATCGACCAGATCGCCAACCTGATGGAGATGCTGAAGAAGAACCCGGACTCGCGCCGCCTGATCGTCTCCGCGTGGAACCCCGCGCTGATCGACGAAATGGCCCTGCCGCCGTGCCACGCGCTGTTCCAGTTCTATGTGGCCGACGGCAAGCTCAGCTGCCAGCTGTACCAACGTTCGGCCGACATCTTCCTCGGCGTGCCCTTCAACATCGCCAGCTACGCGCTGCTGACCCTGATGGTCGCGCAGGTTGCTGGCCTTGCGCCGGGCGAGTTCATCTGGACCGGCGGCGACTGCCACCTGTACGCCAACCACCTGGAGCAGGCCGACCTGCAGCTGACTCGCCAGCCGCTGCCGCTGCCCACCATGAAGATCAACCCCGAGGTGAAAGACCTGTTCGACTTCCGCTTCGAGGACTTCGAGCTGGTCGGCTACGAAGCCCATCCGCACATCAAGGCGCCGGTCGCTGTCTGACCTGCCCTCGATGAGGAAAAAGGCCGGCGCAATGCCGGCCTTTCTGTTTCTGCCCGGTGATGCGCCGATGCGCTGCTCTTCGTAGGAGCAAGCTCGCCTCTACACGGCCCGGGGGACCAGGGAAACCATTCACTGGGTGAATAACTGTTTCGCCTGGCGGTACGAGGTTCCATGGGGCTGCATCCCGTTGCTATGCTCCCCCGGCTGGCCGCCGCGCAGCGGCCAACGGATTTTCCGCACGACAACGATAAGACCGGGGACCGTCATGCAGCCTTTCAGCTTCGCCACCACCGCGCAGATCCTCTGCGAAAGTGGCTCCGCCGCCCGCCTGGGTGAACTTTGCCGCGAGCGCGGCGCCCAGCGCGTATTCATCGTCACTGACCCTGGCATTACCCGCCTGAACATGCTCGACGGCGTGCTGCCGGGCTTCGCTGCCGCGGGCGTGGGGGTGGAGGTCTTCGACCAGGTGCTCGCCGATCCGCCGGAAAGCATCGTGCTGGAGGCCGCCGACCAGGCGCGCCGGATGGCTGCGCAGCTGGTGGTCGGCTTTGGCGGCGGCAGCTCGATGGACGTCGCCAAGCTGGTGGCGCTGCTGGCGCATCCGCTGGCGACACAAGGTCTGAAGGATGTCTTCGGCGTCGGCAACGCCCGTGGCCCGCGCCTGCCGCTGATCCAGGTGCCGACCACCGCCGGCACCGGCTCGGAAGTGACGCCCATTGCCATCGTCACCACTGGCGAGACCACCAAGATGGGCGTGGTCAGCCCGCACCTGCTTCCAGACCTGGCCCTACTCGACGCCGACCTCACCCTCGGCCTGCCGCCGGCGGTCACCGCCGCCACCGGCATCGACGCCATGGTCCACGCCATCGAGGCCTACACCAGCAAGCTGAAGAAGAACCCGCTGTCCGACCTGCTGGCGCGCGAGGCGCTGCGACTGCTGGCGCTGAACCTGGATGAAGCGGTGCACAACGGCCGCAACCGCGGGGCGCGCCAGGCCATGTTGCTGGGCGCCTGCCTGGCCGGACAGGCCTTCGCCAATGCCCCGGTCGCCGCCGTACACGCGCTGGCCTACCCGCTGGGCGGGCACTTCCACATTCCCCACGGCCTGAGCAACGCGCTGGTGCTGCCCGAGGTGATCCGCTTCAACGCGCCCCACGCAGGCGCGCTCTATGCCGAACTGGCACCGCTGCTACTGGGTGCGCGCCTGCGCGGCGACGCCGACCGTACCGAGCAGTTCATCGCCGAGCTGGCCGACCTCAGCCCGCGCAGCGGCTTGCCGTCGCGCCTGCGTGACGCTGGCGTGCCGGAAGACAGCCTGCCGCGCCTGGCCGCCGATGCGATGTTGCAGCAGCGCCTGCTGGTGAATAATCCCCGCGAGGTCAGCGAGAGCGATGCGCTGGCCATCTACCGAGCCGCCTTCTGAGAGCCCAATGAGCGAACAGCACCCCAGCCGCGCCGACTACGCGCACTTCCAGCCGATCACCACGCGCTGGCACGACAACGACATCTATGGCCACGTGAACAACGTCACCTACTACGGCTTCTTCGATACGGCGGTGAATACCTACCTGATCGAGCGTGGCGGTCTGGACATCCACGACGGCGACGTGGTGGGTTTCGTGGTCAGTTCGAGCTGCGACTATTTCGCGCCGGTGGCCTTCCCCGAGCGCATCGAAGTCGGTCTGCGGGTCGGCAAGCTGGGCAACAGCTCGGTGCAGTACGAACTGGCGATCTTCCGTGAGGGCGAGGAGTTGGCCTGCGCGGCGGGCAAGTTCGTGCATGTGTTCGTGGATCGGACGAGCAATCGGCCGGTGTCGATTCCGGCGCCGCTGCGCGAGGCGATGGACGTGCTGGTCCGCACCTGACCTGTGGCCGACACGGACAAGGTCTCCTCCTGCACCACTGCGGACCTGCAGGGGCGACAGGTTTCTCACCAGCCCATCGGATAATGCTCGATCCGGCACGCCCGGCTGTTGCCGTCGCCCTTGCAGATGCCGTCCAGGTACTGATACCGCATCCACACCCTTTGTCCAGCCGCAGGCCAGTGCTGGCGCGGGATGCGGCTCTGCCAGTCGGCGCTTTCCGGCTCGAAGGCAATGACGTCGCCCGGGCTCGGGCACTCGGTACCCGCCGAGCGCGGCTTGGCGGAGGCGACCCGGCCTTCCAGCCCACGCACGGGCGGCTTCAGTGCGCCGGTGATCTCCACTTCCAGCTGGCAGACCTGCCAGTCCCCGGCGTACGCGGCCTGTGCGGCGCAGAGCGTCAGCAGCAGTCCGGCGGCAGCAAGCGCTTTCACGAGTAACTCCTTGTCGGCAGTGATCCCTCCCCGCCAAGCCTATACCAGCCTCGCGGGATGACACGGGGCTTGTCCCGGGCAGCGCGTCCGGCCTATGCTGGTCGCCGGTCGGCAGTTCACCCAGGCGTCGCCGCCTCCGTATGGAGAGCGCTAAACCTGCCACGCGGTTCCCCGCACTGTTGACGATCCGACACACTTTCCCCGTGCCGCATCGGAATACGGCGACCCCCGATAACCTCCTGCGCGAGGTCTTGGCACGCAACGAGGATTGCACTGTGTCCAGGCAACGCTTGCCCTACCACGCTCCCGACATCTCCGCCCTGGCGAAATCGCTGGCGCGCCAGCTCGACGATTCGCCCGAGCGTCCCGGCCATGTCGAGCTGCTCAACCTGCTCGCCCGCGCGGTGGGTTTCCGCAACTACCAGGCGCTGCGCGCCAGTCATCAGGCCGAGGCGCGCCTGGCCCGCGAGGCGGAGCCCGAGGTCGTGGTCGATTTCCGCCGCGTCGAGCAATGGCGACGCTACTTCGATGACGCCGGCTGCCTGCAACGCTGGCCGAAGAAGCACAGCCACCGCGACGCCTGCCTCTGGGTGCTGTGGTCGCGGCTGCCGGCGCGGCAGCGCTGGAGTGAGCGGGAGCTCAACGAACGGCTGCGCGCCCAGGAACGCCTGGGCGACCACCTGTTGCTGCGCCGGGCGCTGGTGGATGGCGGCTGGCTCGCGCGCACCGATGACGGTGGCGAGTACCGACGTATCGAACGGCGCCCACCTGCGGAGTTGGGGGCGTTGCTGTCCTGCTTGCCGGCCTGCGCCTGATGTTGAGGCACTGAACGAAAAAGCCCGCCAATAGGCGGGCTTTTTCATGCAGGCATCTGTCAGTCGTCGTGATGCTTGTGTTTGTGCTTGTAGTGGCCTTTGCCCTTGTGGTGGCCGCCGCCGCTGTGATGGTCATCGTTGTTGTCATCGGCCAGGTGGTTGCCCAACGCGCCGCCGGCAGCGCCGCCCAGGCCTGCGCCGATGGCGCCGCCGGTGGAGCCGCCGACCTTGTTGCCGATGACCGAGCCGCCGGCAGCCCCCAGGCCGCCGCCAATGGCCGCCTCGGTCTTGTTGCCGTTCTTCGCGCCCATCGCGCCGCCAGCTGCACCACCCACGCCAGCACCGATGGCCGCGCCGGTGGAGCCGCCCAGGGCGCCGCCGACCACGTTGCCGAGGGCGCCACCGATACCGCCGCCAACGGCGGATTTGGTGTCGTCGGCCATGGCGTGGCTGGCCAGCAGAGCCAGTGCCAGAACAGAAAGAGTCTTACGCATGTTGCGAACCTGAAGGTAGGAATTATCGGGAGAATTGTCCCGCACACAAAACAGCCGGGCAATCAGGCCCGGCTGTCAGTCGTCGTTTCCGTGGACTGATCGCGATCAGCGGATGCTGCGGATCAATCCCAGTCGCCGCGGTGGTGCTTGTGCTTGTACCAGCCCCGGTGGCGACCGTTGTCGTGCCAGCGGCGATCGTAGTGGCGATGGTCATCGTAACGGGCACGACGGTAGCCGCCGTGATCGTCATCGTCGTCGCGGTTGTTGTCGGCGTAGTGGTTGCCCAGTGCGCCGCCGGCGCCGCCACCCAGGGCCGCGCCGATCAGGCCACCGGTGGTGCCGCCCATCTTGTTGCCGATCACCTGGCCGCCGGCTGCGCCCAGGCCGCCGCCGATGGCGGCTTCTGTCTTGTTGCCGTGGCGGGCACCGACCGCGCCACCGGCCGCACCGCCCAGACCACTACCAATGGCGGCGCCGGTGCTGCCACCGACCGACTGGCCGATGACCGAACCCAATACCCCGCCCAGGGCGCCACCGACGCCGGCACGGGTGTCGCCATCCGCAAAGGCGGTGCCACCGACCAGCGCAAGAGACAACAGGAGCATCGAGGAGTACTTCATAGAGAGGATCTCTCTGTGTGGATGTTGGAAGCGATCCTCGGGTCGTGCGAAGGCTCTGACAAGGGGGTTCCGACGAGTAACACGACTTTCATCAAATATTGCAAGTATTTGATTTATGGTCAGAACTTTTTCGATTTCGGGCGGTCTGAGTGTTATTCCGGGGTTCCGATTTTGGCGTGTGCACGTCACAAAAGGCCATTGAAATGATGGCTTTTCACGCAAAGTTCCCTGGCACTTCTGAGCTTACCTTTCATCCCCTTCCTACATGATGCAAATCCAGCGGATTTTTCGCAGGAAGAAGCGTTCGCGCGCGCCTGAAAGCTTGCTCGCGAACAGGGTAGGCGGCGCTCCCAGCGGAGCGCCGTGAGGGGCATCAAACGATCCGCAGACTCGGCCGCGCCTTCTCGAAGCGGATGGCGACGAACTTCGAGGTCGGCGTGTGGCTGCCCACGCCGTGGCTGTCCAGCGGCACCAGCGGGTTGGTTTCCGGGTAGTAGGCCGCTGCCTGGCCGGCGGGAATGTCGTAGGCGAGCAGGGTGAAGCCGCTGACGCGGCGGTCCACGCCATCGGACCAGAGCGACACCATGTCTACTTTTTCGCCAGGCTCGAAGCCCAGGCGGCGGATGTCGACCTCATTGGCGAACACCACCTCGCGGTGGCCGCGTACGCCGCGGTAGCGGTCGTCCAGGCCATAGATGGTGGTGTTGTACTGATCGTGGGAGCGCAGGGTCTGCAGAATCAGGTGCGGCTCCTGGCCGGTCTCGCGGATCTTCGCGTGGACCAGGTCCGCCGGCAGCGGATGGTGGTGGAAGTTGGCCTTGCCGCTGGCAGTGTTCCAGCGCCGTGAACCCGCCGAGTTGCCCAGGTGGAAGCCGCCCGGATGAGCCACGCGACGGTTGAAGTCGGTGAAGCCGGGGATGGTGTCGGCGATCAGGTCGCGAATGCGGTCGTAGTTGGCGATCATCGCGTCCCAGTCCACCGGGTGGTTGCCCAGGGTGGCCTTGGCGATGCCGGCGATGATGGCGGGTTCGGAGCGCATCTGCTTCGACGACGGCTCCAGCTGGCCGAACGAGGCGTGGATCATGCTGAAGGAGTCTTCCACGGTCACCGCCTGCGGGCCGTCGGCCTGGCGGTCGATGTCGGTGCGGCCCAGGCACGGCAGGATCAGCGCGTCGCCACCGACGGTGAGGTGGCTGCGGTTGAGCTTGGTGCTGATCTGCACGGTCAGCGCGCAGCTCTGCAGGGCCCTGTGGGTGCGCGGACTGTCCGGGGTCGCCTGGGCGAAGTTGCCGCCCAGGCCGATGAACACCCTGGACTCGCCAGCGAGCATGGCGTTGATCGCCTCGACGGTATTGTGGCCGTTCTCGCGCGGCACCTTGAACTGGAAGCGACGCTCGATGGCATCCAGCAGCGCGACCGGCGGACGGTCGTTGATGCCCATGGTGCGGTCGCCCTGCACGTTGCTGTGGCCGCGCACCGGGCACAGGCCGGCGCCGGGGCGGCCGACATTGCCGCGCAGCAGTTGCAGGCTGACCAGTTCCTGGATGGTCGGCACCGAGTGATGGTGCTGGGTGATGCCCATGGCCCAGCAGACGATCACACGCTCGGCGCGGCGGTACATGATCGCGGCCTGCTCGATCTCCTCGAGGCTCAGGCCCGATTGCTGGACGATGTGATCCCAGCTGGTGTCGTCCACCACGGCCAGGTAGGCGTCGACGCCCTGGGTGTGTTCGGCGATGAAGGCATGGTCGAACACGGCGGGTTCACCCTTGGCCTGGGCTTCGCGTTCCCATTGCAGGAGGAACTTGGCCATGCCACGCACGGCGGCCATGTCGCCGCCCAGTGCCGGGCGGAAGAACGCGGTGTTCAGCGGTTCGGAGCCATTGGTGAGCATCTCCAGCGCGTGCTGCGGGTGCTGGAAGCGTTCCAGGCCGCGCTCCTTGAGCGGGTTGAAGGCGACCACCTGGGCGCCGCGCTTCACGGCCTCGCGCAGCGGTTCGAGCATGCGCGGGTGGTTGGTGCCGGGGTTCTGGCCGAAGACGAAGATCGCATCGGCGTGCTCGAAGTCGTCGAAGGTTACGCTGCCCTTGCCGATGCCGACGCTCTGGCCCAGGGCCACGCCGCTGGCCTCGTGGCACATGTTCGAGCAGTCGGGGAAGTTGTTGGTGCCGAAGGCGCGGACGAACAACTGGTAGAGGAACGCTGCTTCATTGCTGGCGCGGCCCGAGGTGTAGAACTCGGCCTGGTCAGGGCTTTCCAGCGCATTCAGGTGCCTGGCGATCAAGGCGAAGGCGTCGTCCCAGGCGATCGGCTGGTAGCGGTCGGTGGCCGGGTCGTAGCGCATCGGCTCGGTCAGGCGGCCCTGGTACTCGAGCCAGTAGTCGCTCTGCTCACGCAGCGAGCTGACGCTGTGGCGGGCGAAGAAGGCGGGGTCCACGCGGCGCTTGGTGGCTTCCCAGTTCACTGCCTTGGCGCCGTTCTCGCAGAACTTCACACGGCCGTCTTCGGGGGAGTCGCCCCAGGCGCAGCCGGGGCAGTCGAAACCGCCATTCTGGTTGGTCTTGAGCAGCGCGCGCAGGTTCTTGAACGGCTGCTTGCTGTCCAGCCAGAAGCGCGTGACGCTGATCAGCGCGCCCCAGCCGGCGGCAGCGCCCTTGTAGGGTTGGTAGCGGGGATTCTCTTGCTGCAGGCTCATGGGGTCTCTTTGTCGGGACGTCGGGCGTTCAGGCGGCTGGCGGAGCCGGGCTGTAGACCCGGGGCGCGCTGCGGTGCGGCAGGTGGATCAGGTTCAGGTTGTGCTCACGCGCCCACTGCACCGTGAGGGCGGTGGGGGCGGACAGGCTGACCAGGGTCGAGAGTCCGCCGCGCACGGCCTTGTGGATCAGTTCGAGGCTGCAGCGGCTGGTGACGACGGCGAAGCCGCCGGCCAGTTCCAGGCGCTGGCGCTTGAGCGCGCCGACCAGTTTGTCGAGCGCGTTGTGGCGACCGATGTCCTCGCGGCACAGGCGGATTTCGCCAGCGGCATCGACGAACAGCGCGGCGTGCAGGGCGCCGCTGCGGCGGCCGAGTTCCTGCACGGCGTTGACGCGCTCGCGCAGGTGTTCCAGGTGTGCGGCGGGTGGCAGCGGCGCTGGCGGCAGCAGCGGCAGCTCGGGCAGCGCCTGGTCCAGCGCCTCGACGCCGCACAGGCCACAGCCGGTGTTGCCGGCCAGCTGCCGGCGCTGGTCCTTGAGGGCCCAGAAAGCGCGGTTGCTGACGTGCACGTCGGCGGCGATGGCATCGCCGTGGGGCGTCAGGTGCACGTCATAGATGTCGTCGATGGATTCGACGAGGCCGGCGCCGAGGCTGAAACCGTGGACGAAGTCTTCCAGGTCATTGGGCGAGACCATCATCACCGCCTGGCTGAGGCCGTTGTAGGCGATCGCCAGGGCGATTTCCCCGGCCAGCGCAGCGTGGCCGGTGGCGGCTTCAGGGGTGTGTTCGGCGTAGCGGTAGCCGTCGGCCGGCACGACGGCAGCCCGGACCGCGGCACTGGCCGGGCGGGTGATCAGGCAAGGCATGGGCTGAGCCCTGTGGTTCTAGTAATGCAACCAGCCTATGCCGATGCCGGGACAGCGTCTAATGGCTGCTGTCGATCTTGTGATAGATGCGGTTTATCGGTTGACCGTATCGCCGCCCAGTAGAGCCGCTGCTTCGTGGAAGCAGGCTTCGGCCAGCGCCGAGCGGGGTTCGCTGCGGCGCAGGATCAGGCCCAGCGGCGACAGGGTGCGGGCATCCTCGATCGGTGTGAGGACGAAGTGCTCGCCCTGGGCGTCCAGCCCACTGCCCAGGGGCATGATCGCGCAGCACAGCCCGCGCTCCACGGCCTGCACCAGTTGGTGCACGGCGTCGGTCTCCAGGCGGGCGCTGGGGGTCAGGCCACGACTGCGGAAGCCGTGGTCGATGGACTGGCGGAAGTGCATGCCGGCCGAGAGCAGGCCCAGGGGCAGCTCCGCCAGGGCGTCCCAGCTCAGGGCTGGGGCCTCGATCTGGAAATGCCGGCGGTCATGCAGCAGGCCCATGCGTGTGGCGGCCAGTTCCAGGCTTTCGAAGTGCTCGCGATCGAGTCGGTCGAGGTACGACAGGCCGAGGTCCAGCTGATTGCGGCCCAGGCCTTCGAGGATGTTTTCCGAGCTCAGGGCGAACAGCTGGAAACGAAGCTCCGGGTGACGCTGTGCAAACAGCTCGATCAGGCGCATGGGGTCGAACCCTGCCAGCGGTACCAGGCCCAGGCGCAGGGTGCCGACCAGTTGCCCCCGGCAGGCGGCCGCCTCGGCGTACAGCCCGTCGTGGGCGGCCAGCAGGCTGCGGGCCCAGGCCAGCACGCGCTCGCCGGCCTCGGTGAAGCCCTCGAAGCGCTGTCCGCGGCGCACCAGTTCCAGGCCCAACTCTTCCTCCAGGCTGCGCAGGCGCATGGACAGGGTTGGCTGGGTGACATGACAGCGCGCCGCCGCCTGGCCGAAGTGCCGTGTTTCGTCCAGGGCGCAGAGGAATTTCAGCTGCTTGATGTCCATCGGCGGGAAGACTCCGGGGGGCGTTCTGTCGGGGCGGGGCGGGATTGGGATTATTCCGTCGGGCGCAATGGAGGTCGGCGTCTAGACTCCAGGGGCGCGCGGTCAGCCACTGCCGGCCGCTGGTCACTGTAACCGTAGGGAGGTTGGAAATGGGCATTTTTGCGTTCGTGAAGGAAGCCGGCGAGAAACTGTGGGAGAGCCTGGTGGGCCAGGAGGCGCAGGCCGCCGAGTCGCTCAAGGATCACATCGCCAAGGTCGGCCTGGGCAACCCGAACATCCAGGTCAGCGTCCAGGGCGACAAGGTGATCGCTACCGGTGAAGTGGCCAGCCAGGAAGAAAAGGAGAAGATCCTCCTGGCGCTGGGCAACGTCGCGGGGGTTTCCGGCGTGGAGGACCACATCAGCGTCGCCACCCCGGCGCCGGAGGCACGTTTCGTCACTGTGAAGAAGGGCGACACCCTGAGCGCCATCGCCAAGGCCGAGTACGGTAACGCCAACGCCTACATGAAGATATTCGAGGCGAACAAGCCGATGCTCAGCCATCCGGACAAGATCTATCCCGGCCAGGTGCTGCGGATTCCGGAGTGACGTCGACGAGCCCGGCCCCGCGCCGGGCTCGCTGTTTCGGAAACTCTCCGATTCACAAGCCTTCGATCAGTGTCCGGTAGTCTTCCTGGGCGGCGAATTCCTCGGTATCCCTTGGGCCCTGGCGGCTGTCCGGCTGACGCACCGCCAGCAGGTGGGCGACGCCGAAGGTTCGCGCCGCGCGCAGGATCGGCAGGCTGTCGTCGATGAACAGGCTGCGCGCCGGATCGAAACCGACGTCCGCGTGCAACGCCTGCCAGAACTGCTGGTCTTCCTTGGGGAAGCCGTAGTCGTGGGAGCTGATCAGCCGGTCGAACCAGGGAGACAGTTCCACCCGCTGCATCTTCAGCGACAGTGAATCACGGTGCGCATTGGTGATCAGCACCGCGCGCTTGCCGTGGCGGCGCAGTTCAGCGAGGAACAGGTCGGCATCCGGACGCAGGGCGATGAGGTCGGCGACCTCGTGCTTGAGGTCCAGGACCGACAGCTTCAGCTCGCGGCTCCAGAAGTCCAGGCAGTACCAGTTGAGCTGGCCGGCATTGTCGCGGAACAGCGGCAGCAGCTCGGCGTCGGCCTGGGTGCGGCTGATGCCGTGGTGTTCGGCGTAGCGTTGCGGCAGGTGTTCGAGCCAGAAGTGGTTGTCGAAGTGCAGATCGAGCAGGGTGCCGTCCATGTCGAGCAGGACGGTATCGATCTGGTTCCAGGGCAGGCGTGGCATGCTGGGCTTTCGCAAAAGGGTGTCGCAATTGCGCGGTCGGTGGACGGAATCGGCGCGATATCTGACACGGAGAATCGGAAAAGGCGGGTTATCATAGCCGACCCGGCCACCCCCAGGAGTCGCCCCATGCGTCAGAAACCCACGGTCCTCGCCCGAGAGATCGTTGCCAGAAGCCGGCTCTTTGCTGTCGAGGAGCTGCAGTTGCGCTTCTCCAATGGTGTCGAGCGTACCTACGAGCGCCTGGTGGGCAAGGGGCAGGGCTACGGCGCGGTGATGGTGATCGCCATGCTCGACGCCGAACACGCCGTGCTGGTCGAGGAATATTGCGCCGGGGTGGACGAGTACCAGCTGTCGCTGCCCAAGGGCCTGGTTGAGCCGGGCGAGGACATCCTCGATGCCGCCAACCGCGAGCTGAAAGAGGAAGCCGGCTTCGGCGCGCGCCAGCTCGAATACATCACCGAACTGTCGCTGTCGCCGGGCTACATGAGCCAGCGCATCCAGGTAGTGCTCGCCCGCGACCTCTATGAGGAATCGCTGCCCGGCGACGAGCCGGAGCCTATGGGCGTGGACAAGATCAACCTGCGCGAGCTGTCCAGTCTCGCGCAGAATGCCCAGTTCAGCGAAGGACGGGCCCTGGCCGCGCTGTACCTGGTGCGCGACCTGCTGACCCAACGAGGGGAATTCCAGCCGTGATGAATGCTTTTCTGCCTGCCGTGATCGATCTGGTGCACAAGGCGGGTGATGTGATCCTGCCGTTCTGGCAGGGCGACCTCGATGTACAGAGCAAGTCCGACGAGTCGCCGCTGACCGCCGCCGACCTCGCCGCCCACCGCCTGCTGGCCGACGGCCTGCGCGCGCTGGCGCCGGACGTGCCGGTGCTGTCCGAGGAAGATTGCAATATCCCGCTGGAGCAGCGTGCCCAGTGGACCCGCTGGTGGCTGGTGGACCCGCTGGACGGCACCAAGGAGTTCATCGCCGGCAGCGACGAGTTCACCGTCAACGTCGCCCTGATCGATCAAGGACGCGTGGTCTTCGGCGTGGTCGGCATCCCTGCCAGCGGCCGCTGCTATTACGGCGGCACCGGCCTGGGCGCCTGGCGCGAGGAGCGCGGTGGCGAGCCCGAGGCCATCGAAGTGCGCACCAGCCCGGAAGACGTCTTTACCGTGGTGGCCAGCAAGCGCCACTCCAGCCCGCAGCAGGAAAAGTTGCTGTCGGGTCTTGCGCAGCGCTTCGGCGACCTGAACCTGGCCAATATCGGCAGCTCGCTGAAGTTCTGCCTGCTGGCCGAAGGCTCGGCCGACTGCTACCCGCGCCTGGCACCGACCAGCCAGTGGGACACCGCAGCGGCCCAGGGCGTACTGGAAGGCGCCGGCGGCGAAGTGCTCGACGTGCGTGGCGAGCCCTTCACCTATGAAGCGCGGGAAAGCCTTCTCAACTCGCCCTTCCTGGCGCTGCCCAAGGCGGCGCCCTGGCGCGCGGACCTGATTCAGTTGGCACTCGCCCTGGACTGACCTGGCGTTTATCCGGTTGTGGCGAGCCCGGCATTTACTTGCCGAGTGCTTCGCGAGCAAGCTCGCTCCTACGTAAAAGTCCCTCAGATATTGTGATCCATGCCTGAATTACCCGAAGTCGAAACCACCCGCCGTGGCATCGCCCCTCACCTCGAGGGCCAGCGCGTCAGTCGCGTGATAGTCCGCGAGCGCCGTTTGCGCTGGCCGATCCCCGAGGACCTGGACGTTCGCCTGTCCGGGCAGCGCATCGTGCAGGTGGAGCGGCGCGCCAAGTACCTGTTGCTCAATGCCGAGGTGGGGACGCTGATCAGCCACCTGGGCATGTCCGGTAGCCTGCGCCTGGTGGAATGTGGCACCCCGGCGGCACGTCACGAGCATGTGGATATCGAGCTGGAGTCAGGCATGGCGCTGCGCTACACCGACCCGCGTCGCTTCGGCGCGCTGCTCTGGAGCCTGACGCCGCTGGAGCACGAGTTGCTGCGTCACCTCGGCCCGGAACCGCTGACCGACGCCTTCGAGGGTGAACGCCTGTTCCAGCTGTCGCGCAACCGCAGCATGGCGGTGAAGCCCTTCATCATGGACAACGCGGTCGTGGTCGGCGTGGGCAACATCTACGCCACCGAGGCGCTGTTCGCCGCCGGCATCGACCCGCGCCGCGAGGCCGGGAGCCTCTCGCGGGCGCGCTACGTGAAGCTCGCCCAGGAGATCAAGCGCATCCTCGCCATCGCCATCGAGCGCGGCGGGACCACGCTGCGCGACTTCGTCGGCGGCGACGGGCAGCCGGGCTATTTCCAGCAGGAACTCTTCGTCTACGGGCGGGGCGGCGAGCCGTGCAAGGTCTGCGGCTCGACCCTGCGGGAAGTCCGCCTCGGCCAGCGCGCCAGCGTCTACTGTCCGCGCTGCCAACGCTGAAGACCGGGGGCGGTCGCTAAGCTGCCGTCCCGATCTGCCCCGCTACACCGTCTCTCATAACAACAATGGCTCCCGACGAGGGGCCTTCAGGTGATTCATGTCCGGCAATTATCTGCCCCGTAACCCGTTCGCCGAGGCGCTCGGCCACGCCATGCTGCGCGTGGCTGGCTGGCGTATCGAGGGCGCCCTGCCCACGCTCGACAAATTCGTGGTGATCGGCGCACACCACACGTCCAACTGGGACTTCATCCTGTTCCTGGCAGTCAAGTTCGTGCTGCGCCTGAACGCTCGCTGGTTCGGCAAGCACACCCTCTTCCGCGCGCCCTTTGGCGGCCTGCTGCGCCGCTGGGGTGGCATCCCGATCCAGCGCCACCGCAAGCTCAATACCGTGGACCAGGCGATTCAGGCCTTCCACGATAACCGCGAGATGATGCTGATCCTCTCCCCGGAGGGCACGCGGCAGAAGGTCGAGCGCTGGAAAATGGGTTTCTACCATATCGCCCGTGGCGCGGGCGTGCCTATCGTGCTGGCGGCGCTGGACTACCCGGGACGACGCATCGTCATCGGCGAGCCGTTCTGGCCGACTGGCGACGAGTCAGCCGACCTGCGTCGCATGCTGGCTTTCTACCGGTCTTTCGTGCCGAAAAAGCCCGAATACGCATTCTTCGGCGATTGAAGGCTGTCACGCGACAAGTCATGGAGCGCTGTTATAGTTATGGCAGTCTGCCTGCCCAACTACACAAAAAAGGACTTCCCTCCATGAACGTGTTCCGCTCCGCCGCCACTGCAATGGCCCTGGTCTGTGCATTCTCGGTGTTGCCGGCCGTTGCTCAGGAAGAAGTGAGCAACGTCAGCGGCGACCCGACCTACACCGTCGAAGCCCCGCCGTTCTATTCGATGATCGGTGACCTGCTGATCGCGCGCCCGCTGCTGATCGCCGCCACCGTGGTTGGCACTGCGGCCTTCGTGGTGACGCTGCCGTTCAGTGCAGCCGGTGGCAACGTCAAGGAAGCGGGCCAGGCGCTGGTCGTCGATCCGGGCAAGGCCGCGTTTGTGCGTTGCCTGGGCTGCACCACCAGCGGCTACAAGAAGGACTGATCCGTCCTCCGGTTCCGGGGCGGCGCCGCCGCCTCGCCAGCTCGGCTCGCCGGGCAACTCCTGTAGGTAGCCCATGAAACCGAGCGGCTTGAAGAAGCACCTGCGTCCGCTGCTTCTGCTGCTGGCCGCCGTCATCCTGGGCTACACCTTCTGGTCCAGCGCCGGTCTGCTGCAGTTGGGAGCGGGCCTGGCGCTGTTCCTGTTCGGCATGCAGTGCCTGGAAGAGGGCCTGCGCGACCTCGCCGGCAGCCAGCTCGAGCGCTGGCTGGAGAAGAGCACCGCGACCCGGGGCAAGAGCCTGCTGTTCGGCCTCTTCGGCACCTTCCTGCTGCAGTCCTCGACCCTGGTTTCGCTGCTCACCATCGCCTTCATCAGTACCGGGCTGATCCAGTTGGCGGGCGGTATCGCGATCCTCTTCGGCGCCAACCTCGGCGCCACCAGCGGGATCTGGCTGCTGGCGCTGGCCGGACAGAACCTCAGCCTGAGCCCCCTGGCATTGCCGCTGCTGGTGTTCGGTGTACTGATGGGCTTCAACGGCGCCAAGAGCAAGGCCGCCGGGCGCATCCTGCTGGGCATCGCTTTCATCTTCCTCGGTATCGACCAGATCAAGGACGGCTTCCAGAGCTTCGGCGACGCCATGGACATGAGCGAGCTGCGCTCGGAGGGCATGCTGGGTGCGCTGCTGTTCGTCACCTTCGGCATCCTCATCACCGTGGTGCTGCAGTCCAGCCACGCCACGCTGATGCTGACCCTCGCCGCCCTGGCCGGCGGCCAGCTGGAGCTGGGCCAGAGCCTGGCGATCGCCATCGGCTCCAACGTCGGCAGCAGCGTGACCACCGCCTTCGTCGGCTCCCTGGGCGGCAACCGCAGCGGGCAGCGACTGGCGCTGGCGCACGTGCTGTTCAACGTAGTGACCGGCATCCTGGCGTTCCTGCTGCTCTCGCCGCTGACCTGGCTGGTGCACTGGCTGGTGACGCCGCTGGGGCTGGCGGACAACCCGATGATCCAGCTGGCGCTGTTCCACACCCTGTTCAACGGCATGGGCGTGGCATTGTTCTGGCCCGTCCAAGGCGCGCTGGCCACGGCGCTGGTGCGCTGGCTGCCGGAGGTGGAAGAACCGGCGGTGCTGATCACCGACATGGCACCGGCGCTGCCGACCATCGAGCGCACCCATGCGCGCTACCTCAACGAACGCGCGCTGGATTCCGCCGACGCGGCCGCCAGCGCGGTGCTGCAGGAGCTCCGGCACCTGGGGCGGCTGAGCATCGAGGTGATCTGCCACGCGCTGTACCTGCCGGTGGACATGCTCACCCAGCCGCGTGTCGATGAGAGCGAACTGCGCGCCGCACCGGATCGTCACGCGCTCGCCGCGGAAGTGCTGTACCAGCGCCACATCAAGGGCGTCTACGGCGACCTGCTGAGCTTCATGAGCCGCCTGGAAGTGCCGCTGGACGAGGAGCACCAGCGCTTCTGGCTTTCCTGCCAGGTGGTGGCGCTGCAACTGGTGGACGCGGTGAAGGATGCCAAGCACCTGCAGAAGAACCTCGGCCAGGTGCTGCAGGGCGAGCCTTCGACACTACGCGACACCTATGTCGAGCTGCGCCGGCATCTCATCGCCATGCTGCGGGAAGTGCGCGCGCTGGGATCGCTGCTGGGGGGCGACTTGCCGGAAGAGGCGCTGGTGGCGCGCCTGCAGTTGCTCGACGAGAGTGCGGCGGAATTCGATGCGGCATTCCGCCAGCGCCTGTTCGCGGCCGTCCGCCTGCAGGAACTGGACGGCCTGCAGATGAGTTCGCTGATGAACGACCTGGGCTACGTCAGTCGCATCATCCAGAGCCTGCGCAATGTGCTGCAACTGGGCACCGAGCACGGATTGTTCGAGCAGCACGTCGAGGACGCCTCGCCGCTCATCCTGCCCTGATCACTTCAGCGGCGCCGCCAGTTCAGTCGCCAGGCCGATGCCGCGTGGGTCGCTGGCGGACTGCACTTCGCCGGACTTCTTGTTCCACAGCAGCACCTGCTGGTTGCCGTAGGCCCGGCCGATATCCTTGAGCGTGTAGCCGCGACGCTGCAGGTCGGCCATGTCGGCGGCGGTGAAGGCACGCGGCTCGTGCTCGATCACATCGGGCAGGAACTGGTGGTGATAGCGCGGCGAGGACACCCAGCGTTGCACCGGCTTGCCATCCAGGTAATCGAGCATTGCCAGCAGCACCATGCTGGGAATCCGGCTGCCGCCCGGTGTGCCGAAGGCGGCCAGCTCCGTGGGGCTTTCGATGAAGCTCGGGCTCATGCTCGACAGCGGGCGCTTGCCGGCGGCGACGGCGTTGGCCTGGCTGCCGGTCAATTGGTAGGCATTGGCGCCGCTGACGTCGGTGGCGAAGTCGTCCATCTCGTCATTGAGCAGCACGCCGGTGCCCGGCACGGTGAAGGCTGCGCCGAAGGGCAGGTTGACCGACAGGGTGGCGGCCACCGCGTTGCCGTCGGCATCCATCACCACGAAATGCGTGGTGTGGTCGCCCTCGCGCCAAGCCGGCGCCGGTGGCAGGGAAGAACTCGGCGTGGCGCGCTGCGGGTCGATGCCGGCGGCCAGGCGCTTCAGGTAGTCCGGCGCGAGCAACTGGTTGACCGGATTGGCGACGCGGTCCGGGTCGCCCAGCAGGCCGCGGTCTCGGTAGGCGCGGCGCAGGGCTTCCACCACGTAATGCACGCGCTGCACCGGCTCGGCTTTCTGCCAGGGCAACTGCTGCAGCATGCCCAGGCTCTGCGCCAGCGCCACGCCGCCGGCGGAGGGTGGCGGCGCGCTGATCAGTTCGCGGCCGTCGGCCAGCGGATAGCGCAGCGCCTGGCGCTCCACGGTGCGGTAGCTGGCGAGGTCTTCCAGGCTCCAGACGCCGCCAGCGGCGCGGACGCCGTCGACCAGCTTCTCGGCGGTCTCGCCTTCGTAGAAGCCGATGCGGCCATAACGTGCGAGCTTCTCCAGGGTGTTGGCCAGTTGCGGCTGGCGCATCAGGCTGTATTCCTCGGGCAGGTTGCCCTGGTCGAGGAAGATGCGCGCGGTCTCGCGGTCCTTGCGCATGGCGTCGAGGCGCCAGGACGCCCGGTCGATGTAGACGCGGTCGATGGACACGCCATCGGTGGCCAGGCGGATCGCCGGCACGAGGTTGTTCGCCAGGGTCTTTCGGCCGTAGCGGCTGGTGATGTCCGCCAGGGCGGCGGGCAGGCCGGGGATGCCGGCGGCCAGCGGGCCGTTGAGCGACAGTTGCGGATCGACCTTGCCGTTGCGCTCGTACATCCGTGCGTGGGCAGCCAGCGGGGCGCGCTCGCGGGCGTCGATGAAGTGGTAGGTCGGCGGGTTGCCGGCCTTGCGCAGCAGGAAGAAGCCGCCGCCGCCCAGGCCTGAGCCATAGGGCTCGACGACCGCCAGCGCGGCGCTGATGGCCACGGCGGCGTCAAAGGCGTTACCGCCGTCGGCGAGGGTTTCCAGGCCGGCGACGGTCGCCGACGGGTGTGCCGTGGCGACGCTGGCCTGGGCCGGATGTTCCGCGGCATGCAGGGCAGCGCTGAGCAGCAGCAGGCTGCAGAAGCCGAGCAAGGAGGCGCGGGAGCGGGAATTCAACAGGGACATGGCATCTCACGAACCGCCGGCAGGGCCGGCTGGAAAACCGAATAGGGCGAAGGTGGAGGATAGACAATCCACAACGCCGCGGGTTTGTGAGAACTCAATGAAAACGTGTCGAAACGCGCGAAGTCAGGCTTTGCCGGTGAGCTTCTTGTACTTTTCCATCAACTGATCCTTGCTCTCGACGTTGTTTTCGTCGAGGGGGATGCAGTCGACCGGGCAGACCTGCTGGCACTGCGGTTCGTCATAGTGACCGACGCACTCGGTGCACAGGTTCGGGTCGATGACGTAGATCTCCTCGCCCTGGGAGATCGCGGCGTTGGGGCACTCGGGTTCGCAGACGTCGCAGTTGATGCAATCGTCAGTGATTTTCAGGGACATCGAACAACTCCAACCAAGGCGGCAGCCGTGGCGATCGGTAGCAACAAGGGTGAAATTGTGCCGTATCGGCGCGCTGAGTGCACGCAGACGGGGAGTCAGTGGACGGAAACCGCCTTCCCTGGCGGCTCGGCGATCAGCGCTTGAAGCGCTCGGCCAGGGCGCTGGCCACCGCGGGATGCACGAACTTGGTGATGTCGCCACCCAGCGCCGCGATCTCGCGCACCAGGGTGGAGGAGATGAAGGAGTACTTCTCCGACGGCGTGAGGAACATGCTTTCCAGGTCGGGGGCGAGCTGGCGGTTCATGTTGGCCAGCTGGAACTCGTACTCGAAGTCCGACACCGCGCGCAGGCCGCGCAGCAGGATGTTGGCGTTCTGTTCCTTGGCGAAGTGGGCGAGCAGCGTCGAGAAGCCGACGACTTCCACGTTGGGCAGGTGCGAAGTGACCTGGCGGGCCAGTTCTACGCGCTGCTCCAGCGGGAACAGGGGATTCTTCTTGGGGCTGGCGGCGACGGCAATGATCACCTGGTCGAACAGTCGCGAGGCGCGTTCGACCAGATCGGCATGGCCTTTGGTGATGGGGTCGAAGGTACCCGGGTACAACACTCGATTCATCGCGGCGTCCTGGTCGGCTCTTGTTGGCAGGCTGGTGCAATAGCGGGCGGATGGTAACGCAGCATGTCCGTGGGGCCAAGCGACCTTGGTAGTGCTTCTGTGAACGGACTACCTGAGAGAGCCGACGAGAGACCGGTGAGTCACGCGCAGGCCCCGTGCCAGAGCCTGCGCGTGCGGTATTGCCTGATGCGGCGGCGAATCAGGCCTTGCCCAGGCGCTTGGTCAGGGCGTCGGCGAGTTGCGCGGTGAGGCCGTAGACCGAGAGCTGCGGGTTGGCGCCGATGCTGGTGGGGAACAGCGAGCCGTCGTGGATCGACAGGTTCTCAAGCTGGTGGTGGCGACCGAGGCTGTCGCACACCGATTGCCTCGGGTCCTCGCCCATGGCGCAGCCGCCCATCACGTGAGCGCTGCCCAGGCGGGTGCGGTAGAGCTCCAGGCTCAGGCCGTCGATCAGCGCGTGCGCTTCCTTGGCGCTTTTCACGTAGTCGGCATCGGCATGCAGCGGCAGCACGGCCTTGGCGCCCGCGGCGAACTGGATGTCGGCCATGGTGTGGAAGGCGCGGCGGATGCCGTCCCAGGTGTAGTCGGTCATCTGGTAGTCGAGCACCGGGGTATCGTCGCCACGCAGGCTGACCGAGCCGGAGGCGCTGTCCGGGTGGAAGCCGTCGCGCATCAGCGCGAGGATCACGTTGGTGTGCGGCAACTGCTCCATGCGCAGCGCGTTGTCCTCGCCGAAGCGGCCGAGCAGGGTGGCGCTGAGTGCCGGTTGCAGCGGCGGGACTTCAAGCTTGTAGGACATGCGCCCGGTAGCGCCATCGTCCCACTGGAAATGGTCGGAATAGATCGACTGCGGCGCGCCGTAAAAGGGGTTGATGACCTCGTCGAACAGGGCGGCGCTGAAGTTCACCGTGTGCAGGAAGGTGCGTTGGCCGACGCGGCCGTTCGGGTCCGGCGCCTTGGAGCGCAGGAGGATCGCCGGGGTGTTGATGCCGCCGCCGGAGAGCACGTAGTGACGCGCCTTGATGGTGACCTTGCGACCTGTGGGAGCGACGCAGCGCTCGTCCATGGCCGAGCATTCCAGGCCGCTGACCTTGGTGCCGTCGTGCAGCAGGCGGTCGGCGCGGGCGAGGAACAGCAGCTCGCCGCCCTTTTCCAGGGTCGCCGGGATGGTGGTCACCAGCATCGATTGCTTGGCGTTGGTCGGGCAGCCCATTCCGCAGTAGCCGATGTTCCAGCAGCCACGGACGTTGCGCGGGATGACCTTCCAGTGCAGGCCGAGCTTCTCGCAGCCGTTGCGGATCACGTCGTTGTTGGCGTTGGGTGGCATCGCCCAGGGCGCGACGCCCAGGCGTTGCTCCATCTTCTCGAACCAGGGCGCCATCTCGGCGACGCTGTGGCCCTTCACGCCGTGTTCCTTGGCCCAGTGCTCCAGGGTCGGCTCGGGGGTGCGGAAGCTGGACGTCCAGTTGACCAGGGTGGTGCCGCCCACGGCGCGGCCCTGGAGGATGGTGATGGCGCCATCCTTGCTCATCCGGCCGATGCCTTCCTGGTACAGGCTGGGATAGGCGTCGGATTCCTGCATCTTGAAGTCGGTGCTGGTCTTGAGCGGGCCTTCTTCCACCAGCAGCACTTTGTAGCCGGCGGCGCTCAAGGCTTCGGCAGTGGTGCCACCGCCGGCGCCGGAGCCGACGATCACGACATCGGCCTCCAGGGTCAGGTCCTTGTCCAGGCGCGAGCCGTTGTGGACTTTCCAGCCGCGGGCTAGGCCCTCGGCGAACAGATCGGGTACGGGCATCGGGAATCTCTCAGGCGAATTCTTGTTGTTCTGGCGGTATCAGATCTTCGGCGGACCGGGGTAGCCGCAATGGCCCCAGGATTCCGTGCGGCCGTACCAGGCCATCATCACCAGTTGCAGCAGCGAGCTGTGGCCCATCTTCAGCAGGGAGATGACGCTGTTCTGCCAGCGGTGCAGGAAGTTCTTCACGTCGTCCGTGCTGGCGTTGTCCCAGCTGCCCCAGATACCGGTGAGCGGCCCGCGGGTGATCGGCAGGGCGAGCACGTCGAACAGCTGCACGGTGAGCTTGAGCATTTCCGGGGAGAGATGATTGAGGGTGTTGTCCAGGCTTGAGAGGGTGCCCTTGACCGCCTCGGCCATGCGCTCGGCAGGCACCGCGCCGGCCAGCATCACCGGGATCAGCGCACGCAGGAAGGGCAGGTCGGAGTCGCGCAGCACGGCGAAACCGTTGGCCGGGGTACTGGCCGAACAGCCGCTCAGGCTGGCAGTGACGCCTGCCGTGGCGAGGAAGGCCCCGCCCAGCAGGCCGATCTTGAGCACGCCGCGCCGGGAGAGTCCCGGCGCGCTCAGGGAGGTGTCTGTCATTCTTGTTCTGTCACCTGTGTAGAGGGCACCTGTGGTGGATGTCGGCGGTCAGCGGATGAACAGCTTGTAGACCAGCTTCTGCAGCGACTTGCCGTAGGGCGGGTAGATCACCCGCGCGGCGTTGAAGCGCGGCTTGCTGAACACGCCCTTGGCCTTGGAGAAGGTCAGGAAGCCTTCGTGGCCGTGGTAGTGGCCCATGCCGGACGGACCGACACCGCCGAAGGGCATGTCGTCCTGAGCGACGTGCAGCAGGGTGTCGTTCAGGCAGACGCCGCCCGAATGGGTCTGGGCCAGTACATGGTCCTGCTCGCGCTTGTCGTAGCCGAAGAAGTACAGCGCCAGGGGGCGGTCGCGCTCGTTGATGTAGCTGAGCGCCTGATCGAGGTTCTGGTAGGGGATTACCGGCAGCAGCGGGCCGAAGATCTCTTCCTGCATGATCTTCATCTCGTCGGTCACGTTCAGCACCAGCGCCTGCGGCAAGCGGCGGCCCTGGGCCTGCGGGAACAGCGGCACGACGGTGGCGCCGCGGGCCTTGGCGTCGGCGAGATAGCCGTTCAGGCGCGACAGCTGCCGCTCGTTGATGATCGCGGTGTAGTCGGGGTTGTTTTCCAGCTTCGGGAAGAAGCCCTGCACCACCTGGCGGTAGCTTTCGACGAATTCGTCGACGCGGTGCTGCGGCACCAGCACGTAGTCCGGCGCCACGCAGGTCTGGCCGGCATTGAGCGACTTGCCGAAGGCGATGCGCTCGGCGGCGTCCTTCATTGGCACACTGGCGGAAACGATGGCCGGCGACTTGCCGCCCAGTTCCAGGGTGACCGGGGTGAGGTTCTCGGCGGCGGCGCGCATCACGTGCTTGCCGACGCTGGTCGCGCCGGTGAACAGCAGGTGGTCGAAGGGCAACTTGGAGAAGGCCACGCCGACATCCACTTCACCTTGCACCACGGCAACCAGGTCCTCGGGGAACACCTTGCCCAGCAGCGTTTTCAGCACGCGGGCGGATTCCGGGGTGGACTCGCTCATCTTGATCATCACCCGGTTGCCGGCGGCAAGCGCCCCGGTCAGGGGGCCTATGGCGAGGAACAGCGGGTAGTTCCACGGCACGATCACGCCGACCACGCCCAGCGGCTGGTAGATGACCTTGGCCGAGGCCGGCATGAACTGCATGCCGACGCTGCGCCGTGAAGGCTTCATCCACTTCTTCACGCGCTTGGCCGCGTAATGCACGCCGTGCAGGCTGGGCATCACCTCGGCAAGCAGGGTCTCGTCGGCGGAGCGGTTGCTGAAGTCAGTGTTGATCGCCTCGATGATCGCCTTCTGCTCGGTCACCAGCAGGTTGGCGAGGCTTTTCAGCCACTGGATGCGCTGGCCGGCGTCGGGCATCGGGTTGGCGCGGTACGCCTGGCGCTGGCGTTCGAGAAGGGTTTCCAGCTGGCTGATCTGCTGCTGGGTCTGCTGCAGGTAGGCGATATCGGCAACCATGACGGGCTCCTGGGCGGAAGCAGGTGGGGAAGCTCTCCGATGATTCGCACATGATTCCCGGATGCTTCGCGTTTTTATACTGTCGCTGGTTTTTTAGAGCAATTGCTCTAGAGTGTCAATCAGCATGCCGGTTCCGCGCCGCCGGGCCCAGCCAACGAAAAGTTGGGCGAACCGGGGAGTTGTGTCAGGTGGTAGCAATCGGTGTACCTTTGCGTCCGCGCAGTCCGCTTCGACGAGTTTTCGCAATGGCACCACGCATCAACACCCGTGACCGCATCGCCCAGGCCAGCCTGGAGCTGTTCAACGCCCAGGGCGAGCGCAGCGTCACCACCAATCACATCGCCGCGCACCTGGGTATCTCGCCGGGCAACCTGTACTACCACTACCGCAACAAGCAGGTGATCATCGCCCAGCTGTTCGCCGAGTACGAACGCCACGTCGACCAGTTCCTGCACCTGCCCGAGGGCCGCGCGCTGACGGTGGAGGACAAGACCTTCTACCTCGAGGCGCTGCTCGCCGCGATGTGGCACTACCGCTTTCTGCACCGCGACCTGGAGCACCTGCTGGACTCCGACCCGGAGCTGGCCGCCGGCTACCGAGCCTTCGCCCGCCGCGCCATGGACAACGCCAAGGCGATCTACCGCGGCTTTGTCGACGCCGGCATCCTGCAGATGGACGAGCCCCAGCTCGAAGCCCTGACTCTCAACGCCTGGATCATCCTCACCTCCTGGGTGCGCTACCTGTGCACCACCCGCGAAGTGGCCAGCGACCTCAGTGAAGCGCTGATGCGCCGCGGCATCTACCAGGTGCTGGCGCTGGAAAGCGGCCACATCGCCCCGGCATTCCGCGGGGCGGTGGCGGCGGTGTTCGACCGGCTGTACGTGCCGCTCGAAGACTGATTCATTGTCAGGCGTCGATCTTGCGCGGCCCCGGCACCCGTGGCCGGCGCAAGGCGATGCCATGGCGCAGGAAGAACGCTTCCACGCCCTCGGTGGCATCGGTGTAGAGCGTGCGGTTCGGGTGATCGGCGAGGAAGCGCGCCATCAGCGCCAGGCCGATCCCGCGCGACTGGTAGCCCGGCAACACGGCGATTTCCGCCAGCCAGGTGGTCTGCGCCGTTTCGCTTTCCGCGCGCAGCAGGCCGAGCACCTGATCACCGTCCAGGGCCAGCAGGAAGTAGCTGGAGAATTCGTAGAGATCGCGCAGCTCCGCCTGGGTACCGGGCGAGCCCCAGCCCACGGCGCGGTATAGCGCGGCGATGCCCGCGCACTGGGCATCGCTCAGTGGTTCGTTGTGCAGAATCGTCAGCGGCGTGTCGTGCATGGCGGCGCTCCTTCCTGGCGTTTCCTTCCGGGTGCAGTTCCAGTCTGCCTCATTCCCGCGTCCGGGGGCTGACCCAGCGCAGTCAGGCTTCCCGCCGTTCGCGCAGCCATTGCGGGATGCGGCGCTCCAGGTAGTAGTCCGGGCGCCGGGGCGAGCCGCCGATGAAGCCGACGTGGCCGCCATGGGGCAGCAGCTCCATTTGCGTCGATTCGGACAGCTCGTCCAGCTGCGGCACGCTGTGGGCGTGGATGAACGGGTCGTCGCTGGACTGGATGATCAGCGTCGGTACGCGGATCCCGCCCAGGTAATAGCGGCTGGAGGCGCGCCGGTAGTAATCGTGCACGTCGGCGAAACCGTGCAGTGGCGCGGTTACCCGGTCGTCGAAGTCCCAGAAGGTGCGCATGCCGTCCAGCGGACCGAGGCGTTCCAGGGCGGCGAGGTTCTCCGCGTGACCGGCGCTGGCGAAGGCCTGCCGCTTGGTCTGCACATAGGCCACCAGTTCGCGCATGAAGTGCGCCTGGTAGACCTTGGAGAAGCCGATGCCGATGCGGTCGGCGCACTGGTCCAGGCGAAAGGGCACCGAGACCGCTACCGCTCCCTTCAACGGGCAGCTGTCCGAGGCTTCGCCCAGGTACTTGAGCAATACGTTGCCGCCCAGCGAATAGCCCACGGCGTAGAGCGGTGCCATCGGCCGCTTGGCGCGGACGTGAGCGACCACCGACGCGAGGTCCTCGCTGACGCCCGAGTGATAGCCGCGCGGCAGCAGGTTCGACTCGCCCGAACAGCCGCGCCAGTTCAGCGCGACACTGGCCCAGCCCTGCGCCGCCAGCTGTTGCTGCAGGCCGAGGATGTAGTGCGAGGACGACGAGCCCGTCAGACCGTGCAATGCCAGCACCAGCGGCGCATCCGCCTCGTGCGGGCCGTGCCAGTCGAGGTCGATGAAGTCGCCATCGTCCAGCCACAGACGCTCGCGAATACGCTCGAGGCTGGGCAACTGGCGGACGAGCGAGCCATAGAGTGTCTGCAGGTGAGGGCTGGGAAGCCACCACGCGGGTTTGAACGAGGAGGGTATAGTCATCACGAATCGAATGGGGCCGACAAGCCGTGATAGTAACGCCAAGTCGGCCATGCAATGGATGCCTTGTGCGTCCTTGGCCAGGGAAACCCACGCAAAGGAGGGGATGGCATGTGGAGGAAAGTCGCGGCGTTGAGCCTGGTCGTATGGCTGGCCGCGTGTGGCGAACCAGTGCCGCAGGAGCACCGCTCCTACGTTGGCTTGTGGACGGCTCCGGAGATGAGCCTGCTGGTGACGGCGGATGGCCGCGTCGTCTACAAGCGAGTGTCGGGCAGTACGTCGCGTTCGGTCGAGGCGCCGATCAAGCGCTACGAAAGCGATGGCTTTACCGTGGGAATCGGCCCCTTCGACACGCACTTCAAGGTCTCCAAGCCTCCCTACCAGGACGGCAGCCAGTGGAAGATGGTGGTCGACGGCGTAGAGCTGGTGCGCACCAGCACCGTTGATGTCGGCAAGTCGATCTGATATCCGCAACCACTGCCACAAGGTCGAGCCGGGACGGCCGACCGTTTCAACCGACATGAGGATTGTCACGAATGTTCAGCCGCTGGGTATTTCTGTCCGCTCTTTCACTTGCCCTGCCCACCGCTGCCTCGGCCGAGGGCGCATCGTCCGGCTTCAGCGAGGTGCCGCCCGGCGCCGAGCAGGATGACGAGCGCGGCGAGCAACTGTTCGCCGAGTTCACCCGCCTCCATCAGGCCGCCGAGACAGGCGAGCCGCAGGCGCTGTTCGATTTCGGCGCGTACCTCTACCAGCAGCAGAACTACGCCGGCGCGCGCAAATGGTGGGGCAAGGCTGCCGACGCGGGAATGGCGCGTGCGCAGATTCAGTTGGCCATGCTCTATCGCGACGGTGACGGCGGCCCCGAGGACAAGACCGAAGCGGCGCGCTGGTTCCGCAAGGCTGCGGAGCAGGGCGATGCCGGCGCGCAGAACGAAATGGGCGTCCTCTACTGGGGTGGCGAAGGCGTCGACAAGGACCGGGTGAAGGCCGGCAGCTGGTTCGAGCGTGCGGCCGAGGCGGGTAGCGAAGACGCGGAGACCAACCTGGGCTGGTTCTATCTGGACGACTCCCAGGGCCTCTACGACGCCACCTCCGAGGAGGAGGCTGCACTGCAGGACCGTTATGCCGCCAGCCGGGAAAAGGCCTTCCTGTGGTTCTGCAAGGCGGCGAGCCAAGGCAATGCCCGTGCCCAGTTCAAAGTCGGCGAGGCCTACTGGAATGGCACCGGCGCGGGCATGAACAAGCTGCAGGCGCGGCTCTGGCTGGAGAAGGCCGCACAGCAGCAGGACGCGGAAGCCATCGCCTGGCTGAAGACTGCCGAGGACGCGGCCTGGTACACCCGCCTGGAAAACTGGGCCCACGCCGCGCTGGATGGCGAGCTGTCCGGCAGCGCCGATTGCTCGGGCGTGCCCGATCGCCGGCACGCCAATCGCGGTGTGGAGAGCGCGTCGTCTGAACCGGAGGCCGTTGAGGCCAGCGCAGTTGATGCAGCCGAGGCCGTCGACGCGGCGGAGCCGGCGAGCCAGTAGGCTCGCTACCAGCCGAACTCGTCGGCCAGGTCTTCCGCGCGGCGGGCATCGCCGAGCAACAGCGCCAGTTCGCCGATCAGTTCGCGGCGGTAAAGCGGGTTGACGCTGTAGTCCTCGGCGAAGATATCTTCGCCAGCCCCACGCCATACCCGGGCGAAGGTGGCGAGGCAGGCGGTCATCTGCCAGAGATCATCGAACATCGGCGCGGGGTCCCAGGGGCCGCCGTGTTGATCGAAGAGGATACGGCCGCTGGAGCATTCGAAGATGAGGGGATCGGCACCCTGGTCCGCCACCACGATCCAGTCATCGCTCCATCCCGCCAGCCGCTCGCCGGTCAGGCCGTGCCAGCGATAGCCGGCCTGCTGCTTCCACAGTTTCGCCAGCGAGGGAATGAAGAACGGGTTGCCGGCGGTATCCAGGGTGCAGTCGCACGGACCGACCTCACGGTAGTAGCGTTCCAGCTCGGCAGGCAGGGCGATATCGCCGGCCCAATCGCTGGCGGGCTGCTCGGCACAGCGCTCGTCCAGCGCCAGCAACTGTTCGCGAATGCCGTCCGCCATCCGTCAGCCTTCTCTCTGCCACAGCGCGTAGTGCACAGAGCCCGCTTTCTTCTCCCGATGCAGTCGCCAGTTGCCCGGCAGGCCGAGGTTGGAGGGCACGGCTTCGCTTTCGGTGTAGATCCATGCGCCCTGGGCCAGCCAGCCGCGGTCTTCCAGCAGGCGGCAGGCGTTCTGCAGCAGGTCCTGGTGGAAGGGGGGGTCGAGAAAGACCAGGTCGAAGGCCTGGGAGGCCGGTGCATCGAGGTAGTGCAGCGAGTCGGTCATCAGCAACTGGCCGTTGCCGCACTTGAGCGTGTCGAGGGTGGCACGCAGGGCGGCCACCGCTTCGCCATTGGCATCCAGCGCGAGGCCCGAGCTGGCGCCACGGGACAGCGCTTCGAGGAACAGCGCGCCGCTGCCGGCGAACGGGTCGAGCACGCGGGCGCCCGGGACGTACGCGGCGAGCCAGTTGAACAGGGTCTCACGGACCCGGTCGGGCGTCGGGCGCAGGCCGGGGCCGTCCGGGAAGGCGAAGCGGCGGCTGCGCCATTCGCCACCGATGATGCGCAGCTGGCCCTGGCCGCCGTGGGGCTTGGGTGCAGCGCGCGGGGCGCTGCCGGGTCGTTTGCTCATCAGTGCTCCGGTACGCCGGCAGGTTGTGCGGCGGGTTTGTCGGTGGGTGGCGGCAGCGGTTGCTGCGGCACGGTGGGGCCGGCGGTGACGATGACGAACGCGTCCGGGTCGAGGTGTCGGCGCATGGCCTCCTTCACCTGTTCCACGCTCAGGCCCTGGACCTGGCTGAGGAAGGTCTCGAGGTAATCCAGCGGCAGGTTGTAGAAGCCGATGGCGCCCAGTTGGCCGACGATGTCGGCGTTGCTCGCGGTGGACAGCGGGAAGCTGCCGGCCAGTTCGCGCTTGGCGTCGTCGAGTTCTTTCTGCGTCGGGCCCTTGTCGAGGTAGTCGCGGACGATGTCCTGAACCAGCTTGAGGGTGCCTTCGCTCATTTCGGCGCGGGTCTGCAGGCCGATGGTGAATGGCCCGCGCGACTGCATGCCGGTGAAGCCGGAGTACACGCCATAGGTCAGGCCGCGCTTCTCGCGCACCTGGTCCATCAGACGGGTGCCGAAGCCGCCGCCGCCGAGGATCTGGTTGCCCAGGTAGAGCGCGGCGTAGTCCGGATCGTTACGGGTGATGCCCAGTTGCGCCAGCATCAGCTGGGTCTGCTTGGACGGGAACTCGATGTGGGTGACGCCGGCCTTGGGCATCTGCGGCTCGCCCGGCGCAGGCAGGGCGGGGCCCTTGGGCAGGGATTTGGAGACGCTGCCGGCGATGGCTTCTGCCTGCTCGCGGGTCAGGTCGCCGACCAGCGCGATAACCACGTTGCCGGCGGCGTAGGCCTTCTGGTGGAAGGCGCGAAGCTGGGCGACGCTGATCTTCGGCACCGACTGCTCGTTGCCGTCGCTGGAGTGGGCGTAGGGGTGGTCGCCATAGAGCCGCTTGAACAGCTCGAGGCCAGCCAGCTTGCCGGGGTTCTGCTTCTGGTACTCGAAGCCGGCCATGACCTGGTTCTTGATGCGCGCCAGGGCGTCTTCGGGGAAGGTCGGCTGGCCGATTACCTGGTCGAACAGCGCCAGCGCGGCGTCGCGCTTGGTCGGCTCGCTCAGGCTGCGCAGGCTGGCCACCGCCATGTCGCGGTAGGAGCCGTTGCCGAAGTTGGCGCCCAGGTCGTCGAAGCCAGCGGCGATGGCGCTGGTGTCCTTGCCGGGCACGCCTTCATTGAGCATGGCGTTGGTCAGCATGGCCAGGCCGTAGCTGTCGCCGTCCTGGCTGCTGCCGGCGGCGAAGGTCAGGCGCAGGTCGAACATCGGCAGCTCATGGGCTTCGACGAAGAGCACGCGGGCGCCTTCGGCGGTCTGCCATTGCTGGATGTTCAGCGTGCGGTGGCTGGGCGCCTTGCCGGCGGCTTCGGCGAGCGATTGCAGGCCGGTGGGCGCGGCGTTCTCGGCGGCGGCTGGCTGGGTGGATGCCGGCGCGACCGCTTGGGTTTCGGCGGCGGGGCGGGAAACGAACAGCACCAGTCCGGCGATCAGTGCTATGACGATCAGGCCGACCAGGCCGTAGCGCAGGCCATTGCGTTCACTCATGGCTCGGCTCCTTGTCGGTGGCGACTTCCGGCAGGACCTGGGCGAGGGTCAGGCGGGAGCGGGTGAAGTAGGTGCGGGCGGCTTGCTGGATGTCGTCGGCGGTGACGGCCTGGATGGCTTCCAGGTCCTGGTCCGCCAGGCGCCAGCCGAGGCCGACGCTTTCCAGCTCGCCAATGGTGCTGGCTTGCCCGGCGATGGAGTCGCGCTCGTAGACCAGACCGGCGATGACCTGGGCGCGCACGCGCTCCAGTTCTTCCTGGCTCGGCGGGTTCTGCTTGAGGTCTTCCAGCTGTTTCCACAGCGCTGCCTCGACCTGGTCGAGGGTCTTGCCGGTCTGCACGTTGGGCGTGGCGGAGAGGAAGAACAGGCCGTCGCCTCGGGAGAAGGCGTCGTAGGAGGCCGAGGCCCCGGCGACGATTTCCTCGCCACGCTCCAGGCGGGCGGACAGACGCGCACTGTAGCCGCCGTCGAGGATCGCCGAGATCAGGCGCAGGGCGTTGATCGACTTGGCGTCGTCACTGCTGCCCAGGGTCGGCACGTTGAAGCCCATGATCAGGCTGGGCAGCTGGGTGCGCACGTGCAGTTTCAGGCGGCGCTCACCAGGCTCGGCCAGCTCCAGCGGTTTGCGCGCGGCGGGCAGGTCGCGCTTGGGAATCTCGCCGAAGTACTTCTGCGCCAGGGCTTTCACCTCGTCGCCTGTGACGTCGCCGACTACCACGAGGGTGGCGTTGTTCGGCGCGTACCAGGCCTGGTACCAGTGGCGCAGGTCGTCGATGGTCATGCGCTGCAGGTCGGCCATCCAGCCGATGGTCGGCGTGCGGTAACCGCTGGCGGGGTAAGCGGCGGCCTTGAAACGCTCGAAGGCCAGTGCGCTGGGCTTGTCTTCGGTGCGCAGGCGGCGCTCTTCCTTGATCACCTCGATCTCGCTCTTGAACTGGTCGGCCGGCAGAGCGAGGTGCGCCATGCGGTCGGCTTCCAGCTCCAGCGCCACCGGCAGGCGGTCGCGGGCCAGCACCTGGTAATAGGCGGTGTAGTCGTCGGTGGTGAAGGCGTTCTCCTCCGCGCCGAGGTCGCGCAGCACCAGCGAAGCCTGGCCGGGGCCGAGCTTGCGGCTGCCCTTGAACATCATGTGTTCCAGGGCATGGGAGAGACCGGTGAGGCCGGGCGTCTCGTAGCTGGAGCCGACCTTGTACCAGAGCTGGGAGACCACCACCGGGGCGCGGTGGTCCTCGCGGACGACGACCTTCAGGCCGTTGTCCAGGGTGTATTCGTGGGTGGGCTGTGGTTCCGCGGCGGTCGCCATCAGTGGCAGCAGCAGGGAACCGAGCAGCAGGCCGGCGTGACGGCGTGCAAGGGTTTTCATCGTGGACTGAACCTTTCGGGCTGTCCGCGGGGTCTATGCAGGCTGGCGGCCAGCCTCTTAACCCCGGCGGGCGAGGAGATGCTAGGATACCCATCCGTTTTCCGGGCGGCCACGTTCAGGGCTTCTCAAAGCTGTTTCGAGGCTTTTTTACTGCCTGGCTCTTTGTTACCTGCCTGTGTGGCGCCCCCTAGAGATTCGATCCCTACATGTTTGGTTCCAACGACGACAAGAAGGCCCCGCCTGCCGGGGAGAAGAAGGGTCTGTTCGGCTGGTGGCGCAAGAAGCCCCAGGCCGAGGAGCAGCCCGCCGCCGATGTCGAGCAATCGGTAGAACAGCCGGTTGCCGTCGAGCCCGTTCCTGCGCCGGAACAAGCACCGGTTGCCCAGGCCGAGCCGGTCGCCCCGCGCGCCGAGCCGACGCCGGAGCCTGTGATCGACGTCGTGCCGGCCAGCGTGCCGGTCGAGCCGTTGGTGCAGCCCGCGCTTCAACCTGAGCAACCTGTAGCCCAAGCGTCGCAGCCCGCTGTTCAGCCGGTCGAGGCGCCCACGATCGCTCAGCCGGTCGAGCCCGCGTCCATTGTCGCTCCGGCGCAGCCTGAGCCGGTCGCGGACGCGCCCGTCGTGGTCGCGCAGCCTGAGCCCGAACCTATTGCTGAGCCGGAACCACAACCCGAGCCGCAGGCCAGGCCTGCCGCCGCTGAGCCGTCGAAGCTGGGCTTCTTTGCCCGCCTGAAACAGGGGCTGTCGAAGACCAGCGCCAGCCTCGGCGAAGGTATGGCCAGCCTGTTCCTGGGCAAGAAGGCCATCGACGACGACCTGCTCGACGAGATCGAGACCCGCCTGCTGACCGCCGACGTCGGCGTCGAGGCCACCACCACTATCGTGCAGAACCTCACCAAGCGCGTCGCGCGCAAGGAACTGGCCGACAGCGAAGCGCTGTACAAGGCCCTGCAGGACGAGCTGGCCAGCCTGCTGCGTCCGGTCGAGCAGCCGCTCGCCATCACCCCCGACAAGCAGCCCTACGTGATCCTCGTGGTCGGCGTGAACGGCGTCGGCAAGACCACCACCATCGGCAAGTTGGCGAAGAAGCTGCAGCAGGATGGCAAGAAGGTCATGCTGGCCGCCGGCGACACTTTCCGTGCCGCCGCCGTCGAGCAGCTGCAGGTCTGGGGTGAGCGCAACAACATCGCCGTGATCGCCCAGCACACCGGCGCGGATTCCGCCTCGGTGATCTTCGACGCTGTGCAGGCCGCCAAGGCCCGTGGCGTCGATGTGCTGATCGCCGACACGGCCGGTCGCCTGCACACCAAGGACAACCTGATGGAAGAGCTGAAGAAGGTGCGCCGCGTGATCGGCAAGCTGGACGAGACGGCTCCCCACGAAGTCCTGCTGGTGCTGGATGCTGGCACAGGGCAGAACGCCATCAACCAGGCCAAGCAGTTCAACAACGCCGTGGAACTCACCGGCCTGGCCCTGACCAAGCTGGACGGCACCGCCAAGGGCGGGGTGATCTTCGCCCTGGCCAAGCAGTTCGGCCTGCCGATCCGCTACATCGGCGTTGGCGAAGGGATCGACGATCTTCGTACCTTCGAAGCCGACGCTTTCGTCCGTGCACTCTTCGAGACCCGGGAAATCGCATGATCCGTTTCGAGCAGGTTGGCAAACGCTATCCCAACGGCCATGTCGGCCTGCACGAGATTTCGTTCCGCGTGCCGCGCGGCGAGATCATGTTCGTCACCGGCCACTCCGGCGCCGGCAAGAGCACCCTGCTGCGCCTGATCCTGGCGATGGAGCGGCCCACTTCCGGCAAGCTGCTGCTCGGCGGGCAGGATGTTTCGCGCATCTCCACCGCGCAGATTCCCTTCCTGCGCCGGCAGATCGGCGTGGTGTTCCAGAACCACCAGTTGCTGGATGATCGCAGCGTGTTCGACAACGTCGCGCTGCCCATGCAGATCCTCGGCCTGCCCAAGGCGGACATCGCCTACCGCGTCGAGGCGGCACTGGACCGGGTGAACCTCAAGGAGAAGGCCGAGGACCGTCCGTCCGACCTCTCCACCGGCCAGCAGCAGCGCGTCGGCATCGCCCGCGCGGTGGTGCACCGTCCGGCCCTGCTGCTCGCCGACGAACCCACCGGCAACCTCGACCCGCGCCTGGCTTCGGAAATCATGTCCGTGTTCGAAGACATCAACCGCCTGGGCACCACCGTGCTGATCGCCAGCCACGACCTGGCACTGATCGCGCGCATGCGCCACCGGATGATCACGCTGCAGCGCGGCCGCATCATCGCCGACCGCGAGGAGAACGCCTGATGAGTGCCAATGACCTGCCTCGCGGCAACGAAGAAGGCACTCCGACGCGCAACACGCGCGAGCGCCCGGACGACAACGAGCACCAGGACCACAGCGCCTCCCTTTCGGCCTACGCGGAAAACCACCGCGCCAGCCTGATGGATAGCCTGCACCGCCTGGTCAGCCACCCCTTCGGCAGCTTCTTCACCTGCCTGGTGATGGGCATCACCCTGAGCCTGCCCATGGGCCTGTCGCTGCTGCTGAACAACGTCGAGCGCCTCGGTGGCTCCTGGCAGCGCGCCGCACAGATTTCTCTGTTCCTCGACCTGAAGGCCAACGAGGCACAGGGCCAGGACCTGCGCGAGCAGATCGAGAAGATGCCCGATGTGATCGAGGCGCAGCTGATCAGCCGCGACGAGGCGCTCAAGGAGTTGCAGGAGCAGTCCGGCCTCGGCGAAGCGCTGAAGGAGCTGCCGGATAACCCGCTGCCGGCGGTGATCTCGGTGACACCCAAGCAGATCGACAAGGCCCAGCTGGATGCCTTGCGTCAACGCTTGTCGGAGCTGCCAGGTGTACAACAGGCGCAGCTGGACCTGGTCTGGGTCGAGCGGCTGTCGGCGATCCTCAAGCTGGGTGATCGCTTCGTCTTCGGCCTGACCATCCTGCTGGTGCTGACGCTGCTGCTGGTGATCGGCAACACCATTCGTCTGCACATCGAAAACCGCCGTAACGAAATCGAAGTCATCAAGCTGGTCGGCGGGACGGACGGTTACGTGCGTCGCCCCTTCCTCTATATGGGTGCGCTGTACGGCCTGGGCGCGGGCATCCTGTCCTGGGCCCTGCTGGCCTTCGGCCTGGACTGGCTGAACAGCTCCGTGGTCAACCTGGCCGGGCTGTACGGCAGTGATTTCGGACTGGCGGGCGTACCCATCGACGACGGCCTGTCGCTCACCGTGGGCGCCGTGCTGCTCGGCTGGATCGGCGCCTGGCTGGCCGTGGCGCGCCACCTGCGCGAGCTGGCGCCGCGCTGAAACCCCCTGATTTTGCAGGGCTTAAGCGGGTGTAAAGGAACTTTTACACCCGCTTGCAGTCAGATTTCGCAGTGCTACACTGCGCGAGTTTCGTGAATCGGAGGATTCGCATGACCACTTCTCTGCAACCTGTCTATGCCCTGGCTCCCGGTGCGAACCTGGAAGCCTATGTGCACTCGGTGAACAGCATTCCGCTGCTGACGCCGGAGCAGGAGCGCGAACTGGCCGAACGCCTCTTCTACCAGCAAGATCTGGAAGCGGCACGGCAAATGGTTCTGGCGCACCTGCGCTTCGTCGTGCATATCGCCCGGAGTTATTCCGGGTACGGCCTGGCCCAGGCCGATCTGATCCAGGAAGGCAACGTCGGCCTGATGAAGGCCGTGAAGCGCTTCAACCCGGAAATGGGGGTGCGCCTGGTGTCGTTCGCCGTCCACTGGATCAAGGCGGAAATCCATGAGTTCATCCTGCGCAACTGGCGGATCGTGAAGGTCGCGACCACCAAGGCGCAGCGCAAGCTGTTCTTCAACCTGCGCAGCCAGAAGAAGAAACTCGCTTGGCTGAGCAACGATGAAGTGCACCGCGTCGCGGAAACCCTCGGTGTCGAGGCCCGCGAAGTCCGCGAGATGGAAAGCCGTCTCACCGGGCAGGACATGGCCTTCGACCCGGCGGCGGATGCCGACGACGACAGCGCCTACCAGTCCCCGGCGCATTATCTGGAAGACCATCGCTACGACCCGGCGCGCCAGCTGGAGGAAGCGGACTGGAGCGACAGTTCCACCGCCAGCCTGCACGAGGCGCTGGAAGGCCTGGACGAGCGCAGCCGCGACATCCTCTACCAGCGCTGGCTGGCCGAGGATAAGGCGACGCTGCACGACCTGGCGGCCAAGTACAACGTGTCCGCCGAGCGGATCCGTCAGCTGGAAAAGAACGCGATGAACAAACTCAAGGGTCGCATCGAAGCCTGACCGGCTTCGGCGCGCCCTGCGAGTCGCGAACCGCACCCTGGTGCGGTTTTTTTCTGTCCGCTTGTCTGTGTCTGGAGAGTCCCATGCCGCGCCTGCGTCCCGTCCACGGGATGTTCTTCCTGGTCATCGCCCTGCTGGCCTTCGGTCTCGGCTCCTGGGTCGCTCGCACGTCGGCGCCGCCCAAGCCGCCGCAATGGTTCAACGACTGGACGGAAAAGGTCTTCGAGCCGTTGGCCGACGACAGGCTCACGTTGAATGATCTGCAGACCCAACAGCCGGGTGAGCTCTGGCTCACCGCCAGCCAGGACGGTCCGCAGTTGCACTACCGTGGCAAGCTGGTGACGGAAGAGGGACCCTGGCACGTCGAGGCGGAACTGGCGCTGAGCGATGCCGAACATGCCAGCCTGGCGAAGGCTACCGGCATGCAGCCGACCAGCAAGGACCAGCCGCTGAGCGCCGAGCTGATGGGGCAACTGGGCAACAAGCCGGTCTCCGAGCTGGCGCTGGCGCCACAGGAAGATCTGGCGGTCGGTCGTCTGGCAGTGAGCCTGGGTGATCCGCGCCTGCGCCTGCAGGTGGATGGCGGCGAAGCCTGGGTCTATCCCGAGAAGGGCATGACCCTGCTGCACCGCGACGGCACGCTGCAATGGGTGCGCGTGGTGCCGCGCAATTCCCTCAAGGTCAGCGAGGCGCCTTAAAGGCGTTCGAGGTAATCGCTGCCGCCCAGCTGCCACATCTGCTGGCGGATCCACGAGGCGCGCTGGCGCACGTAGGGGCCCGGCTTGCCGGCGCTCCACTTGCGGGGGTTGGGCAGCACGGCCGCCAGGAGGCTGGCCTGCTGCTGCGACAGGCGCTGGGCGTCGACGCCGAAGTGATGCTGCGCGGCGGCCTGGGCGCCGAACACGCCTGCATCCCATTCCACGCTGTTGAGATAGACCTCGAGAATCCGCTGCTTGGACCAGAAGGTCTCGATCAGCAGGGTGAACCAGGCCTCGAAGCCCTTGCGCACCCAGCTGCGGCCAGTCCACAGGAAGACGTTCTTCGCCACCTGCTGGCTGATGGTGCTGCCGCCACGCACAGTGCCGCCTTGCTCGTTGTGCGCCAGCGCCTTCTGGATGGCCGGCATGTCGAAGCCGTGGTGCTCGGCGAACTTCTGGTCTTCGCTGGCGATCACCGCGAGCTTGAGGCTGTCCGGCAGGTCGTCCCAGGAGCGCCAGCTGCGTTGCAGGTCGATGGGCTTGCCGTTGAACCAGGACTCCACCTTGCGCTCGACCATCACCATGGTGCCGGGCGGCGGCACCCAGCGCAGGATGATGACCAGCGCGACGCTGATGGCGACGAACCAGAGCGCGATCTTGAACAGGCGGCGGAGGACGTTGCGCATGCGAGGCTTTGACTGGGCGGATGAGCGGGCCATTATAGCGGCACTCATCTGCCTGGAGCTTTCCGATGCTGCGTACTTTCCTGATGCTCGCCGCCTTCTTCGGTTTCACCGGTGTCGCCCTCGGCGCCTTTGCCGCCCACGGCCTGAAGAGCAAGCTGACGCCCGAGTACCTGGCGGTGTTCCAGACCGGCGTGCACTACCAGATGCTGCATGCCCTGGCACTGTTCGGTGTGGCGCTGCTCTCGGCGCACGTCGGCGGCACCCTGGTCAGCCTCGCGGGATGGGCCTTCACCGTCGGCATCCTGCTGTTCTCCGGCAGCCTCTACCTGCTGACCCTGGCTGGCCTGGGCGTGGGCATCATCACGCCGATCGGTGGGCTGTTCTTCCTCATCGGCTGGGCGTTGCTGCTGGCCGCGGCCTTCCGACTGGGTTGACCCGGGCGTCAGAAAAGCCCGAGTGCGACGCTCCGGTAACTTGGTCATCGGGCGCGATCGGGCTAGAATGCGACCCCCTCCAGCAACGACCGTCCCGCCCATGCGTATTCAGTTGAATGGCGAACCTTTCGAGCTGCCCGACGGCCACACCGTCGCCAATCTGCTCGAGCGTCTCGACCTCACCGGCAAGCGTGTCGCGGTCGAGCTCAATCTGGACATCGTGCCGCGCAGCCAGCACGCCGCCACCGCCCTGAGCGAAGGCGACCAGGTGGAAGTGGTGCATGCCATTGGCGGCGGCTGACGGCCGCCCCCCAGACTTTCAGGCCCCGCCCGCCTTCCCTTTTCGTCAGGAGTGATCCGATGAGCCACACCAACGCCAATCTGCCGGTCGACAAGCCCTTCACCCTGGCTGGCCGTACCTACCATTCGCGCCTGCTGGTCGGCACCGGCAAGTACAAGGATCTCGAGGAGACCCGTGTCGCCATCGAGGCCTCGGGCGCCGAGATCGTCACCGTCGCTGTGCGCCGCACCAACATTGGACAGAACCCGGGCGAGCCCAACCTGCTGGACGTGATTCCGCCGGATCGCTTCACCATCCTGCCGAACACCGCCGGTTGCTACGACGCCGTCGAAGCCGTGCGCACCTGCCGCCTGGCCCGCGAGCTGCTGGATGGCCACAACCTGGTCAAGCTGGAGGTCCTGGCCGACCAGAAGACGCTCTTCCCCAACGTCGTCGAAACACTCAAGGCCGCCGAAGTGCTGGTCAAGGACGGCTTCGACGTCATGGTGTACACCAGTGACGACCCGATTATCGCCCGCCAACTGGCCGAGATCGGCTGCATCGCGGTGATGCCGCTGGCCGGGCTGATCGGCTCGGGCCTGGGCATCTGCAACCCGTACAACCTGCGCATCATCCTCGAGGAAGCCACCGTTCCGGTGCTGGTGGATGCCGGCGTCGGCACTGCCTCCGACGCGACCATCGCCATGGAGCTGGGCTGCGAAGCCGTGCTGATGAACACCGCCATTGCCCACGCGCAGAACCCGGTGATGATGGCCGAGGCCATGAAACACGCCATCGTCGCCGGCCGCCTGGCCTATCTGGCCGGTCGCATGCCGCGCAAGCTTTACGCCAGCGCGTCGTCGCCGATGACGGGCCTGATCAACTAAGTATTTCCATCCCGACGCGCGGGCCGGTTAGCCAATGGCAGCCGGCCCGCGTGTGCATTTACCCCGCAGGGTCCGAGTCATGAGTGACATTCCCGAGAATCAGCCCGAAAACCAGCCCGACACCGACAACCGTCCGATGCGCGCCATCAAGAGCTTCGTGATGCGTGCCGGTCGCATGACCGAAGGCCAGCAGCGCGGCCTCGATCAGGGCTGGCCGAAGTTCGGCCTGGAGCTGGCCGACGGCGCACGTGACTTCGACCAGGTGTTCGGTCGCCAGGCGCCGCGCACCTTCGAGATCGGTTTCGGCATGGGCCACGCTACCCTGGAGATGGCGGCTGCCGCGCCGGATCAGGACTTCATTGGCGTGGAAGTGCACCGTCCCGGCGTCGGGGCGCTGCTCAATGGCATGCTGACCCAGGATCTCACCAACATTCGCGTCTACAGCTGCGATGCCATCGAAGTACTGCGTGACTGCGTGGCCGATGCCAGCCTCGACCGCTTGCTGCTGTTCTTTCCGGACCCGTGGCACAAGTCGCGCCACCACAAGCGTCGCATCGTGCAGCCGGCCTGGGCCGAGCTGGTGCGGCAGAAGCTGAAGGTGGGCGGCGTGCTGCACATGGCCACCGACTGGGAACCTTATGCCGAGCACATGCTGGAAGTGATGAATGCCGCACCCGGCTATCGCAACCTTTCGGCCGATAATACCTACGTGCCACGTCCGGAAGAGCGCCCGATCACCAAGTTCGAACGTCGCGGGGAGCGACTCGGGCATGGTGTCTGGGACCTGAAGTTCGAGCGCGTCGACTGATGTACCGAAAGGCCTGCACAGCAGGCCTTTTTCACGGATGTACACCCTATAGACCGGGATCACCCGGCAGGCCTCCCGGGCCACCCTCACCTCCTGAATAAAAAGCGGCATCCGCCGCGGACGAAAATAAGAGTGATGGACAGGAGTCCGTCGCAAAGGAGTCTGCTGTGTTGAAGAAACTTGCTGTACTGCTGATGGCGGGTGCGTGGGCCCTGCCGGCGCAGGCGAAAGTCGATGCCACCGAGGCCGCTCGACTGGGCCGCGACCTGACGCCGATGGGGGCGGAAATGGCCGGCAACGCCAGTGGCACCATCCCCGCGTGGACCGGTGGCATCACCAGTGCCCCGGCGGGCTACCAGCCCGGCACCCATCACCTCGATCCGTACGCCGCCGATGCCGTGCAGTACAAGATCGACAGCAAGAACCTGGCGCAGTACCAGGCGCTGCTTACCCCCGGTACCCAGGCGCTGCTGCAGGAAAACCCGGACTACTACCTGCGCGTCTTCCCCAGTCGCCGCAGCGCTTCCCTGCCTCAGCGCATCTATGACGCCACCCGCTTCAATGCCGAACATGCCGAGCTGATCGCCGACGGCAATGGCGTGCAGGGCGCCGCTGCCGGCGTGCCGTTCCCGATCCCGAGGACCGGCCTGGAAGCCATCTGGAACCACATCATGCGCTACCGCGGCGAGCAGATTCACATGGTGACCAACCAGGCCGCCGTGCTCGCCAGCGGCAGCTACAACCTGCTCAAGCTCGACCGCTACGTGTACTTCAACTACGGCCGCGAGGGCATGACCCCGCAGGACCTGAACAACACGCTGTTCTACTACAAGTACAACATCGTCGCCCCGGCCAAGCTCGCCGGCTCCGCGCTGGTGGTGCAGGAGACCATCGACCAGGTGCTCTCGATCCGCAAGGCCTGGCGCTTCAACAGCGGTGAGCGCCGCGTGCGTCGTCTGCCGAGCCTGGCCTACGACACCCTGCAGCCGGACACAAACGGCCTGGCCACCGCCGACACCGTGGACGTCTACAACGGCGCGCCGGACCACTATGAGTGGCAGCTGCTGGGCAAGCGCGAGATGCTGGTGCCGTACAACAGCTACGCAGTGCACCAGAAGGGCATTCCCTACGCCGACATTCTCAAGACCAAGACCCTCAACCCCGAGCTGCTGCGCTACGAGTCGCACCGCGTCTGGGTGGTCGAGGCGACCCTGCGCAAGGGCATGGGTCATCCGTTCGCCAAGCGTCGCTTCTACCTGGATGAAGACAGCTGGCAGATCCTCGCTTCGGACATCTACAACGCCGACGGCAAGCTGATCCGCGCCCAGGAAGTGCACCCGATCAACTACTACGACGTGCCCATGGTGCTCAGCACCCTGGAAGCGCTGTACGACTTCGAAGGGGCGCGCTACTTCGTCGACGGCCTGGACAACAACGAGCCGATGTACGACTTCAAGGTCCCGCTGGGACCGCGCGACTTCACCCCGCAGGCCTTGCGCCGCGAGGGCAACTGAGTCCAGCAGAGGCCGCCGCGAGGCGGCCTTTGTCTATCCGCGTGAAAGACCAGCAGAAAGCAATCGGTGCGCTACTCGATCAACTCCGCTCCCAGCACGGTGGTTTCCGGCATGCGCATTGGCGCCGGGCTGATCTGCAGGTACTTGATGCTGGTGCGCGGGATGATCAGCAGGTCGCCGTCCACCTCGATGCTGATGACCGGCGATTCCATCTGTTTGCGGATGCCGCGGGCTACTTCGGCGGGGTCGTCGCTCTGTTGCGGGAAGCGCAGCGCCAGGCGCTGGCCATCGGAGAAGTGCAGGTAGAGATGCTTGATCGGCTTCATGTGTCCTCCGGCGGGTTGCTGGCCAACCGCCGGAGGAACGCAGGTCAGCTGCGGTCGGCGATCATGCCAATCACGAAGAACACTAGCAGCAGGACGGGGGCCAGGGTGTAGTTGTTGAAGTAACCCAGGCCCTTGGCCAGCCACGGGGTGACGAAGACCATCGCCAGACCGTAGCCGACGGCGCAGATCAGCACGAACAGCAGGGTGCGGAAGACGAAGTTCAGGCTGCCGATGCGTTGCTGTACCCAGGCGTTGATCGCCGGGCCGAACAGCACCAGCACCGTGGCCATGATCGCCAGGGCGATGTCGGACAGATGCCCGCGGCACCAGCGGGAGACGTTGGCAATCAGGTCGAGCGCGAAGTCCATTGGGGCTCCTTGGGATTCAGAGTCGCCGGGGAGTGTACACGCCGGGCGACGATGAAGTCGCCCGGCGCTGCTCGTGCCAGAGGCTCAGGGCAGGAAGCGCTGCAGCAGGTCATTGAGGAACAGCTGGCCGCGCTCGGTCGGTGCCAGCCGTTGCGGATCGTCCAGCAGCAGGCCGTCCTTGCGCGCCTGTCGGCAGGCTTCCTCGATGACGGTCAGCGGCAGGCCGGTGCGTTCGGCGAAGGTCGCCGCTGGGACACCTTCGGTCAGGCGCAGGGCATTCATCATGAACTCGAAGGGCAGGTCGTCCGGCTCAAGCTCGCGTTCACCGGCCTGGAACGGCTTGTTCGGGTTGAGGTAGTCCTTCGGCAGGCGGGTCTTCCAGCTGCGCAGGATGCGGCCTTCCGGCGTGCTCAGCTTGGCGTGGGCACCAGCGCCGATGCCGAGGAAATCGCCGAAGGTCCAGTAGTTCAGGTTGTGCCGCGCGCGCTTGCCGTCACGGGCGTAGGCCGAGGTTTCGTACTGGACGTAGCCTGCCTGCGCGAGCAGCGCCTGGCCGGCCTCCTGGATTTCCCACAGTTGGTCGTCCTCGGGCAGCTCTGGCGGCTGGCTCCAGAACACCGTGTTCGGCTCCATGGTCAACTGGTACCAGGACAGGTGTGTCGGCGCCAGGTCGATGGCCTGCTGAAGGTCCGAGAGCGCGTCGGCGACGCTCTGCTCGGGCAGACCGTGCATCAGGTCCAGGTTGAAGTTGTCGAAGCCGGCGCGGCGGGCCATCTCGGCCGCGCGCACGGCTTCGTCGCCGTCATGGATGCGGCCCAGCGCCTTGAGTTTCTCGGCCTGGAAGCTCTGGATGCCGATGGACAGCCGGTTGATGCCCAGCGCCCGGTAGTCGGCGAACTTGGCCTGTTCGAAGGTGCCGGGGTTGGCTTCCAGGGTGATCTCGATGTCGCGCTCGAAGCCGACTTGCTGCTCCAGACCTTCGAGGATGCGCCCCAGCGCCTTGGCGGAGAACAGGCTGGGCGTGCCGCCGCCGAAGAAGATCGAGGTCAGCTTGCGGCCATACACGTAGCCCTGATCTGCCGTCAGGTCGGCCAGCAGCGCTTCGACATAGGCGTCTTCGGGTAGCTCAGGGCCGGCGGCGTGGGAGTTGAAGTCGCAATAGGGGCATTTGCGCACGCACCAGGGGATGTGGACGTATGCGGACAGCGGTGGCAGGCGGAAGCAGGAAGCCACCGGCCCTGCGTCGAGCCCGTGGCTTCCTGCCTGGCTCATAGACCCAGCCGCTGCTTCAGCAGGGCCATCGCGCGGGCGCGGTGGCTGATCTGGTTCTTGCGCTCGGGCGGCAGCTCGGCGCTGGAGCACTCGGCTTCCGGCACCCAGAACAGCGGGTCGTAGCCGAAGCCATGTTCGCCGCGAGCTTCGCGCAGAATGCTGCCGTGCCAGAGGCCTTCGCAAAGAATCGGCAGCGGGTCATCGGCGTGGCGGACCAGGGCCAGCACGCTGACGAACTGGGCGCCGCGCTGCTCGTCCGGTACGTCCTTCAGGGCGTCCAGCAGCTTGGCGTTGTTCGCCGCGTCACCCTGGCCGTCGGCGTAGCGCGCGGAATAGATGCCCGGCGCGCCGCCGAGGCAGTCCACCGCCAGGCCGGAGTCGTCGGCCAGCGCCGGCAGGCCGGAGATGCGTGCGGCGTTGCGGGCCTTGAGGATGGCGTTTTCGACGAAGGACAGGCCGGTCTCTTCCGGCTCCACGTCACTGAACTCGCCGATGGAGCGCACCTTCACGTGGGCTCCGAGCATGGCCTGGAGTTCCTTGAGCTTGCCGGCGTTGTGACTGGCCAGCACCAGTTGTTCGAGCTTGATCATTCGTCAGGGAAGATTTCCTGCATGAAGTCGAAGCTTTGCGGGGCTTCGCTTCCGGACTGGACCTGGATGGAGAAGGTCAGGGTTTCGCGGCCTTCGATGGGGAACTGCGCCAGGTTGTAGACGGCGCCTTCCTCGACCACGCGCTTGAAGGTCAGGGGAATGGTCTGGCCCATCAGGTTCTTGGCGGAGCCGGCAACGGTGGCGTTGGCCGGTTTGCCGGTGGCGTCCAGTGGCACGATGTTGATCACGCCCTGGGCCTTGCTGCGCACCACGCCGACCGCTTGCGCGACATTGGGCTGGAGGAAGCTGGAGTTGAACACGCTGTAGTGCACCTGCAGGTCACCCAGGCGCTTCACCTGTTCGGCGAAGGCGGGCAGGGCGAGGACCAGGCAGGCGAGGACGGTAAGCAGGCGGCGCATGATGTTTCTCCCGGGCTCTATCAGGTAGCCGCGATCAGACGGCGATGCGGTGGTCTTGCACGCCAGCGCCGCTGATCCGGTAGATGCCGATCTCACCCAACAGATTAGGCCAGATTCGCGAGGCCCAGCCATGCTGGTGCTCGTGGTCTACCGCCAGGCGGTCGAGCACTTTCGCGTGCTGCTCGTGGCAGAGCGCCTCGAAGTCGCGGAAGGTGCAGAAGTGGATGTTCGGCGTGTTGTACCAAGTGTACGGAAGGAATTCCGACACCGGCATGCGGCCATTGCGCGCGAGGTACCAGCGGCAGCGCCAGTGACCGAAGTTGGGGAAGGTGATGATGCAGGTCTTGCCCACGCGTAGCATCTCCGCCAGCACCTTGTCCGGGTAGCGCAGGGCTTGCAGCGACTGGGTCATCACCACCACGTCGAAACTGTCGCTGGCGAAGTTGCCCAGGCCCTTGTCCAGGTCCTGCTCGATGACGTTGACGCCACGTTCGATGCATTTGGCGATCTTGTCCGGATCGATCTCCAGGCCATAGCCGCCGACGCGCTTGTGGTCGCGCAGCCAGGCGAGCAGCTCGCCGTCGCCGCAGCCCAGGTCGAGCACGCGGCTGCCGGCGGGGATCCAGTCTTGGATGATTTCCAGGTCGGCGCGCATGGTGATCCTTATACGCTGATGCGGTGCATGTAACCGCTGAAGGCTTGCAGGTAGCGTGGAATCGGCATCAGGAAGGCGTCATGGCCCTGCGGTGCATCGATTTCCAGGTAGCTGACATTCTTCTTCGCCGCCAGCAGCGCGTCGACGATCTCCCGCGAGCGCGCCGGTGAGAAGCGCCAGTCGGTGGTGAAGGACATCAGGCAGAAGTCCGCTTTCACCCCCGAGAGGGTGCGCGCCAGGTCGTCGCCATGGGCGGCGGCCGGGTCGAAGTAGTCCAGCGCCTTGGTCATCAGCAGGTAGGTGTTGGCGTCGAAGCGGGTGGAGAATTCCTCGCCCTGGTAGCGCAGGTAGCTCTCCACCTGGAACTCGACGCTGTGCAGGTCGTAGTTGAGCTTCTCCGACTTCATGTCGCGGCCGAACTTGGCGCCCATGGCGTCATCGGAGAGGTAGGTGATGTGCCCGACCATCCGCGCCAGGCGCAGGCCGCGCTTGGGAATGACGTCGTGTTCCTGGAAGTGGCCGCCGAAGAACTCCGGGTCCGAGAGGATGGCCTGGCGCGCGACTTCGTTGAAGGCGATGTTCTGCGCCGACAGCATGGGTGCGCTGGCGATGCACAGGCAATGGCGTACACGCTCGGGGTAGCTGATGGTCCACTGCAGCGCCTGCATGCCGCCCAGGCTGCCGCCAATCACCGCCGCCCATTGGGTGATGCCCAGGCGGTCGGCCAGGCGTGCCTGGCTGTGCACCCAGTCTTCCACGGTGACGACCGGGAAATCCGCGCCGTAGGTCTTGCCGGTGGCGGGATTGAGGCTGGTCGGCCCGGTGGAGCCGTTGCAGCCGCCCAGGTTGTTCAGCGCGACGACGAAGAACTTGCGGGTATCGATGGGCTTGCCCGGGCCGATGCAGCTGTCCCACCAGCCCGGCTTGCGTTCGTCTTCGCTGTGGTAGCCGGCGGCGTGGTGATGGCCGGAGAGGGCGTGGCAGATCAGCACGGCGTTGCTCGCCGTGGCGTTCAGCTCGCCGTAGGTCTCGATCACCAGCTGGTATTCGGGCAGCGTCTTGCCGCAGGCCAGGGGCAGCGGTTCGTTGAACTGCAGCGTCTGGGGAGAGACCAGACCGACGGAATCTTCGGGGAAGACTGTTGGCATCGACCCAGCTCATGAATAAAAAAGGACGGCCAGTCTAAAGAGCGCCGCCCCCTGCGGCAAGCGTGCTTGGAAGGGGTGGCGCGGGTGCGGCGCGGCTGTCAGGCGCGCTGAGAGGTGGGCAGGGTGACGACCTTGGCCTGGCGTTGCAGCGGTGCCGGGCGACGCAGCTGGCGGAGGATGTCGGTGGCCTCGGTGAGCTGCTGTTCCAGTTCCTCGGTATAGCGCCCCAGCAGCAGCGAGCGTTGTCGCGCCTGCTGGGTCTCCTGGGCCAGGGCCTTGAGGCGCAGCATGTGGGTTTCCAGCATCTGCTTGTGCTCCAGGCTGTACTGCATCAGTGGCATCAGCGCGTCGGCTGCCCATTGCTCGGCTTCTTCGCGCAGGCGCTGGTGCAGGCCGATGACTTCCTGGGCGACCGTGGCGAAGAAGCGCCGGGTCAGCAGGCGTTGCTCGGTGAGCAGGGTCTTCAGGTGCAGGCGGAAGCGGTCGGCCTTCTCCTGCAGCTTGGCGAGGTCACGCAGGTAGCGCTGGACACGGAACTGCGGAGCGTCCAGGGCGTTGAGCGGGTTTTCCTCGTTATGCCGCAGGTAGATGGCTGCGACCATGCGGTTGGCGGTTTCCGCTTCGTGGCCGAGGGCGACCAGGTCGCCTTCCACGGTGCGGAAGAACTGCAGGATGGCCTGGTGAATGCCGACCGTGGTCCAGCTGCCGCGCAGCTTGTCGTGGACTTTCTTCAGGTGCTGTTCCAGGCGCTCGGCGCGCACTGCTTCGCGCAACTGCTCGCCCTGGTGGCGCAGCAGGCGCTGGTTGGTCTTCAGGCTGAGCAGGCGCTTGTGGTGCAGGTTGTGGTCGTCCTTGGTCCGCGCAGTCAGCTCGAACAGCAACTGGCCGCTGTCCTGCTGCTGGTCGTTGAGCAGCGCCTGCTGCTCCTTCACCTTCTCCAGGCGCACGCGCAGGCTGTGCTGGCTGTTGTTGACCAGCGCCAGCACCTGGCCGACCACGGCGTCCTCGAGCAGGCGTTCCTTCTGCGCAACGATGCGCTCGCAGAGCAGTTCCTCCAGGGACTCCATCTGGCTGCGCACGAGCAACTCGCGATCGCCGCGCACCTTGGCCAGCAACGCCTGCTTGGCCGACAGCGGCAGCACGTCCTCGCGGGCAATGCCGAGCTGGCGCGCGGTGGTGTCCCGGATATGGCGGATGGCGTTCTGCACGAAGGTTTCGCCGGCCAGGTCGTCCCAGAGCACGTCGATCTTGTTCAGCACTGCATAAAGGGTGGTATGGCCGTCCTCGCCGAGCTGGCGCACGTGGTCCTGCCAGATCGCCATGTCGGAGGCGGTGACGCCGGTGTCGGCGGCCAGCAGGAAGAGGATCGACTGCGCGCTGGGCAGCATCGACAGGGTCAGTTCCGGCTCGCTGCCGAGGGCGTTCAGGCCGGGGGTGTCGAGGATGCGCAGGCCCTGGCGCAGCAGCGGGTGGTCGAAGTTGACCAGCGCGTGGCGCCACGCCGGCACCAGCACGATACCGGGCTTGTCGGTGGCCTCGAGCATGTCCGGGTGGAAGCCCAGCTGGATCGCCTGTTCCACCGGCAACGGTTTGGTCTTGGCGACCTGGGCGAAGGCTTCGGCCATGTTCGCCGGGTCGGACGTGTCCAGCGGGATATTCACCCAGTGCCGCGGGATGCGCTTGAACTGTGCCACGCTGGCGTCGGCGACGCGGGTCTCGATGGGCAGCAGGCGGATGTACGGGCGCTCCGAGCGCGGGTCGAAGAACAGCTCGGTAGGGCACATGGTGGTGCGCCCGGCCTGGGACGGCAGCATGCGGCGGCCATAGTCGGAGAAGAACAGGCTGTTGATCAGCTCGGTCTTGCCGCGCGAGTACTCGCCCACGAAGGCCAGGGTGATGTGGTCGACGCGGAGCAGGCGCAGGGTGCGCTCGAGGCGGTTCTCGATGTCCGGGGTATTCAGCCGGGCGCGCTCCAGCCAGCTGCGATAGCGGGTGATCTCGCGGACCAGCTCGCGCTTCCAGGTGACGTAGGCATCGATCTGCTGACTGAGACGTTCCATGCTCATCCGGGCGTTCCTTGGGCTGGCGCGTCCTGCGCGGGGAATGGATGGCGTGGATTATGCGACGGCGTGAAGGAATAGCAATTGGCCTACAGCACATTCCTACGCGTAAGGTCGGCCAAGGTTACCGAGCGGCTATCTCCAGCTCTGTCGGGAATTTCGTCGGATGGGGAATGCGCACGCGCTTCTGGCGGTTCAGTTCGCCGCTTTCCAGCTTCACGGCGCTTTTCGGTACGCCGAAGGCCTTGCCGAGGAACGCCAGTAGGTGGGCGTTGGCCTTGCCTTCGACCGGTGGCGCAGTCAGGCGGATCTTCAGGCGCTCACCGTGCAGCCCGGCGAACTCGTCGCGGCTCGCCTTGGGCTGCAGGTGGCAGTCGAGGATCAGGTCCTCGCCGTCCCAGTGGTAGAACGGCATGGCCAGTTACATGAAGGGCGAAAGGATCTGTGGCATCCCGGTCATGGCTGCCAGGTTGCCAATCACCAGCATGTCGATCAGCTTCAGCGCGATGAACGCGAAGATCGGCGAGATATCCAGCCCGCCGAGATTCGGCAGCAGCTTGCGGAAGGGCGCCAGGAAGGGCTCGCAGATCTGGTTCACCAGCTGGGCGCCGGGGTTGTAGCTGCCGGGGGCGACCCAGGAGAGGATCACGCTGATGATCAGGGCGAAGAAGAATATCTTCAGGAACAGCGAGGTCACCGCAATGATCGACCACACCAGCAGTTGCAGGATGTAGCCGCCGACGCCGTAGCCCATCAGGGTCAGGGTCACGACCATCAGCACCAGTTGAATCAGGATCGCCAGCACCAGCGAGGCGAAGTCGATGCCACCGAAGCCGGGGATGACGCGACGCAATGGGTTCAGCAGCGGCTTGGTGGCGCGCACGATGAACTGGCTGAGCGGGTTATAGAAGTCGGCGCGGACCAGTTGCAGGATGAAGCGCAGCAGCACGATCAGCAGGTACAGGCTGCCAAGTGTCTGGATCACATAGATGGCGGCTGTGGAAAGTCCGGTCATTGGGCGGTCCTTGGTGAACGTTGGGTCCCGGCGCGCAGGGCCGGGCGAATCGGGCGGTCGGTCAACGACGGCGCTGTAACGCCATACTGTAGGGAATTCATCGTCGCCGGTCGCGTGTAAGTGTGTTTCGTCGCGTGCAATTTCAACCCCGCTTGGCCATCAGGTCGGGGCCGTTGCACGCCGGATCGGCGGTGCGGCCGAGGCCGAGCAGGGTGAAGCCGTTGGATTCCTGGCGAATGCTGGCATAACGCTGATTGCCCTCGGCCAGGGGCTGCGGGCTGTCCAGTTCGATGTCTACCTGAAAACGCTTGGGGTCTGCCCTGCAGCCGCGTACGGCGGTGTAGGCCAGGGTGACGCCGGTGCGCCTGTTCAGGCCGATCAGTTCCTCGCGGGCCGCGAGGGCGGTGTCTGCGCCGGCGGGGTCCGCCCAGGCGCGGGCGAGGTCGGCGTCCACCCGCAGCCATTCATCGACGAAGCCGCGGCCATTGGACGCGGCGGGCTGAACACGCTGGAAGGCGTCACCGTCCTGGCGGTAGCGGAAGATGCCGGGGCGGGTCAGCAGGTCGCCGTCCAGGCTGCCGACTTCGGCGCGCCACTCGAAGCCGTCTGGGCGTGCCTTGAGCTTCACTTCGTGATCGTCGCGCACGTAGTCGTGTTCGTTGTGCAGCAGGGTGCGTTGGGCCTGATCGACCGTGGCCGGGCGTACCACGTCCAGCGCGAGGTGGCTCCAGCGCGAGGTGCACCAGGGGGTGCCGTGCATCAGCGCGATGTCGCCGTTGGACAGGCGCTCGTACAGGTACAGGTCGCCGTAGGCGCCGGCGATATCCTGGTAAGGGCCGCTCTGCCAGTCCAGCGCGCGAACCCAAGCGTCGCCTTCACGGCGGTAGCCGCGCAGGACATTGTCGGTGCCGCAGGGAATGGCGAAACCACCGCTGACCAGCAGCAGCGGGGTCGGGCTGTCGCTGCGGCTGACGACGATCTCGTTCTGGTCGGGCGGCGACATGTCGCTGTCGCTGACCGGCTTCGGCGCGGGCAGCAGGCGCTGGCGCAGGTCAGCCTGCAGGGCCTCGAGGTCCGGCGTGGCCGGAGCGCAGGCGAGATGAGCGTCGAAGGCGTTGGCCAGCGTCTGCTTATAGTGCTCGATGGCCTGGCTGAGCGCTGGCGAGACCGTGTTGTCCGCCTCGTCGTCGAAGCCGCTGGCCATGGCCTGTTGCATGGCCAGATAGGCGGTGCGGGCCGCCTCGTCGATGGCTGGGGCCGCCGGGCATTGCGCCGCCTGGGCGGCGGCGCTGGCCAGCAGGAAGCAGATGGCAAGGGGCAGTGCGACCGTCCCTGGTCGCGCAGTGGTGTGGGGCATTGCGATCAGCGGCCCAGTTGTTCGGCCAGCTCGGCGGAGCGGTGGTCGGCGGCGCCGACCGCCTTCTCCACCAGCGCCTCGAAGCCGTTGGCCTGGAAGGTGGTGATGGCGGCTTCGGTGGTGCCCTTGGGCGACGTCACGCGGCGGCGCAGCTCGGCCGGGTCGACATCACTGGTGGTGGCCATCTGCGCGGCGCCCAGCGCGGTCTGGCGGGCCAGCTGGCCGGCGACTTCGCGGGACAGGCCGAGCTTCTCGCCAGCGGCAGTCATGGCTTCCATCAGCAGGAAGAAATACGCCGGGCCGCTGCCGGAGACGGCGGTGACCGCGTCGATCTGGCGCTCCTCGTCCAGCCACAGGGCGATGCCGACGGCGCTCAGCAACTGCTGCGCCTGCTCGCGCTGGGCGGCGCTGACGCTGGCGTTGGGATACAGGCCGCTGGCGCCCAGGCCGACCAGCGCCGGGGTGTTGGGCATGCAGCGGACGATGGCGCGCGGCCGGCCGTTCACCTCGCCCAGCCAGCGTTCCAGGCTGGCGCAGGGGATGCCGGCGGCAATGGAGACGATCAGCGCGTTTTCCGACAGTGCCGGCGCCAGCGCCAGGCAGACGTCCTTCATGACCTGCGGCTTGACCGCCAGGACCACCACATCGGCGCCAGCCACGGCGCTGGCGTTCTCGCCGACCACGTCGATGCCATGCTCGGCGGCGATCTTCGCGCGCTGCTCGGCGCCCGGGTCGCTGGCGCGGATGTCGCTCGCAGCGACGCCCTTGGCGCGCAGGCCACCGATGAGACTGGCGGCCATGTTGCCGGCGCCGATGAAGGCAATGCGGGTGCTGCTCATGGAGTCTCTTCCTTTATTCAGTGCGAGGCGCCGTAGTCGCGGGCGCCGAACAGGGCGGTACCGATCCGCACCCAGGTGGCGCCTTCGCCGATGGCGGCTTCGAGGTCATGGCTCATGCCCATGGACAGGGTGTCCAGGCCGAGATTCAGGGCGTGCATCAATTCGCGCAGGCGAGCGAAGGCGGCGTGCTGCGCGGCAACGTCGTCGGTTGGCTCGGGAATCGCCATCAGGCCCCGCAGCTTCAGGTGGGGCAACTGCGTCACCGCGTGGGCGAGGGCAGGCAGTTCGGCAGGGGAACAGCCGGACTTGCTGTCCTCGCCGCTGACGTTCACCTGCAGTAGCACGTTCAGCGGCGGCAGGTTCGCCGGGCGCTGTTCGGAAAGCCGCTGGGCGACCTTCAGACGGTCCACCGAGTGAACCCAGTCGAAGTGCTCGGCGATGGGCCGGGTCTTGTTGGACTGGATGGGACCGATGAAATGCCAGGTCAGCGGCAGGTCCGCGAGCTCGACCTGCTTAAGCAGCGCTTCCTGCAGGTAGTTCTCGCCGAAATCGGCCAGGCCTTCGGCATACGCTTCGCGGATGGCGGCGGCGGGTTTCGTCTTGCTCACGGCAAGCAACTGAACCGAGCCAGGCGTGCGATTTTTCGCTTGTTCCGCCTCACGGATTCGTACGCGAACCTTTGCAATATTCTCTGCTATCGTGGACATTACCGTCGCTTTTCCGCCCGGCTGCTGCGTGTTCTGCGGCATTCTACCTGCTTGCTCTTGATTGGGGAGTCCCATGGATATTACCGAGCTGCTCGCCTTCAGCGCCAAGCAGGGCGCTTCGGACCTGCACCTCTCGGCCGGCCTGCCGCCGATGATCCGCGTCGACGGCGATGTGCGCCGCATCAACCTGCCACCGCTCGAGCACAAGCAGGTTCACGCGCTGATCTACGACATCATGAACGACAAGCAGCGCAAGGATTACGAAGAATTCCTGGAAACCGACTTCTCCTTCGAAGTCCCTGGCGTGGCGCGCTTCCGGGTCAACGCCTTCAACCAGAACCGCGGTGCCGGCGCCGTGTTCCGGACCATTCCCTCCAAGGTGCTGACCATGGAAGACCTGGGGATGGGCGAAGTCTTCAAGCGCGTCTCCGACGTGCCGCGCGGCCTGGTGCTGGTTACCGGCCCGACCGGTTCGGGCAAGTCCACCTCGCTGGCGGCGATGCTCGACTACCTGAACAACACCAAGTACAGCCACATCCTCACCGTCGAAGACCCGATCGAATTCGTCCACGAATCGAAGAAGTGCCTGGTCAACCAGCGCGAGGTGCACCGTGACACCCTGGGCTTCAACGAGGCCCTGCGCTCGGCCCTGCGTGAAGACCCGGACATCATCCTGGTGGGCGAGATGCGCGACCTGGAGACCATCCGCCTGGCGCTGACCGCCGCGGAAACCGGTCACCTGGTCTTCGGCACCCTGCACACCACCTCCGCGGCCAAGACCATCGACCGTATCGTCGACGTGTTCCCCGCCGAAGAGAAATCCATGGTCCGTTCCATGCTCTCCGAGTCCCTGCAGGCAGTGATTTCCCAGACCCTGCTGAAGAAGATCGGCGGCGGTCGTGTCGCGGCCCACGAGATCATGATCGGCACCCCGGCCATCCGTAACCTGATCCGCGAGGACAAGGTCGCGCAGATGTACTCCGCGATCCAGACCGGCGGCGCGCTGGGCATGCAGACCCTCGACATGTGCCTCAAGGGCCTGGTCGCCAAGGGCCTGGTGACCCGCGACGCGGCGAAGGAAAAAGCCAAGATCCCGGAAAACTTCTAATCCCACCGGGCCCCTTGCGGCCCGGCGCACGGAGCGCGCCACACGCACTCGCTTCGTGATCCGACAGCCCCGTCGTAGTCAGCGTGAACCTGCGCGAGAAAGATCATGGAATTCGAGAAGCTGTTGCGCCTGATGGTGGAAAAGGGAGCCTCCGACCTGTTCATCACGGCGGGCGTACCTCCGTCGATGAAGGTCAATGGCAAGGTATTGCCGGTCACCAAGACCGCGCTGTCGCCGGAACAGACCCGCGAGACCGTGCTGTCGGTGATGAACGAGCAGCAACGCCGCGACTTCGCCGAGAACCACGAGTGCAACTTCGCCATCAGCGCCCGTGGCGTCGGCCGTTTCCGTGTCAGCGCCTTCTATCAGCGCAACCTGGTGGGCATGGTGCTGCGCCGCATCGAGACCAACATCCCGACCATCGACGACCTGAAGCTGCCGGAAATCCTCAAGAAGCTGGCGATGACCAAGCGCGGTCTGGTGATCTTCGTCGGCGCCACCGGCACCGGTAAGTCCACCTCGCTGGCGGCGATGATCGGCTACCGCAACAAGAACTCCACCGGGCACATCATCTCCATCGAAGACCCCATCGAATACATCCACCAGCACCAGGGCTGCATCGTCACCCAGCGTGAGGTGGGCCTGGATACCGATACCTTCGAGGTCGCCCTGAAGAACACCCTGCGCCAGGCGCCGGACGTGATCATGATCGGCGAGGTGCGCTCGCGCGAGACCATGGACCATGCTGTGGCCTTCGCCGAAACCGGCCACCTGTGCCTGGCGACCCTGCACGCCAACAACGCCAACCAGGCGCTGGAGCGGATCATCCACTTCTTCCCGGCCGACCGTCATGGCCAGGTGTGGATGGACCTGTCGCTCAACCTCAAGGCCATCGTCGCCCAGCAGCTGGTGCCGACCCCGGATGGCAAGGGCCGTCGCGCGGTGATCGAGGTACTGCTGAACACCCCGCTGGCCGCCGACCTGATCCGCAAGGGCGAGGTCCATGAGCTCAAGCCGCTGATGAAGCGCTCCACCGAGCAGGGCATGCAGACCTTCGACCAGGCGCTGTACCAGCTCTACACCCAGGGCGAGATCACCTACGAAGATGCGCTGGCCTACGCCGACTCGGCGAACGACCTGCGCCTGATGATCAAGCTGGGCTCGGAGACCGACGCCGACCACCTGACCACCATGACCCAGGGGCTGACCCTGGAGATGAGCGACGACGACCCCAGCCGCCGTTTCCGCTGAACCTGCCCTGCGAACGGATAGCGCCTGAGAAGCCCGCCCGTGCGGGCTTTTCGTTTATGCTGATGGCCTTGTCATGCAACGGGAGAAAGGCATGTCCGCCAACCCTGACACCCACAGCAAGGTCATCGGCTACCTGCTCTGGATCTTCGGCTTCACTGGCTCGCACCGCTTCTACTACGGTCGGCCGATCACCGGCACCCTCTGGTTCTTCACCCTGGGCCTGTTCTTCATCGGCTGGATCATCGACCTGTTCCTCATCCCCTCGATGGATGACGCCGCGGACCAGCGCTACCGCGCCGGTGGCGTGGACTACAACGTCGCCTGGATCCTGCTGACCTTCCTCGGCGTGTTCGGCGTGCACCGCATGTACATGGGCAAGTGGCTCACCGGCATCCTCTACCTGTTCACCGGCGGGCTGTTCTTCATCGGCGTGCTCTATGACTTCTGGACGCTGAACAGCCAGATTTCCGAGCGCAACGGGCCGCAGCGTATCTGACCTCGCTCCCGTGGCGCTGTACTCCCCTGCAGGAGCGCGCCCCGTGCACGACCACGGGCATGGCTCGCTCCTGCAGGTTCCTGCGCTGTCGTCTTTCGTCGCGCCGCCTGGCGCGACCTGTGCCTCCCGCCTAAGGTCAGGAGGACAGTAGCAGGCGCCGCCGGGCGATCCCCGTGGCGCCGCAGAAGGAGTGGCTGCCATGAGCAACGAATCCCGCCCTGCCGTGCTCGACCTGATCGGCAATACCCCCATGGTCCGCGTGACGCGCTTCGATACCGGACCCTGCACCCTGTTCCTCAAGCTCGAATCGCAGAACCCTGGCGGCTCCATCAAGGACCGCATCGGCGTCGCCATGATCGAGGCCGCCGAGCGCGACGGTCGGCTCAAGCCCGGTGGCGTGATCGTCGAGGCCACCGCCGGCAACACCGGCCTGGGCCTGGCGCTGGTAGGTCGCGCCAAGGGCTACCGGGTGGTGCTGGTGGTGCCGGACAAGATGTCCACCGAGAAGGTTCTGCACCTGCGCGCCATGGGCGCCGAGGTGCACATCACCCGCTCCGATGTCGGCAAGGGGCACCCGGAGTACTACCAGGACGTCGCCGCGCGGCTGGCGAAAGACCTGCCCGACGCCTTCTTCGCCGACCAGTTCAACAACCCCGCCAACCCGCTGGCCCACGAGACCGGCACCGGCCCGGAAATCTGGGCGCAGACCGGCCATGATCTCGATGCCGTGGTGGTCGGCGTCGGCTCCGCCGGCACGCTCACCGGTCTCACGCGCTTCTTCCAGAAGGTCCAGCCCGAGCTGGAAATGGTCCTGGCCGACCCGGTCGGCTCGATCATGGCCGAGTACTCGCGCACCGGCGCCATCGGTACGCCCGGCGCCTGGGCGGTGGAGGGCATCGGCGAAGACTTCGTGCCGTCGATCGCCGACCTCTCCAGCGTGCGCCACGCCTATTCGATCAGCGATGAGGAAAGCTTCGCCACTGCCCGTGAGCTGCTGCGCAACGAAGGCATCGCCGCCGGCTCGTCCACCGGCACGCTGCTGGCCGCCGCGCTGCGCTTCTGCCGCGAGCAGACCGAACCCAAGCGCGTGGTCAGCCTGGTCTGCGACACCGGCACGCGCTACCTGTCGAAGATCTACAACGACCAGTGGATGACCGACCAGGGCCTGCTGCAGCGCAAGCGCTACGGTGACCTGCGCGACATCGTCGCGCGCCGCTTCGAAGAAGGGCGGGTGGTCAGTGTCGGTCCCGGCGACACCCTGCTCACCGCCTTCCAGCGCATGCGCCTGGCAGACATCTCCCAGCTGCCTGTACTCGACGGCAAGCGTCTGGTAGGCGTGATCGACGAGTCCGACATTCTCATGGGCGTGCATGACGACCCGGCGCACTACCGTTGCGAGGTCTCCAGCGCCATGAGCGACGCCCCGGAAACCCTGGCTCCCGGCGCCAGCCTCGCCGAACTGGAAGCCGTGCTCGGGCGCGGCCTGGTAGCCATCATCGCCGACGCCTCGGGCTTCCACGGCCTGATTACCCGATTCGACCTGCTCAACCATCTGCGGAGGACCCTCGCATGAGCCAGCACGACGACCGCCTCGGTTTCGCCACCCGCGTAATCCACGCCGGGCAGGAGCCGGACCCGTCCACCGGGGCGATCATGCCGCCGATCTACGCCAACTCCACCTACCGCCAGGACAGCCCCGGCGTGCACAAGGGACTGGACTACGGCCGCTCGCACAATCCGACTCGCTGGGCGCTGGAGCGCTGTGTGGCGGACCTGGAAGGTGGCAGCAAGGCGTTCGCCTTCGCCTCGGGCCTGGCGGCCATCTCGGCCGTGCTGGAGCTGCTCGATGCCGGCTCGCACATCGTCTCCGGCAACGATCTCTACGGCGGCACCTTCCGCCTGTTCGAGCGGGTACGTCGGCGCAGCGCCGGGCATGACTTCCACTTCGCCGACCTGGCCCAGCCCGGCGCCCTGGAAGCGGCGCTGACCGACAAGACGCGCATGGTCTGGGTGGAAACCCCGAGCAACCCGCTGCTGCGCCTGACGGATCTCGCCGCCATCGCCCGCACCTGCCGCGCGCGCGGCATCCTCTGCGTGGCCGACAACACCTTCGCCAGTCCCTATGTGCAGCGGCCGCTGGACCTGGGCTTCGACATCGTCGTGCACTCCACCACCAAGTACCTGAACGGCCACTCCGACGTCATCGGTGGCATCGCCATTGTCGGCGACAATCCCGACCTCGCCGAGCGCCTGGGCTTCCTGCAGAACTCGGTGGGGGCCATCGCCGGGCCGTTCGACGCCTTCCTCACCCTGCGCGGGGTGAAGACCCTGGCCCTGCGCATGGAGCGGCACTGCGCCAATGCGCTCGAGCTGGCGCGGTGGCTGGAACAGCAGCCACAAGTGAAGCGCGTCTACTATCCCGGCTTGGCATCGCACCCGCAGCACGAGTTGGCACGCGCGCAGATGAAGGGCTTCGGCGGGATGATCTCGCTGGACCTGGATACCGATCTCGCCGGCTCGCGGCGCTTCCTGGAGAGCGTCCAGCTGTTCGCCCTGGCGGAAAGCCTGGGCGGCGTGGAAAGCCTGATCGAGCACCCGGCGATCATGACCCACGCCAGCATCCCGCCGGAAAACCGCGCGGCGCTGGGCATCGGCGATTCGCTGATTCGCCTGTCGGTGGGCGTGGAGGATGTGGAGGACCTGCGCGCGGACCTGGCCAAGGCGTTGGCGATGATCTGACGCCCTGCGCCGGACCATTTCTACAAGGGCGCGAAACCGCGCAGGCCATGCTACGTCCGACTTCCCTGCATGAAAAAGCCCGCCAATCGGCGGGCCTTTTCATGGCGCGATGGAGCGTTACACCGCGTGGACGATATGCCCATCCACCAGGGTGCAGCGCACTACGCCCGGCAGGCAGTGGCCGAGGAACGGGCAGTTCTGCCCACGGGAGTGCCAGGTTTCGCCTGCCAGGGTCTGGCCGTCGGCTTCGAACAGCACCACGTCTGCTGCCGCACCCACTGCCAGCTTGCCGGCCGGCAGCCGCAGCGCCGCGGCGGGGCCGCTGGAGAGGCGTGCGAGCAGGGTCGGCAGGTCGAGCAGGCCGTCCTGGACCAGGGTCATGGCCAGCGGCAGCAGCAGTTCGACGCTGCTGATGCCCGGGTCGGTCGCGGCGAACGGGGCGTTCTTCGCGTCTGCCTCGTGGGGCTGGTGATGGCTGGCGATGGCCTGGATCACGCCGCTCTTCACTGCGTCGCGCAGGGCGTCGCGGTCCTTGTGCGAGCGCAGCGGCGGCTGCACGTGGTACAGGCTGGAGAAGTCCGCCAGCGCTTCGTCGGTGAGGATCAGCTGGTACAGCGCCACGTCGGCGGTGACCGGCAGGCCGCGGGCCTGAGCCTGGGCGATCATCTCGACGCCCCGGGCGCTGGTCAGTTGGCTGAAGTGCGCACGGACGCCGGATTGCTCCACCAGCAGCAGGTTGCGCGCCAGGGCCACGGTCTCCGCGGTTTCCGGAATGCCGGCGAGGCCGCGGAAGCTGGCGGTCGGGCCTTCGTGGGCGATGCCGCCTTCGGCCAGGTCGTTGTCCTGGGACGTGAATATGACGGTCAGATCGAAGGTCGCCGCGTACTCCAGCGAGCGCAGCAGTACGCGATTGCTCGCCATCGGTGCCAGGCCGTTGGTGAAGGCCACGCAGCCGGCATCGCGCAGGGCGACCAGTTCGGACAACTGCTCACCGGCCAGACCCTTGGTCAGCGCGCCGATGGGGAAGACTTTCGCGTTGCCGGCCTCGCGGGCGCGGTCGAGGATCAGTTCGGCGACGGCGGAGGTGTCCAGTACCGGCTTGGTCTGCGGCGGGAAGCACAGGCTGGTGACGCCACCGGCCGCGGCGGCGCGGGTTTCGCTCTCGATACTGCCCTTGCGGCTGTAGCCCGGCTCGCGCAGGGCGACGCTCAGGTCGACCAGGCCGGGCGCGGCGACCAGGCCGGCGGCGTCGATTTCCTGGGCGGCGTGGAAGCCTTCGGGGGCGTCGCCGATGGCGATGATGCGGCCGGCCTCGATGTGCAGGTCGCAGACCTTGTCCAGGCCGCTGGCCGGGTCGATCAGGTGGGCGCCACGAATACTGACGGTCATTGCGCGTCCTCCTGTTCCAGCTGGCGTTGGGCGTTCTGGCCGCTCATGGCCATGGACAGCACGGCCATGCGGATGGCGATGCCGTAGGTGACCTGGTTGAGGATCACCGACTGTTCGCCGTCAGCCACCGCTGAGTCGATCTCCACGCCGCGGTTGATCGGGCCGGGGTGCATGACGATGGCGTCGGGCTTGGCCAGCTGCAGGCGCTTCTGGGTCAGGCCGTAGAGCTTGAAGAATTCGCCTTCGCTGGGCAGCAGGCCGCCGGCCATGCGCTCGCGCTGCAGGCGCAGCATGATCACCACGTCGACGCCTTTCAGGCCTTCGTTGGCGTCGGTGAACACCTTCACCCCGTACTGCTCTTCCAGGCCCACGGGCAGCAGGGTGCGCGGGGCGATGACGCGGATGTCCGGGCAACCGAGGGTTTTCAGCGCGAGCATGTCGGAGCGCGCTACCCGCGAGTGCAGGATGTCGCCGACGATGGCCACCGAGAGGTTCTCGAAGCTGCCCTTGTGGCGGCGGATGGTGAGCATGTCGAGCATGCCCTGGGTCGGGTGGCCGTGGCGGCCGTCGCCACCGTTGATCACGGCGACGTTGGGGCTGACGTGCTCTGCGATGAAGTGCGCGGCGCCCGAGTCGCTGTGGCGCACGACGAACATGTCGGCGGCCATGGCTTCTAGGTTGCGCAGGGTGTCGGTGAGCGTCTCGCCCTTGCTGGTCGAGGAAGTCGACACGTTCAGCGAGATGACGTCGGCGGACAGGCGCTGGGCGGCCAGTTCGAAGGTGGTACGGGTGCGCGTGGAGTTCTCGAAGAACACGTTGCACACGGTCTTGCCGCGCAGCAGCGGGACTTTCTTCACTGCGCGGGCGCCGACTTCGAGGAAGGAGTCGGCGGTGTCGAGGATTTCAGTCAGCAGTTCGCGGGACAACCCGTCGAGCGAGAGGAAGTGGCGCAGCTGGCCCAGATCGTTGAGCTGCAGCGGGCGCTTGGCGTCGGTCGGCATGTGGCAGGCCCTGAAAGTTGGGGGTGGATGTCCGGGCGCGCGGGGTTACAGCGCGGTGCTGAGAAGCGTGCGCTCGAGGACAAGTGGTGCGGGACCGCGCAATTTTACCCGCTCGTTGGGTGCCAATGACAGGGTTTCGCCGACGACATCCGGACGAATCGGCAGTTCGCGCTTGTTCAGGTCGACCAGGCTGACCAGGGTCACGCTGGCCGGGCGGCCGTAGTCGAACAGCTCGTTGAGCGCGGCGCGGATGGTCCGGCCGCTCATCAGCACGTCGTCCACCAGCACCAGATGCTGGCCGTCGATCTCGAACGGCAGTTCCGACGGACGGACCTGCGGGTGCAGGCCGCTGCGGGTGAAATCGTCGCGGTAGAAGGAGACGTCGAGAATGCCGAGGATCTCGTCGCTGCCCAGTGCCTTGAGCAGTTCCTGGGCGACCCAGATGCCGCCGGTGTGGATGCCGACGAAACGCGGCGCGTCGATACCGCGCTGTGCCAGGTAGTTGCGCAGGTCGGTGGCCATGCGGGGGATGAGTTCGGCGGGGCTGGGCAGGGTCATGACGTCTCCGGTTCGGTTGGCGGGGCCACCCGGCGCGGGCGGCCATCGGGGCGGACCGTTCCGGGAAGGAGTGGTCCGGCAAGCTTAGTGGCTTTCGCTCCCCTGGCGCTGCTTCAGGTCAAGAGGCGCTGCGGCAGGCGAGGGAGGCGACCTGGGGTCAAGCGGGGGCGTTGTCGGCCAGCCAGCCCTCCAGCAGCAGGGTGGCGGCCAGGGCGTCCACCGGGCGCTCGCGGTAGCCGTCGCGCTGGCCCTGGGCCAGGCGTTCGCCCTTCGCGGCGTAGGTGGTCAGGCGTTCATCGTGGGTGTGCACCGGCAGGTTGTAGCGGCCGTGCAGGCGGCGGGCGAACTTCTCGGCGCGCTCGCTCATGTCGCTGGGGGTGCCGTCCATGTTCAGCGGCAGGCCGACGACGATGGCGTCGGGCTGCCACTCCTTGATCAGGGCTTCGACGCGGTTCCAGTCCGGCACGCCGTTCTGTGCCTTGAGCACGCAGAGCTCGCGGGCCTGGCCGGTGATGGCCTGGCCGACGGCAACGCCGATCTGCTTGGTCCCGTAGTCGAAGCCAAGGAGCAGGCGCAGGGGCTTGCTGCTCATCAGGCGTGCCCGGCCTGGGCGGTCAGCAGGCTGAGGTTGACCCCCAGCCGCTCGGCGGCCGCCGACAGGCGCTGCTCGGCCGGTACCTCGAAGAGCACAGTCGGGTCGGCGGGGCAGGTCAGCCAGGCGTTGTCGGCCAGTTCGGCTTCCAGCTGGCCGGCTTCCCAGCCCGCATAGCCGAGGGTGATCAGGTGTTGGGCAGGGCCGCTGCCGTCGGCGATGGCGAACAGCACGTCCTGGGAGGTGGACAGCGACAGCTCGCCCAGCTCCAGGGTGGCCTGGTAGCTGCGTCCGGCGGGGTGCAGGACGAACCCGCGATCCGTCTGCACCGGGCCACCGGTATAGATGGTCATGCCCTGGCAGCGCACCGGTGGCAATTCGTCCGGACGCAGTTGCTCGAGAACGTCGGCAAGACTCAGGCCGCTGGGGCGATTGATGATCAGGCCCATGGCACCCTGCTCGTTGTGCTCGACGAGGTAGGTGACGGTCTGGGCAAAGTTGGAGTCCGCCATGTGCGGCATGGCGATCAGGAAATGGTGCTTGAGGTAGCTGGCTGCTGTGCTTTTCATGCCGGCTAGTTTCAGGCCTGGGGGCCAAAGGGACAAGACTTGAAAGCGTCAGCTGGTGCTGCCGGGCGCGTCGGCTCAGTTGCTGGACAGGCGATCGCCGCGCTCGAAGCGCCAGGTGCGGATGATTTCCAGGCGGTCGATGTCGTTCAGGTCGCCGGAGAAGGGCGCGAAGGGCGCGGCCAGGCGCACGATGCGCTGGGCGGCCTGGTCGAGCAGGGGCTGGCCGGAAGATTCCAGCACCTGGACTTCATAGAGGGAGCCGTCGCGGTTGATCGACACCAGCAGGCGCAGGTTGCCGTAGATCCGCTGGCGACGGGCTTCGTCCGGGTAATTGAGGTTGCCGATGCGCTCGATCTTCTTGCGCCATTCCTCCTTGTACCAGGCGCCCTTGTCGCGCATGGTCGAGGCCGCGCTCAGGCGATGGATGCGCGGGCGCTTGGCGTAGGCCTGCTGCTCGCGGGCGAGGTCAGCCTCGAGGCTGGAAATTTCCGCCGACAGCTGGCTGGAGTCGAACTGTGGCGCCGGCTTGGCGACGGTCTCGGCCTTGGGTGTCTGCTGCTTGGTCTGCACCTTGTCCGGGCGCGGGGTGCGGGTGGCGACGGCGGTCTTGGGTGCTTCCGGGCTCTTGGCCTGGCGCGGGGTGGCCGGAGGCGAGACTTTCTTGACTTCGGTGTCCTGGAACGGCGCCTGCTCGGTGGTCTTGGGGATCGCCTTGTGTTCCAGGGTGCCGCTGCCCTGCTGGTTCATCTGGGCGAGGTAGTCGGCCTTTTCCGGTGCCTTCTCGCTCTTGAAGCTGGCCAGGGTGATTTCCAGCGTCTTGCTCAGCTGGCTGGGGCTGGGCATGGTGAAGCCCACCCCCAGCAGCACGGCCACGTGCAGGATGGCCGCGACGAACAGGGTGAAACCCAGACGGTCCGCCGGACGGACGCCGGAGGACACGGGGAAGTCTTGGTGGGTTGCAGCGTTCATTGCGGGTCGCGTAGGCCAGGGTGGGGCGGAAGTCTGCCGACGAGGCTTATAAAAGTCTATGACGCACTGCGCGCCTTGAGCTTTTCGTCGATGACGGCCATCAGTCGCTCGCCGATGCGTGTGTCATAGGCGGCATCGATCTCGCGGATGCAGGTCGGGCTGGTCACGTTGATCTCGGTGAGGTTCTCGCCGATCACGTCCAGGCCGACGAACAACAGACCGCGCTTGCGCAGCTCCGGGCCGACCTGTGCGGCGATCCAGCGGTCGCGCTCGGTCAGTGGCTGGGCTACGCCCCGGCCGCCGGCGGCCAGGTTGCCGCGGGTCTCGCCCTGGGCGGGGATGCGCGCCAGGCAGTATTCCACCGGCTCGCCGTCGATCATCAGGATGCGCTTGTCGCCGTCCTTGATGGCCGGCAGGTAGCGCTGCGCCATGACCTGTTCCTGTCCGTGGCGGGTCAGGGTCTCGAGGATCACCGAGAGGTTCGGGTCGCCTTCGCGGTGGCGGAAGATCATCGATCCGCCCATGCCGTCCAGGGGTTTGAGAATGATGTCACGATGCTGTGATGCAAACTCGCGCAAAATATCGGCCCGGCGGGTGACCACCGTCGGCGGCGCGCACTGCGGGAACAGCGTGGCGAAGTACTTCTCGTTGCAGTCACGCAGGCTCTGCGGCTTGTTGACGATGAGCGTGCCGGCGGTTTCAGCCTGTTCCAGCAGGTAGGTGGAGTAGACGAACTCGTTGTCGAAGGGAGGATCCTTGCGCATCAGGATGACGTCCAGGTCCGACAGCGGCTGGTCGACTTCGTCTTCAAGCTCGAACCAGTGGGCCGGATCGTAGAACACCTTGAGCGGACGCATGCGGCCGCGGGCGACGTTCTCCTTCTGGTAAAGGTCCTGCTGTTCCATATAGAAGAGCTCCCAGCCGCGAGCCTGGGCAGCGAGCAGCATGGCCAGGGAGCTGTCCTTCTTGAAACTGATCTGCGCGATGGGGTCCATCACGATCCCGAGGCGTACGCTCATGGGATGTCCTCCTGGGACTCGAGGCTGCGACTTGGAGTCGCGCCGAAAAGGCTGAAAATGGACGCTCAGGGTGGCGCTGGATGTGCGCTCGGTCAAGGAAAAAGCCTGCGTGTTCCGGGTCTTATGGCCTGAATTTGCTGGGCGTGGTAAAGATTCTGGCGATTGTGGTAAAAGGTTCCCACGATTGGGTCGCAGCCCGACGGTGGCAGGGCGCTCGCGCACTGAAATAAAAAGCGGAAAAACGACTCACCGAGATGGTAAGGGCGAACATGGAACAGCATTCCGACGGTTTGAAAGTAATGGTGATCGACGATTCCAAGACGATTCGTCGCACGGCTGAAACCCTGCTGAAGAAAGTCGGCTGCGATGTCATTACAGCCATCGACGGCTTCGATGCGCTGGCCAAGATCGCCGATACCCATCCCAGCATCATCTTCGTCGACATCATGATGCCGCGCCTGGATGGCTATCAGACCTGCGCCCTGATCAAGAACAACAGTGCCTTCAAATCCACGCCGGTGATCATGCTGTCCTCCAAGGACGGTCTGTTCGACAAGGCCAAGGGTCGCATCGTCGGTTCCGATCAGTACCTCACCAAGCCCTTCAGCAAGGAAGAACTGCTCGGCGCGATCAAGACCCATGTGCCCGACTTCACCCCGGTGGAGCACGCTTCCTGAAGTCCGGCGCATGCGCCGGTGACGCCTATTCCGTATGGGGACCACAATGGCTCGAATTCTGATTGTTGATGACTCGCCGACCGAGATGTACAAGCTGACCGCGATGCTGGAGAAGCACTCGCATCAGGTGCTCAAGGCCGAAAATGGCGCCGATGGCGTGGCCCTGGCTCGCCAGGAGAAGCCGGACGTCGTCCTGATGGACATCGTCATGCCCGGCCTGAACGGCTTCCAGGCGACCCGTCAGTTGTCCAAGGACCCGGAAACCAGCGCGATTCCGGTCATCATCGTCACCACCAAGGACCAGGAGACCGACAAGGTCTGGGGCAAGCGCCAGGGCGCTCGCGACTACCTGACCAAGCCGGTGGACGAAGAAACACTGCTCAAGACCATCAATTCGGTGCTCGCCGGCTGATACAGCCGTGCCTGCACGTACAGCACATAATTATTAGAGAAGGCCAGGGCCGGCATGGCGGAAGTCCAGAGTCCTTTCGAGGTTCTCGTCCAGATCGATCAGCGCTGTCGGCAGCTGGCTGCGGGCCTGCCCGCCCAGCGCGAGGTGGTGCAGAGCTGGAACGGCATCGGCTTTCGCATGGCTGGGCGCCTGTTCGTTGCGCCCATGGGGGAGGTCGGCGAGGTTCTTCACGAACCGCGCTACACACTGCTGCCCGGCGTCCGTGACTGGGTGAAGGGGGTCGCCAACGTGCGCGGCCGCCTGTTGCCGATCATGGACCTGTGCGGCTTCCTCGGCGCGGAGCTTTCGCCTCTGCGCAAACAGCGGCGCGTGCTCGTCGTGGAACACCAGGAAGTCTTCGCCGGCCTCATCGTCGATGAGGTATTCGGCATGCAGCACTTCCCGGTGGACACCTTCTCCGAGCAGCTGCCGCCCCTCGAAGCGGTCCTGCAACCCTTTATTCATGGCGTCTTCCACCGGGAGCAACCCTGGCTCGTGTTCAGTCCGCATGCGCTGGCTCAACACCCGGGGTTCCTGGATGTCGCCAGCTAGAGTTTGACCGGTTGGGCCGGCGTTGCCGGCCCTTGTTGTGACATGGAAACCGTAATCGTGGTGGGTCCAGGCGGGGGCCGAATATGAAAAATATAAAGGCAGGCAGTCTTTTTTCGGGTGCGCGTAGCAGCTCGCTGATCCTTGGGCTCTTCGTGGTCCTGATCGTGGCGATCGTTCTGCTGTTCGCGAACTTCGCTTACCTCAACACCCAGGCGAACCACGACAAGCAGTACATCGGCCATGCCGGCGAACTGCGCGTGCTGTCCCAGCGTATCGCCAAGAACGCCACGGAAGCCGCGGCGGGCAAGGGCGAGGCGTTCAAGCTGCTGAAAGAAGCACGCAACGACTTCGAGAAGCGCTGGAACATCCTGACCAAGGGTGACGAAAGCACCGGCCTGCCGCCGAGCCCGGATTCGGTACAGCCGCAGATGGCGGATGTGCAGAAGGACTGGGACACCCTGCGCAAGAACGCTGACTCCATCCTCGCCAGCGAACAGACCGTACTGTCCCTGCACCAGGTGGCCGCGACCCTCGCCGAGACCATCCCGCAACTGCAGGTGGAGTACGAAGAGGTCGTCGACATCCTGCTGGAGAACGGCGCCCCGGCCGACCAGGTCGCGGTAGCCCAGCGCCAGTCGCTGCTGGCCGAACGTATCCTCGGCTCGGTGAACAAGGTGCTGGCCGGTGACGAGAACTCCGTGCAGGCAGCCGACAGCTTCGGCCGTGACGCCAGCCTCTTCGGCCGCGTACTCAAGGGCATGAAGGAAGGCAACGCGGCGATGAGCATCTCCAAGGTGACCAACGCCGAGGCCACCGACCGCCTCAACGAGATTTCCGAACTCTTCGAATTCGTTTCCGGCTCGGTGGACGAGATCCTCGAGACCTCCCCGGAACTGTTCCAGGTCCGTGAAGCCGCCAACACCATCTTCGGTGGTTCCCAGACCTTGCTGGACAAGGCGTCCAACCTTGCCGCCGGCTTCGAGAACCTGACCGAAGGCCGCGTGTTCAACCAGGTTGCCAGCGCCGCGCTGGGTATCATCGCCCTGGGCGCGATCATCCTCATCGGCTTGGTGATGGTGCGTGAAACCAACCGCCGACTGGCCGAGACCGCCGAGAAGAACGAACGTAACCAGGCGGCGATTCTGCGACTGCTCGACGAAATCGCCGACCTCGCCGACGGTGACCTGACGGTGGCCGCGACTGTGACCGAGGACTTCACCGGTGCGATCGCGGACTCCATCAACTACTCCATCGACCAGCTCCGGGAGCTGGTGGAAACCATCAACCTGACCGCCGTGCAGGTGGCCGCCGCCGCCCAGGAAACCCAGGCCACCGCCATGCACCTGGCCGAGGCTTCCGAGCACCAGGCCCAGGAAATCGCCGGCGCCTCCGCCGCGATCAACGAAATGGCCGTGTCCATTGACCAGGTATCGGCGAACGCCTCCGAGTCCTCGGCGGTAGCGGAACGTTCCGTAGCCATCGCCAACAAGGGCAACGAAGTGGTGCACAACACCATCACCGGCATGGACAACATCCGTGAGCAGATCCAGGACACCTCGAAGCGGATCAAACGCCTCGGTGAATCGTCCCAGGAGATCGGTGACATCGTCAGCCTGATCAACGACATTGCCGACCAGACCAACATCCTCGCACTGAACGCCGCGATCCAGGCGTCCATGGCGGGCGACGCGGGCCGCGGCTTCGCCGTGGTAGCGGACGAAGTACAGCGTCTGGCGGAACGTTCCTCGGCGGCGACCAAGCAGATCGAGGCGCTGGTGAAGACCATTCAGACCGACACCAACGAAGCGGTGATCTCGATGGAACAGACCACCTCCGAGGTGGTGCGGGGTGCCCGCCTGGCGCAGGACGCCGGTGTGTCCCTGGAAGAGATCGAGAAGGTATCCAAGACCCTGGCAGCGTTGATCCAGAACATCTCCAACGCCGCCCGTCAGCAGGCTTCCTCCGCCGGCCACATTTCCAACACCATGAACGTGATCCAGGAGATCACCTCGCAGACCTCCGCCGGTACCACTGCCACCGCGCGCAGCATTGGTAACCTGGCCAAGATGGCCGGCGAGATGCGCCACTCCGTATCCGGCTTCAAACTGCCGGACACCGCCGAACAGGCCTGAGCAGAGGAGGTGCGCTGCTCTTTGCCGGGTAGCGCACGACAATCTTGAGCGAGGGGCGCGACATGCAGGCAACTGGCGTCTGGTCGTTGCAGCCGTTGGCCGACATGTCGGCCGCGGATTTCCGCGACTGGCAGGCACTGCTGGAAGACCGGACCGGCGTCGTGGTCAACGAGCAGCGCCGCGCCTTCCTGCAGACCAGCCTGGGCGCGCGGATGCGCGAACTGGGCATCGCCGACTACGGTACCTATTACCGGCAGGTCACCGATGGCCCGCGCGGCGCGGTCGAGTGGTCGAACCTGCTGGACCGTCTCACCGTTCAGGAAACCCGTTTCTTTCGCCACAAGGCTTCGTTCGAGGTGCTGGAGAGCTTTCTGCGCCTGCGCCTCGGACAGGTCGGCCCGAGCCGGCCGCTGGCCTTGTGGAGCGTCGGCTGTTCCAGCGGCGAGGAGCCATACTCCCTCGCCATGGTGGCCGCCAAGGTACTGGAAGACGCAGGTCTTGCGCCGCTGTTCGGCGTGACCGGCACCGACATCAGCCTCAATGCCCTGAACCGGGCGCGTGAGGCGATCTATGCGGCACGCAAGCTTGCGGATATCGACCCGGAACTGGCCACGCGCTACTTCAGCGCGCAGGATGACGGTCGATACGCCGTGATACCCGATCTCGCTGGGCGCGTCTGTTGCGCCCGGCTGAATGTGCTGGAACTGGCCAAGGCGCCAATGTCCGGCATGGACGTGATTTTTTGCCAGAACCTGCTGATCTATTTCCGCCGCTGGCGGCGGCGGGAAATCCTCAACCGCCTGGCCGAGCGCCTGGCGCCTGGGGGATTGCTGGTGATCGGAGTGGGTGAGGTCGCCGATTGGCACCACCCGCTGCTCGAACCGGTCGCCGATGAGCGCGTTCTGGCCTTTACCCGGAAGGGATGACACAGACACATGAGTGGAGTGGCTATGGGTGATCGGCACGATTATGTCGCCCTGGAATGGGTAAAAGGCGAGATTGCCGAAACGCTCAAGCAGGCGCGGCAAGCCCTCGAATCCTACGTCGAGAACCCCCAGGACCCGACGCGGATGGGCTTTTGCCTGGCCTATATCCACCAGGTGCGTGGCACCCTGCAGATGGTGGAGTTCTACGGCGCGGCCCTGCTCGCCGAAGAAATGGAGTACCTGACCCAGGCGCTGATCGACGGCAAGGCCTCCAGCCAGAGCGAAGCGCTGGAAGTGCTGATGCAGGCCATCCTGCAGCTGCCGGCGTACCTCGAACGCATCCAGAGCGCCCGCCGCGACCTGCCGCTGGTCGTGCTGCCGCTGCTCAATGACCTGCGTACCGCGCGTGGCGAAAAGCTGCTCTCGGAAACCAGCCTGTTCTCCCCCGATCTGTCCCGCGAATCCCCGGTACTGCCGGTGGACGCCCTGGCGCGCCTGCGTACCGCCGAGCTGCCGGCCCTGCTGCGCAAGCTGCGGCAGATGCTGCAGGTCGCCCTGGTCGGCGTCATCCGCAACCAGGACCTGCCGACCAACCTGGGCTACCTGGCGCGTGTCTTCGCCCGCCTCGAGTCCCTGTGCAAGGACGCCCCGCTGGGCCGCCTGTGGATCATCGCTTCGGCGATGATCGAAGGCCTGGCCAACGGCAGCATCGCCAACGGCACTTCGGTGCGTAACCTGCTGCGCCAGGTCGACCGCGAATTCAAGCGCCTGGTCGACCAGGGCGCCGACGCCATGAACCAGCCGGCGCCGGACGAACTGATCAAGAACCTGCTGTTCTACGTGGCCAAGGCCTCCGACCAGTCGCCGCGCGTGCGTGCGGTGAAGGACGAGTACCGCCTGGACGACGCCCTGCCGGGCGCGGCCCTGGTGGACGAGGAGCGCGCCCGTCTCGCCGGGCCCGACCGTGACGCCATGCGTTCGGTCGTGGGCGCCCTGTGCGAGGAGCTGGTGCGGGTCAAGGACAGCCTTGACCTCTTCGTGCGCAGCGACCGCAGCGGCGTGAACGAACTGGGCAGCCTGCTGGCGCCGCTCAAGCAGATCGCCGACACCCTCGCCGTGCTGGGCTTCGGCCAGCCGCGCAAGGTCATCCTCGACCAGATCGACGTGGTCAGTGCCCTGGCCCACGGCCAGCGCCAGCCCAACGACGCCATCCTGATGGACGTCGCCGGCGCGCTGCTCTATGTCGAGGCCACCCTGGCCGGCATGGTCGGCCCGAGCGAAGAGCCGGGTAGCGAAGAGAACGTCCTGCCGACCACCGACGTCGAACAGATCCACCAGGTGGTGATCAAGGAAGCGCGCAATGGCCTGGAACTGGCCAAGGACGCGATCATCGAGTTCATCGCCTCGCAGTGGAACCACGAGCACCTGGCCCGCGTGCCGGAACTGCTGACGCAGGTTCGCGGCGGCCTGGCGATGATCTCCCAGGAGCGTGCGGCGAAACTGCTGGAAAACTGCAATCGCTACATCCAGGAACAACTGCTGGTACGCCAGGCCGTACCGGACTGGCACAGCCTGGACACCCTGGCCGACGCCATCACCAGCGTCGAGTACTACCTCGAGCGCCTGTCGGAAGACCACAACACCCAGGGCGACATGATCCTCGACGTGGCCGAGGAGAGCCTGGACAGCCTGGGCTACTCGCTCACGCCGCGTCCGTCGATCCTCGATGCGGAGCCGGAAGCGCATGCCTCGGCGCCGCAACCTGCACCTCTGGACAATCCGCTCGACGAAATCGACGTGCTGGCCGCACAACCGCTGGCCGAGCCGACCGAAGCGGTGCCGGTGGACGAGGTCCCTGAACTGGCCGCGCCGGTGGAAATCGCCGACAGCTTCGAGCCGGTCAGCCTCGATACGGCTCCGCGCGAAGAGCCGCCGCTGGAACTGCCGTCCGAGCTGGCATCCATCGAAGCGCCGGCGCCGGTCGAAGAACCGACCCTGGACCCGGTTGATTTCGACGCGCCGCAACCCGTGGCGGGCAGCGAAGAGCCCTTCACGTTCGAGTCCCTGGAGCCAGTCGTCGCGCCCGTTGCCGCGGAAGAACCTGCCGTGCTGGCCGACATCGAGCTCACTGCCGAGTCCAACGCCCCGCTCGCCGGCGAAGCCGAATCGGGCTTTACCTTCGAACCCCTGGAGCTGGACTCCGGCCTGCCGGCCGCCGAGCCCACCGCCGAACTGCGCGCCTGGACCCTGGACGAGATCGAGCCGCTGGCCGCCTCTACCGAACCGAGCGCGCCGACCGCCACCCTGGAGCCGGAAAGCCTCAGTTGGGACATCGAGCTGGAGCCGGCCGCGCCAATCACCGACACCACCCTGGCCGACGAGGGCTGGTCGCTGGACGACAGCCACAAGGCCGACAGCATCGAGTTCAGCCTCGAGACGGTGGAAGAAACGCCCTCGCAGCCGCTGGCCGATGAGCTGAGCTGGAGCCTGGATGACGCCGCTCCGCTGGCCGAGCCCCCTCGTTTTGACGAGCCGGCTCAGCTGGACACGCCGATTGCCGCGCAGACCTGGGAATCCCTGGACCTCTCCGCACCGCAGGCCGAAACCCCTGCGTCGCCGGAGCTGCTCGAAGACTTCGCCAGCCTGCCATCGCTGGAAGCCACGCCGGCCCCGGTGGACGAGCTGACCTGGGACATGGAGTCGCTCACCCCGACCGGCGAGAAGCCCGTCGAGGAAGACTGGTTCAGCATCGACCTGACGCAGCCGGCTGCCGAGTCGCCCGCGCCGTCCCTGCAGCTGGACGAACACTTCGCCAGCCTGGAGACGCTGGAACCCGCGGCGCTGGAAGGCCTGGAGTCGCTGGACGACCTGGGCCTCGCTGCTCAGCCGGCTACTGGCGAGCTGTCCGTGCCGGAAGAGGCGCTGGTCAGTGACGACAACTGGACCCTGGGCGAGCTGAGCGAGCCGACCGTGCTCGACGCTGGCGTCGACCTGAGCCTCGACGCCCCGCTAGAGCTGGAGCCGCTGGAGCCGCTGGCTGAAGCCGAGGCCCCGAGCTTCCAGGCCGAGGCCTGGAGCGACGAGAACATCGCCGACCTGGACCTGCCGGAAGTCGAGCTGCCCAGCCCGCCGGCCGAGCCTGAGCTGGTCGCCGAGGCGCCAGCGAAGCCGCTGTCCCTGGCCGAAGTCATGGCTGCCCCGGTCCAGGCGATCAATCCGCCGGCCCAGGACGTGCCGCCCAGCCTGCTGCCGCCGCCCGCCGACGAAGAACCGATCGACGAAGAGCTGCGCGAAGTCTTCATCGAAGAAGCCGGTGAAGTGCTGGAGACCATCGGCGAGCACCTGCCGACCTGGCTGGTCAGCACCGACGACCGTGAGTCGCTGACCGAGATCCGCCGCGCCTTCCACACCCTCAAGGGCAGTGGCCGGATGGTTCGCGCGCTGGTGATCGGCGAGCTGGCCTGGTCCATCGAGAACCTGCTCAACCGCGTGCTCGACCGCAGCATCGCCGCCTCGCCAGCAGTGTTGCAGGTGGTGCAGGACGTGGTTGCGCTGATGCCTGAACTGGTCGAGGAATACGCCGCCAGCGCCCAGCGCCAGCGCGACGATGTCGACCGCCTGGCGGCCACCGCCCATGCCCTGGCCAAGGGGCAGCCGGTGCCGCCGCCCGGCGGTGGGCTGCCTGAGGCTGCGCCGCCGGTCGAGGAGATCACCCCTGAACTGATCGATGTCCAGGAAATCGCCGGGCAAGCGGCCGACGAAGGGCTCGACGATAGCCTCGATCCGCAGTTGCTGGAGATCTTCCGCAACGAAGCCGAAGCCCATCTGGAAACCCTGGTCGGCTTCCTCGCCGATTGCGCGCAGCAGCTGCCGCAGCCGGTGACCGACGACCTGCAGCGCGCCCTGCACACCCTCAAGGGCAGCGCGCACATGGCCGGCATTCTGCCGATCGCCGAAATTGCCACGCCGCTGGAGCGGCTGGTGAAGGAATTCAAGACCAACCTGCTGCAGGTCGACCTGCGCGAGGCCGAGCTGCTGCACGCCGCTGAAGGCCTGTTCCGCATGGGGCTCGACCAGCTCGTCGAAGGTCGCCCGCTGGCACCCATCGAAGGCAGCCCGGAGCTGCTGGCGCGCATCGCGCAGATCCACCAGGAGCGCCTGGAGGCCGCCGAGGCCAAGCGTCGCGGTGAGAGCGGCGAGGGCAGTGGCAACGATCCGCAGCTGATCGGCATGTTCCTCGCCGAGGGCATGAACATCCTGCTGGACGCCGAGGACCTGCTGCGCCGCTGGCGCGAGCACCCGCAGGAACGTCACGAGCTGGGGGCCCTTTACGACGAACTGGAAACCCTGAGCCGTGGCGCGCAGATGGCCGAGCTGCCGCAGATGGCAGAACTCGCCGACGCGCTGCTGGCGGTCTACGGCGCCGTGCGCCAGGGTCGCCTGGAAACCGGCGATGCCTTCTTCTCCGCTGCCGAGACCGCCCATGAGGCGCTGATCGGCATGATGGACCAGGTGGCCGCCGCCCTGCAGGTCAGCGCCCATCCGGAACAGGTCGAGGCACTGCATCGCCTGCTGGATGCTCCGGTCGCCGCGCCAGAGGGTGCTGCCGACGAACCCCGGGATGACGCCGACATCGAGTTCGTCGACCTGGAGCGCCTGACCGCCGAGGACTTCCCCGCCGAAGATGAGGAATTCCTCATCGACAGCCGTCCGGTGGACGACGACAACCTGCCTGACGGCCTGAGCTGGTCGCCACGTGCTGACAACCACGGTGCCCCGCACGGCGCCGCCGATGATGACGATGATGACGTCGTCACCGCCGAGACGCCGCATGGCCATCCTGCGCCGCAGCAACCACCGCGTGCGCTGGACGAGGAAATGGTGGCGATCTTCCTCGAAGAGGCGGTCGATATCCTGGACAACGCCGGCCAGGCGCTGGAGCAGTGGCTGGCCTCGCCGGAGGGGCTCGCCGCGCTCTCGACCCTGCAACGCGATCTGCACACCCTCAAGGGTGGCGCGCGCATGGCGGAAATCCGCGAAATCGGCGACCTGTCCCATGAGCTCGAATCGCTCTATGAAGGCCTGCTGGACCATCGCTTCCAGCACAGCCAGCCGCTGGGCGACCTGCTGCGCACCTGCCACGACCGTCTGGCGACCCAGCTCGATCAATTGCAGGCCGGCCAGGCGCTGACCGATCCGGCCGATCTGGTGCAGACCATTCGCACCTTCCGCCAGAACCCGGCTGCCGGCCTCGAATCGCCGCACGCCCTGGCTGCGCAGCAGCAGGATGCCGTGGCCGAGGAGGACGAGGCCGTCGAGCTGTCGCCGGTCATCGAAGACGACATCGAAACGGAGCTGCCTGTCGAGGCTGCAGCGCAGGACGAGGCCGCTGACGGGCTCAAGCTTGCCGATCCTGAGGTCATCGACCTCGACGCCGGCCTTCCCGATGTCACCGCCGAGGCGGAGATTGCACCTGAAGAGGTCGAACTGCAGGCCTTCCGCAGCGCCCCCGGCGCCCAAGCCCCCGGTTCGCTGCCCGCGGAGCCGGAGATCGTCGAGCCTGCCGCCGCTCCTGTCCCAGACGACCTGCCAGGTGTGCAGGACAGCGAGTACGAGCTGGACGAGGACCGCGACCAGGAACTGGTGGAAATCTTCCTCGAAGAAGGTTTCGACATCCTTGAAAGCTCGTCCGGCGCTCTGCAGCGCTGGATGGAAAACCCCGACAACAGCGTCGAGCTGGAAGCGCTTCAACGCGACCTGCACACCCTCAAGGGCGGCGCGCGGATGGCCGAGATTCGCCCCATCGGCGACCTCTCGCACGAACTGGAATTCCTCTACGAAGGCCTTTGCGGCGGGCGTCTGCGCGCCAGCCCGACGCTCTTCGAGCTGCTGCAGCGCTGCCACGACCGTCTCGCCGAGATGCTCGAAGCGGTCCAGCAGCATCGCCGGATTCCGGGAGGTGAATCGCTGATCGACGCGATCCACCGATTTCGTGCCAACCCCGAAGAACAACTGAGTATCCCCAGCAGCGTCAGCCTGCAGGCAGTCGGTTCCTCGCATGCCGTGCCGGAAGGCCCGGAAGCCGACATCCTGGATATCTTCCTGGAAGAGGCCGATGACCTGCTCGAAGGCATGGAGCAGGCCCTGGGGCGCTGGGACGCCGAACGCGAGAACGGTGCACTGGATGAGTTGCTGCGCATTCTTCACACCCTCAAGGGCGGTGCGCGCCTGGCTGGCCAGACCGGCCTGGGCGATCTGGCCCATGACCTCGAACAGCACCTGGGTGAAGCCCAACAGCAGGGTGCGCCCTGGCCGGAAAGCCTGTTGCTGGACGTACAATCCGGCTTCGAAGGTCTGCAGGATGAGGTCGATCAACTGCGCTTGCACCTGGGCGAAGTCGAAAGCGCGGAGAGCCAGCCCGAAGCGCTGGACGAGCAACCGATTGCCGAACCGCCTGCCGCAGTGAGCCTACCGGCGCTGCCCGAAGCGATCATGGCAGCGGCCGTTCCGCAGCGTGTCGACGCGCCGGTGGTGCTGCCCTTCGTCCGCCGTGCCCAGGAAGCTGCCCAGGAGGCCGCTGCGCGGCGTGCGCCGCAGGAACTGGTGAAGGTGCCTGCACAGCTGCTCGAAGGCCTGGTCAACCTCGCCGGCGAGACGTCCATCTTCCGCGGCCGCGTCGAGCAGCAGGTGAGCGACGTCGGTTCGACTCTGGGCGAGATGGACGCGACCATTGAGCGGGTACGCGATCAGCTGCGCCGCCTCGACACCGAAACCCAGGCGCAGATCCTTTCGCGCCATCAGGCCGACGCCGAGCGCGCCGGCTACGAAGATTTCGACCCGCTGGAAATGGACCGTTACTCACAACTGCAGCAGCTCTCCCGCGCGCTGTTCGAGTCCGCTTCCGACCTGTTCGACCTCAAGGAAACCCTGGCCGCCAAGAACCGCGACGCCGAGACCCTGCTGCTGCAACAGGCGCGGGTCAATACCGAGCTGCAGGAAGGCCTGATGCGCACCCGCATGGTGCCCTTCGACCGCCTGGTGCCGCGCCTGCGCCGGATCGTCCGCCAGGTGGCGAGCGAGCTGGGCAAGCAGGTGGAGTTTGTGGTCAGCAACGCTGAAGGCGAGATGGACCGCACCGTGCTCGAGCGTATCGTCGCGCCGCTGGAGCACATGCTGCGCAACGCGGTCGACCACGGCATCGAGTCCGGCGAGGCACGCCGCATCGCCGGCAAGGCGGAGCAGGGCACCATCCGCCTGACGCTGGGCCGCGAGGGTGGCGACATCCTCCTGACCCTGGCTGACGACGGCGCCGGCATCCGCCTGGAAGCGGTGCGCCGCAAGGCCATTGAGCGCGGTCTGATGACCGACGACAGCGAGCTGAACGACCACGAGGTGCTGCAGTTCATCCTCGAGGCGGGTTTCAGTACCGCCGAGAAGGTCACGCAGATCTCCGGCCGTGGCGTGGGCATGGACGTGGTGAACTCCGAGGTGAAACAGCTCGGCGGCTCCATGAGCATCCACTCGAGCGTCGGCGAAGGCACCCAGTTCGACATCCGCCTGCCGTTTACCGTGTCGGTGAACCGCGCGCTGATGGTGCTCTCCGGCGAGGACCTGTACGCCCTGCCGCTGAACACCATCGAAGGTATCGTGCGGGTCTCCCCGTACGAACTGGAGGCGCTGTACGAGCAGGCCGCCGCCGACGAGACCGGCGCTGCGCCGCGCTTCGACTACGCCGGCCAGAGCTATGAGCTGAAATACCTGGGTGACCTGCTCAACAATGGCCAGCATCCCAAGCTGGTCGGGCAGTCGCTGCCGCTACCGGTGATCCTGGTGCGCTCGGCGGACCACGCCGTGGCGGTGCAGGTCGATGCCCTGGCGGGCTCGCGCGAAATCGTGGTGAAGAGCCTCGGCGCGCAGTTCGCCGGCGTCAGCGGCATCTCTGGCGCGACCATCCTCGGTGACGGTCGCGTGGTGGTGATTCTCGACCTGCTGGCGACCATCCGTGTGCGCCATGCCCATGCCCTGCAGTCGCAACCGCGTCGCCAACTGGCCGGCCCGACGGCGGCGGAAATCGAGCACCAGCGCCCGACCCTGGTCATGGTGGTGGACGATTCGGTTACCGTGCGCAAGGTCACCAGCCGCCTGCTGGAGCGCAATGGCATGAACGTACTCACCGCCAAGGACGGGGTGGACGCCATTGCCCAGCTGCAGGAACACAAGCCCGACATCATGCTGCTGGACATCGAGATGCCACGCATGGACGGCTTCGAGGTGGCCACGCTGGTGCGCCACGATGAACAGCTGAGGGACCTGCCGATCATCATGATTACCTCCCGTACCGGCGAGAAGCACCGCGACCGTGCTCTGGCCATCGGCGTCAACCAGTACCTGGGCAAGCCGTACCAGGAGTCCGAGCTGCTGGAGAACATCCACAAGCTGGTGAAGGCTCATGTCTGAGCAGAGCACGCCGCGGATCGCGGTGATCGCCGATACCTCCCTGCAGCGCCACGTGCTGGCGCAAGCCCTGGCCGGCCACGGCTACCAGGTGGTGCTTAATGCGGACCCGGCGCGCCTGGAAGGCGACCAGCTGGACGCCTGCGAGACCGACCTGTGGCTGGTGGACCTGGCGCAGCAGGAAGACTCGCCGCTGGTGGACAACCTGCTGGAACAGTCGCGGGTGCCCGTGCTGTTCGGCGAAGGCCATGCGCCGGAGCGGCATTCCGAACATTACCCGCGCTGGGAGCGCCGTCTGGTCTCCAAGCTGCGCAAGCTGGTGGGTGATCCCAGCGCCGGCGTCGGCCGCAGCCTGGCGGCGCTGCTCGATGAAGCGCAGCGCCCGACCCGCGTGACGCTGCCCGATGACCTCGCGGCCTCCCCGCTCAAGGCGGGCGAGCCGGCCGCGCAGGTGTGGCTGCTGGCCGCGTCGCTGGGTGGCCCGGCAGCAGTGAAAACCTTCCTCGATGCGCTGCCAGGCGGTCTGCCAGTGGGCTTCCTGTATGCCCAGCACATCGATGCGTCCTTCGAAGCCAACCTGCCGCAAGCGGTCGGCCGTCACAGCCAGTGGCACGTCAACACCGTGCGCGATGGCGATCCGGTGCGCTGCGGCGAAGTCGTGGTAGTACCGATCACCCAGCAGCTGGGTTTCGACGACTCGGCACGCATGCGTGTCGAAGATCGCAGCTGGCCGGAACCCTACAGCCCGTCCATCGACCAGATGATGCTCAACCTCGCCCAGCAGTACGGTGATCGTTGCGGCGTGATCGTGTTCAGCGGCATGTGCAGCGACGGCAGCGCCGCCGCCGCCTACGTGCGTCGCCAGGGGGCGCCGATCTGGACCCAGCGCGCCGACAGCTGCGCCTGCTCCAGCATGCCCGACAGCCTGCGCGAAGGCGGCTACAGCACCCTGTCCGGCGACCCGCGCGAACTCGCCGCGGCGCTGGTCAACCACCTTGCCGAGCAATGCGTCGGCGCAGTCACGCAGTGAGATAAGGCCCGATGAGTGATCTCCCCGTCGCCAATGCCGGCGTCGCCAATACCGCTGTTGCCAACGGTGCCGCGGCCAACGCCGCCCCCAGCAGCCTGACCGGTCTGCTGGTACCGCTGGCCGACCGCAACCTGCTGCTGCCCAACGTCGCGGTGGCCGAGTTGATCACCTACCGCGCGCCACACCCGGTGGAGGGTCTGCCGTCCTGGTACCTGGGCCAGGTCGCCTGGCGCGACCTGCGGCTGCCGCTGCTGTCCTTCGAAGCAGCCTCCGATGGTCAGGCCGAAGTCAGCCCTGGCGCGCGGGTGATCGTGGTCAACGCCCTGGGCGGACGGCCCAACGTGAAATTCTTCGCCCTGCTGGTGCAGGGCATCCCGCGCTCGCTGAAGGTCGGTGCCGATCTCAAGCGCCTCGACGTGCCGCTGGCGCCGCTGGAGCTGGACGCGGTGGACCTGGGCGATGCCCAGGCGCGCATTCCCGACCTGGCCGCGCTGGAGCAGAAACTGGCCGACTCCGGTCTGATCTGAGCCTGCCATGAACGGTGGCCTGCGCCTCGCCCAGCTGGGGGACCAACCCGGCTTCGAGGTCGCTGGCGCCACCCTCGGCGGCCACCGTTTCGAACGCCACAGCCACGACGAGTTCGTCATCAGCGCCAACCTGCGTGGTGAAGAGAGCGTCTGGCTGGACGGCCGCACCTTCGACGCTGGCCCCGGCTGCTTCACCTGCTACAACCCCGGCCAGATCCAGGGCGGCGGCGTTGCCGAAGGCCAGCCCTGGCAATTCGTCAGTCTCTACCTTGCCCCCGACCAGCTGGCCGCGATGCTCGGCCTGCAGCGCCTGGAATTCGAGCGACCCACCGACCGTCTGCCGGCCCTGGCCGCCACGATGGCCGATGCGGTCGAGCGCGTGCTCGGCGATGACGCCTTCGTCCGCCAGCGCGGCGAAGAACACCTGACGCTGCTGCTGGCCGAGATCGCTCGCGCCATGGGCGTGCGCCTGCCCCTCGAAGCGGCGGAGAGTGGCGGGCGGATCGCCGACCTGCAGGACTGGCTGGCGGCCGATCTGGCGCGGCAACCGAGCCTCGACGAAATGGCGGCCCATCTCGGCCTGTCGCGCTTCCACCTCCTGCGCAGCTTTCAGAAACAGGTGGGCCTCAGTCCCCGTCAGTGGGCCATGCAACTGCGCACCCGTCGCGCCCAGGCGCTGCTGCGCGCCGGCCTGCCGGCCACCGACGTGGCGCATGAGCTGGGCTTTGCTGACCAGAGCCACCTGAACCGTCACTTCCGCGCAGCCTATGGCGTGTCGCCAGGACACTTCCAACGCGCTCTGCGCTGAGCAATCCGGTTCAAGTCCGACGGCCGTGACCCAGGCAGAATCGTCCCATCGCCATCCTGTTCGAGAGTTGATCCATGACCCTGTTCTTCGCCGCGCTGCTGTTTGGCGCCGTCTTCTGCCTGTCTCCCGGTGCGGTCCTCGCCGAAACCCTGCGCCGCGGCCTGAAGGGCGGTTTCCGCCCGGCATTGCTGGTGCAGTTCGGCTCGCTGATCGGCGATGCCGTCTGGGCACTGATCGGTCTCACCGGGTTGGCGCTGTTGTTCGGCCATGAAACCTTGCGCCTGCCGCTGACCCTGGCCAGTGCCGCCTACCTGGCCTGGCTGGGCCTGCAGAGCCTGCGCGATGCCCGTGAAGTCGGCGTGGTGGAGACGGGCGACACCGGTGAGCACCACGCCGGGGCTTTCGCGTCCGGCGCGATGCTGTCGCTGTCTAACCCCAAGAACATCGTCTATTGGGGCGCGCTGGGCGGCGCCATGGCAGGGCTGGTGGACGGCGTGCCGTCGCTGGCGGACTCGCTGGTGTTCTTCGCCGGCTTCATGACCGCGTCGGTGCTCTGCTGCTTCCTTTGCGCAGCGCTGGTGGATTGGCTGCGGCGCAATGCTTCGCCGCGCTGGCACCGGGTGAGCCATGCGTTGTGCGGGGTGGTGCTGCTGGTCCTGGCGGGGTTGGCGCTGAGAGGGCTCTGACGCGGCGAAGCGTTCAGAAATCGCCCCACAGCTGCTGCGCTACGCTCAGCGCCACCACGGGGGCGGTCTCGGTGCGCAACACGCGCGGCCCCAGTCGCGCGGCGTGGAAGCCGGTGCCTTTGGCCTGCTCCACTTCCGCCTCGCTCAAGCCGCCCTCCGGGCCGATCAGAAAGGCCAGGCTGGATGGCCGGTCATGGCTGGTCAGCGGCTCTGCCACCGGGTGCAGCACCAGCTTGAGCTGCGCCTCGCAGCTCTCCAGCCAGTCGGCGAGGGTGATCGGGGCGTTGAGCACCGGCAGCACCGAGCGGCCGCATTGTTCGCAGGCGCTGATCGCCACCTGGCGCCAGTGCGCCATGCGTTTGTCGGCGCGTTCGTCCTTCAGGCGCACTTCGCAGCGTTCGCTGACGATCGGTGTGATCTCGCTGGCGCCCAGTTCGGTGGCTTTCTGGATCGCCCAGTCCATGCGCTCGCCACGGGACAGGCCCTGGCCCAGGTGCACGCGCAGCGGTGATTCTGCCTGGCCGTCGAAGGCCTCGCGCAGTTCCACGCGGACGGTCTTCTTGCCGACTTCGATCAGTTCGCCCAGGTACTCGCGGCCCGAGCCGTCGAACAGCTGCACCGCGTCACCGGCCGAATGGCGCAGCACGCGGCCAATGTAGTGGGCCTGGGCTTCGGGCAGCTCGTGCTGGCCGAGGGAAAGCGGGGCGTCGATGAAGAAACGGGAGAGGCGCATGGCGATGTCGAACTGATGGGGGAAAGCGGCAAGCTTAAAGCTTTCGGCCTGCCGCTTGTAGCCGATCAGCCCGGATCGCGATGCTCGGGGAAGCGTTCGCTGACCGCCACGCTCACGCTGTCGCGGGTGGCGATGTCGATGCCTTCGCTGGCGACCTCGGCGAGGAAGTCGATCTGCTCGGGGGTGATGATGTACGGCGGCAGGAAGTACACCACGCTGCCCAGCGGGCGCAGCAGCGCGCCGCGCTCCAGGCCGTGCTGGAAGACCTTCAGGCCGCGGCGTTCCTGCCACGGGTAGGTGGTCCTGGTGGCCTTGTCCTGGACCATCTCGATGGCGAGGATCATGCCGGTCTGGCGGATTTCCGAGACGTGCGGGTGGTCGGCCAGGTGCGCGGTGGCGCTGGCCATCCTGGTCGCCAGGGCCTTGTTGGCCTCGATGACGTTGTCCTGCTCGAAGATGTCCAGGGTCGCCAGGGCGGCGGCGCAGGCCAGCGGGTTGCCGGTGTAGGTGTGCGAGTGGAGGAAGGCGCGCAGGGTGGCGTAGTCGTCGTAGAAGGCCTGGTAGACCTTGTCGGTGGTGAGCACCGCGCTCATCGCCAGGTAGCCGCCGGTGAGTGCCTTGGACAGCACGAGGAAGTCCGGGGTGATGCCGGCCTGTTCGCAGGCGAACATGGTACCGGTGCGGCCGAAGCCGACGGCGATCTCGTCGTGGATCAGGTGCACGCCGTAGCGGTCGCAGGCCTCGCGCAGCAGCTTGAGGTAGACCGGGTGGTACATGCGCATGCCGCCGGCGCCCTGCACCAGCGGCTCGACGATCACCGCCGCGACTTCCTGGTGGTGCTGTTCCAGCGCCTGCTCCATGGCGGCGAACATCGTCCGCGAGTGCTCCTCCCAGCTCACGCCCTCGGGGCGCAGGTAGCAGTCGGGAGTCGGCACCTTGATGGTGTCCATCAGCAGCGACTTGTAGGTCTCGGTGAACAGCGCCACGTCGCCCACCGACATCGCCGCCACGGTCTCGCCGTGGTAGCTGTTGGTCAGGGTGATGAAACGCTTCTTCTCCGGCTGGCCGAGGTTGTGCCAGTAGTGGTAGCTCATCTTCAGCGCGACCTCGATGCCGGCCGAGCCGCTGTCGGCGTAGAACACCCGGGAGAAGCCGGCCGGCGCCAGGCGCAGCAGCCGTTCGGACAGCTCGATCACCGGCTGGTGGCTGAAGCCGGCGAGGATCACGTGCTCCAGCTGGTCCACCTGGTCCTTGATGCGCTGGTTGATGCGCGGGTTGGTGTGGCCGAACACGTTGACCCACCAGGAGCTGACCGCGTCCAGGTAGCGCTTGCCCTCGAAGTCCTCCAGCCAGATGCCTTCACCGCGGCGGATCGGGATCACCGGCAGGCGTTCGTGGTCTTTCATCTGGGTGCAGGGGTGCCACAGCACCTCGAGATCGCGCTGCATCCACTCGGCGTTCAGGCCCATGGTCTGCTCCTTGAAATGATGGCTCGTCAGACGGTCGACTCGCCCGGATCGGGCAAGCCTATGCAATGCACCTGAGATGAACAAGGACGCGTCCCGGGGCACAGGCTCCAGGCAGCCGACCAAGACGGCTATTCGGCTCTCGGGCGCTGACGTATGCTTCGCGCCTTTGCACCAATTCGGGGAAGTCTGGCGATGAAAATGGGATGGCTGCGCGCTGCCGCGTTGCTTGCTCTGGGGGTGTTCAGTGCGGTAGCGCTGGGCAAGGACAAACAACCGACCGCCATCGTGGTCGGTGGTGGGCTCGCCGGTCTTTCCGCGGCCTACGAATTGCAGGAGGCGGGCTGGCAGGTCACCCTGCTGGAAGCCAAGCCGCAGGTGGGCGGCCGTTCGGGCCTGGCCACCAGCGAATGGATCGGCAACAAGAAGGTCCAGCCGACCCTCAACGGCTACCTGGACACCCTGAAGGTGAACTCGGTGCCGGCGCCGGAATTCGTCCGTACCCCGAGCTACCTGATCGACGGCCTCTACTACACCAGCGCTGACCTGAAGGCGAAGATGCCGGCCGTCGCCGCTGACCTGGAGCGCTTCGAGAAGTCGCTGAACGAGCTGTCCGCCTCCATCGACGACCCGCTCAATCCGCTGGCGAACAAGACCCTGTTCGCCCTCGACCAGCTCACCGCCGCACGCTGGCTGGACAAGTTGAACCTGTCGCCGACCGCGCGCCTGCTGGTCAACCAGCGCATCCGCTCGCATTACGACGAGCCGTCGCGCCTGTCGCTGCTCTACCTCGCCCAGCAGGGTCGTGTGTACCGTGGCGTCGACGACCGCGACCTGCGTGCGGCACGCCTGCCCGGCGGCAGCCAGGTGTTGGCCCAGGCCTTCGTCAAGCAGATCAAGACCATCAAGACCAACGCCAAGGTCACCTCGATCAGCCAGGACAAGGACGGTGTGACCGTCAAGGTCGGCGCTACCGGCTACAGCGCCGACTACCTGGTGCTGGCCGTCCCGCTGCGCGCCCTGGGCAACATCACCCTGACCCCAGGCCTGAACGACAAGCAGCTGGCGGCGCTCAAGGGCACCAACTACGGCTGGCGCGACCAGATCCTGATGAAGTTCAAGCGGCCGGTGTGGGACGACAAGACTCGCCTGTCCGGCGAGATCTATAGCGACCAGGGCCTGGGCATGATCTGGGTCGAGCCCGCGACCAAGGGCGGCGCCAACGTGCTGATCAACCTGTCCGGCGACAACGCCCGCGTGATGCAGGCCTTCGGTGACCGCCAGCTTTCCGAGCAGGTGCTGATCCGCATGAACAAGTACTATCCGAAGATGCGCGGTGCCTACGACGGCTACGAAATGCGTCGTTACAGCATCGACGCCGGCACGGGCGGTTCCTATCTGGCCTATGGTCCGGGCCAGATCAGCCGCTTCTGGCGTGTGTGGGAGACCCCGGTGTCCCGCGTGGCCTTCGCCGGCGAGCACACCGATGCGCTCTATCCGGGCACCATCGAAGGCGCCCTGCGCAGCGGCAAGCGTGCTGCCAGCCAGGTCCGCGACCTGTACGCCGGCAAGACGCCGGTGCTCGAAGGCGCGACGATGGTCGCTGACAACAAGCCGGCCGCCAGCGACAAGCCGGCCGAGAAGGGCGAGAAGAAGGGCATCATGTCCTGGCTGCCGTTCTGATCCACGCAGCTCCCTCCACAATGCCGGCGAAAGCCGGCATTGTCGTTTCTGGCTCTGGGACGGGCGTTTCAGACCGTGACCTATCTTGTCAGTCGATGTTTCAAAGCAGATTTTTCTGCTTTTATTCGATGTATTAACCGCTAGTCTTGAGCTCCCGTAATCAAGGATGTCGATCGATGCAATGGCGTAATTCCCCCGCTCGCTACGGACTGGTGAGCCTGTTCCTGCACTGGGGCAGCGCGCTGGTGGTCTTCGGCCTGTTCGGCCTGGGCCTGTGGATGCGCGAGCTGGACTACTACGACACCTGGTACCACCGCGCCCCGGAAATCCACAAGAGCATCGGCATCCTCCTGGCCATTGCGCTGATCGTGCGCGTGCTCTGGCGCTTCATCAGCCCGGCGCCGCCGGCGCCGGCCAACCACGGGCAGATGACCCGCGTGGCCACCAAGCTCGGCCACCTGGCGCTCTACGCGCTGCTGTTTGCCGTGATCATTGCCGGCTACCTGATTTCCACCGCCGAGGGAAAACCCATCAGCGTGTTCGGCTGGTTCGACGTGCCCGCCACGCTGAGCGGTATCACCGACCAGGCCGATATCGCCGGTGCGATCCACCTGTACCTGGCCTGGACCCTGGTGGTGCTGGCCGTGCTGCACGCCCTGGCGGCGTTCAAACACCATTTCCTCGACCGCGATGCGACTCTGGTGCGCATGCTCGGTCGTGCCGCGAAATAACACCTCACCTCAAAGGGAGATTGCTTCAATGCTGAAGAAGACGTTTGCCGCTCTGGCGCTGGGTACCGCCCTGTTCTCCGCTGGCCAGGCCATGGCCGCGGACTACAAGATCGACAAGGAAGGCCAGCACGCCTTCATCGAGTTCCGCATCAAGCACCTGGGCTACAGCTGGCTGTACGGCCGCTTCGACGACTTCGACGGTGCCTTCACCTTCGACGAGAAGAACCCGTCCGCCGACAAGGTCAAGGTGACCATCAACACCAATAGCGTGAACTCCAACCACGCCGAGCGTGACAAGCACCTGCGCAGCGCGGACTTCCTGAATGTCTCGAAGAACCCGACCGCGACTTTCGAATCCACCGCCGTGAAGGCCGATGGCAAGAATGCCGAGATCACCGGCAACCTGACCCTGAACGGCGTGACCAAGCCGGTCACCATCAAGGCTGAGCTGGTCGGTCAGGGCGATGATCCGTGGGGCGGCTACCGTGCCGGTTTCCTCGGTACCACCACCCTCAAGCTGAAGGACTTCAACATTCAGCGCGACCTCGGCCCGGCTTCCCAGGAAGTCGAGCTGACCCTGTCGGTAGAAGGGGTGCGTCAGTAAGACGCAGGAATGCGAAAACGCCGGCGAATGCCGGCGTTTTCGTTTGTGGCGTCAGTCCGCGTGACCCTGCAGGCATTGCCGCAGGAGCTGGGTGAGGGTGCGTTGTTCCTCGTCGTCCAGTGGTGCGAACAGACTGTCATGGGTTCGTGCGAGGATGGCCTGGGTGCGCTCGTCGACACGATTCCCGGCCTCGGTGAGGAACAGCTGGAAGCTGCGCTGGTCGTCGGGGTTGCGTTCGCGGCGAACCAGGCCGAGAGTCTCCATTTCACGAATCTTGCGGGTCACCAGCGCTTTGTCTCGGCACATCTTGCGACCCAGGCTCTGCAGGCTCTGGCCGGCATCGGCGCCGATCAATTCGAGTAGGCGGATGTCCGGCGGCGTGAGGTCGATGCCTTCGGCGCACAGTTCATCCTGGAGGCGCTCGCGCAAGTGGTCGAGAACCTTCATCAGGGTCTGTGGCAGGTCGGGATTCACGCTGTGGGTCATCGGCTCGGTCACGGTAAGTCTTGTGTAAATCAGGTTGATCGGCTCAACCATTTTTTCGTATTTTAGTTGATGATATCAACTTTGTTCGTCGCCGCGACTGCCTTGCGGGAAACCTACTGCGACATCAGCCATTGGCTAAAACGTTTCAGTAGTTTTCCCTCAGGGCTTTCGGACGTTTACAAACAGAGCTGAATGTAAGTATTTTTGCCAGCTTTTCCGGACCGGCAAGCCCACAGCCAAACCGGATGCTTTGCTCACGAGGACAACGATATGCAACGAAAGCCAGCCATGCGCGCCCTGGTCCCGGCCCTGCTCGTCGCCATGGCCACTCTTGCCGGCTGCGACAAAGCCCAGGCCCCGCAGGAGAAGCAGATCCCCGAGGTCGGTGTCGTCACCCTGCAACCGCAGGAGGTGACCCTGAGCACCGAACTGCCGGGCCGTACCACCGCGTATCGCATTGCCGAAGTTCGCCCGCAGGTGAACGGCATCATCCTCAAGCGCCTGTTCAAGGAAGGCAGCGACGTCAAGGAAGGCCAGCAGCTGTACCAGATCGACCCGGCCACCTATGAGGCGACCCTGCAGAGTGCCCAGGCCAACCTGGTGTCCACCCAGCAGCAGGCCGAGCGCTACAAGGAACTGGTCAAGGACGAGGCGGTGAGCAAGCAGCAATACGCCGATGCCCAGGCCGCCTACCTGCAGGCCAAGGCCACCGTCGACAGCGCCCAGATCAACGTGCGCTACACCAAGGTCTACTCGCCGATCTCCGGCCGCATCGGCCGTTCCAGCGTGACCGAAGGCGCCCTGGTGCAGAACGGCCAGGCCACAGCCCTGGCGACCGTGCAGCAGCTGGACCCGATCTACGTGGACGTTACCCAGTCTTCCACCTCGCTGATCCGCCTGCGCCGCGAGCTGGCTGCCGGGCAACTGGAGAAGGCCGGCGACAACGCCGCCAAGGTCAAGCTGTACCTGGAAGACGGCTCCGAATACCCCATCGAGGGCAAGCTGGAGTTCTCCGAGGTCTCGGTTGATCAGGGCACCGGCTCGGTGACCGTGCGCGCGATCTTCCCCAACCCTAACAAGGAGCTGCTGCCGGGCATGTTCGTCCATGCGCAGCTGGAGGAGGGCATCAAGAAGCAGGCCATCCTGGCGCCGCAACAGGGCGTCACCCGTGACTTCCGCGGCATGGCGACGGCGCTTGTGCTCAATGGCGAGGACAAGGTCGAGCTGCGCACCATCAAGGCCGATCGCACCATCGGCGCCTACTGGCTGGTCAGCGATGGCCTGAAGCCTGGCGACCGCCTGATCACCGAAGGCCTGCAGTACGTCCAACCGGGCGCCCAGGCCAAGGCAGTACCCGCGAAGAACGTGGCGCCCACCGCGGGTGCCGCCGACAAGCCCGCCGCCGCAGAACCGGCCAAGCAGGGTTAATCAAGGGGATTCGTAATGTCGAAGTTTTTCATTGACCGGCCCATCTTCGCCTGGGTAATCGCCCTGGTGATCATGCTGGCGGGCGGTCTGTCGATCCTCAAGTTGCCGGTAAACCAGTACCCGGCCATTGCGCCGCCGGCCATCGCCATCCAGGTGAGCTACCCGGGTGCCTCCGCCGAGACGGTGCAGGACACGGTGGTGCAGGTCATCGAGCAGCAGATGAACGGTCTCGACCATCTGCGCTACATCTCCTCGGAGTCCAACTCCGACGGCAGCATGACCATTACCGTGACCTTCGACCAGGGCACCAGCCCTGACATCGCCCAGGTTCAGGTGCAGAACAAGCTGCAGCTGGCCACGCCGCTCCTGCCGCAGGAAGTGCAGCAGCAGGGCATCCGCGTGACCAAGGCGGTGAAGAACTTCCTGATGGTGGTCGGCGTCGTCTCCGAAGACGGCAGCATGACCAAGGAAGACCTGTCGAACTACATCGTGTCCAACATCCAGGACCCGCTGTCGCGGACTGCGGGTGTGGGTGACTTCCAGGTGTTCGGTTCGCAGTACGCCATGCGTATCTGGCTGGACCCGGCGAAGCTCAACAGCTTCCAGATGACCCCGGGCGACGTGAAGACGGCGATCCAGGCGCAGAACGTGCAGATCTCCTCCGGCCAGCTGGGTGGTCTGCCCGCGGTCAAGGGGCAGCAGCTCAACGCCACGATCATCGGCAAGACTCGTCTGCAGAGTGCCGAGCAGTTCCAGAACATCCTGCTCAAGGTCAACGCCGACGGCTCTCAGGTTCGCCTGAAGGACGTCGCCGATGTCGCCCTGGGTGGCCAGGACTACAGCATCAACGCCCAGTTCAATGGCAAACCGGCCTCGGGTATCGCGATCAAGCTGGCCACCGGCGCCAACGCGCTGGACACTGCGAAGTCGATCCGTGCCACCCTGGCCACGCTGGAGCCGTTCTTCCCGCAGGGCATGAAGATCGTCTACCCGTACGACACCACCCCGGTGGTTTCCGCTTCCATTCATGAGGTGGTGAAGACCCTGGGTGAAGCGATCCTGCTGGTGTTCCTGGTGATGTACCTGTTCCTGCAGAACTTCCGCGCCACGCTGATCCCGACGATCGCCGTGCCGGTGGTGCTGCTGGGCACCTTCGGCGTGCTCGCCGCCTTCGGCTTCTCGATCAACACCCTGACCATGTTCGGCATGGTGCTGGCGATCGGCCTGTTGGTGGACGATGCCATCGTCGTGGTGGAGAACGTCGAGCGGGTGATGGCCGAGGAGGGCCTGTCGCCCAAGGAGGCGGCGCGCAAGTCCATGGGCCAGATCCAGGGTGCGCTGGTGGGTATCGCCATGGTGCTCTCGGCGGTATTCCTGCCGATGGCCTTCTTCGGCGGCTCCACCGGGGTGATCTACCGCCAGTTCTCCATCACCATCGTCTCGGCCATGGCCCTGTCGGTGATCGTGGCGTTGATCCTCACCCCCGCACTGTGCGCCACCATGCTCAAGCCCATCGAGAAGGGCGACCATGGCGAGCACAAGCGCGGTTTCTTCGGCTGGTTCAACCGCAAGTTCCTCGCCACCACCCACGGCTACGAGCGCGGCGTCACCTCCATCCTCAACCACCGCATGCCGTACCTGCTGATGTACGTGCTGATCCTTGGCGGCATGGTCTACCTGTTCACCCGCATCCCCACTGCGTTCCTTCCCGACGAGGATCAGGGCGTGCTGTTCGCCCAGGTGCAGACCCCGGCCGGTTCTTCCGCCGAGCGCACCCAGGTGGTGGTGGACTCCATGCGCGAGTACCTGCTGGACAAGGAAAGCAGCTCGGTGGCCTCGGTGTTCACCGTGACCGGCTTCAACTTCGCCGGCCGTGGCCAGAGCTCGGGCATGGCGTTCATCATGCTCAAGCCCTGGGAAGAGCGCCCAGGTGCGGAGAACAGCGTGTTCGCGCTGGCTCAGCGCGCGCAGATGCACTTCTTCAGCTTCAAGGATGCGATGGTGTTTGCCTTCGCCCCGCCGGCGGTGCTCGAGCTGGGTAACGCCGTGGGCTTCGACATCTTCCTCCAGGACCAGGCCGGCGTCGGCCACGACGTGCTGATGCAGGCGCGCAACCAGTTCCTCGGCCTGGCCGCGCAGAACCCCGCGCTGCAGCGAGTGCGTCCCAACGGCCTGAACGACGAACCGCAATACAAGCTGCTGATCGACGACGAGAAGGCCAGTGCGCTAGGCGTCTCGCTGGCGGACATCAACACCACCGTGTCCATCGCCTGGGGCTCGAACTACGTCAACGACTTCATCGACCGTGGTCGGGTGAAGAAGGTCTACCTGCAGGGCCGCCCGAACGCGCGGATGAGCCCGGAAGACCTGGACAAGTGGTACGTGCGCAACAGTGCCGGGGAGATGGTGCCGTTCAGCGCCTTCGCCACCGGCGAGTGGAGCTACGGTTCGCCGAAACTGGCGCGCTACAACGGCGTTCCAGCCATGGAAGTCCTTGGTGAACCGGCCCCAGGCCGTTCCACCGGTGAGGCCATGGCGGCGGTCGAGGACATCGTCAAGCAGTTGCCCAAGGGTGTCGGCTACTCCTGGACCGGCCTGTCTTACGAGGAGCGTCTGTCCGGCTCGCAGGCCCCCGCGCTCTACGCACTGTCGCTGATCGTGGTCTTCCTCTGCCTGGCGGCGTTGTACGAGAGCTGGTCGATCCCGTTCTCGGTGATGCTGGTGGTGCCGCTGGGCGTCATCGGTGCGCTGCTGGCGACCTCGATGCGTGGCCTGTCCAACGACGTGTTCTTCCAGGTGGGCCTGCTGACGACCATCGGCCTGTCGGCGAAGAACGCCATCCTCATCGTGGAGTTCGCCAAGGAGCTGCACGAACGAGAGGGCAAGCCCATCGTTGCGGCCGCTATCGAGGCATGCCGGATGCGTCTGCGTCCGATCGTCATGACCTCCCTGGCGTTCGTCCTCGGCGTGCTGCCGCTGGCGATCTCCACCGGTGCAGGCTCGGGCAGCCAGCACGCAATCGGTACCGGCGTGATCGGCGGCATGGTCACCGCGACCATCCTCGCGATCTTCTGGGTACCGCTGTTCTATGTGGTGGTCAGTACCCTGTTCAAGGACAAGCTGTCCAAGGAACAGGAAGCCACCGAGAAGGGGCATTGATATGAGAAAGTCCTTCCTGTCCCTCGCGGTCGCGGCAGTCGTGCTGTCCGGCTGCTCGCTGATCCCCGACTACGAGCGCCCCGAGGCGCCCGTGGCCGGGGCCTATCCGCAGGGCGACGCCTACGGCGCGGCGCAGCCGGCCAATGCCGGCGCCGACATCGGCTGGCGCGAGTTCTTCAAGGACCCGCAACTGCAGCGACTCGTCGAAGTCTCGCTGGAAAACAACCGCGACCTGCGCGTCGCCGCGCTGAACATCGAAGCCTATCGGGCGCAGTACCGCATCCAGCGGGCTGACCTGTTCCCGGCGGTCGATGCCAGCTTCGACGGCTCGCGTCAGCGCCTGCCGGCGGACCTGTCGCAGACCGGTAGTTCGATGATCAGCAGCCAGTACGGCGCGACCCTGGGCATCACTGCCTGGGAAATCGACCTGTTCGGCCGCCTGCGCGCCCTGCGTGACCAGGCGCTGGAGCAGTACTTCGCCACCGAAGAGGCCCGTCGCAGCACCCAGACCAGCCTGGTGGCCAACGTTGCCAACGCCTACCTGACGCTGCGCGCTGACCAGGCCCAGCTGCAACTGACCCGCGACACCCTGGGCACCTACCAGAAGAGTTACGACCTGACCAAGCGCAGCTACGACGTAGGTGTCGCTTCGGCGCTGGATCTGCGCCAGGCACAGACTTCGGTGGAAAGCGCGCGGGCCACCCTGGCGCAATACACCCGCCTCGTGGCGCAGGATCAGAATGCGCTGGTGCTGCTGCTCGGTTCCGGTCTGCCGGCGGACCTGCCGCAAGGGCGCGGCCTGGGCGACGAACTGCTGGCCACCGTGCCGGCGGGCTTGCCTTCGGACCTGCTGCAACGTCGTCCGGACATCCTGCAGGCGGAGCACCAGCTCAAGGCGGCCAACGCCAACATCGGCGCGGCGCGGGCAGCATTCTTCCCGAGTGTCAGCCTGACGGCCAATGCCGGCACTATCAGCCCGGACCTCGGCGGCCTGTTCGACGGCGGTTCCGGCACCTGGCTGTTCAAGCCGTCGATCAGCCTGCCGATCTTCAACGCCGGCAGCCTGCGTGCGAGCCTGGACCTGGCCAAGGTGCAGAAGGACATCAACGTCGCACAGTACGAGAAAGCCATTCAGACGGCGTTCTCCGAGGTGGCGGATGGTCTTGCCGCACGCGGCACCTTCAACGAGCAGCTGCAGGCGCAGCGCGCGCTGGTGGACGCCAGCAGCGAGTACTACCGCCTGGCCGACAAGCGCTACCGCACCGGTGTGGACAACTACCTCACCCTGCTCGACGCGCAACGCTCGCTGTTCAGTGCCCAGCAGCAGCTGATCACCGACCGCCTCAACCAGCTGACCAGCGAGGTCAACCTGTACAAGGCCCTCGGCGGCGGCTGGCAGGCGACGGCGGCGGAAGCCAAGCCGATCTCCAGCGAGGCTCCAGAAGGCCGATTGTTCTGATCGAAAAACAGCAACGCCGCCCTTCGGGGCGGCGTTTTTGTTTGGGCGCGGGGCATGGTCTGCCGCGTGGGCGTGGCCGATCGCGGACGGAGTCTGCTCCTGCGCCAACGGTTAGCACGGTGCTCCGTGCAGGAGCAGGCGATACCCGCGATCACGCCGATGGGGCGCTCCTACAGCGGGCGACCAGGTTCGGACCGGTTCGCGAGCAAGCCCGAGCGCTCCGTGTTGGCCGGCTGCCTGCAGGAGCGAGCTTGCTCGAGAACCTGCGGGTTGCATCGATGGTCGGGGCCGCTCTACAGATAAGCGCCGGGGCTGCGTCCGGCCGGCTGGATCTGGTTGTCCGCCAGCCAGTCCAGCGCGCACTCGCGTAGCCGTTCGCCCTGATAGACGTACCAGGCCTGCAGCAGCTCGGGATAGCCCATCAGCACATGGCGGAAGGCCTTGAACGGCTTGCGCCCCTCGATGGCATTGGCCAGGGCGGAATAGGCGTGGGGTTCGGGCACTTCGCGGAGGAAATCGCGCATCAGGTCCAGCGACTGGCTGCTGCTCAAGGGCTCAATGGGCAGCAGGCGTTCCGGCTCTCGCTGCAGCAGCTCGGCCAGCTCCGGGTCGGGGTCTTCTTCCGGGATCAGCAGCACCTGGCCGCTGAACAGGTCGAGGTAGTGATCGATACCCTGGGTATCGAGTGCGAAGGCCAGCTCGTCGAGGTCGATGGTCAGCGGGCGCATGGTCACTCTCCCTATATGGCGAGTGACCGATCCTACGCCATGCGCATGACAACTGTCCTGCCCTTGTCGGTCGGCGCGGGCGCACCGACCGACTGCTGCCTTACAGGCGGAAGCGCCCCACCTGCAGTTGCAGCTCGTTACCCAGGCGCGCGAGCTCGGTGCTGGAGCTGGCAGTCTGCTCGCTGGCAGCGGCGGACTGGTCGGCGATCTCGCGGACCTGCACCACGCTGCGGTTGATCTCCTCGGCGACGCTGCTCTGTTCCTCGGCAGCCGAAGCGATCTGCAGGTTCATGCCCTGAATATCGGCCACGGTACGGGCAATCACGCCCAACGCCTCGCCGGCGCGGCGGGTCAGTTCCACCGAGCTGCCGGTCAGGCGGCGGCTGTCGTCCATGCGCGTCACTGCCTCCTGCGCGCCGCGCTGCAGGCCGGCGATCAGGCCCTCGATCTCGGCGGTGGACGACTGTGTGCGCTGGGCCAGGCCGCGCACCTCGTCGGCGACCACGGCGAAACCGCGCCCGGCCTCGCCGGCGCGGGCGGCCTCGATGGCGGCGTTTAGCGCCAGCAGGTTGGTCTGCTCCGCCACCGATTTGATCACGTCCAGCACGCTGCCGATCTTCTCGCTTTCCTTGCGCAGCAGCTCCATGGCCTCGGCGGAGCGATCCACCTCGGTCGCCAGGCGATCGATCTGGTTCACGGCATTCTGCACCACCTGGTCGCCCTCGCGGGCCTGCTGGTCAGCCTGTTGCGCGGCGGCAGAGGCCTGCTCGGCATTGCGCGCGACCTCCTGCACGGTGGCGGCCATTTCATGGATGGCGCTGGCGACCTGTTCGGTCTCGACACGCTGGCTGTTCACGCCGGCGCGGGTCTGTTCGGTGACGGCGGAAAGCTCGTCAGCGGCGGTAGCCAGTTGGCTGACACTGCCACCGATGTGGCCGAGTAACTGCGCCAGGCTTTCGCGCATGCGCAGCATCACCCGCTGCAGCTGGCCCAGCTCGTCGCTGCGTTGCAGGTTAAGGTCGCGGGAGAGCCCCTGGGAGAGATCACCCTGGGCAATGCGCTCGGCCAGCTCCAGGGCTTCGTGCAGCGGGCGGACGATCTGGCGGTTGATCGCCCAGCCCGACAGCAGGCCGAACGCCAGGGCGAGCACGGCGATGAGGATCTGCCGGGTCTTGGCGGCAGCGGTCTCGGCGTCGTTACGCGCCAGGGTGTCGTCATAGAGTCGGGTGGCGGCCGTGAGCACCGCCTCGCTGGCGCCGTTCAGCCCCTTGCGTGCCTGCAGGGTGGCGTTGACGCCGTCACGGAAATGTTCGATACCGCGGCGGTAGTTCTGCAGGTCCTTCAGTGCGGTGCTCAGGCCGTCGGTGGCGATGGGCGGCAACTGGCTCTGCAGGGCGGTGCCGGTGTCGCGCAGCGTGTCGAAGGCGGCGAAGGCAGACTGCTCGGCGCTGGCGGATTGTTCGAAGACATAGCCGCGCACCTGGTAGCGCACCACCAGCAATTGCTGGTGCAGTTGGCCGACCGCCTGGGCGCTGTGCAGCAGTTGGGTGTCGCCAGGTTGTTCGGCGAGCAGCTCGAAGAGTCGCTTGTCCAGCGCTTCGAAGGCCTGCAGGGCGCTCTGCGCGCTTCCCACCAGGGTGCCGCGGGCCTGGGTGCGCTGGTCCACGGCACGAGTCAGGGCGGCGAAGGCTTCGCGATACTCGCTGACGGCCTGGCGAGCGGCATCCAGCTGTTTGACGTCGATGTCGCTGCCCTTCAGGCGCTGCTCGATCAGCTCCAGCATCCTGGTGCTGTGCTGCTCGACGCGCTCGGCCTGGCTGCGATCGCCGCCCAGCTCGAATTGCAGGCGCGCGAGGTTGGCCTGCTGGCTGAGGTCGTTGAGTTCGGTGATGGTCGCCATCTGCTGGCCGCGCTGGGCCTGGTTATCCAGGCTGCCCAGGCCGCTGAGCAGCACCAGCAGCGTCAGGAAGAGGAGGATGCCGAAGCCCACTACCAGCTTCAGGCTGACGTTCAGGCGTCCCAGCTGTACTACTAGCCAATCGTACATGTCGAATACTCCAGGCAGGCGTCGCCGCGGGATCGACGGCCCGGGGCTGGCAAGAGCGAAAAGTGCAGAGGCGAGGCAAAATTGTCGGGACGCATCTTCGTGCGTCAGAGGCTATCGGCCGCGAAAAGCGAAACTGAAGGCGGGAATTGGTCGCGATGTTTCCGCCGCGGCTCGGCATTGCGCCGAGTACCGCGGCGAAACCTGCAGGAGCGAGCGTGCTCGCAAACAAGCCCTGCAGGGGGGGGCGGTTCGCGAGCACGCTCGCTCCTGCGAAAAGCCGCTGGGGCGATGCTCGGGAGTGGCGGCCAGAAAAAGCCCGCATTGCGCCGGCTTTTTTGCGCGGCGATGCGGATCAGACGCGGAAGCGGCTGACCAGTACCTGCAGCTCGTTGCCCAGGCGAGCCAGCTCCACGCTGGACGCGGCGGTCTCCTCGCTGGCGGCGGCGGTTTGCTCGGAGATGTCGCGCACGTTCATCACGCTGCGGTTGATCTCTTCGGCCACGGCGCTCTGCTGCTCGGAAGCGGCGGCGATCTGCTGGTTCATCGACTGGATGGTCGACACGGTGCGGGTGATGGCGCCCAGACGTTCGCCGGCGCGACGGGTCAGGTCGACGGTGCTGACGGTCAGGTCGCGGCTGGTTTCCATCATCTGCACGGCCTGCTGGGTACCGCTCTGCAGGCCGGCGATCAGCTCTTCGATCTCTTCGGTGGAGGATTGGGTGCGCTGTGCCAGGCCGCGCACCTCGTCGGCCACCACGGCGAAGCCACGGCCGGCGTCGCCCGCGCGGGCCGCTTCGATGGCGGCGTTGAGTGCCAGCAGGTTGGTCTGTTCGGCCACCGCCTTGATCACGTCCAGCACGCTGCCGATCTTCTCGCTTTCGCGCTTGAGCTTGAGCACCGATTCGTTGGTACGGCCGACTTCGCCGGCCAGGCGGTCCATCTGGGTCACGGCTTCGTTCACCGCGCCTTCGCCGTCCCGGGCCTGGCGGTCGGCGGCGGAGGCGGCTTCGGAGGCTTCTTCGGCGTTGCGTGCGACTTCCTGCACGGTGGCCGCCATTTCGTTCATGGCGGTGGCGACCTGGTCGGTCTCGATCTTCTGGTTGTTCACCCCGGCGCTGGTCTGCTCGGTCACCGCGGACAGCTCCTCGGCAGCACTGGCGATCTGCGTCACACCGTCGTGGATGCGGCCGATCAGTTCGCGCAGGGAAAGGTTCATGCGCTGCATGCTCTTCTGCAACTGGCCCAGCTCGTCGTGGCGAGTGGTGGGGATATCACGGCTGAGATCGCCGTCGGCGATGCGCTCGGCATGGCCCAGCACGTCGCGCAGCGGATTGACGATCTGCCCGGTGATGATCCAGGCGGCGATGCTGCCCAGCACCAGGGCAATCAGCGAGGCCAGGCCCAGCAGGGTCTTGGCCTGGGCGACACCAGCGTCGCGCTTGGCGGTCTGGGTGGTGGTCAGGTCGCTGCTCAGCTTCTCGATCTGCTGGCCGGCGTCGCGCATGCGGTCGCGGGCGGCCTGGCTGTCGTTGACCTCGTTGCGGTAGTTGGTCAGCGCGTTGCGGTAGGTTTCCAGCGCGTCGAGGGTGGCGCGGAACTCGCTGTTCAGTTCGGCCGGCGAAGTGCTCATGTCGCTCTTCACGCCGTCGATCAGCGTCTGCAGGGCGGCGAAGGCGGGCTGCTCGAGGTTCTGCGCGTCGGTGCTGGTGTAGGCCATCACCTGCAGGCGTGCCTGCATCACGCCACGGCCGAGGCCGGCGAGGTCCTGCAGGTGCTGCAGGCCTTCCGGGCTGCCGTTGCTGACCAGCTTCTGCTCGGCCTTCTGCATACCCTCGCTGACCGCGCCAGCGGCCTTGATCAGCGCTTGCTTGGCGGCATCGCGCTCTTCGAAGGACTTGAGCAACTGGGCGTAGAGCTTGCGGTATTCCACGCTCAGCTCATGCTGCTGGTCGATGACGCGGCGGTCCTCGGCCTCGGTGAAGCGCTCATTTAGCCCACGGTGGCGCTGGTCCAGCTTGTCCAGGGTATCGAGCACCGCCTTGGCGTCTTCCGGCGCTCGGGTGGACTGGAATTTGAGGCGGGCGATGCGCAAGTCCTTGGCGATCGCGATCAGCTCGGAAATCTCACCGAGCTTGTCGCCGCGGCTGATCACGTTGCCCAGGTTGATCCAGCCGGTGAGGGCGATCAGCAGGGTGAGCAGCAGCACCAGGCCGAAGCCCGAGGCGAGTTTGAGTTTGACAGTCAGGTTGTTGAACCAGCGAAACATGAAGGCGGCGCTCCAGGGGTGAACGGGGCCGGTACGCATGGCTGAGCAGGAAATGCGCAGAGTGGGGACGACCGGTACCGCTGATATCGGCTTCGCTGCGGGGAACTGAAGGGTTTTGCGGTAATTTTCTGACTGGTGGTTCACGCTGGAGGCCGCGTGGTTACTGGCCTCTAGCCATTCTCCGTTAGTACAGGCGTGCCAGAAGTGCGGTCACCGCGGTCTCGACGCGCAGGATGCGTTCGCCCAGTTGCACGGGGGTGAGGCCGGCTTCGCGCAGCTTGTCGACCTCGTAGGGAATCCAGCCGCCTTCGGGGCCGATGGCCAGGGTCGCGGGTTCGCTCAGCGCACGGGGACACTCGGGCCAGGGACCGGGATGGCCGATCAGGCCGAGGCTGCCGGCAGCCATGGCGGGAAGGCGGTCCTCGACGAAGGGCTTGAAGCGCTTCTCGATGATCACCTCGGGCAACACGGTATCGCGGGCCTGCTCGAGGCCGAGGATCAGTTGCTCGCGCACGGCGCCGGGCTCGAGGAAGGGGGTCTGCCAGAAGCTCTTTTCCACCCGGTAGCTGTTGAGCAGAACCAGGCGCGGTACGCCCATGGCGGCGACGGTCTGCAGCACGCGACGGAGCATCTTCGGGCGGGGCAGGGCGAGCAGCAGGGTCAGTGGCAGTTTGGCCGGCGGAGCCTGGTCGAAGCTGACCTGCAACTCGGCCTCGCTGGCGTCCAGACGCAGCAGGCGGCCTTCGCCCATCAGGCCGCCCAGGCGGCCGACGCGCACCTGATCACCGCTTTCGGCGCGATGGACCTCCTGCATGTGGGTGAGTCGGCGGTCGCGCAGGATCACGCGGTCCGCCGCGACGAAGTCGGCGTCGTCGAGCAGCAGCAGGTTCAAGGGCGTGTAGCCGGCGGCTGGTCGCCCTTGGATTCGGTTTCGTCCTCTTCCGGCCCACGCTTGCGGATCAGGTGGCTGAACAGCACGCCGGCCTCGAACAGCATCCACATCGGTACCGCCAGCAGGGTCTGCGACAGCGGGTCCGGCGGGGTGAGGACCATGCCGACCACGAAGCAGCCGATGATCACGTAGGGGCGGATCTTCTTCAGGTAGGCGACGTCCACCACCCCGATCCACACCAGCAGCACGGTGGCCACGGGAATCTCGAAGGCGACGCCGAAGGCGAACAGCAGGGTGAGGAAGTCCAGGTAGCTGTTGATGTCCGTCATCGGCGTCACGCCTTCCGGCGCCTGGCCAAGGAAGAAGTGGAACATCAACGGGAACACCAGGAAGTAGGCGAAGGCCATGCCGGCATAGAACAGCACGATGCTGGAGGCCAGCAGCGGCAGGGCGACGCGCTTTTCGTGCTTGTACAGGCCGGGTGCGATGAAGCCCCAGACCTGGCCAAGGATCACCGGCATGGCAATCAGCACGGCGACGATCATGGTCAGCTTCAGTGGCGCGAGGAAGGCCGACGCCGGGTCGATGGCGATCATGGTCGCGCCTTCGGGCAGGAAGCGGCGCAACGGCTCGGACGCCAGCGCGTAGATCTTCTGCGAGAAGTACAGCAGGCCGATGAAGATCACGAAGATCGCGACCACGCAGCGCAGCAGGCGCGTGCGCAGTTCGGTCAGGTGCGAGACCAGGGGCATTTCCTGGTCGTGTTCGGGCTGGTCGGGCTTTTCGGCGCTCATGGGGTACGCGGCGTCTCGGACGAAGCGGGCGGCTGACTCGGCTGCTCGGACAGGCCCGGTTGAGGGGGCTGCGGCGCGGCAGCGGGCTCGGTCGGTGCGACGGTGGGCGCTTGCGGGGTGGCGGGCGCAATGCCCGCGCCTGGCAGGCTGTTCAGGCGGCTGTTGGGCGCGATGCTGGGGGCCGCGGGCGGCTCGGCAGGCGTGCCCTGACCGTCGGGCTGGGCCGATGGCTGCTGCGGATTGAAGGTTTCCCGGGCCTGCTCCTGCAGGTCGGTCAACGGCGCCATCAGCTTCTTGGCTTCCTGTTCCATCTGCAGGATGTGTTCATTGTGCAGCTGGCGGCGGATTTCATCCGCACCCAGTTCGCGCTCCACTTCCGTCTTGATGGCGTTGAAGCTGCGTTTGAGCCGGCCGATCCACAGGCCTGCCGTGCGCGCGGCGCCCGGCAGGCGGTCGGGACCGAGCACCAGCAGGGCGACGAGGCCAACCAGCAGCAGTTCGCTGAAGCTGATACCGAACATGAATCAGTCCTTGCGCGCCGGCTCTTCGACCTTCTGCGCCTGGGCATCGATGGTGTGCGGCTGGTTCAGCGACGGGTTGCCGGCAGCGGCGTTCGAGTCCTTCTTCTCGTCTTCTTCGGTGTTCATCGCCTTCTTGAAGCCCTTGATGGCTTCGCCGACGTCCGAACCCAGGTTCTTCAGGCGCTTGGTGCCGAACACCAGGACCACGACGATCAGGATGACGACCCAGTGTTTCCAGTCAAAGATGCCCATCTTGTTTTCCTCGCAATGTTGTCGGGTTCAGGCAGACGGCTGGCGCGCGGCCTTCTCGTCATGCCCGGAAAGGCCGAAGCGACGATCCAGCTCGTCCAGTACTGCCTGTGGGTGCTGACCGAGGGCGGCGAGCATCACCAGGGAGTGGAACCAGAGGTCGGCCGTTTCGTAGATCAGGTCCGTGCAGTCGCCACTGCTGGCGGCGTCCTTGGCGGCGAGAATGGTTTCCACCGACTCCTCGCCCACCTTCTCCAGGATCTTGTTCAGGCCCTTGTGATACAGGCTGGCCACGTAGGAGCTGTCCGGTGCGGCATTCTTGCGCGCTTCGAGGACTTCCGCCAGACGGGCGAGGGTATCAGTGCTCATGGGGTTTTCCTGTACCTACGTGGGAGTAGATGGCATCCGGGTCCTTCAGGACCGGATCGACCGTCTGCCAGGCGCCATTCTCGAACACCCGGTAGAAGCAGCTTTCGCGGCCGGTGTGGCAGGCGATGCCGCCCAGTTGCTCGACGATCAGGATCACCACGTCGGCGTCGCAGTCCAGACGCAGTTCATGCAGCTTCTGCACGTGCCCGGAGTCCTCGCCCTTGCGCCAGAGCTTGCCGCGCGAGCGCGACCAGTAGATGGCGCGGTTCTCGGCAGCGGTCAGGGCCAGGGCCTCGCGGTTCATCCAGGCCATCATCAGCACGCGGCCGGTGCGATGGTCCTGGGCGATCGCCGGCACCAGTCCATCGGCATTCCACTTGATTTCGTCCAGCCAGTCTTTCATCTCGGGTTCCGTACAGCGGGCACGCGCGGTGCCCGGAGCCACTGTGTATAGCGGTTAAGTGTGCCAGCCAGTGCGGCGACTGGCTATCGGCGCAGAATCAGATACAGACCACCGGCCAGCATCGCCCACGCCGGCCAGGCGGCGAGGCTATCGGTGGAGAGCCCGGTCTCGGCGGCGCCGGCGACCAGCACCGCGCCGATCAGTCGCGCCGGCCACGCGCCCGCGCCAGGGCTGCGGGTCTCGATGACCAGGCGCTTGTCCGGATCGGGATCGCGGGACAGGCGTTCCAGGGTTTCGCGCGTCATCTGCGCCAGGTGCGGCAGTTGCTCGATGTGCTGCTGGGCGTTGCGCATCAGGGTGCCGGGGCTCATGCGCTCGCGCATCCAGCGTTCCAGGTAGGGTTGCGCGGTGGTCCACAGGTCCAGCTCCGGGTAGAGCTGGCGGCCCAGGCCTTCGATGTTCAACAGGGTCTTCTGCAGCAGCACCAGCTGGGGCTGTACTTCCATATTGAAGCGTCGCGCGGTCTGGAACAGGCGCAACAGCACCTGGCCGAAGGAGATGTCCTTGAGCGGCTTCTCGAAGATCGGCTCGCACACGGTGCGGATGGCTGCCTCGAAATCGTTGACCTTGGTCTCGGCCGGCACCCAGCCCGAGTCGATGTGCAGCTGGGCGACCTTGCGGTAGTCGCGCTTGAAGAAGGCGATCAGGTTGCGCGCCAGGTAGTCCTGGTCCTCGTCGGTCAGGCTGCCGACGATGCCGCAGTCCACCGCGATGTACTGCGGGCTCCATGGCGTGCGGGTGCTGACGAAGATGTTGCCGGGGTGCATGTCGGCGTGGAAGAAGCTGTCGCGGAACACCTGGGTGAAGAAGATCTCCACACCGCGCTCGGCCAGTGCCTTGAAGTCGGTGCGCTGGTCGCGCAGGGTCTCCAGGTCGGTGACCGGGATGCCGTAGATGCGCTCCATCACCAGGACCTTCGGGCGGCACCAGTCCCAGTAGACCTGGGGCACGTAGAGCAGCGGCGAGCCGTCGAAGTTGCGCCGCAGCTGCGAGGAGTTGGCCGCTTCACGCAGCAGGTCCAGCTCGTCGTAGATGGTTTTCTCGTAATCGCTGACCACTTCGGCCGGGTGAAGGCGGCGGGCATCGGCGGAGATGCGCTCGGCGGTACGGGCGAGAATGTGCAGCCAGGCGATATCGGAGCGGATCACCGGTTCCAGGTTCGGGCGGATCACCTTGACCACCACCTCTTCGCCGCTCTTCAGCTGCGCGGTGTGGACCTGCGCGACCGAGGCGGACGCCAGCGGCTCGCGTTCGAAGCGCGAGAACACCTGCTCGATCTTCGCGCCCAGCTGTTGCTCGATGAGCGCCACGGCCTGTTCCGGCGGGAAGGGCGGCACCTTGTCCTGCAGGAAGGCCAGCTCCAGAGCGATGTCGTCGGGGAGCAGGTCGCGGCGTGTGGAGAGGATCTGGCCGAACTTGATGAAGATCGGTCCGAGGTCCTCCAGCGCCAGGCGGATGCGCGCACCGCGGCTGAGGTCCAGCGGCTTGCGCGGCAGCCAGCGCCAGGGCAGCAAACCGCCGAGCAGGCGCAGCCACCAGGGCAGGAAAGGCAGTTCGAGGACCATGTCGTCCAGACGGTAGCGGATGGCTACGCGCTGGATGCGCAGCAGGCGGCGAAAGGCGAGCAGCTTCATGCGTCGGGCTTGATCTTCTGGGTCAGGCGGGTGATCCGCGCGTCGAGGCGGTCGAGGGACATTTTCAACTGGTCCAGCTCGGCGAAGCGCGCTTCGGCTTCATGCTGGCCGACCAGGGTGCGGCTCTCCTCGGCGAGGTAGTCGGCGAGGCTCAGGCGCAGGCTTTCCAGGCTGTCGCCGGCCCACGCCATGCCGCCGCGCACGCGCGCGCCAAGCAGGTGTGCGGGCACCGGGCCCAGCCAGCGGGACACTTCGTATTCCCAATCCAGCTCCAGGCTCTGGAGGATGTCGGCCAGCTCCAGCAGCATCGCGCTGTCGCCACCCATGGTCACGTCCGGGCTGTGCAGGACGCGGGTCTTGTCCTTGGCCAGCGCCAGTTGCAGCAGGCTGCCGGCGGGCGCGACGAGGGTGCAGTCGGCCTTTGCCTCGTGGTGCGCGGCCAGGTGCAGGCCGTCGGCGTCGGGCAGGATGAACAACCGCAGCGCGGGCGCCTGGCAGTCCACTTCCAGCACCTTGCCGGCGAGCCGGCCAAGACGCCGCAGGGCCACGCCGTCGAGCCGCAGCACGCGGTTGACGGTGGCTTCGGCGCTGGCCAGGGCGGCCTGCAGGAGCAGCGTCATCAGGGCTTGATGCCGCGGTGCAGGGCGACCACGCCGCCGGTCATGTTGTGGTAGGTGACGCGGTCGAAACCGGCCTCCACCATCATCGACTTCAGCGTTTCCTGGTCGGGGTGCATGCGGATCGATTCGGCGAGGTAGCGATAGCTCTCGGAATCGTTGGTCACCAGTTTGCCCATCAGCGGCAGCAGGGTGAAGGAGTAAGCGTCGTAGGCCTTGGACAGCAGGCTGCTGGTGGGCTTGGAGAACTCCAGCACGAGCAGGCGGCCGCCGGGCTTGAGCACCCGCAGCATGGAGCGGATGGCTTCGTCCTTGTGGGTGACGTTGCGCAGACCGAAGGCGATGGTCACCGCGTCGAAGTAGTTATCGGGGAACGGCAGCTTCTCGGCGTCGGCCTGGACGAAGTTGACGTTGCCGGCGACGCCGCTGTCGAGCAGCTTGTCACGGCCGACCTTGAGCATCGAGGCGTTGATGTCGGCCAGCACCACTTCGCCGGTCGGGCCGACCAGGCGGGAGAACTGGCGGGTCAGGTCGCCGGTGCCACCGGCGATGTCCAGCACCCGGTTGCCGGCGCGCACGCCGGACAGTTCGATGGTAAAACGCTTCCACAGACGGTGGATGCCGCCGGACATCAGGTCGTTCATCAGGTCGTACTTGGCGGCGACCGAGTGGAAGACCTCGGCGACCTTCTCGGCCTTCTCGCTCTCGCGCACGGTCTTGTAGCCGAAGTGCGTGGTGGGATCGGCGCCGTCCTGGCCGGCTTGGGGCTTGCGCGGTTCGCTCATGGCATTTCTACCCTGGAAGTCAGTGGCGGGCATTCTAACAGGAAGCACGGAAAACGCCGCCCCGGTCGCCACCCCGTGAGGGCTGCCGGGGTGCGGCGATACGGCGCGGCGCGTATGATCGGCTGGGTCAGTCAATCGCGGAGTTCCAGCATGTCCCGTATCCACGTCGAACGTTCCCACTCCCTCGGCCTCGAAGCCGCTCGCGCCAAGGCCGAGAAGCTCGCCGACAAGCTCGGCCGCGAGCACGGCGTGAGCAGTGAGTGGCAGGGCGACACCTTGCTGTTCAAGCGCAGCGGCGTGGACGGGCGCATCGAGGTGGGCGCGGACAAGGTCGCGGTGGATGTGAAGCTGGGCCTGATGCTCTCGGCCATGGGCGGCCTGCTCAAGGGCGAGATCGAGCGCGCGCTGGACAAGGCCCTGGCCTGATTCCCCCGGCCCCGCTCCCGGCGGGGCCATGCCGCTTTCCGGCGGCGTCGGCTGCGGCCGCAAAGCCTGGTATGTGTTTTCTAATTTTCCTCGCTACCTTGGCTCACAGTCCCGCCTGATGCGGGCGGTTATTCGACATCATCGAATCTGAACCCTGTGAGGTGCCACCATGGCCAAGGCTGTCAGCAAGAAGAAAGTCGCAGAACTCGAATCCTCCCTCTATTCGGACGCCAAGCACTACGCCCGGCAGATCTGGCTCGCGGGCCTGGGGACCTATGCTCGCGTGGGCGCCGAAGGCAGCGAGTACTTCAAGGAACTGGTCAAGTCCGGCGAGTCCGTGGAGAAGAAAGGCCGCGACCTGGTGAGCACCCAGATCGACGCCGCCAACGACAGCGTCAAAGGTCGCCTGCACAGCGTCAAGGCCAAGCTCAACTTCGAGAAGATCGAAGCGGCGTTCGACGCGCGTGTCGCGTCCGCCCTCAATCGCATCGGAATTCCCTCCAGACGTGATGTGGAGGCGCTCTCTGCTAAGCTGGATGAGCTGAGCGCAGTGCTCGAGCGTGTCGCGAGAACTCAATAAGGAGAGCAGGATGGCTGGCAAAAAAACTACCGATAAAAAAGAGTCCAGTTGGATCGGCGAGATCGAGAAATACTCGCGGCAGATCTGGCTGGCCGGCTTGGGGGCCTACTCGAAGGTCAGCAAGGACGGCAGCAAGGTGTTCGAGACCCTGGTCAAGGACGGCGAGAAGGCTGAGAAACTGGCCAAGACCGAAGTCGAAGGTGCGGTGAAGACCTCCGCCCGTTCCGCGAAGTCGCGCGTCGATGCCGTCAAGGGCGCCGCGATCGGCAAGTGGGGCGAGCTGGAAGAGGCTTTCGACAAGCGCCTGAACAGCGCGATCTCGCGCCTGGGCGTACCGAGCAGCCGTGAAGTGAAAGACCTGCACAGCAAGGTCGACAGCCTCACCAGGCAGATCGAGAAGCTCACCGGCGTCAGCGTTGCCAAACCGGCCGCCAAGGCCGCCGCGAAACCCTCAGCGAAAGCCGCCGCCAAGCCGGCCGCGAAACCCGCTGTGAAGACCGCGGCTTCCAAGGCTGCTGCCAAACCTGCAGCGAAGCCTGCTGCCAAGCCCGCCGCTAAAGCCGCCGCCAAACCGGCTGCCAAGGCTGCTGCGAAACCCGCTGCCAAGCCTGCCGCGAAGCCGGCTGCCAAGGCTGCGGCCAAGCCCGCCGCAAAACCGGCCGCCAAGCCCGCTGCAGCGAAAGCCGCCGCGAAGCCGGCTGCCAAGCCCGCTGCAAAACCGGCTGCTGCCGCCAAGCCTGCCGCTGCGAAACCTGCAGCCAAGCCGGCCGCGGCGAAGAAACCTGCCGTGAAGAAGCCCGCTGCACCGAAAGCCACCGCCAAGCCGGCCGCTGCAAAACCGGCTGCCGCTCCGGCCGCCACCCCGGCACCGTCGGCTCCCGCCGCCGCACCGGCCGTGACGCCGTCCGCCGCGGCTCCGGCAACGCCGCCGTCCCAGGCCTGATCGGTCTGCTGCAACATCCACGCCCGGCCTCGCGCCGGGCGTTTTCATTCTCTCAAGGGAACGGCTTGCTGGGGAAAGTCAGGGCGCGAGGTAGCGCTTGGCGAGACGTTCGGCGATCAATTGCGAATCCGGGCGCAGGTGCGGCGCCACCAGCATCATGACCTGGAACACCACCTGGCGGACGTCGCCTTCGTGGCCGAGGATGCGCTGGTAGTCGAGGGAGAACAGCAGGGTCAGGGTGATCTGCTCCACCAGTTGGCCGAGGGCCTCGGTGTCGCTGACCAGTTCGTCCTGCGCCTTGAGCTGCGCCAGCAGGGTGGCCAGGGTGCGCTTGAGCTGATTGAGCCAGGCGCGCACGCCGCGGGCGAGCCTGGGCAGGCGCCCGGCAAGGTTGGAGAGGTCCTGGAAGAGAAAGCGGTAGTGCGCCAGGCGCTCGACGATCAGGTGCAGGAACAGCCAGTAGTCCTCGGCACCCAGCCGCACGTTTTCCGGCGGGTCGAGCAGGGGCGCCAGTTCGTCCTGGAAGCGCTCGAACAGCGCCAGCACCAGCGGTTCCTTGCCATGGAAGTGGTAGTAGAGATTGCCGGGGCTGATGCCCAGTTCAGTGGCGATCTCCAGGGTGGACACGTTGGGCTCGCCCTGCTCGTTGAACAGCTGCAGGGCGCATTCGAGAATCCGGTCGCGCGTTTTCATCCGTGTACAGGCTCCAGCCGCAGTGGGGCCGACGATAGCCGTGGGGAGGGTGACTGCCAATGGCTGTGCGGCAAACTTCTGCACGGAGCATTCTTTGCGCTTCGCTCCAAGGGTAGCCGGGAGAGTTTTTCGGAGGATGGCGTGGCGCGCAGCGATACCCATCAATTCCGCGCGCCGACGGCATGGGTATCGCTGCGCTCCACCCGTCCTACAAGAGCCTTCACGGTGCTGGCTGGGCAATTCGTTTCGGGTTGCCGAGATCAGCGCACGTGCACGTAGGTCCCCGGCGCCGCTTCCCTGGGCGGGTATTCGGCGTTGCCCAGGTCGAAGCTCACCGGGCGTCGTTCGCCCGAGCGCTCCTGGATCCATTCCAGCCACAGCGGCCACCAGCTGCCTTCCTGGCGCTTGGTGTCGTAGTACCAGGCGCGCGGGTCGGAGCTGATCTTGCCGTTCTCGAAGTAGCAGGCCTTGGGATTGCCCGGCGGGTTGAGGATGCTCTGGATGTGCCCGCTGTTGGACAGCACGAAGCGGGTCTCGCCGCCCAGCAGCTGGGCCGAGCGGTAGACCGCGTCCCACGGTGTGATGTGGTCGGTGATGCCGGCGACGTGGAAGTTGTCCACCGCGACCTTCTTCAGGTCGATGGCGGTACCGTTGACTTCCATCGCGCCGGGGCGGGCCAGTGGGTTGTGCTTGAAGAAATCGAGGAAATCGCCGTGCAGCGCGGCGGGCAGGCGGGTGTTGTCGTTGTTCCAGTAGAGGATGTCGAAGGCTGGCGGCTGCTTGCCCAGCAGGTAGTTGTTGACCCAGTAGTTCCAGATCAGGTCGTTGGGCCGCATCCAGGCGAACACCTTGGCCATGTCGCGGCCGTCCAGCACGCCGTGCTGGTAGGAGCGGCGCTTGCTGGTCTCGAGGGTCTGCTCGTCGGCGAACAGCGCGGCGGGGGTTTCTACCTGGCTGTCCAGCAAGCTCACCAGGTAGGTGGCGCTGGCGATCTTGCGCAGTTGCCGGCGCGCCTGCAGGTGGCCTTGCAGGGCAGCGATGGTCAGGCCGCCGGAGCAGGCGCCCATCAGGTTGATGCTGCGGCTGCCGCTGATGGAGCGGCACACCTCGGTGGCTTCATCCAGTGCGGTGACGTAGGTCGACAGGCCCCACTCGCGGTGGCGTGCGTCGGGGTTGCGCCAGCTCACCATGAACAGCTGCAGATTGTTCTTCAGGGCGTACTGGACGAAGCTCTTTTCCGTGGTGAGATCGAAAATGTAGAACTTGTTGATCTGCGGCGGCACCACCAGCAGGGGCTTGGCATACAGGTGCTCGCCCATCGGCTTGTACTGGATCAGCTCCAGCACCTCGTTGCGGAACACCACCGCGCCGGGCGTGGTGGCCAGGTTCTGGCCGATCTCGAAGGCGCTGCGGTTGACCTGGCTGGGCATGCCGCCGTTGTGCATCAGGTCGTCGAGCAGGTGCTGCGCGCCCTTGAGCAGGCTCTGCCCGCCCGTATTGAACAGCTCTTTCACCGCCAGCGGGTTGAGCAGCGTATTCGAGGGCGAGGCGGCGTCGGAGAGAATCGACAGCAGAAAGCGCGCGCGGGCGCGGTCATCGCTGTTCAGGTCGCTCTCGTCGACCCAGGCCAGCAGCTGCTTCTGCCAGGCGAGATAGGTCTGCACGGTGCGTCGGTAGAAGGGATTCAGGCGCCAGGACGGATCCTGGAAGCGGGCGTCCTGCGGGTTGGGTTGCAGCGGCGAATCGCCGATCAGCACCTTGCCGACCTGCTTGCCGAAGGCCGCGAGATGCCGTGCCGAATGCATCGGTTGGCGCACGCCCTGCAGGGCGAGCATGCGCAGGGTGGACAGCATGTCCTTGCCGCGCAGGCCGACCATCGCGCTTTGCGCATTCATGTACTCGGTGGGGACGGGGACGCTACCAGGCTCAGCTTTCTCTCGCATGAACAGCACTCCGTAAAGGGTCCGACCTGCCAATGGCGACGCAAGCCCTGTACCAGAACGGGGAATAGCCCGTTCCAGACGCCTGCCGCCGGTTCGAGGGGTGTGCACGGGTATCGACGCGAGAGGATAGCTGCCCGAAAACAGGGCAGCGGATCAGCAACCGGGTTGCCCTGCGGTCACCTTCGAGGTGGCCGTAGCGCGGGTCCCGAATCAGGCGCTACGTGTCGATACCCGTGAACACGCCTGTTTGTTGTTCGGCTCTTTAAAAAAAGTGCCTGCAGAGCGATCGGTCAAGGCAGGATGCCCACCGACTGTGACGAAGCTGTGATGCTTCAGCTGGCTTTGGGTGCGAAGGGACGCGGGTGAATGATCGCGCGCTGCCGTTCTTCCTGGAGGAATTTCATGATGATCGGTGCGACGGTTTCCGCGCGGGTCACCAGGAACAGGTGGCCGTCGTCGATCACGTGCAGCTCGGAGTTGGGGATGCGCCAGGCCAGCATGCGCATGTTGATCAGCGGGATGATCGGGTCGTCGTCGCCGGCCAGGATCAGCGTCGGCTGACGGATCTTGTGCAGCCAGTGGATGCTGGTCCAGCCGAGGCCGGCGAACAGCTGCCAGTAGTAGCCCATCTTGCCGGACGAACGCACCTTGCTGGCGAAGGCCATGGCCAGTTTCGGGTCGCGGCGGAAGGCGCCACCGTAGATGTCCGGGGCGATGTGCACGCCGTAGGACGGCTGGATATAGCGGCGCGGGCTGGCCATGCGCCAGAGTACCGCCGGCTTGCCCGGCACCATCACCGCGCCGGCGGCGGTGGCGGCGAGGATCAGCTTCTTGCAGCGCTCGGGGTAATCATGGGCGAACTGCTGCGCCAGGGCGCCGCCCCAGGACACGCCAATGGCCGTTACCTGGCCGTAGTCCAGGTAGTCGAGCATCCGCGCGGCCAGCTTCGCCAGTCCCGGGAAACGGTACGGCGTGCTCGGGGTGGACGAGCCGCCGACGCCGGGGACGTCGAAGGCGATTACCTCCAGGTCCGGGTCCAGCGCGGCGACGAAGGGGAATACCAGTTCCAGGTTGGCGCCGATGCCGTTGAAGATCAGCAGCGGCGTCATGTGTTCCTTGCCCGGACGCACGGCGGTGCGGATGGTCTGCCCGTCGAGTTCGATGGTGCGGAACTCGAAGGGCTGCGCCGCCGGCGCCTTGCTCGGCAGTATCTCCTCGTCGCTGCGTTTGCTGCGCGCGCGCCGGCTCGTCGGCGCGGCCACTTCCATGGCCGTCGACGATTCTGGGGTGTTGGCGTCGTCCACGGCGCCGGCTTGCGGGAGGAGTTCTGTTTTCATCGTTCGTGTACGTAGGTTCCGGGGGAGACTTCGCCGGCCGGGTGGGCCTTGTTGCCCAGGGCGGTCGGTGCCTTGCGCGTCTTGCCCGAGCGTTCGGCGAGCCAGTTCTGCCAGTGCAGCCACCAGGAGTCGGCATGCTTGCTGGCGTTTTCCTGCCAGGTCTTCGGATCGGCCGACAGCTCAGGGCCGGTCATGAAGCGGGCCTTGGGGTTGCCTGGCGGATTGAGGATGCTCTGGATGTGCCCGCTGTTGGAGAGGATGAACTCGCACTTGCCGCCCAGCAGGCGCGCGGAGCGGTAGCAGGCTTCCCAGGGCGTGATGTGGTCGGACAGGCCAGCCACGCAGTAGAAATCGCAGGTGACCTGCTTCAGGTCGATCGGCGTGCCGGAGACCTCCAGCGCGCCGGGACGGGTCAGCGGGTTGGTCTTGAACATCTCGACCAGTTCGCCGTGCAGCGCGGCCGGCAGGCGTGTGGTGTCGTTGTTCCAGAACAGGATGTCGAAGGCCGGCGGCTCGTTGCCCAGCAGGTAGTTGTTGACCCAGTAGTTCCAGATCAGGTCGTTGGGCCGCATCCAGGCGAACACCTTGGCCATGTCCTTGCCTTCGAGCACGCCGGACTGGTAGGAGCGGCGCTTGGCGGCTTCCAGGGTCTTCTCGTCGGCGAACAGGGCGACCTGGGTGTCCAGCTCGAAGTCCAGCACGCTGACCATCTGCGTGAACGCATGCACCTTGTTCTCGCCCAGGGCGGCGTAGTGGCCGAGCAGGGTGACGGTGGTGATGCCGCCGGAGCAGGCGCCGAGCATGTTCAGGTCCTTGCTGCCGGTGATGGCCAGGACCACGTCGATGGCTTCCTTGAGCGCTTCGATGTAGGTCGTCAGGCCCCACTCGCGCTGCGCCTTGGTCGGGTTGCGCCAGCTGACGATGAAGGTCTGCACCTGATTGCGCAGGCAGAAGCGCGCCAGGCTCTTCTCCGGTGACAGATCGAAGACGTAGAACTTGTTGATCTGCGGCGGCACCACCAGCAGCGGGCGTTCGTGCACGCTCTCGGTGATCGGTTTGTACTGGATCAGCTCCAGCACATCGTTGCGGAACACCACCGCGCCTTCGGTCAGGGCCAGGTTCTTGCCGACTTCGAAGGCGTCCATGTTGACCTGGCTGGGCATGCCGCCGTTGTTCACCAGGTCCTTGGCCAGATGGGTGAGACCGTCGAGCAGGCTCTTGCCGCCGGTCTCGAAGAAGCGTTTGACCGCTGCCGGGTTGGACAGCGTGTTGGTTGGCGCCATCGCCTCGGTCATCAGGTTGATGACGAACTGGCCGCGGCTGATGTCCTGGGGCGACAGATCGCTCTCGCCCATCCAGGTGTGCAGCTCCTTGCGCCAGGCGAGGTAGGTCTGCAGGTAGCGACGGTAGAGCGGGTTCTGGCTCCAGGCCGGGTCGTTGAAGCGGCGGTCGTCGTCTGATGGCTTGAGTTCGGATTTGCCGAGCAGCACGTTCTTCAGTTCGAGGCCGAAGTGGGTCACGTGCTTGGCGCTGTGGAAGGGCTGCTTGATCGCTTGCAGCAGCACCATCCGGGCAGAGGTGAGCAGGTCCTTGCCGCGAATCCCGATCACCGGGTTCAGGGCAAGTGTGTTTTCCGCGGCTTGCTGGGGTAGATCGCTGTTGTTCTTCTGGGTCATCGGCGACGCTCCATTGTCCTGAGACGCATACTGGCGGGGCTCACCTGGGTGACGTAAGGCCAAGTACTTCTCGGGGTTGCGGAACGTGGAGACAGCTCCACGCGATTCATCACTTGGCGGCATCACTGGAAAGTCAGGTGGCCACGCTTCATGCACTGATTCTTCCGTGCACTGCACTGCCTTGGTTACCCGAGTTTCCTTCGCCGCGCAAGCTGGTGCAGCGTGGGCCTTCTCCTAGGAGTATGTCGGGAAAAGTTAGAAAACGCGCCCTAGAGCGGGGGCATCTCGCCAATCTCCTGACGGCGGCCACGCGAGCAGCAGTCTGCCGGAGGAATGTTGCAAATGGCGTGCCCTGGACGATTGCCCGACGAAGGTTGGTGAGCAGGGGGAGGTGGAGAGCAAGGATCGAGCGAGTTGGAGGCGCGGATTGGCGCGCGAGTCGATTCATCTCTGCAGGAGCGGGCTGCTACGCAGACTAGCCATGTGGGCGCGACCGCGCCCATGGGCGCTCCTGCAGGGAAAACCTACAGCATGAGTTTGACGACAGACTCCGACGGATCGCGCGACTTGCCGGCCTTTTCCAGTTGCGCCAGGTAGTCGGCCCACATCTCGTCGTGGCGCATACACAGCTCGTAGAGGTAGTCCCAGGTGAACAGGCCGCTGTCGTGGCCGTCGTCGAAGGTCAGCTTGAGCGCGTACTGCCCGGCCGGCTCCAGGTTGCTCAGGCCGACATTCAGCTTGCCCACCTGCAGCACCGGGTTGCCGTGGCCCTGGACTTCCGCCGACGGCGAATGCACCCGCAGGAACTCGGCGGACAGCTCGTAGGATTGCTCCCCGTAGGTCAGCGAGAGCTTCTTCGAGGCCTTGTGCAGCTTGATGGCGGAAGGGATGCGCATGGACGGCTCCTGAACGGCGATTCCGCCATTGTAGCGCCGGCGGAAAAACAGCGGGGCGCCCTGAGGCGCCCCGTCGCAGCGATGTGGATCGCTTAGAGGATGTAGCGGGACAGGTCTTCGTCCTGGGCCAGTTCGCCCAGGTGACCGTTGACGTAGGCCGCGTCGATCACGATGGCCTTGTCGCTGTGCTCGCTGGCGAGGTCGGCGGCATCGAAGGACACCTCTTCGAGCAGGCGCTCGAGCAGGGTGTGCAGGCGACGGGCACCGATGTTCTCGGTCTTCTCGTTGACCTGGAAGGCGATTTCCGCGAGGCGCTTGATGCCGTCGGCGGCGAACTCGATGTCCAGGCCCTCGGTCTTCAGCAGCGCGGTGTACTGCTCGGTCAGCGACGCATGCGGCTCGCTGAGGATGCGCTCGAAGTCGCTCGGGCTCAGTGCCTTCAGCTCGACACGGATCGGCAGGCGGCCCTGCAGTTCCGGTACCAGGTCGCTGGGCTTGGACAGGTGGAACGCGCCCGAGGCGATGAACAGGATGTGGTCGGTCTTCACCATGCCCAGCTTGGTGTTCACGGTGCAGCCTTCGATCAGCGGCAGCAGGTCGCGCTGTACCCCCTCGCGGGAGACATCGGCGCCGCCCACGTTGCCGCGCTTGGCGATCTTGTCGATCTCGTCGATGAAGACAATGCCGTTCTGCTCGACCGCTTCCAGGGCGCGAGCCTTGAGGTCTTCTTCATTGACCAGGCGCTGCGCTTCCTCGTCGCGGATCAGCTTCATGGCCTCGGCGACCTTCAGCTTGCGGCTCTTGCGCTTGCCCTTGCCCATGTTGGAGAACAGGCTCTGCAACTGGTTGGTCATCTCTTCCATGCCGGGCGGGGCCATGATTTCCACGCCCGAAGGGATATCGGCGACCTCGATGTCGATTTCCTTGTCGTCCAGCTGGCCTTCGCGCAGGCGCTTGCGGAACAGCTGGCGGGTGTTGGAATCCTCGCGTGCCGGCTCGTCGCCGAAACCGGTGGTGCGCGCCGGTGGCAGCAGGGCGTCGAGAATGCGTTCTTCCGCGGCGTCTTCGGCGCGGTATTTCACCTTCTGCACTTCCTGCTCGCGGAGCATCTTGATCGCGGCATCGGCGAGGTCGCGGATGATCGACTCGACGTCACGGCCGACGTAGCCGACTTCGGTGAACTTGGTCGCTTCCACCTTGATGAATGGTGCGTTGGCCAGCTTGGCCAGGCGACGGGCGATCTCGGTCTTGCCGACGCCGGTCGGGCCGATCATCAGGATGTTCTTGGGTGTCACTTCGGCGCGCAGCTCGACCGGCAGCTGCATGCGCCGCCAGCGGTTGCGCAGGGCGATGGCGACGGCGCGCTTGGCGTCGTCCTGGCCGATGATGTGGCGGTTGAGTTCGTGGACGATCTCGCGGGGAGTCATGGACATGTGACGGGCTACTCCGGAACGACAGCGCTTAAACGGCGCTGTCGAGCTCCTCAAGGGTCAGGTTCTGGTTGGTGAACACGCAGATGGAGCCGGCGATGTTCAGCGCGGTCTCGGCGATCTCGCGGGCGCTCATGTCGTCGCTGCCTTTCTGCAGCAGGGCCAGCGCCGCGGCCTGGGCGAAGCCGCCGCCCGACCCCATGGCGATCAGGCCATGCTCGGGTTCGACCACGTCGCCGTTGCCGGTGATGATCAGGGAGGCGTCCTTGTTGGCCACGGCCAGCATGGCTTCCAGGCGGCTCAGGGAACGATCGGTACGCCAGTCCTTGGCCAGCTCGACGGCGGCGCGCACCAGGTGGCCCTGGTGTTTTTCCAGCTGCTGCTCGAAGCGTTCGAAGAGGGTGAAGGCATCGGCGGTGGCGCCGGCGAAGCCGGCCAGTACTTCACCGTGGTACAGGCGACGGACTTTCTTCGCGTTGCCTTTCATCACGGTGTTGCCCAGGGAAACCTGGCCGTCGCCGCCCATGACGACTTTGCCATTGCGGCGGACAGATACGATGGTGGTCAAGGGTCTTACTCCACACTGCGGGGCGTTGTGCCCGAATGCAGAGTCAGATGGGGACTACGAAGGCGGGGTTCAAGTCCTGCGCCGGACGAGTAGCGCGCATTTCGCGCGCCGCCCGTCGGCGCAAGCCTTGCGGTGGCCGGGGGTCAGCGGGTCTGGCGCTGCTGTAACAGCAGGTTGCTGAACCCGTTGCCGGCGAGTTGCTTCTGTGCGGCGGAGGCCTTGGCGCGGTCGCCGTAGGGGCCGACCATCACCCGGTACCAGGTTTCGTCGCGGACGGTACCGGACTCCACGCGGGCGTTCTGGCCCATCATGATGATCTGCGCGCGCAGGTGGTCGGCGTCGGTCTGTTTGCGGAACGAGCCGGCCTGCAGGTAGTACTGGGTTGCGGCCACCGCCGGCGGCGGCGTCGGCTTGGCCGGCGCCGTGTCGCTGGCTGGAGCCTGCGGCAGAGCCTGCTTCTGCGCGCTGGCGACCTGGGTCGCGGGCGGCGTGGCGGGCGTTGTCGGCTTGACCACCGCGGGCGGCGGCGGATTCTGCCCGCTCAGCGCAGCCAGGGCGCGCTGGGTGTCGATCTTCTCGGCTTCTTCCTTGGTTGCGACCACGGTTGCCGGCTGCTGCGGCTTGGCTGGCGGCGGCACGGCTTCCGGCGGCACGGCGACTTCCGAGCCGGGCAGCAGGGTGTAGAAGTCGTACTTGGGCTTCACCCCGGTGGGGGCGGCCGGTTGCTGTGGCTGCACGGTGCCGGAGGGCTTGTTGGAGCCGACCACGGTCTTGGGCGCCTCCGGCTTCTCGCGTTTGACGTCGTTGCGACCCGGCTCCAGCTTCATCAGGAACATGATGAAGCCGCCGATGGCCAGGCCGGCGACCAGCCAGACCCAGCCGGGGACCGACGTCTTCTTGGCCGGGGCCTGGTAGCGGCTGGCGCCGCGCTTGGGAGCGGGTTTCTTCTTCGCCATGGGTGCTTACATGCGCTCCAGGGTTTCCAGGCCCAGCAGCTCCAGGCCCTGCTTGAGGGTACGGCCGGTCAGCGCGGCGAGGCGCAGGCGGCTTTCCTGTTGCGCCGGGTCTTCGGCGGTGAGGATCGGGCAGTGTTCGTAGAAGCTGGAGAACAGGCCGGCCAGCTCGTACAGGTAGGCGCAGAGGATGTGCGGGACACCCTTCACGGCGACGTTGTTGAGCAGGTCGGTGAATTGCGCCAGCTGCGCGGCCAGGGCGATTTCCTGGGGCTGCTGCAGGACGATCTTGCCACCCACCTGGTCGTAACCCTTGCCCAGCTTGCGGAAGATGCTCGCCACGCGGGTGTACGCATACAGCAGGTACGGCGCGGTGTTGCCCTCGAAGCTCAACATCAGGTCGAAGTTGAAGCTGTAGTCGCTGGTGCGGTGCTTGGACAGGTCGGCGTACTTCACCGCGCCGATACCGACGGCGTGGGCAATCTGGCGCAGGTCCTGCTCGCTGAAGTCGGGGTTCTTGCCCTTCACCAGGGTGTAGGCGCGCTCTTCGGCTTCGATCAACAGGTCGATCAGCTTCACGGTGCCGCCGTCGCGGGTCTTGAACGGCTTGCCGTCGGCGCCGTTCATGGTGCCGAAGCCCATGTGCTCCAGGTCCATGCTGGCCGGGACGAAACCGGCGCGGCGGGCGACTTCGAACACCTGCTGGAAGTGCAGGGCCTGGCGCTGGTCGACGAAGTACAGCACGCGGTCGGCGTGCAGCACCTTGTGGCGGTAGCGCATGGCAGCCAGGTCGGTGGTGGCATAGAGGTAGCCGCCGCCGGCCTTCTGCACGATCACCGGCAGTGGCTCGCCTTCGGCATTCTTGAACTCGTCGAGGAACACGCACAGGGCGCCGTCGCTCTCGACCAGCAGGCCCTTGGCGGTCAGGTCGGCCACCACCTGGGCGAGGTCGTCGTTGTAGGCGCTCTCGCCCTTCACGTCGGCCATGGTCAGTTTCACGCCCAGCAGGTCATAGACCTTCTGGCAGTGCGACAGGGAGATGTCGTTGAAGCGGGTCCACAGAGCGATGCACTTGGGATCGTTGGCCTGCAGCTTCACCACCAGCTCACGGGCACGGTCGGCGAACTCGGGGGACTCGTCGAAGCGCTTCTTGGCGGCGCGGTAGAAGACTTCCAGGTCGTGCAGTTCGGCCTGGGCGTCCACCGGTTGCTCTTCCAGGTAGGCCAGTAGCATGCCGAACTGGGTGCCCCAGTCGCCCACGTGGTTCTGGCGGATCACGGTGTCACCGAGGAACTCCAGGACGCGGCTGACGGCGTCGCCGATGATGGTCGAGCGCAGGTGGCCGACGTGCATCTCCTTCGCCAGGTTCGGCGAGGACAGGTCCACCACCACGCGCTGGGCCGGGCCGGCCTTGCGTACGCCGATGTGGCCGTCGGCCAGGGCCTTGTCGAGGCTGGCGGCGAGCCAGGCCTGGTCCTGGAAGAAGTTCAGGAAGCCGGGACCGGCGATCTCGACCTTCGCCACTTCCGGGCTCTGCGGCAGTGCCGCGACCAGTTTGGTGGCGAGGTCGCGCGGCTTCATGCCGGCCGGCTTGGCCAGCATCATGGCGATGTTGCTGGCGAAGTCGCCGTGGGTTCGGTCCTTGGTGTTCTCCACCTGGATGTCAGGCGTCAGGCCGGCCGGCAGGGTGCCGTCTTCGGTGAGGCTGACAAGGGCTTGCTGGATCAGGTGGCGAATCGTGTCTTTCATGGTTTTCTCCGTGCTCGCGTGCATCCGGCGCGCGCGACCGGTTATCGGGCTCAGAACCGCGCATTATCCGTGGCCGGGCATGGCTTGCCAACCGCGGAGCGCTCCAAGTTCAGTCTCGCCGCTGTGCCATCCGTCGCGGCTGATGGAAGTCAATGTAGGACGGATGTGCAAGCTCAAGCGGTTCTATCCGCAGGGAACATCTGTCAGAAGAGGTCGATCGGGTCCACGTCCAGGGACCAGCGCACCTGGCGTCCGCTGGGCATGCCTTCAAGCGTCTGCAGCCAGGGCGTGAGCAGGCGGTGCAGCGGCGCGCGGGCAGTGCTCATCAGCAGCAGCTGTGCGCGGTAGCGGCCGGCGCGGCGCTCCATGGGCGCCGGCACCGGGCCGAGGAGCTCCACGTCATGGCCCAGCGTGGCCTGCAGCCGTTCGGCCTCGGCGCAGGCCTCGTCGAGGAAGCCTTCGGCCTGCCCCGGCTTGTGCGCCTCGGCGCGCAGCAGCGCAAGGTGCGAGAAGGGTGGCAGACCAGCGGAGCGGCGCTCGGTGAGGGCCTGGTCGGCGAAGGCGAAGTAGCCCTGCTCGGTGAGCTGCACCAGCAACGGATGGTCGGCCAGGTGGGTCTGGATCAGTACGCGGCCTGGCTCTTCGGCTCGTCCGGCGCGGCCGGCGACCTGGACGATCTGCTGGGCCATGCGCTCGCTGGCGCGGAAGTCGGCGGAGAACAGCCCGCCATCGGCATCGAGGATTGCCACCAGGGTGACGCGCGGGAAATGGTGCCCCTTGGCGAGCATCTGCGTGCCCACCAGGATGCACGGCTCGCCCTTGTTGATGGTGGCGAACAGGTCGCGCATGGCGTGCTTGCGCGAGGTGCTGTCGCGGTCGATGCGCAGCACCGGGTAATCGGGGAAGAGGGTGCGCAGGCGTTCTTCGGCGCGCTCGGTGCCGGCGCCGACCGGGCGCAGGTCCACGGTGCCGCATTTCGGGCAATTGCGCGGCGGCCGCTCGCGGTGGTCGCAGTGGTGGCAGCGCAGCTCGCCGCTGCCCTGGTGCACGGTCATCCGCGCATCGCAGCGCGGGCACTGGCTGATCCAGCCGCAATCGTGACACAGCAGGGTCGGGGCGAAGCCGCGACGGTTGAGGTAGACCAGCACCTGCTGGCCGGCGGCCAGTGTTTCCTTGATCGACCGCTGCAGCGGCATGGAGATGCCTGAATCCAGCGGCAGGCTCTTCACGTCCAGGCGGTGGAACGTCGGCTGGTGCGCACCGCCGGCTCGCTGGGTCAGGCGCAGCAGGCCGTAGCGGCCGCTCTGGGCGTTGTGCAGGCTTTCCAGTGCGGGCGTGGCCGATCCGAGCAGGATCGGCACGTTCTCCAGCCGCGCGCGCACCATGGCCAGGTCGCGGGCGTGGTAGCGCAGGCCTTCCTGCTGTTTATAGGAAGCGTCGTGCTCCTCGTCGATGATGATCAGCCCCGGATTCTTCATGGGGGTGAACAGCGCCGAGCGGGTGCCGATGATGATGTCCGCCTCGCCGTCGCGAGCCGCCAGCCAGGCGTCGAGGCGCTCGCGGTCGGTCAGCGCGGAGTGCAGCAGGGCGATGCGCGCGTTGAAGCGGCGCTCGAAGCGGCTCAGGGTCTGCGGGCCGAGGTTGATCTCGGGGATCAGCACCAGCGCCTGCTTGCCGGCCTCCAGGGTCTCGCGGATCAGTTGCAGGTAGACCTCGGTCTTGCCGCTGCCGGTGACGCCGGCCAGGAGGAAGCTGTGGAAGCTGCCGAAACCGGCACGTACGGCTTCGAAGGCGGCGCGCTGCTCGGCGTTCAGCGGCAGCTCCGCCTGCGCCAGCCACGGACCGTGGTGCGGCGGCACGCTGTGGACGCGCACTTCCAGGGTGACCAGGCCTTTCTCCTGCAGCAGGTCGAGGCTGTCCTTGTTGATCTGCAACTGGCTGAGCAGGTCATGGGCGACGCCGTGGGGATGCTGCTTGAGTATTTTCAGCGTCTCGCGCTGGCGCGGTGCGCGGGCCAGCCGCGGGTCTTCTTCGCGGGCGCCGGGCTCGGCATGCCAGAAACGCTGCTGCCGCGCCTCGGCGGGGTCGCCCTGGCGCAGCAGGTTGGGCAGTGCCCAGGAGAAGGTGTCACCGAGGCTGTGCTGGTAGTACTGCGCCGTCCAGCGGCACAGCTCCAGCAGGTGCGCCGGCATCGGCGGCTCGCGGTCGAGCACGGCCAGTGCCGGGCGCAGCTTGTCCGCCGGTACGTCGGAGGTCTCTACCTTGTCGACCAGCACGCCGACCATCTCGCGGCGGCCGAACGGCACGCGCAGGCGTACGCCCGGCTGCAGGCGCGCTACGTCGACTCCGCGCGGGGGCAGGTAATCGAACAGGCGGCGCAGCGGCGAGGGCAGGGCGAGACGCAGGATGGCGGGTGAGGGCACGCGACGGATTCCGGGGCGGCAAGGAGCGTCGGATGGTAGCATGGGCGATGCGACGGTCGGTCATGCCTGATCTTGCGTTGAAAGCGATCTCTGGTATGATCCACGCCCTTAATTTCGTGCGGTGCCCGGTAAAAGATCCCGCCCGCGGTCCTTGATGGCCGTGGCTCGGCTTCTGCCAGAGACTGGGTGGCGGCACACCACCGAGAGGAAGAGACCATGAAACCGGAAATCCATCCCGCGTACGAAGAAATCGAAGCCACCTGCAGCTGCGGCAACGTGATCAAGACCCGTTCGACCCTGTGCAAGGCTATCCACCTGGACGTCTGCTCCGAATGCCACCCGTTCTACACCGGCAAGCAGAAAGTCCTGGACACCGGCGGCCGTATCGATCGCTTCAACCAGCGCTTCGCCATGTTCGGCGGCAAGAAGTAAGATCGATTTCCGGAAAAGACCTCCATGGTTTTTTACGGTATCTCGAAAAAGGCGTCCCTCGTGGGCGCCTTTTTTATGGCCGTCCTTTTTACCCTGGACGCCAGCGCCGCTGCCTGCCCGACGCCTTCGTCGCCTGAGACGGTGCGCGTGGCGCGGGTGGTGGATGGCGACACGCTCAAGCTGGCCGACGGCCGCAGCGTCCGCCTGATCGGCGTGAACGCTCCGGAACTGGCCCACCGTGGCCGCTCCGAGGAGCCCTTTGCCGTCGCCGCCCAGCGCCGCCTCCAGGAGCTGGTGGCGGCCAATGACGGTGAGGTCGGCCTGGTTGCCGGTCGGCAGGGCAAGGACAAGTACGGCCGAACCCTGGCCCACGCCTATGATGCCGGCGGTAACAACCTGGAATCGCGTCTGCTTGCCGAGGGCCTGGGCTACCTTGTAGCGATCGCGCCCAATACCGATCTCACGGCCTGCCAGCAGGCTGCTGAGCGAGAGGCCCGCCGAGCCGGGCTCGGCCTATGGAAGCGCGCGCCGGTACAGACGGCGCAGCAGCTTCACGACAGCGGGTTCGCGCTGGTGCGCGGGCAGGTCGAGCAGGTGCAGCGCAATCGCGGTGGCCTGTGGATCGATCTCGATGGCCCGCTGGTGCTGCGGATCGAGGCCAGGCTCGTGAAGCGCTTCGACGATGCAACCCTGCGCGATCTCAAGGGTCGACAGGTGGAGGCGCGCGGCTGGGTCATCGACCGTGCCGAGCGTGGTGGTGTGAAACCCGGACAGGCACGCTGGATGCTGCCTGTGACCGACCCGGCGATGATGGAGGTATTGCCATGAGCGTGCGCTCGTTCGGAATCCTGGCCTTGCTGGCGCTGCTGAGCGTCCTCGGTGGTTGCGCCACCAACCCGGCCACCGGCAAGTCTGACTTCGTGATGATGAGCGAGCAGAGCGAGCTGGAGATGGGGCAGAAGTACAGCCAGGAAATCCTCAAGCAGTACCCGCGCTACGAGGATGCCAAGCTGCAGGCCTACGTCCAGCAGGTCGGCGAGCGCGTCGCCCGCGCCGGTGACCGGCCGACCCTCCAGTATCACTTCACCGTCATCGACACGCCTGACATCAACGCCTTCGCCTTGCCTGGCGGCTACATCTATATCCACCGCGGGTTGATGGCGTACCTGGGCTCGGAAGCGGAGCTCGCCGCGGTGCTCGGCCACGAGGTCGGCCACGTTACCGCCCGCCATAGCGTGCGCCAGCAGAGCCAGTCCAGCGCCTGGAGCATCCTCGGCCAGGCCGTGGCCATCGGTACCGGCGTGGGCGCCGCCGCCGACCTGACCAACGTGCTCGGCACCGCCTTCGTGCGTGGCTATGGTCGCGACATGGAGCTGGAAGCCGACGGCCTGGGCGCCAAGTACCTGGCTCGCGCCGGCTACGACCCGACCGCCATGATCCAGGTGGTGCGGGTACTGAAGAACCAGGAAGACTTCGCCCGCGACGAGGCCGCGCGCAAGGGGCAGGCCGCCCAGCCGGTCGGCTACCACGGGCTGTTCGACACTCACCCGGACAACGACCAACGCCTCAAAGAGGTCATCGGTCCCGCCCAGGCCCTGGCCGGCAACAGCCAGCACGAGGTCGGCGCGGAGCGCTACCTGAAAGCCATCGACGGCATGCCCTTCGGCGATTCAGCCGCCAGTGGCGTGCGTCGCGGGCAGAGCTTCTATCACGCGGAGCTGGACTTCACCCTCACCTACCCGGCGGGCTGGGGCATCCTCAACCAGCCGAGCGCCCTGGTGGGCTACACCGCCGACCAGCAGGCGTACATCGGCATGAAGCTGGTGCCGCTCGAAGGCAAGCTGACTCCGGCGGAATACCTGCGCAAAGGGGCTGGCGGGCGGTTATCGAACGAAGAAAGTTTCCAGCAGGCCGGGTTGGACGTTGCTACCGGCGTGGTGCCCGGCTCCCCGGCACGCCGTGTGGCGGTGGTCTACCAGAAGGACCACGCCTACCTGTTCATCGGTGTGGTCAAAGGTCGCGCCTCGCTGGAAAGCGAAGACGACCACTTCATGCAGGTCATCCGCAGCTTCCGGCCGATGCGTGCGGACGAGCAGAAATTCGCACAACCGCGCCGGATCGCCGTCGTTCAGGTCAAATCCGGGCAGACTGTCGAGCAGTTTGCGAAGGAGGAGTCCGGTCCGGAAACTGACTCGATAAATCGTATACGTTTATTGAATGACTTGTATCCAACTGGTCAGCCAAAACCTGGGGATTGGCTGAAAGTCGTACGCTAGAGGTCTTGACAGCAGGGGCTTGGGCTACCTTGGCAGGTGCGGGGTTTGTGCGTATGCTCGGACCCCCGTCTGTCCAACAAGCAACAAAAGCGGAAGTGCCCAAATGTCTGATCTCAAGACCGCTGCCCTCGAATATCACGCCCAACCCCGCCCCGGAAAACTGAGCGTCGAGCTGACCAAGCCGACCGTCACCGCCCGCGACCTGTCGCTGGCGTACAGCCCGGGCGTCGCCGAGCCGGTGCGCGAAATCGCGCGTGATCCGGAACTGGCCTTCAAGTACACCGGCAAGGGCAACCTGGTCGCGGTCATTTCCGACGGCACCGCCATCCTCGGTCTGGGCAACCTCGGCCCGCTGGCCTCCAAGCCGGTCATGGAAGGCAAGGGCGTGCTGTTCAAGCGCTTCGCCGGTGTCGACGTGTTCGACATCGAGGTCGACGCCGAGAGCCCGCAGGCCTTCATCGACACCGTCAAGCGCATCTCCATCACCTTCGGCGGCATAAACCTGGAAGACATCAAGGCCCCCGAGTGCTTCGAGATCGAGCGCGCCCTGATCGAACAGTGCGACATCCCGGTCTTCCACGATGACCAGCACGGCACCGCCATCGTGACCGCTGCCGGCATGCTCAACGCCCTGGAAATCGCCGGCAAGAAGCTGGAAACCGCGAAGATCGTCTGCCTGGGCGCCGGCGCTGCCGCCATCTCCTGCATGAAGCTGCTGGTGAGCATGGGCGCCAAGGTCGAGAACATCTACATGATCGACCGTCAGGGCGTGATCCACGCCGGTCGTAACGACCTGAACCAGTACAAGGCCGTGTTCGCCACCGAGACCGACAAGCGCACCCTGTCCGACGCCCTCGACGGCGCCGACGTGTTCGTCGGCCTCTCCGGCGCCAACCTGCTGAGCCCGGAAGACCTCAAGCGCATGGCGGCCAACCCGATCGTCTTCGCCTGCTCCAACCCGGATCCGGAAATCAAGCCGGAACTGGCCCACGCCACTCGCGACGACGTGATCATGGCCACCGGCCGTTCGGACTACCCGAACCAGGTCAACAACGTGCTGGGCTTCCCCTTCATCTTCCGCGGTGCCCTGGACGTTCGCGCCACCCGCATCAATGAAGAAATGAAGATCGCCGCCGCCCTGGCCCTGCGTGACCTGGCCAAGCAGCCGGTTCCCAAGGACGTGTGCGACGCCTACGGCGTGAGCGCCATCGAGTTCGGCCGCGAGTACATCATTCCGAAGCCGATGGACAAGCGCCTGATCACCATCGTTTCCGATGCCGTGGCCAAGGCAGCCATCGAGACCGGCGTGGCGACCCTGCCGTATCCGAAGCACTACCCGCTGCAGTCGGTGGAAGACGTCTTCAAAGGCTGATTCCGTCTGATCTGGAGAACCCCGCCTCGGCGGGGTTTTCTTTTTCCGCTGAATGAAAAGAAGAGTTACCGATTAATGACTGAAGGCAGGCGCTGGCAGTTTCGTGCCGACTATCCTTCCCGGCTCATGCATTGACGCGTCCGTTGCTCCGGAGCGGGCCGGGCGCATGGGGGACATCATGAATCGGACTTTGCTGGCAGTCGCCACCCTGGCGGCCAGCGCCGCGCTCATCGGTTGCGCAGGAGCACCGCAGATGAGCTGGGAGCGGGTGGGGGATTCGGCGCAGCGCGCTGTCACCAGCGCCGACGTCTGGGGCCCGGTGGCCGGTGCGGCGGTGATCGCCGCAGGCAACTGGGACCACAAGTGGCAGAAGTCGGCGAGCAATCACGACTGGTTCTTCGGCGGCGACGCCAACCAGGCCGCCGACCGTATGCTCAATCTCGCTACCGGCCTGAGCGTCGTCACCGCCCTGGTGGCCTCGCCCAAGGACGTGAGCAGCGAGGACAAGTGGGAGTGGCGCGGGCGCAACCTGGCACTGTTGACGGTCGATCGCTATGCGGTGACCGGCTTCGTCGAGGAGGCCAAGGAGTGGTCCGGACGCGAGCGGCCGGACGGCATTCCCGACGACTCCTTCCCGTCCAAGCACACTGCCGTGACCGCGGTGCACACCAGCTTTACCCGGCGTAACCTGGACTACATCGACATGGACCCGACCTGGCGCTACACCGCCAAGGCCGGGCTCTACACCCTCGACGGGCTGACCGCGCTGTCGCGCGTGGAGGGGGACAAGCACTACCCGACCGACGTGCTGGTGGGGATGGCGGTAGGCAACTTCTTCGCCAACTTCACCTACAACCTGTTCCTGGAAGGGCCGGAGAGCCAGCGCTACAACGTGGCGGTGGTACCGGAAACCGGTGGCGGCATGAGCCTGCGCGCGGCAATGCTGTTCTGAGGTTGGCGCGGCGTCGTGGACAGCGTCTAGTCTGAGAGCTTCTCCCTGGACGACACCTCGATGCCGTTGCGCCTGCTGCTGATCTTCGTGTTCCTGTGCGTTTCCAGCGCGGCTCGGGCCGGGGAAGTGTTGCGCATCGCTGCCGACCGCTGGCCGCCCTATGCGGACCGTCAGCTACCCGGCAACGGCGTGGCGGTGCACCTGGTGCAGGCGGCGCTCAAGCGTGCCGGCTATGCCAGCGAATACGTCGAAGTGCCCTGGCCGCGCGTGCTGCATGGCGTGGCGAACGGCGAGTACGACCTGGTGGCGGACGCCTGGTATACGCCGGAGCGGGAATCCTTCGGCGTGTATTCCGAGCCCTACCTGATCAATCGCGTGCGCCTGATCAAGCGCCAGGGTTCGCCCATCACCTTCGGCAAGCTGGCCGACCTCTACCCCTACCGCATCGCCATGGTGCGCGGTTACGCCTATTCCGAGGCCTTCGACAACGACCCCAAGTTGCAGCGGATCCCGGTGTTCAGCTTCGTCAACGCCGCGTTGATGTTGCAGGCGGGCCGGGTGGACCTGACGCTGGAAGACGAGATCACCGCCCGCGTGCACTTCAACGGTGATCTGGCGGCGCTCAAGGGGCAGCTGGAGTTCCTGCCGGTGCCGCTGGCGGAGAACGGCTTGCACATTCTGGTCGGCCGCCACGTGCCGGATCACGCCGCCATTGTCGCGGCGTTCGACAAGGCGATCCGCGAGATGCGCGCCGACGGCAGCTACGACGAACTGATGCGCGAGCACGGGTTGTAGCGGGCGCCGCATTCACTGGAGGTCGGGTTACTGAGGGTTCTCTTTCCGCCGAAGGGATTGGGGGGCGCGAGCTCTGAGCTTTCCCTGTCGGCGCGGGCCATGGCCGCGACCGCGCGCGTGGCGCGCTCCTGCCGGTTCGCGTCAGGCGGCTTCGGCCTGTTCCGCGCCGATATCCTTCTTCAGCAGGTGCGCCGCCAGGGTGCGCAGCGGTGTGAGCTGTCGGCAAATGAGTGCCAGTTGGGTCTGCACCAGGCGGTGGGCGTCGTCCTGTTCCTCGGGCAACTCCTCCAGGCGCTTGGCCAGGTCGTCCTCGGCGTCGCTGTAGATCTCCACCGGGCGTCGCTCATTCAGGCGCGCAGCGATGTCGTCGAGACTGTGGGTCAGGCGCTCGGCGGCTTCGGCGATCAGGTCGTCATTGACGTCCGGCGGCAGCTGGTGGCGGTGCGCGCCGAGGGCGGAGAGGTAGCTGAGCAGGGTGTGGGACAGCACGAGGAAACGGAAACCGATCTCCGCGTCCTTCCGGAAGTGTCCGGGCTCCAGCAGCATGTTCGACAGCGTGGTGGAGAGCGTCGCGTCGGCGTTGTGCGCGTTGCGCCGGGCGGTGCGGTAGGCAAGGTCGTCGCGCTTGCCGTTGGCGTACTGCTGCATGATCTCGCGCAAGTAGCGGCTGTTGCAGGCCAGGGTGCCGCCCACCAGGCGATGCAGGCTGCGCCCGTGCCAGTCGGGCAGCACCAGGAACACCGCGATGCCGGCGATCAGCGCGCCGAGCAGGGTATCGAACAGGCGCGGCAGGATCAGGCCGTAGCCATCGCCCACCTGGTTGAAGCAGAACAGCACCAGCAGGGTGATCGCCGCCGTGGCCAGGGTGTAGCGCGTGCTACGCGTGGCGAAGAAGGCGACCCCGGCGACCACCGCCAGCAGCGACTGGATCAGGGGATTGGGGAACAGGTCGATCAGCGCCCAGCCGGCCACCAGACCGATCAGCGTGCCGAGGATCCTCTGCACCAGGCGGATGCGCGTCGCGCCGTAGTTCGGCTGGCAGACGAACACCGTGGTCAGCATGATCCAGTAGCCCTGGGTCGGGTGGATCAGGTGCAGCATGCCGTAGCCGGCGGCCAGTGCCAGCGACAGGCGCAGCGCGTGGCGGAACAGCAGCGAGGTCGGCGAAACCTGCAGGCGGATGCGCTCCAGCGCATCCTTGAACGAGCGTGGTGAACGGTCCAGCAGGGTGCTGTCCTGCTCGTCGTCGAGTGCATCGGGGTTGCTCGCGCCGCTGAGCTTGCGGTCCAGGGTGGTGAGGTTGGCCGCCAGCGCGCCGAGCGAGCGCAGCAGTCCGCGCCAGGCCGGGTTGCCCTGCTGGCGAAGGTAGTCCAGCGAAGCATTGAGATCGGCCAGGGCCAGTTCGCTGTCGTTGTAGTCGAACGGCTGGCGCAGCTGGATCGCCTTCGCCAGCGCCTTGCACGCCTTGCCCTGTTGGTTGAGCAGGCGCTGGCAGCGGAACAGCACGTCACTGTGGAAGAAGGCTTCGGCCAACTGGTTGTACGGATAGTGCGAGGAGCTGGCGCGCTCGTGGACGTCCTGGGCGATGAAGTAGAGCTTCAGGTAGCGGCTGATCTTCGGGCCCGGCCGCCCGTGGGACAGGCGCGCAAGGATGGTTTCCTTGGCCTGGTTGAGCGCGACCACGACCCGGCCATTCTGTCGCGCCAGGGCCAGGCGCTGGGCTTCCACGTCGAGCTGGCGCAGCGGCTCCAGCAGGGTCGACTTGATCTTCAGGTACTCGCCCAGTTCGAGGAACAGTTTCGCCAGGCTCTGCTGCACCGGCTGGTTGGCGAACAGCGCGTTCCACAGCACCGAGAGCAAGCCGTACCAGCCCGCGCCGGTCACCAACAGCAGCGGTTCGCGCCAAAAGTCGGTGGGCGTGCCGCCGCGCTGGTCGACGCCGATCATGGTGTAGATCGACAGGATCAGGGTGGCCGAGGCGATCGCCGCATAGCGCTCGCCCAGGGCGCCGAGCAACGTCATGGCGAAGGTGGAAAGCGCCAGCCCGGCGACGAACAGCGGCGGGTAGGGGAACAGCAACTCCACGGCCAGCGAGGCGATGGTGAAGCAGGCCAGTGTCACCAGCAGCGCCTGCAGGCGGCCGAGCCAGTGGTCGTCGGTTTCCGCCAGGGCGCTGGCGATGACCCCGAGGAACAGCGGGATCACCAGCTCCGGCCGACCCTGCAGCCAGCACGCGAGCATGACCCCGCTGAGGGCGACGAACACCCGCAGGCTGTAAGCGAACTTGTCCAGCGCCCAGAGGCGCCGCAGAGACTGGAGCAGTGGGGAGGAAAACATGCGCGTGCGGGACTTCCGGATGTCTGCCGCTCAGACTAGCGGATCGCTCCGGGCGCGGCTATCGCGAGCGCGACAGGTTGCGTGTCGCGCCTGCAGGAGCGCGCCACGCGCGATGGCGAGCATGCCCGCTCCTGCAGGGTGAGCGATGTCAGAGAATGCGCGCCTTGAACGAGCGACCCTTGATCTTGCCTTCGTTGAAGTGCTTCAGCGCCTGCTTGGCGACATCACGCTCCACGGCGACGAAGGCCTGGAAGTCGAAGATGGCGATCTTGCCGACCTGGATGCCCTTGAGCCCGGCGTCGCCGGTCAGTGCACCGAGGATATCGCCGGGGCGCAGCTTGTCCTTGCGACCGCCCGCGATGGAAAGGGTGGTCATCGGCGGCAGCAGCGGGGCGTCGTTGGCCTTGAGGAAGTCGATGCGTTCCCAGTTCAGCGGCGCGCCCTGCAGGTCTTCGATGGCCTGTGCGCGGTTGGCCTCTGCGGGGGTGACCAGCGACAGCGCCAGGCCTTTCTCGCCGGCCCGGCCGCTGCGGCCGATTCGGTGCACGTGGACCTGCGCATCACGCGACAGCTCGACGTTGATCACCGCTTCCAGCGCAGCGATATCCAGCCCGCGCGCGGCCACGTCGGTGGCGACCAGCACGCTGCAGCTGCGGTTGGCGAACAGGGTCAGCACCTGGTCGCGCTCGCGCTGCTCCAGATCGCCGTGCAGCGCCAGGGCGGAAATCTTGCGGGCATTCAGTTGCTCCACCACTTCCATGCACTGCTGGCGGGTATGGCAGAAGGCGACGCAGGACTGCGGCCGGAAATGCTGAAGCAGGCGGACGACGGCATCGAGACGCTGCTTGGGATCGATCTCGTAGAAATGCTGTTCGATCTGGCTGTCGTCGTGCAGCGCCTCCACTTCCACGCGCTCGGGATTCTTCAGGAACTTCGCTGCCAACTGATCGATGCCGTCAGGGTAGGTGGCGGAAAACAGCAGGGTCTGTCGGCGCGCGGGCGCCTGGCCGATGATGTCGGCGATGCTGTCGTAGAAGCCCATGTCGAGCATGCGGTCGGCTTCGTCGAGCACCAGGGTGTTCAGGCCGTCGAGTTTCAGGGTGCCGCGACGCAGGTGCTCCTGGATCCGCCCCGGCGTTCCGACCACCACGTGGGCGCCATGCTCCAGCGAGCCGATCTGCGGGCCGAAGGGCACGCCGCCGCAGAGAGTCAGCACCTTGATGTTGTCGGCGGCGCGGGCCAGGCGACGGATCTCCTTGGCGACCTGGTCGGCCAGCTCGCGGGTCGGGCACAGCACCAGCGCCTGGCAGCCGAAGTAGCGCGGATTCAGCGGGCTCAGCAGACCGATGCCGAAGGCGGCGGTCTTGCCGCTGCCGGTCTTGGCCTGGGCGATCAGGTCGCGGCCCTTGAGGATCGCCGGGAGGGCGGCGGCCTGGATCGGCGTCATCTCGCGATAGCCGAGAGAGTCGAGGTTGGCCAGCAGGTCGGCCGACAGCGCGAGGCTGGAAAATGCAGAGGTGGTCACGAAGGGAGCCCGGGTGAATCCATATGGCCGCGCAGTGTAGCAGGAGAGCACCCTCAGGAGGGCTGAGAAGCTGATATGGCAAGGGTTTGAGGCCACTCGTCCGAATTTCCCGAAGTGCCGCTCGGTGGTTTTTTCAAGAGATTCGCTTTCCGCAGATTTTTGTCGTAGAGTTTCCGGACTGTGTTTGCATGGGTCGCCGTCGATCGTGACCTGATGCGGTCGGTTATTCCACCCCGTCCTGCTCGACTCCTTGTAACTCCTTGCAACTCAGTTCCTGGCCATTCGTGGCTAATTTTAAAAATACGTTCCAAGGAGAACACCATGTCGAATCGTCAGAACGGCACCGTCAAGTGGTTCAACGAGACCAAAGGCTACGGCTTCATTACCCCGGAAAGCGGCCCGGACGTGTTCGTACACTTCCGTGCTATCGAAGGTAACGGCTTCAAGACCCTGGCCGAAGGCCAGAAAGTCAGCTTCGAAGTCGTGCAGGGCCAGAAAGGCATGCAGGCCGAGCGCGTACAGGTGATCTAAGATCCCCTGGCGACAGCCAAATAAGCCCCGGGTGGAAACATCCGGGGTTTTTTATTGCCTATGTTCTTATTGCCTATAGTGCCGCCATCGATTTTCCGGAGCCGCCATCCATGCCATCGCCCGCCTTCCGCCTGCTGCTCGCCGGCCTGCTCGTCTCGGGCAGCGCCCTGGCCGCCGACGCGCCCGCGCAGCCCACTACCTGGGGCTGGGTCGAAACGCTCATGCTGATGCCCGAGCAGGCGCCGCTCAAGGCCAAGCTGGATACCGGGGCGCAGACCTCGGTGATGGATGCGCGCAACATCACCCGGATCAAGAAGAACGGTGAGCGCTGGGTGCAGTACGACGTGATGCTTACCGACCCGGCCACCGGCAAGGAGCAGCGCCTGCCCTTCGAGCGGCGCGTCGAGCGAGTGCTCAAGTTCAAGAGCGAGAGCGGCGTCGAGCGCAGCCCGGTGGTGCTGATGGACGTCTGCCTGGGCGGCAAGGTCTACCGCGAGCAATTCACCTTGCGTGATCGCCAGACCCTGGATTATCCGGTGCTGCTCGGCCGCCGCACGCTCGAGCACCTGGGCGCGGTGGACGCCTCGAAGACCCAGACCGTCGCCCCTGCCTGCAAGCCCTGATCAGTGCTCGTCGACACCATGCTCCGGCTCGACCCGGCGGGGCGTGGTGCGGCCGTCCTCGGCGTTGAGCTGGAAGAAGATCGCCGCCGCCAGCATCGAGAGGATGCCGACGCTGAAGTAGGTCGCGTGGAAGGCTGACAGCACGTCGCCCTGGGCGCTTTCCTGATCGCCGTTGAAGCCGCCCAGCAGTGCTGCGGCGCAGGCGATGCCCATGCCGATGGACAGTTGCATGACCACCGAAAGCAGGCTGTTGCCGGCGCTGGCGTTGTCGTCGCGCAGGTCGATCAGGGTCAGGGTATTCATCGCGGTGAACTGCAGCGAGTTGATCCCGCCGAGCACCGCCAGTTGCACCAGCAGCAACACGTAGGGTGTGTTCTGGTCCACCAGGCCGAGACTGGCGATCATCGCTCCCAGCAGCAGCGTGTTGCCCACCAGCAGCCTGCGGTAGCCGAACAGGTCCAGCAGCGGCCGCGCCAGCGACTTGATCACCATGGCCGCCAGGGCCATCGGGATCATCGTCATGCCCGCCCGTGACGGCGAGAAGCCCAGCCCGATCTGCAGCAGCAGCGGCGTGAGGAAGGGCAGGGAGCCGCTGCCCAGGCGCGCGAACAGATTGCCCAGTACGCCCACCGCGAAGGTGCGGGTACGGAACAGCGCCGGCGGGAACAGGGGCGATTCGATGCGCAGTGCACGCAACCAGTAGGCCGCCAACAGCACCAGGCCGCCTACCAGCAGCAGGACCACGCGCACGTGGGGCATGTGCAGTTCGCCCAGGCCTTCCAGGGCGATGGTGATCAGCACCATGGCGCCGCCGAACAGCAGGAAGCCGATCGAGTCGAAGCGTGTCGCGCGTACGCCGCGCAGGTCCGGCATCAGGCGCAGGGCGACGATGAAGCCGAGCAGCCCCACCGGCAGGTTGATCAGGAAGATCCAGTGCCAGCTGGCGTACTCAACCAGCCAGCCGCCCAGCGTCGGGCCGGTCAGCGGACCGAGGAGGCCGGGGATGGTGACGAAGCTGAGGATGCGCACCAGCTCCGTGCGCGGGTAGACCCGCAGGATCACCAGGCGCCCCACCGGCATCATCAGTGCGCCGCCAATGCCCTGCACCACGCGGGCGCCGATCAGGGTGCCGAGGCTGGGGGACAGCGCGCAGAGCAGCGAGCCGAAGCTGAACAGGAAAATCGCGAAGAGGAATACCCGTCGCGTGCCGAAGCGGTCGGAAATCCAGCCGGAGGAGGGGATCAGCAGCGCCACGGTGAGCAGGTAGGCGATCACCACGCCCTGCATGCGCAGCGGGTCTTCTTCCAGCGAGCGGGCCATGTTGGGCAGCGCGGTGTTGAGGATGGTGCCGTCCAGGGCCTGCATGAAGAAGGCGATGGCCACCAGCCAGGGCAGCAGGCGAGCCACGCGGGGCGTGAGGATGAAGGGTTCGCTCATGGTCGGTCCGTCGGGCGGGAATGGCTCTAGCTTAGGGAATCTTTGGCGATCGCGGGAAAAAACGCCGCCCCGGTACTGCGAAGATTGTCCGGCAGCGACGGGGAACGGGATTGGACGAATGACCTTTTGCCCGCTGCCGCGATGCGATGAAGCGCGGATAACGTCCTGGACACGGGCCCATTCGTGCCGGGCTCACCGAGCCGCATTCTCGCGTCGTCGCGCGGGCCACGGCGGAACAATGCCTCGGCGTTCCGGTCGATATGGCGTTCCGTATCTCCCAGGAGTCAGCGATGTCCGTCAAACCCCGTGTCACGCTCGCACTGGCCGCCCTGCTGGCGGCTTCCTCCGCGTTCGCCTTCAACCTGGGTGACGCCGCCAAGGCGGTGTCCGGTGCGACAGGCTCCGATACCTCGCGCGTCGCTTCCACGCCGCAGACCAGCGGCCTGCTCGATGCCCTGACCGGCCAGCTCGGTGTCAGCGACGAACAGGCGCTTGGCGGTACCGGCGCCCTGCTCGGCCTGGCGAAGAACAAGCTCAGCACCACCGACTACTCGCAACTGGCGAAGACGGTTCCCGGCCTCGACAAACTCACTGGCAGCAACGCGCTGGGTGGCCTCGGCGGCCAGCTCGGCAACCTCGGCGGCGGGGCATCCAGCGGCCTGCTGGGCAATGTCAGCAACATGGGCGACGTCAGCAAGGCGTTCGGCGCTCTGGGAATGGACCAGGACATGACCGGGAAATTCTCCAGCGTGCTGCTCGACTACCTCGGCAAGCAGGGCCTGAACAGCGACCTGCTCGGCACGCTGGGCAGCCTCTGGGGCACCGGCGCCTGATATCCGCCGGGCGGCGCGGAACCGCCGCGCGGACCCTCGGTCCTATCGACGATCCGGCCCTGCCCTGGGGCCGGACATCCGCTTTCCGGAGCCGTCGATGCCCACCCGTTCCGTCGTCTTCCTGGCCGCCGCCTGGCTGGCCGCCTCCCCGGTGTTCGCCGCCACGTTTACCGAGACCAGCGAGCCCGTCACCGAGACGCAGAGCGTGCCGCCGGCGGCCACTGCGCTGTTGGGCAACCTCACCCGCCAGCTGGGTGTCAGCGAGCAGCAGGCCATCGGTGGCACCGGCGCCTTGCTGGGACTGGCGATGAACAGCCTGAAGGAGACGGACACGGCGCAGTTGCAGAAGTCCCTGCCCAACCTCGGCCAGCTCGCCGGCAACAGCTCGCTGGGCGATCTGGGTGGCGCACTGGGTGGTTTCGGCGGCCTGGGCAGCGCCGCGGCGCTGCTGGGCGGGATCAACAACCTGCAGGACGTCGACCAGATCTTCGGCGTGCTGGGCATGGATCAGTCGATGATCGGCCGCTTCGCCGGGGTGATCCTCGACTACTTCACCGAGCAGGGCCTGAGCAGCCAGTTGCTCGGTACGCTCGGCGGTCTCTGGGGAACGCCGGCCGCCCCGCTGACGCCGGCTGCGCCGTTGGCGGGGCGAGGCGCGTAAGCCGCGTCAGAACGTCTGGCGCAGCTGTTCGATACGGGCATCCTTCTGCTCCCACAGCTGCGACACCCAGTCCTGCACGTACTGGCGAAATTCCGCATCGTTCTCGTAATCGCCCTGCCACAGCGCGGGGTCGATCTCGCGGGCCTGGATGTCGACGATCACCCGCGGTACGCGCCCGCACAGCAGATCCCAGAAGCCCGGTCGCGGGCCTTTTGGATAGACCAGGGTGACGTCCAGCAGGGTATCCAGCTGCTCGCCGAGCGCCGCGAGCACGAAGGCCACGCCGCCGGCCTTGGGGCGTAGCAGGTTCTGGTAAGGCGACTGCTGCTGGGCCTGCTTGGCCGGGGTGAAGCGCGTGCCTTCGAGGTAGTTCACCACGGTCACCGGCATGCGCTTGAACTTCTCGCAGGCGGCCTTGGTGATTTCCAGGTCCTTGCCCTTGAGTTCCGGGTGCTTTTCCAGGAAGGCCTTGCTGTAGCGCTTCATGAAGGGGTAGTCGAGCGCCCAGAAGGCCAGGCCGAGGAACGGCACCCAGATCAGCTCCTTCTTCAGGAAGAACTTGAAGTAGGGCGTCTTGCGGTTGAACGCCTGCACCAACGCCGGGATGTCGACCCAGGACTGGTGGTTGCTGATCACCAGGTAGGAGGTGTCGCCGCGCAACTGGGCGGCGCCGCGGATGTCCCAGACGGTCGGGGTCATCAGGGCGAAGATCGCCTTGTCGATTTCCGCCCAGGTCTCGGCGATCCACATCACCCCGCGCGAGCAGGCGTCCTTCGCGGCCTGGCCGGGAACGATCAGCTTGAGCAGCGCGATCAGCATCATGGGTCCGATCAGGATCACGGTGTTGAGCAACAGCAGGAGGCTGGCGATGACGCCGGCCAGCGTTTGCAGAGGGCGTGCCCGCATGAGGTCCTTTCCTTGTGCGACGGTGGCGCGGCCATGATACGCAGACAATGGTTCCGGCCCAAGCGGTGCGGGTATGGCGAACCAATGGCCGCCGTGCTAGTCCTATGCGACGTATTCCACCCCCGGAGATTTCGCGTGAAACGCGCCCTCGCCCTGCTTTCCCTTCTCGCTTTGCCCGGCCTTGCACTGGCCGCCGAGACCAAGCTCTACGGCCGCTACGAATGGGTCAGCCTGCCCGAACTCGGCCAGACCCTGCAGGCCAAGATGGACACCGGCGCCTACACCTCCTCGCTGTCGGCCAAGGACATCCAGATCTTCCAGCGTGACGGCGAGGACTGGGTGCGCTTCAAGCTGGCCACCAAGGACGGCGGTGACTCGGTGTACGAGCACAAGCTGTCGCGCATCTCGAAGATCAAGAACCGCTCCGAGACCGGTGGCGAGGATGAGGAGGAAGAAGCCAGTCCCGGTCTCAGCCAGCGTCCGGTGATCGAGTTGCCGGTGTGCCTGGGCGGCGACCAGCGCACCATCGAGGTCAACCTCACCGACCGCAGCCACTTCAACTATCCCTTCCTGATGGGCGCCAAGGGCCTGCGCAAATTCCACGCCGCCGTCGACCCGGGCGAGCGTTTCGTCGCCGGCAAGCCGAGCTGCTCCTGATCCTCGATTGACGCGGCGCGGGGCATGATGGACCCTTCCGGGACTTTCCCGGGAATCGGAATCCCATGCCCCACATCCTCATCGTCGAAGATGAAGCCGCCATCGCCGACACCCTGCTCTATGCCCTGCAGGCCGAAGGTTTCGAGACGACCTGGCTGAACCTGGCCGGTACCGCCCTCGAGCGCCTGCAGCACGATGCCTTCGACCTGGTCATCCTCGACGTCGGCCTACCCGACATCAGCGGCTTCGAAGCCTGCAAGCAACTGCGGCGCTTTTCCGAGGTGCCGGTGATCTTCCTCACCGCGCGCAATGCCGAGATCGATCGTGTGGTGGGCCTGGAGATCGGTGCCGACGACTATGTGGTCAAACCTTTCAGCCCGCGCGAAGTCGCCGCACGGGTGAAGGCCATCCTCAAGCGCACCGCGCCGCGCGAAGCAGTTGCCCAGGTGCCCGTCGGCAACGGCCCGTTCGAGGTGGACGAGGAACGCTTCCAGATCCGCTACCACGGCCAGTCGCTGACCCTGACCCGCCACGAATTCCGCCTGCTGCAGACGCTGCTGGCACGGCCCGAACGTGTCTTCAGCCGCGAGCAGTTGCTCGATGCCCTGGGTGTCGCCGCCGACGCGGGCTATGAGCGCAACGTCGACAGCCACATCAAGAGCCTGCGCGCCAAGCTGCGCCAGGTCGCCCCTGCCGCCGAACCGATCCAGACCCATCGCGGCCTGGGCTACAGCTACGCGCCGGACAAGAGCTGATGCGCCTGTCGCTGCGGATCTTCCTGGTCTACTTCTTCTTCGTCGGGCTGACCGGCTGGTTCGTCCTGCGCACGGTGATGGACGAAATCCGCCCCGGCGTGCGCCAGTCCAGCGAAGAGACGCTGGTGGATACCGCCAACCTGCTGGCCGAGATTCTCCAGGCCGACGTGAAGCGCGGCACCCTCGACCAGAGCCGACTGCCGGCGATGCTCCGCGCCTATGGCGCACGCAGTCCGCAGGCGGACATCTGGGGTGTGAGCAAGACGGCGGTGAACCATCGCATCTACGTCACCGACGCGCGCGGCATCGTCCTGCTGGACTCCCTCGGCCAGGCGGTGGGCCAGGATTACTCGCGCTGGAACGACGTTTATCGGACCCTGAACGGCCAGTACGGTGCGCGCTCCAGCCGTGAGTCGGCAGACGATCCGGAGTCCTCGGTGATGTACGTCGCCGCGCCGATCCGTGACGGCGAGAAGATCATCGGTGTCGTTTCGGTCTCCAAGCCCAACCGCACCCTGCAGCCCTATATCGACCGCTCGCAGCGCCGGTTGGCGTGGCTCGGCGCCGGGCTGATCGTGCTCGGCCTGCTGGTCGGCGCGGGGCTGTCCTGGTGGCTGAGCCGTTCGCTGGATCGCCTGACCCGCTACGCCCAGGCCGTGAGCGAAGGGCGCCGTGCGGAGCTGCCGCGTTATCGCGGGGGCGAGATGGCGCAATTGGCCGGCGCGGTGGAGCACATGCGCGTGCAGCTCGAGGGCAAGGACTACGTCGAGCGCTACGTGCATACCCTGACCCACGAGCTGAAGAGCCCTCTGGCGGCGATCCGTGGCGCGGCGGAGTTGCTCGAAGGCGAGATGCCCGCCGAGCAGCGGGCGCGCTTCGTCGGCAACATCGCCGGGGAGAGCGAGCGCCTGCAGCAACTGATCGAGCGCCTGCTGAACCTCGCCCAGGTGGAGCAACGCCAGGGACTGGAGGAGCATGTGCCGGTGGCGTTGCGTGAGCTGGCCGACGAGTTGATCAACGAGCGCCTGGTCCGGGTTCAGGGGGTGCAGATGGAGAATGTGATTCCCCAGCAGGCGACCGTACGGGGCGAGCGTTTCCTGCTGCGCCAGGCGCTGGGCAACCTGCTGGACAACGCGCTGGACTTCACCCCGGCCGGCGGCGTGATTCGTTTCGCTGCGCAGCCGGAAGGCGAGGGCTGGCGCGTGGAGCTGTTCAACCAGGGCGACGCCATTCCGGCGTTCGCTCTGCCGCGCCTGACCGAGCGTTTCTATTCGTTGCCGCGCCCGGCGAGTGGACGCAAGAGCACCGGCCTCGGCCTCAACTTCGTCGCCGAAGTGGCGGCGCTGCATGGCGGTGGGCTGAGTGTCGAGAACGTCGAAGGAGGCGTGCGCGCGGGTCTGTCTCTGCCGTCGACATAAAGCGCCTCGCGGGCATGGCCCGCTTGTATGGCGTTAGGGTAGGAACCTGTCGGGGGTGGAGGGACAAGACCCGCTTCTGCAAGCCAGACGGTAGGAGACTTCCCCCACCCACGCGCTCACGACAAGCGCCGATAAGGAATCCATCGGTTGAGTTCGCCGCTCGAACCGACGATACCGGCAAGCCTGCGCCACTGTGAGCCCCCGACAGGCATTTCCCATCTTCAGCGTCGGAGGGCCCCATGACAAGTCAGGTTGCGGTTATCGGAATTGATGTCGCCAAGGACTCGCTGAGTATCTGCGATGCCCGGACGGGCGAAGTATTCGAGCTGAGCAATGAGTCCCGCCCGATCAAAGATTGGCTCAAGACTCTGCCCTCTGGCTGTTCGATCGCTATCGAAGCGACGGGGATCTACCACGTCCTGGTCGCCACGTTGGCCCATGCCCGTGGTCACCGGATCTACGTCATCAACGGCTATCGCCTGAGCAATTACCGCAAGGGAATCGGTGGGCGAAACAAAGATGATCGCCGCGATGCCCAACTGCTGGCTCGCTACCTGGCCCACGAACAGACGCACCTGGATCCCTGGCAGCCGCCGAGCAAGGTATACACCCGCCTGCAGGCTATGTTGCATCGCCGGGCCGTCGTCGTTCGCAGTGCGACATCCCTGCGCCAGAGCTTCTCCCAGGACCGGCAACTGGCAAGTGCGCTGAAGCCAGTCCTCAAGCGTCTGTCCGCCCTGGAGAAGAAGCTGGAAGAGGCTATCCAGTGCGTGCTGGAGGAAGCTGGCCTGACAGCCCAGAGCAAGCGCTGCCAGACAGTGGAGGGTATCGGACCGCTGACCGCAGCGGCCTTGAACATGGCCTTCCTGCGCGGAGAGTTCCGCAACAGCGATGCATTCATCGCCTTTATCGGCCTGGACGTTCGCCTGAAAGAATCGGGCCGCTACAGCGGTCGGCGCAAACTGACCAAGCAGGGTGATCCGGAAGTCCGTCGGCTACTGCACAACGCCGCCATGGCCGCAGCCCGCACGCAGCGCTGGCAAGCCCTCTATCAAAGCTACCTGCAGCGCGGGCTGAAAAGGATTGAAGCGCTGACCATCCTCGCCCGCAAATTGGCCCGGATTGCCTTTGCACTGATGAAGACTCAACAGCCGTATCGGCCTGCCGCCGATACGGTGGGGTAGACATAGAATCTCCTACAGGTTGCTCCTGCGCCACATAAAACCCACACAGTCTCCACATTCCGCCCCGAGCGCTTCCACGCGCGGGCTCCAGGCTTGCTCCGTCGTCCACCTACGGAGAACCCTCGATGAACCGCCACCTCGGCATCAAGCTCGGCGCCATCGCGCTGTTGATCGTCCTCTTGCTCATCCCCCTGCTGATGATCGACGGCCTGGTCGACGAGCGTCAGAACTACCGCGACGAAGTCCTGCAGGACATCGCCCGCAGCGCCAGCTACAGCCAGCAGCTAACCGGCCCGCTGGTGGTCGTGCCCTACACCCGCACCATCCGTGGCTGGCGCCTGGACAAGACGAGCCAGCAGCGGGTGCTGCAGGAGCGCGAGGTGCGTGGGCGTCTGTACTTCCTGCCGGAAGTCTTCAGCCTCGATGGGCAGATGCGCACCGAGCTGCGCCATCGCGGTATCTACGAGGCGCGCCTGTTCCATGCCGACAGCCAGGTCAGCGGCCGCTTCGTCCTGCCGGCCAACTACGGCATCGCCAGCGACCTGGACAGCTACCGTTTCGGCGACCCACTGCTGGCCGTGGGTATCAGCGATGTGCGCGGCATCGAGAACGCGCCGAAGCTGAAGGTCGGCGACGAGCTGCGCGATTTCCAGCCGGGGACCCAAAGCCAGTTCCTCGGCAACGGCGTGCACGCCGTGCTGCCGATCAAGGCCAGCGATCACGAGCAGCAATTCGACTACGCCTTCGAGCTGTCGCTGCTGGGCAGCAGCCGTCTGGACATCACCCCGGTCGGCCGCGACAGCCAGGTCAACCTGGTTTCCGACTGGCCGCATCCGAGCTTCGGCGGCGAGTTCCTGCCCACCGAGCGCAGCATCAGCGACCAGGGCTTCAGCGCGCGCTGGCGCACCAGCTTCTTCGCCACCAACCTGGAGGACCAGCTACGTGCCTGCACCGCGTCGGCAGATGTTGCCCATGCGGTGACCGTAGACGATGCGGAGGCCGTCCGTGCCTCTTCCGCCGAGTGCAGTGAATTCGGCCAGCACCGCTTCGGCGTGGCGCTGGTGGACCCGGTGGACCAGTACCTGAAGACCGACCGTGCGGTGAAGTACGCACTGCTGTTCATCGTCCTCACCTTTGCCGGCTTCTTCCTCTTCGAAGTCCTCAAGCGCCTGTCGGTACACCCTATCCAGTACGCCCTGGTCGGCATGGCGCTGGCGCTGTTCTACCTGCTGCTGCTGTCGCTCTCCGAGCATGTCGGCTTCGAGCTGGCCTACCTGTTGTCCGCTGGCGCCTGCGTCGGGCTGATCGGCTTCTACCTCTGCCACGTGCTGCACAGCCTGTGGCGCGGTGCCGGGTTCAGCGTCGGTCTGGCCGGGCTCTACGGGATGCTCTACGCGCTGCTCAGCGCCGAGGACTACGCGTTGCTGATGGGCTCGCTGCTGCTGTTCGGCGTGCTCGGTGGTGTGATGGTGCTGACCCGCCACCTGGACTGGTACGGCATCGGCAAGCCCCGTGGCGATGACCTGGAATATTCCCTGGAAGACGTGCGCGTGCAGCGCTGAGGAGAACCGAAATGCCCAACCTGATGCGTTTTTCCCTGTGCCTGTTCGCCGGTCTGCTGATCAGTGGCCTGTGCCTGCCGGTGCTGATGCTGCTCGGTCGTTTCGACTGGATCGCCCTGCTGGTGGCTACCGGCAAGCCGCTGGCGCACCTGGTGCTGTTGCTGCCCGGCGATCCGTGGACGCAACTCACCGGCGTCGAGGACGCGGCAAACAATCCCCATGTGCGCTCCTTCCTGGAAATGTGCATGGGCGTGGGCCAGCTCGGCCTGTTGCTGGCGCTGCCGATCTACCGGCTGGGGAGGGCGTCGTGAGTGCCTGGCGTGGATTGCGCGAGGATCGCGAGGTGGGACGGCGACTGTCGCGGCGGATTGCCGGGTTGTTCGAGTGGGGGCTGGAGCGGCGTGCGGTACGCGATGAGCGGTTCCAGCGGCGGGTGGTGCGGCACACTCAGCCGAGGGCGAGGAGCTGGCGTGCCAGGCTGCCGCTCATCCCGCCCCTCTCCAGCCGGGAGAGGGCGCTGGGTGGGGCGGGCTGGCGGGTATGGAGCACGCCGGCCCGCGGGCTGAGCTGAATCAGCCCGGCACCGTCGCCTGCATCGACGGGCGCTGGCTGACCTCGGCGAACCACTGGGCCAGTTGCAAATGGTCGGCGCGCCAGTTCCAGTGCGGCTGGCGGAAGTCCAGGTAGCCCAGGGCGCAGGCCACGCCGATGGCGGCGACGTCGAAGCGACCGGTCAGTTCGGCACGGGCCGGGCCGTCGAAGTACGCGAGGGTGCGGACGATCTTCAGCTGCTGGTTGTCCAGCCAGGCGTCCCAGTGCTTTTCCTGCGGGCGCATGGCGGTTTCGTAGCGGATCAGCACGGCGGCATCGAGCACCGCATCGGCCAGCGAGGCAAGGGTGAGACGGCGCCAGCGCTCTGCACCATCACGGGGAATCAGCGGCGCGCCGTCGTGCTGCTGGTCGAGGTACTCGAGAATCACCCGGCTGTCGTGCAGGGTCTGGCCATTGGCCAGGCGCAGCGCGGGAATCTTGCCGGCCGGGTTGTCCTGCAGCACGCCGGCGTCCGGCGCGATGGGGGTGTGGACGGCGGCGTACAGGTCCACGGTGCCGATCTGGCCGGTCTCGTGCAGAAGGACCATGACCTTGCGCACGAAGGGCGAAGCGGCGGCGTGGAACAGGACGGGGCGGGTACTCATCGACAGCAACTCCTGGGGTTCGGTCATCGGTTCAATCGTGGATCTGCACCAGGCGGTCGGTGCCGGATTCGGCGCCCCACACCTCGCCGGGCCGGCCCATCAGCTGGCGGACGTTGGCGTGCTCCTGGTCGCTCGGGAAGACGGTGAAGCGCTCGCTCTGCGGGTCGAAGCGCAGCAGCGCGTTGCTGGCGAAGTCGCTCAGCCACACCTGGTCCATCGCATCGACATAGAGCGCGTAAGGCTGCGGATGATCGCCCGGCAGCTTCCAGGTTTTCCACTGGTTGTCGCTGGGGTCGAAGCGCGCAAGGCTCCCCGCGCTCCACTGGCTGACCCACAGCCGGCCCACCGAGTCGGCCCAGAGGCGGCGCGGGCCGCCGTCCCGGGTGGGGGATTCATAGGTGGTGGCGCCCGCAGTGATGTCGTCGATCTGGCCGATGTAGTTGCCCGCCAGTGAGGCGTACCAGATGCCGCCGTCCGGTGCCACGGCGATGCCATACGGACCCTTGCCGCGCGGTGCCGGCCAGACCTTCATGTCGCGGCTGTTCGGATCAAGGCGGCCATAGACCCCGTTCTGTCCGGTGAACCACAGCACGCCATCGTCATCGAATACCGCAGTGTTGAGGTTGGCGTTGGCGACTTCCCTGGGCAGTGGAATGACCTCGATACCCAGCCGCTGCGCGTCGACATGGATGATGGCGTTGCGGCCGCTGTCGGTGATCCAGGCATCGCCGTTGCCGTCGGCGACCACGCCGTGGGGGCTGGAGCCCTTGCCGAGGCTGATCTGCTCGGTCTGCCCGGTCCGTGGATCGAGGCGGCCGAGCACGCCGAGCTTCTGCGCGGTGTACCAGACCTTGCCATCGTCGGTGGGGGCTACGTCGTGTGGACCGGAGCCCTTGGGCAGGTCGAAGTACTTCACCTCGGCAGCAGGTGCACCGGTGGTCAGCAGCAGGCCGGCGAGGAACAGGGGCAGGACGCGGAGCATGGGGCTCTCCTTGGCAGAGTCCGATGGGTGATGAGACTGTACGCCGGTCAGTGTGGCCGACGAAACGAAGGAGAACGGGGTGTGACGACGATTTCCGTACGCGGGGCGGCCTGCCGCCAGGGTTCACCGGTGAACGACGATGCCATCGGCTACACCGCGCAGGCGGCCTGGGTGCTGGACGGTGCGACCAGTCTCGGGCAAGGACTGGTGGGTGGCGAGAGCGATGCGCGCTGGCTGGCGCAGAGCGCCAATGCGCATCTGCAGCGGCTGCTGGATGAGCAGCCGTATCGACCGACCAGCGACTTGCTGGTGCACTTGCAGGCGGGTATCGCCGAGGATTTCCAGCGCGATGCCGGCGTGGCGGTGAGCCTTGATCTCTCGCTGCCGACCGCCTGCCTGAGCCTGCTGCGGGTGCTGGGCGATGGTTCGCTGGAGCTGCTCAACCTCTGTGATACCTGCATCCACCTGGCCTGGGATGACGGCCACGTCGAGAGCTTCGGCGATACGCCGCTGGAGGAGATCGATCGCCAGTCGGTGCAACGCCTGCTGGCGCTGCGCGAGGCGAATCCGCACTGGAGCCACGCGCAACTCTGGCAGGCCAGCCGCGAATGGGTGCGACGCAACCGTGCGCTGGCCAATACGCCGGAAGGTTACTGGTGCCTGGACCCGAGCGAACGCTGGATTCCCCATGTGCAACGCCGGGTGCTCGATCCGACGGGGCTGAAGGCGTTCATGCTGGTGACCGATGGCTTCGACCGGTTGCGGGATTTTCGCCGCTACGACCTGGATGTGCTGTTTGCGGCGCTGCCCGAGCGGGGCGTGGACGCGCTGATCGACGAGTTGCGCGCGCTGGAGAGCGCCGATGGCCAGGCGCTGGACTATCCGCGCCTGAAGATCCATGACGATGCGAGCGTGGTCTGGGGAGAGGTGGTGCGTTGAATTCCGGCGTTTCCCTGTCAGAGGGGGCCCTGCCCGCGATCGCGCGCAGGGCCCGCTCCGACAGGAATTTCCGTGCCGCTGGCGAATAACGCTGGCGCGTTATCCGCTCTGCGGCGGCCTGCGGTGTCAGAACTTGTAGTTGACGCTCGCCACCACGTTGCGCCGGTCGCCGTAGTAGCAGTAGAAGCCGTCGCAGGTGGAGATGTATTCCTTGTCGAATACGTTATTGGCGTTCAGCGCGACGTTGAGGCCGTTGAGGCTGTTGTCGAGGCGACCGAGGTCGTAGTGCACCGCGGCGTCGTAGACGGTGTAGGAACCGGTGTCGCCGTCTGACTTGTCGCGCACGTAGCCCATACTGCCGATGGCGATGTTGTGGGTCTCGCCGACGTAGCGGGTGCCGAAGCCCAGGCCGAAGCCGTCGAGCAGGCCGTCATGCCAGGTGTAGTCGGCCCACAGCGAGGCCTGGTTTTCCGGGGTGAGCGGCAGCGGACGGTTCTTGTCCAGCGGGTTGGCGACCTTGGTCATCTTGCTGTTGGCGTAGGTATAGGCCGCGGTCACCTTGAGGTTCTCGGTGACGTTGCCGACCGCTTCCAGCTCGAAGCCACGTACCTGCGCCTCGCCGACCGGGCGGCTGATGAAATCGCTGCCGGTGAGGACGATGTTCTTGCGGGTGAGGTCGTAGACGGCAGCGCTGAGCATCAGGTCGGTGCCGACCGGCTGGTATTTAACGCCCAGTTCCACCTGCTTGCCGGTACTCGGCTCGAAGGCCGCGCCGTTGGTGCCGCCGGCTTCGGTCTGGAACGACTCGGCGTAGGAGACATAGGGCGCCACGCCATTCTCGAACACGTAGCTGAGCGCCGCGTTGCCGCTGAACTGGCTGTCGCGACGGGTATCGGTGGCGCCACCGGCGTTGTAGAACTTCGAACCGGTGTGGGCCCAGTCCTGGCGGCCGCCGAGTGTCAGGCGCCAGTTGTCCAGGGCGATCTGGTCCTGTGCGTACAGGCCGGTGTCGCGCATCTTCTGGTTGTAGTCGTTGTACGCGGTGTAGACGACGTTGCTGAAGTCCTGGCCGTAGATCGGCTGGGTGATGTTGCTGGTCGGCGCGGTGCCGTACAGCCATTTGTAGTTGGTGTTGGCGCGCTGGTGATCCAGGCCCAGCAGCAGGGTGTGCTTGAGCGGGCCGGTGGCGAAGTCGGCCTGCAGGTTGTTGTCGATGGCGAACTGGCTGATGTCTTCATCCACCACGTTGGCGCCACGGGAGAGGGTGCCGTCGTCGGCCACCGAGGTCGCGCTGCCGCCGGCGGTAATGCCCTGGAACGACAGGTCGCTCTTGGTGTAGCGCAGGTTCTGGCGGAACTGCCAGACATCGTTGATGCGGTGCTCGAAGGCGTAACCCAGGGCGTAGTAGGTCTTGTCGTAGAACTCCCAGTCCGGGTCGCCCAGGTTCTCGTGGTACTTCACCTCGCCTGCCGGGGTGGACAGCTTGGTGCCCTGCAGCGGCAGGAACTGGCTGGTGATGCCGGTATCGTCGCGGTTGAACTGCGAGAGGAAGGTCAGCTTGGTGTCTTCGTCGAAGTTCCAGGTCAGGCTCGGCGCGATGTTGTAGCGCTTGTTGTCGACGTGATCGACCTGTGTGTTGCTGTCGCGCACCACGCCGCTGACGCGGTAGAGCAGGTTGCCGGCGTCATCGACCTTGCCGGTGCTGTCGAAGGAGATCTGCTTGTGCTCGTAGCTGCCGACCTGCAGCTGCACTTCATGGCTGCTCTCGGCCTGCGGGCGGCGGCTGGTCATGTCCAGCAGGCCGCCGGGCGGGGTCTGGCCGTACAGCGAGGACGCCGGGCCGCGCAGCAGGGCGACGCGCTCCAGGTCCCAGGTTTCCAGCTTGGGCATCACGTAGGAGCCCTTGGGCAGCGGCAGGCCGTCGAGGAACTGGGTCGGCTCGAAGCCGCGCACTTTCAGCCACTCGGCGCGGGTGTCGTTGCCATAGCTGCTGGCGATCACGCCGGGCATGTAGCGCACCGCATCGTCCAGGCTCTGCACGTTGCGGTCCTGCATCTGCTCGCGGGTGGCGACGGAGATGGAGCGCGGGGCTTCGAGCAGCGGGGTGTCGGTCTTGGTGCCGGCGCGGGTACGCGTGGCAAGGTAGCCGACGGCGGGGCCGTCGGGGTCTTCCTGGGTGCCACTGATAGTGGTGGCCGACATCGACAGGGTGTCGCTCGGTACCGGGCGCAGGCTGAAGCTGCCCGATTCGCTTTCCACCAGCTCCAGCCCGGTGCCCTGCAGCGCCTGGCGCAGCGCACCGGCGCCATCGTAGCGACCCTGCACGGCGTGCGCACTGCGGCCCTGGGCCAGTGCCGGGTCGAGGCTGAGGCTGAGGCCGGCCTCGGCGGCGATACGGTTGAGGGTGCTGGCCAGCGGGCCGGACGGCAGTTGGTAGTCCCGCACGGCGTCGGCGGCGAAGGCCGACGAGGTGGCGAACAGGATGGCGGTGGCCAGCAGGCAAGGGCGGAGCGGCAGTTCGAACGGGCGGCGCATTGAAAACGACTCCTGAATGAAAACGTTTCTCGATGCCTCCTTGCCGGACGAGATTCAAAAAGTGATAGGGCCGGGTGAAAAAAATTTCAGGGTGGTTGTTCATTTCCCGCAGGAGCACCCGGTGGGCGAAATCGCGGACAGGGTCCGCGCCTGCATCAGTCGCGTGGTACCACGCGGGACCACCACTGGCCGTGCTTCTCTATGCGCACCGGCAGCGTCGGCTCCAGCGAGCTGAGTGCCAGGTCGATGTTCTTCAGCGGGAAGCTGCCGGTGATGCGCAGGTCCGCCAGGGCCGGGTCTGCCGCGAGGTAGCCGGGGGTGTAGCGCGCCAGTTGGTCGATCAGGTCGGCCAGGCGCACGTTGTCCACCACCAGCATGCCGTGGGTCCAGGCGTCGGCAGTGGCGCTGTTGGTCCTCAGCGTGTCGAAGCCATCGGCGTGTACGCGCACCTGCTGGCCCTGGTTGATCACGCGCTCGTCCGCCAGTCGCTCGGGTCGCGCGGCCACGGCGGATTGCAGGACGCTCAGGAGCGTGCTGTCGCCGTCGTCGCGCTCTACCAGGAAGCGGGTACCGAGCGCGCGCAGACGCCCTTCATCGGTCTCGACGATGAACGGGCGGCTGTCGCCGTGGGCGGTCTCGACCAGGATCTCGCCGCTCAGCAGGACAATGCGCCGTTGCTCGGCGTCGAAACGCACGTCGACCGCGGTGCGACTGTTGAGCACCAGTCGGGTGTTGTCCGGCAGGCGCAGTTCATGTTGCTCGCCGGTGGCGGTGACGAGATCGGAGAAGGCGTAGCGCACTGGCGTGTAGCGGTTGCCGACGCCCAACGCCAGCGCGCCGACCAGCAGCAACGACAACCCGGTGCCCGCCAGGCGGCGCACCTTGCGCCGCGTCTCGCTCGGCGAGCGCAGCAGCGCACCGCGTGCAGCCTTCGGTGCTGCGCCGGCCAGGCTGCGGTCGAGCATGCCCAACTGGCTCCAGGCGCGGGCGTGTTCACTGTGGGCGGCGTGCCAGCGGGCGAAGGCGGCTTCGTCGTCAGGACGCGATTCACCGGAACCCAGGCGCAGTTGCCAACTGATCGCCTCATCCAGGATCTGCAGGGAAACCGGTCCCTTCACGTCGGCTCGCCGTAGAGTGCGATGTAGCACTGGCGCAGGCCCTGGGCGATGTACTGGCGCACGCGCGGTACGGAAACGCCCAGTTGCTCGGCGATCTCGGCGTGGCCCAGGCCGTCCAGGCGATTGAGCAGGAAGGCGCTGCGCGCACGGGTGGACAGCGTGCCCAGCAGGCGGTCGATTTCGCGCAGGTCGGCGAGGATCAGGCAGTGCTCCTCGGCGGAGGGCTGCACCGCTTCGGGCAGGCATTTCAGTTCGTCGAGGTAGGCCTGTTCCAGCGCCACGCGGCGCCAGTGATCCACCAGCAGGCCCTTGGCGACGGTCACCAGGAAGGCGCGGGGTTCGCGCAGGGAAGGCAGTTCGCGACGGCCGAGCACGCGGACGAAGGTGTCCTGGCTCAGGTCTTCGGCGCGTTGCGGACAACCCAGGCTGCGGTTCAGCCAGGCAGTCAGCCAGTCGCGGTGATCGCGATACAAGGTGCCAACGAGTTCGCCGCTACCCATCTGGATGGCCGACAAGCTACTCCCCCAATGATCTCGAATGGGATCAAGTTAAAAAACGATAACCATTCGCAAATGATCGCAAAGTGCAGTCACGTGTGCAATTGGCGCCCGTCGGCTTTTGCCGCCAGTCGCCCGGCTTTCGGCGCCGTTCTACAATCGGGTGACCCTTTTCGCGGAACGCCTCGCCATGTCCGATCCCGTCCTGATCATCGGTTCGTACCTGTCACCCTATGTGCGCAAGGCGCTGGTCCTGCTGGAAATGAAGGGTGTGGACTACCGCATCGACTCCGTCGTGCCGTTCTTCGGCAACGGAGAGTTCGAGCGCCTGAGTCCGCTGCGCCAGGTGCCGGTACTGGTGGATGGTGAGCTGGTGCTGAACGATTCCTCGGTGATCTGCCAGTACCTGGAGGAGCGTTATCCGCAGCCCGCGCTGTACCCGGCAGACATTGCCAGCCGCGCCCGCGCGCGCTGGATCGAGGAGTTCGCCGACAGCCGCATGGGCCAGGTGGTGATCTGGCAGCTGTTCGACCAGTTGGTGATCGGGCGTGGCGTGTGGGGTCGCGAGCCGGATGCGGCGGTGCTGGAGAAGACCTACCAGCAGGACCTGCCGTCGATCTTCGACTACCTGGACGCGCAGTTGCCGGCCCGTGGCTGGCTGTTCGGCGAGCTGTCCATCGCCGACATCAGCGTCGCCTGCTTCATGCGCAACGCCCAGTTCGCCCGCTATACGCTGGACGCCACGCGCTGGCCGAAATTGGCGGCGATGCTGGAGGCCGCTTTTGCCCTGGAGGCGTTCCAGACACTGCATCGCTTCGAACTGGCCATCGCGCGTACGCCCATCGTCCAGCAGCGTCAGGCGCTGATCGCCGCGGGTGCACCGGTCAGCGCAACCAGTCTGATGAATGAGCAGCCGGTGCGCGGGCCGATGAGCCGCAGTTGATCAGGACTCCCGCAGAAAACCCCAGAGCCGTTGCGCCACCGGGCCGTGGGCGCGGTCGCGCAGGCGCGCGGCGACCAGCTCCTCGCGGCGTCCGGGCAGGTGGGGCCCGCTGAGATCGCGCAGGTGACCGTCAGCCAGCTCTTCTTCGATCAGGTAGCGCGGCAGATGTCCCCAGGCCAGGCCGTGCAGCACCAGTTCCTTCTTCATCGCCTGGTCCGGGACCGTGCATTGCGGCGCGCCGTCGAGGGTGAAGTAGTCCACCGGCGGGGAGTGCCGGGCGCTGTCGCGCATCACGCACTGGGTGAGCGCGCGCAACCGCTCGGGGCGGATGTCCGTGGTGTCCGCCAGCAGCGCCGGCGCGATCACCGGGACGAAGTCCACCTCGCCCAGCTCCAGCCACTCCAGGCGCGGATCGGCCTTGTCCACGCGGTGCAGGATCAGATCGGCCTCGCCATCGAGCAGCCGTTCCAGCGGACCGCTCACGCTTTCGAAGTACAGCTGCAGGCGTGTGCGCGGCTGCGTGGCGAAGAAGCGTGCGAGCTTCTCCAGCAAGGCCGGGCGCGGGCAGAAATCGCCGAGTACGACGCGCAGTTCGCTTTCCTCGCCGGCTGCCAGGTGTGCGGCGTGGTCACGCAGGCTGCCCAGCTCGCGCAACAGGCCCTGGGCGCGGCGATGGAACGATGCGCCAGCGGCGGTCAGGGCGACGCGATAGCCGCTGCGGTCCAGCAGCTCGAAGCCGAGCTGGTGCTCCAGCCGGGCGACCGCGGCGAAAACCGCCGGATGCGAGCGATGCAGTTGCTGGGCAGCGGCCTGGAAGCCGCCGGCCTCGACCACCGCGACGAAACAGTGCAGGTCGTGCAGCGTGAAATCATGCATGTCAGCTTTCCTGACAGAGAGCGTTCACTCTTTGTAATTTCTTCGAAAGCGAGCCGCAACTAGCCTCGCCTCCATCATCACTGAGGAGAGGCTGCCATGAGCCCGCTGCACTACCTGACCACCCGCGACAACACCCGCATCGCCTACCGTCTGGATGGCCCCACCGAGGGGCCGCTGCTGGTACTGTCCAACTCCATCGGCACCGACCTGCACATGTGGGACGGGCAGATCGCCGCGTTCGGCAAGCACTTCCGCGTGCTGCGCTATGACGCGCGCGGGCACGGCGCTTCGAGCGTGCCGTCGGGGCCTTATTCGCTGGCGCGGTTGGGCGAGGATGTGATTGATCTGCTCGACTCGCTGGGCGTGCAGCGGGCGCATTTCCTCGGCCTTTCCCTCGGCGGCTTCGTCGGCCAGTGGCTGGCGCTGAACGTCCCGCAACGCATCGAGCGCCTGGTGCTGGCGAACACCTCGGCCTGGCTTGGGCCGCAGCAACAGTGGGATGCGCGTATCGCCGAGGTGCTGGCAGCGGAGAATCTGCAGGGCACCGCGGCGACCTTCCTCGCCAACTGGTTCCCGGCGGCCTGGCTGGAGCCGCAGCGGCCGGAGGTGGAACCCTTCCGTGCCACCCTGCTGACGACCAATCGGCATGGGCTGGCCGGCTCCTTCGCCGCAGTGCAGGAGACCGACCTGCGCACCGCATTGCGCGACGTGCGTTTGCCCACGCTGGTAATCGCCGGGGAGTTCGATACCGTCACTGCCGCCAGCCACGGGGAGCTGATCGCCCGCGAGATACCCGGCGCGCGACTGCTCACGCTGCCAGCGGTGCACCTGTCGAACATCGAGTTTCCCCGCGAGTTCGAAGGCGCCGTGCTGGATTTCCTGCTGGCGCCCTGAATGAACAAGGCCGCCCGAGGGCGGCCTTGTTGTCGATCCACGCGCTCAATGATGAGCGGCATCCACTGCGATGGGCTCGCCGCAGACGTCCGCGTAGTTGCGCTTGCGGTCGGCCAGGGTGTAGTGGATCAGCGCGCCGAGTCCGGCGCCGAAGAACCATGAAAACTGCGACAGCGCCTCAAACGCCGGCACCAGCGCGAGCACGATGGCAATCAGTGCCGCCGGGACGAACGCTGCCACGGCGCGCAGGTTCACGCCGCCGCTGTAGTGGTAGGCGGCGTCGCGGCTCTCGCTGTACAGCTCGGGCAGGTTCACCCGGCTGCGGCGCACCAGGTAGTAGTCGGTGACGATGATCCCGTACAGCGGGCCGAGCAGCGCGCCCAGGCCGCCGAGGAAATACACGATCACCGCCGGGCTGTTGTACAGGTGCCAGGGCAGGATCAGCACCGCGATGGTGGCGCTGAGCAGGCCGGCGCGGCGGAAGTTCAGCAGGTTCGGTGCGAGGTTGGTGAGCACGTAGGCCGGGGCGACGAAGTTGGCCATGATGTTCACCGCCACGGTGACGATCAGGAAGGCCAGGCAGGCCAGCACCAGGCCAAAGGTGCTGGGGATCGCGGCGACGATTTCCGTGGGGTTCTGCACGAGCTTGCCGTCGATGCTGAACTGCGCGCCGGCCAGTACCACGGCGATCAGCGCGAAACCCAGCATGTTCACCGGCAGGCCCCAGAAGTTGCCGACGCTGATGGTGCGGCGGTCCGGGCAGTTGCGGGTGAAGTCGCAGAAATTGAGGATCATGGTGCCGTACAGCGAGACCCACAGTGCGGCGGCCCCCAGGACCTTCAGCCACACGGTCGAGCCGGTCGGTGCGTTGCCGCTGGACCAGGCGATCGACAGGCCGGCGCGCCAGTACATCCAGCCGGCAAGGCTGGCGAAGGCCACCAGGATGATCGGGCCGGCAAAGGATTCGTAGCGACGCACCATCTCCATGCCGTAGGCGAAGATCACCAGTTGCACGCACCAGATGCCGAGGAAGGCGATCCAGCCAAGGGTCGACAGGCCGAGAATCGAGTCCTGGTCGTAGGCTTTCAGGTCCGGCGCGATGGCGGTGAGCAGCACGCGCAGGACCACCGACGCGAGGTAGGTCTGGATGCCGAACCAGGCGATGGCGATCACTGCGCGGATCAACGCCGGCACCTGCGCACCGTGGATGCCGAAGCTGATGCGGCACATCACCGGGTAGGGCAGGCCGGTCTTCTGGCCCATGTAGCCGGACAGGTTCATCAGGCCGTAGATCACCAGCGCACCGAGGGCGAACGCGGCGAGGATCTGCGCGCCGCTCATGCCCAGCGCGAAGAGGCCGATGGCGAAGGAGTAGTTGGCGATATTGTGGACATCGTTGGTCCACAGCGCGAACAGGCTGTAGCGCCCCCAATTGCGGCCTGCAGCCTTGGTCGGTGCAAGATCGGCGCTGTACAGGCGCGGGCTCAGGGTTGGCGCGGCAGTCGTCGAGGAGGCCGCGCCAGCGGCAGGTTGGACAGGGGAAACGCCGGACAGATGGGTAGGGCTGGAGTTCATGGGCTGCTCGGTATTTGTATGCACGGCTTTTTGTGGTTTGTGTGCAAAGCCAGAACCATGCCAGCGCAACCATCGTCAGCCTTCCAGGCCTCGCTGACAACAGGTGCGAATTTCGTTGAGCCCTTTATGGGTGCGGCCCTGGAAGGCATCCAAGGCGGCACGAATTTAATTCCCCATAACAATCATTGACTTGAGAGTCAGCTTGGTCGCGATCCACGGAAATGCATGGTGGGGATTTTGTACACAATAATTGTGCACATGCGTTACGCCTCGCACTGCCGTTCCTATAGGTCGCATTCGATGCAGAGAGCAGCGGCCATAAAAAAAACCGCCCCGGAGGGCGGTTTCTTCAACGCGGCGCGAGGTTCTTACAGACCGTTCTTGGCCTTGAACTCGCGACGGCGACGGTGCAGGACCGGCTCGGTGTAGCCGTTGGGCTGCTTGGTGCCTTCGAGGACCAGTTCCAGCGCGGCCTGGAAGGCCACGTTGTCGTCGAAGTTCGGCGCCATCGCGCGGTACTGGGCGTCACCGGCGTTCTGACGATCCACCACCGAAGCCATGCGCTTGAGGCTTTCCAGCACCTGCTCCTGGGTGACCACGCCGTGGCGCAGCCAGTTGGCCAGCAGCTGGCTGGAGATGCGCAGGGTGGCACGGTCTTCCATCAGGCCGACATCGTTGATGTCCGGCACCTTGGAGCAGCCGACGCCCTGGTCGATCCAGCGGACCACGTAGCCGAGGATGCCCTGGGCGTTGTTGTCCAGCTCGTTCTTGATCTCTTCCGCGCTCCAGTTGGTGTTCGGGGCGAGCGGAATGGTCAGGATGTCGTCCACCGAAGCCGGTGCGCGCTTGGCCAGTTCGGCCTGGCGGGCGAACACGTCGACCTTGTGGTAGTGCAACGCGTGCAGGGTGGCGGCGGTCGGCGACGGAACCCAGGCAGTGTTGGCGCCGGCCAGCGGGTGGGCGATCTTCTGCTCGAGCATGGCGGCCATCAGGTCGGGCATGGCCCACATGCCCTTGCCGATCTGGGCCTTGCCCTGCAGGCCGGTGGCCAGGCCGACGTCGACGTTGTTGTTCTCGTAGGAACCGATCCACTTCTCGGTCTTCATGGCGCCCTTGCGCACCATGGCGCCGGCTTCCATGGAGGTGTGGATTTCGTCACCGGTGCGGTCGAGGAAGCCGGTGTTGATGAACACCACGCGCTCGGCGGCGGCCTGGATGCAGGCCTTCAGGTTGACGGTGGTGCGGCGCTCTTCATCCATGATGCCGACTTTTAGCGTGTTGCGCGGCAGACCCAGCAGGTCCTCGACGCGGCTGAAGATCTCGGCGGCGAAGGCGACTTCTTCCGGGCCGTGCATCTTCGGCTTGACGATGTAGACGCTGCCGGTGCGGCTGTTCTTGCGGGTGGCGCTGCCGTTCAGGTTGTGAATGGCGATCAGGCTGGTGAACAGGCCGTCCTGGATGCCTTCGGGCACTTCGTTGCCCTGGGCGTCGAGGATCGCCGGGTTGGTCATCAGGTGGCCAACGTTACGGATGAACAGCAGGGAGCGGCCATGCAGGCTCAGCTCGGAACCATCGGCCCTGGTGTAGACGCGGTCGGGGTTCATGGTGCGGGTGAAGGTGCTGCCGCCCTTGGAAACCTGCTCGGCGAGATCGCCTTTCATCAGGCCCAGCCAGTTGCGGTAGACCACGACCTTGTCGGCGGCGTCGACGGCAGCCACGGAGTCTTCGCAGTCCATGATGGTGGTCAGCGCGGACTCCATCAGGACGTCTTTCACGCCAGCGGCGTCGGTCTGGCCGATCGGGCTGGTCGGGTCGATCTGGATTTCGAAGTGCAGGCCGTTGTGCTTGAGCAGCACGGCCTTCGGCTTGGCAGCGTCGCCCTGGAAGGCGAGGAATTGAGCGGCGTTCTTCAGGCCGGTCTCGCTGCCGTTCTTCAGGGTCACGGCCAGGGCGCCGTTCTTCACCACGTAGGCGGTGGCGTCGACGTGGGAGCCGGTTTCCAGCGCAGCGGCTTCATCGAGGAAGGCGCGGGCGAAGGCGATCACCTTGTCACCGCGGACCTTGTTGTAGCCCTTGCCCTTCTCGGCGCCGTTCTCTTCGCTGATCGCGTCGGTGCCGTACAGTGCGTCGTACAGCGAGCCCCAGCGGGCGTTGGCGGCGTTCAGGGCGAAGCGCGCATTCATCACCGGAACGACCAGCTGCGGGCCGGCCATGCGGGCGATTTCTTCGTCGACGTTCTGGGTGCTGGCCTGGAAGTCGGCCGGCTCGGGCAGCAGGTAACCGATTTCCTGCAGGAAGGCCTTGTAGGCGGCTGCGTCATGCGGCTTGCCGGCGCGGGCCTGATGCCAGCCGTCGACTTTCGCCTGGAGGTCATCGCGCTTGGCGAGCAGGGCCTTGTTCTTGGGGGCCAGGTCGTTGATTACGGTTTCTACGCCTGCCCAGAACTTGCCGGCGTCAACGCCGGTGCCGGGAATGGCTTCGTTGTTCACGAAGTCGAAAAGGACTTTGGCGACCTGCAGGCCACCGACTTGAACGCGTTCAGTCATTGCTTGCCTCACTCTGCTCAGGACCAGCTCTGGACACAGGCAAAACGCCTTGTAGTCCGAGCCGCGGAATACTACATGATGCCGTGGGAAAAATCAGTGGGCTAGCGTCGCGGTTAGACCAAAGTACGCATATCAGTCACGTAGCAGGTCTTATGTTCGCAAATATCCTTTGGATTGTTCCAGATAAATCTTAAAACTGTACACGCATTACCCGAATGGGTACCTGTGGCAGCCCGTCGCAGCCGGCTAACCTCGCCGTGCCTATACTGCTTCTTCCCTCCTGGAGAATCCCGCATGTCCGTGACGCTTGCCACCCCCACCGATCTGGACGATCTGGTTCCGCTGTTTTCCGGCTACCTGGATTTCTACGAGGTACCCGCGCCCCACGCGACGATTCGCGAGTTCCTCGCGGCGCGCATCGGCAGCGGGCAGTCCACGGTCTTCATCGCGCGCAGCATCGATGGGCTGGCGGTGGGCTTCGTGCAGTTGTACCCGTTCTTCGCTTCCCTGGCGCTGCAGGCGTCCTGGCTGGTCAGTGACCTCTACGTCCTACCCGCCGCGCGCCGCGACGGGTATGGCGAAGCGCTGATGAATGCTGCTCGAGCACACGGCGAACGCACGGGCGCATGCGGCCTGATGCTGGAGACGGCGAAGACCAACCACGCTGGCCAGTCGCTCTACGAACGCCTGGGCTACAAGCGGGACGACAAGTTCTACACCTATTGGCTGGACCTCACGGCCTAGCCCTTCGCGGAGACTGCTCATGGACCACCTCGTATTGACCGTCATCGCCCAGGACCAGCCCGGTCTGGTGGAGCGCGTGGCCAAATGCATCGCCGCTCACGGCGGCAACTGGCTGGAAAGCCGCATGTCGCGCATGGCCGGGCAGTTCGCCGGGATCCTTCGCGTGGCCGTGCCCGCCGAGGGCTATGACGAGCTGGTGGAGGGCCTGCAGGAGCTGAGCGAGCATGGCATTCGGGTATTGCTGGCGGAGAGCGGCATCGAGCCGGCGTGCAACTGGAAGCCGATCCACCTCGACCTGGTGGGCAACGACCGCCCCGGCATCGTTCGTGACATCACCCAGCTGCTGGCCGAGCATGGCGTGAACCTGGAGCGCCTGACGACCGAGGTGCTGCCTGCGCCGATGAGCAGTGAGCCGCTGTTCCATGCCGAGGCACTGCTGGCCGTGCCGCTGACCCTGCCGCTGGAAACCCTGCAGCAGAAGCTGGAAGAGCTGGCGGACGACCTGATGGTCGAGCTGAATTTCCACAGCGGCGAGTGAGTGCTGTGCACTGATCGCAGGTTCTGTGGAAAAACCTGTGGGCTCTCTGTTGACGGATTAACGGAGGGCCCATTTTAGTTGGCTTACAGGGCGATTGGATTATCCACTCAATGCTTTGAGCCTGTGCGCAGATTACGGGGATCGCGCCGTGGGCAATCTGTTGATAAGTCTCTGAAAGCCACTGTTCTCGGTCGATACGAAGGTTTGGTCGTTTTTTGTTCAGGATTTCCCTGGGGACGTTTGCGTCTTGGGGGATTCGATGGCTGTGCACAAATCTGTTGGAAGACCCTGTGGAAAAGCCGTTCATGAAATGCTGCAGGCCATGCTATCCGAGAGTTACAGGGAGTTGTCCACTTTCTGATCGGACAGCCTTTCTCCGTCCACACGAAGCGGGGATCAGTCTGTGGAAAAGCCGGGGGAATATCGCTGCGGGCCTTTACTAGCGGGGCCTGCAGATAATCGATCAATAAATGATCGGCCTACGTTGCGCGGTCGGAGCAGAACGCTGCGGGGATATCACGCTGTGCTGGCATGTGGACGAAACGGCCGTTATCCCCGTCATTGCGGGATGGAGCTGTGGACAATCTGGTGGTGACCGCCTGTAAGCCACGGTGGGCAAGGCCTGCAGGCGGTGGATCGATTAATGATCAGTCGCCGCGGGAAAGTCGGTACCAGATGTCCACGCTGTAGACGAACAGGCCAGCCCAGATGCAGCAGAGGGAGATCAGGCGCGTGCTGTCCAGGTGCTCGCCGAACAACAGGATCGCCTGCAGCAGCACCAGGGTTGGCGCCAGGTACTGCAGGAAGCCGAGGGTCGCATAGGGCAGGTGGCGGGCGGCGGCGTTGAAGCACACCAGCGGCACCAGGGTGATCGGGCCGGCGGCGGCGAGCCAGATGGCGTCCTTGGTGGTCCAGAAGTCCGCATGCACGCTCGGACCGTCGGCGAACAGCACGAGGTAGCCGATCGCCAGTGGCAGCAGGATCCAGGTTTCCACCACCAGCCCCGGCAGCGCGGCGACCGGCGCCTGCTTGCGGATCAGCCCGTAGAAGCCGAAGGTCAGCGCCAGCGCCAGCGATACCCAGGGCAGGCTGCCCAGCTGCCACAGCTGCTGCGCCACGCCCAGTGCGGCCAGGCCGACCGCGACCCACTGTAGCGGGCGCAGGCGCTCGCGTAGCAGCACAAGGCCCAGCAGTACGTTGACCAGCGGGTTGATGTAATAGCCGAGGCTGGCCTCGATCATGTGGCCGTTGTTCACTGCCCAGACGTAGACCAGCCAGTTGCTGGCGATCAGCAGGCCGCTGGCGGTGAGAACGGCGATGCGCTTGGGGTTCTCGCGCAACTCGCGCCACCAGCCGGGGTGCTTCCACACCAGCAGGAGCAGGGCGCCGAACACCGCCGACCAGATGGCCCGGTGGGTGATGATCTCCAGGGCGGGAATGCGTTCGAGCAGCTTGAAGTAGATCGGGAAGAGTCCCCAGATGACATAGGCAGTCAGGCCCAGGGCGTAGCCCCGGCGGGGATTGGCGGTGGCCATGGAACATCCTTGGTTAGGCAGCTAATGAGTGGCTGCACAATTCTAGGGCGCGCGCGCTGGCTTGTCTGTGCTGCTTCGCCGGATGTCCTGGGGACGCCGGCGAATGAACGTAACGATGCCGTTACGGCTCACTACTGGTCACCGTACAGTTCCTTGAAGGGCACCTTGCGGGAGGCGGTGGTCTTCCATTGGCCTTCGACCCGTTCTTCGGTGCTCAGCAGGACCATCTCGGGATCTCCACTGCCGCCTGTAGCGTCCTCTATCTCACGTTTCACTTCGATCGGTTGATTGCCTTCCACCACGTATTCGCTCTTCTCGTGGTAGCAACAGCCGCTCTTGGAAAAGGTGATCAGCCGTTTGCGCTTGCCGTCGATATCGAAGAAGCCCAGGTTTTCCAGGGTCAGCCCGCTCAGATCCGGGCTGTAGATAAAGCGCTGACGCACCCCATCAAAGAGGAATACGTCATAGCTCGGGCCGCCATAGGAGCCGCGGTTGCCGTTCTGCACGGCAAAGTCCGGCTGGTCATCGAAGTTGAAATCGCCGGCATTGATCACGCCCTGGTAATCGTAAAGCCTGGCCGAGTTCACCAGTGGCTGGCCGTTCTCCTGCCGCGTCAGGAAAACATTGGGCAGGTAGATCGCTTGTGCCACCGTGGTGCTGCCGGTGCGCTGGATACCGAGGAAGGCCGGGCCCTCGCAGGTCCGCTCGGTGCAAGGCTGCATGTCGAGCAAAAAGTCATAGCCCGGCGCGGCGTTGCTGATCTTTAGCGCCTGCGTCCAATCGCGGCCCTGGGCATCGACGCTGGTCGCAGGTCCCAGCCCTTCGAGACGCTCGCGGTAGGCGTCTCTCAAGCAGCCAGTCATGTCCTCGGTGGCTTCACAGCGTTGCCGGGTGTTTCGCAGCCAACTGCGTTGGGTTTTCTTCAGTTGAACCGGGTCCAGTTCAGGGCTGACCAACTGCGCGCGGTACGTCAGACCCAATTGCTCATCGAGTGCTGAAAGGTCATCGCTTGCACAGATGGCTTGCTCCATCGGCGTGTTGGCTTTCTGGCAGTCGAAACTGGCGGCCAGCGCCGAAGGCAGAGTGGTCGACAAGCATGCGATGAAGAGCAGGCGCAGTCGTTTCATGGTGTGTCTTCCTTGAAGATAAACAGTGCCGAGCACCCCTGCGTCGGCACGGAGAAGTCAGAACAGCCGCAACGGCTCCTCATCCAGCGCCGCCAGTTGCTCGCGCAGCACCAGCACCTGTTCGCCCCAGTAACGCTCGGTGCCAAACCAGGGGAAGCTCGGCGGGAACGCCGGGTCGTCCCAGCGCCGCGCCAGCCAGGCGCTGTAGTGCATCAGTCGCAGGGCGCGCAGGCCTTCGATCAGCGGCAGTTCGCGCGGGTCGAAGTCGTGGAATTCCTGGTAGCCGTCCACCAGTTCGGACAGCTGCCCGAGGCGCTCCTGGCGTTCGCCGGCCAGCATCATCCACAGGTCCTGCACGGCAGGGCCCATGCGGCAGTCGTCGAGGTCGACGACATGGAAGGTATCGTCGCGGCACAGCAGGTTGCCGGGGTGGCAGTCGCCGTGCATGCGGATGGGTGTGTACTTCACGCGCGCATAGAGGTCGTCGATCTTCTTCAGCAGGTCGCGGGCTACGGATTCGTAGGCCGGCAGCAGGCTCCTGGGAACGAAATTGCCCTCCAGCAGGGTGGCCAGGGACTGATGGCCGAAGTTCTGCGGCGTCAGCGCCTCGCGGTGCTCGAACGGGCGGCTGGCGCCCACGGCGTGCAGGCGACCGAGCAACTGGCCGAGGCGATAGAGCTGGTCGAGGTTGCCCGGCTCCGGCGCGCGACCGCCGCGGCGGGGAAACAGGGTGAAGCGGAAGCCGGCATGCTCGAAGAGCGTCGTGCCTTCATGCACCAGCGGCGCGACTACGGGAACTTCGCACTCGGCCAGTTCGGCGGAGAAGGCGTGTTCTTCGAGGATCGCCTCGGTGGTCCAGCGACCTGGGCGATAGAACTTGGCGATCAGCGGCTCGCTGTCCTCGATGCCGACCTGATAAACGCGGTTCTCGTAGCTGTTGAGCGCGAGTACGCGGGCGTCGCTGAGGAAACCGATGCTTTCCACCGCATCCAGCACCAGGTCGGGGGTGAGGTCGGAAAAGGGATGGGACATGGCGACGTTCCGGCAATGGTAAAGCTGCCTAGTTTACCCAGTCCGCCTCCTTTGGGTGCGCAGTCGCCTCAGCGGTCGGCGCAGTGTTTCCTCAGGTACTCGACGAAGTCCGTGGCCAGCGCTCGACGCTCGCCCTGTACCAGGGTCAGTTTCTGCATCGTGCGGACCTTGCACTTGACCGGCTGGGCCTGCTTGTCCGCGCTGTGCAGCGGTGTCAGCAGCAGGTCGTAGGGCGTGCCCTGACGGACCTGCTCGGCGAGTTCGGTTTCGACGCCGCCAATCAGCAGCACCTTATTGTGGGTCTCGATCTGGTACTGGTCCACCACCGGTTCCAGGATCGGCATCAGATCGTGGCTGGCGCCAACCCGCAGCACGTCGGGGCCGGCGTAGCTGGCGAAGGGCAGAAAAAGCAGGGTGAGCAGCAGGAGTGGGTGGCGCATGGTGGGGACTCCGGTTAGCCAAGGTTCCGCCCGGCCCGGGCGGAACTCTGTCGGCTATTGGAGCGCGACCCGGCGTCGCGGGGTTTGATATGAGGCAGGGAAACTCATGTGGCCGCGAGGCTACAGCGGCGTGCCAAGGATCACCTGTGCGGGCGAGAACTGCGCGCGCACCGGTGAACCGGGCTGAAGGTGAAGGATCTCGATGCGCTCCGGGTCGGTGAGGGCGCAGAGCATCTGCCCGCTGGGCAGCTGGATGCGCACCTCGCTGGGGCCGTCTTCGGCTTCACGGATGTCGTCGACGTGGCCTTCCAGCGTGTTCAGGCCTTCCGGGCAGGGGATGTGCGGCAGGTCGACATACAGCCAACCAGCCTTCATCAACGCGACCACCGGCACACCATCGGCCAGCTCCAGCTTCTCGGTGCTTTCGCGGGTGACGCGGGCCTGGATGCGCGAGCCGCCGGGCAGCTCGATGCTGATGAGATCGTTGAGGCCGGACGGCTCCACCGCACAGACACGGCCGTGCAGCTGGTTGCGCGCGCTGGTGCGCATCATCAGGCGGCCGATGAGTTCCAGGTCGGCCTGGTGTTCGACGTGCTCGACAATGTGTTCGCGCAGGGCCTCCAGGCGCTGGTACAGCGCCAGCAGGCGCTCGCCCTCGGGGGTCAGGCGCGCGCCGCCGCCACCCTTGCCGCCGACGCTGCGCTCCACCAGCGGCCGGTCGGAGAGGTTGTTCAGTTCGTCGATGGCGTCCCAGGCGGTCTTGTAGCTCATCCCCGCGGCCTTGGCGGCGTGGGTGATCGAGCCGAGCTGGGCGATCTGCGCCAGCAGGGCGATGCGCTGCGGGCGACGGGTTACGTGTTGGGTCAACAGGCTGAGGGTGGTCATGGTTTCGCGGGTACTTATTGGAATGCCACGAGGCTCCGACAGCCTGTTGGAAAACGCAAGCGCGACGGACCTAGCAGATGAAGCGTTCGTCGCGTTCAAACAGGGCTACATGCAAGGTATGCAGCCAGGGAAGGCGCGCAAAGTTGGCGCGCAGGCGGAAACCCAGAGGCGCGAAATAGCTGCTGACTTCCGCCAGTGAGGTGGCGTATTTCAGTGACGTGCGTCCAGTCAGCTGGAAGCGCAGCTGGCGTTTGAACGAGGTGATTGCCAGCGGGCTGAAGTAGGACAGGACGACGAAGCGGTCCGCCACCCGACACATTTCGGCAATGGCGCGTTGGCGAGTTGCCGGATCGGGGAAGTGGTGAAACAGGCGAAAGCACAGAAGGGTGTCGATGCTCCGATCAGTAAGGGCAATGCGCTCGATGTCCAGATTCAGGATCGCAGTTTCCGTGGGCAGGTCCTGCAGGTTGTTGCGCGCCAGATCCTGCATGGAATCGGAGAGGTCGCCGGCGATGACCTGGTAGCCCCGCTCGACGAGGTGGCGGGTGACCCGGCCACCACCGCATGGCAGGTCCAGTATCCAGTGCTGGCGTGGAATCATTTCGAAGACCCGATCGAGCAATTCCATCTCGGCGCGGTGTGTGGCTGGCTTGCGGTTCTGCTCGTAGTTCCGGGCGGTGGTCGGTGTGTATTTTTCACGTCCTTTATAAAGCGACTTGGGTTGACTTGGCATTGCGTACTCCAGATCCGATAGGGGAGGGCAGACAGCTCACGGGCGAGCGCTGTGCCAACTATCAAGAAATGAAGGTCTCGGGAGCATGACGCGGAGGCTGGTCATTTTGTTATCTGCCGCGTCGTGAGCGTGGCGGAAGCCGATCACTCGGTGCGGCGCTACGTCAGGGGTGCAGCCAGTGGTCTCTGGGTGTCCGCGCGAGGCAGTAGACATCCACGCGCCGGGCCCCGGCCCTGCTCAGTAATCGGGCGATGTTCTCGGCGGTGGCGCCGGTGGTCAGCACGTCATCTACCAAGGCCAGGTGCAGGCCTTCGGCGGCTGCGCCAGGGGCCAGGGCGAAAGCATTGCGCAGGTTGCGTTTGCGCGTGGCAGCATCCAGGTCCTGCTGGGCCGGAGTATCCTGTGTGCGGCGCAGAATGCGGTTATCCACAGGCAGTTTGAGCGGAGCAGCCAGCCATCCTGCCAGTAATTGCGCCTGGTTGAAGCCGCGTCGCCGCTCGCGCTGGCGTGACAGCGGTACGGGGATCAGTCGATCCGGACGCGGCAGCCCGTCTTCGTAGGCATGCAGCAGATGCCGCTCCAGCAACTGACCAAGCAACCGTCCCAGTGGGGCATTGGCCTGGTGCTTGAAGCGCGTGATCAGCGCATCGACGGGAAAGCCATAGCGCAGCGGCGTCTCCACGCGCTGGAAGGCCGGCGCGCGGCGCAGGCAGTGGCCGCAGATCAAACCGGTGGCGGACAAGGGCAGGGCGCAGATCGCGCAGTGTCCGCCGAGCCAGGGCAGGTCGTCGTCACAACCGGTGCAGAGCGGCAGGCCGACGTGTTCCGCCGTTGCGCCGCAAAGCAGACAGTGAACGTGAGCGCGCCAGCAGCTAGGGCGCCAATCCTGAAACCGCATTCAGCCCCTCCATGGGTGGGGCTGCTCGCAGGCGAGCGGCTCAGTGAATCAGCCAGCTCAACACCACCAGGCCCAGCACCGTCCAGATCAGTCCACCGAAGATCGAGCGCCGCAGGAAGGCGCGGATGCCACTGTAGAGAAACAGCAGGCCGATGAAGAGCAGGACGAAACTGAAGATCGAGACGTCGATTCCCACAGCCCGGGCCAGGCCGTGGAAAAAGTCGTCCATCGCACGCCACAGCCCGCCGAGCAGGCCCGACAGCAGATCGACGATGAAGCGGATGGCCTTGCCGGCCATCTGGCCGAGGCCGTCGAAGAATCCTTCTGTTCCCATCTGGGGTATGACTCCTGAGTGTCCTGTCTGATTGGAGCGGTGATTGGCTGGATCGGTTCGGCCGCAGCGGCAACCAGATGGTCGTCATTGATCAAATAATAGTCACTTGTCGACCTGTGTCGCGAGAGTGGTTGACAGCGTCACAGCTCCACCTATGATGCCTTGAGCCTGATTTCCCCGGTGGCGCGCCGCCGGGGCACCCTAGACAAGAGGCGCCCCCAAGCGTCGAAGGACTTTGCCGATGAGTGCCACCGCAGCCCAAGTAACCCGCCACGACTGGACCCTTGCCGAAGTCCGCGCCCTGTTCGAACAGCCGTTCAACGACCTGCTGTTCCAGGCGCAGACGATGCACCGCGCGCATTTCGACCCGAACCGCGTGCAGGTGTCCACCCTGCTGTCGATCAAGACCGGCGCCTGCCCGGAAGACTGCAAGTATTGCCCGCAGTCCGGCCACTACAACACCGGCCTGGACAAGGAAAAGCTGATGGAAGTGCAGAAGGTGCTGCAGGCCGCTGCCGAAGCCAAGGCCATCGGCTCGACGCGCTTCTGCATGGGCGCCGCCTGGAAGCATCCGTCGGCGAAGGACATGCCCTACGTGCTGGAAATGGTGAAGGGCGTGAAGAAGCTCGGCCTGGAAACCTGCATGACCCTGGGCAAGCTGACCCAGGAGCAGACCCAGTCCCTGGCTGAAGCAGGTCTGGACTACTACAACCACAACCTCGATACCTCGCCGGAGTTCTACGGCAACATCATCACCACCCGTACCTACAGCGAGCGCCTGCAGACCCTGGCGTACGTGCGCGAAGCGGGGATGAAGATCTGCTCCGGTGGCATCCTCGGCATGGGCGAGTCGGTGGACGACCGCGCCGGCCTGCTGATCCAGTTGGCCAACCTGCCCGAGCACCCGGAATCGGTGCCGATCAACATGTTGGTGAAGGTAAAGGGCACTCCGCTGGCCGAGGAGAAGGACGTCGATCCGTTCGACTTCATCCGCACCCTGGCAGTCGCCCGCATCATGATGCCGAAGTCCCACGTGCGCCTGTCCGCTGGCCGCGAGCAGATGAACGAGCAGATGCAGGCTTTGGCCTTCATGGCCGGCGCCAACTCGATCTTCTACGGCGAGAAGCTGCTGACCACCACCAACCCGCAGGCCGAGAAGGACATGCAGCTGTTCGCGCGTCTGGGCATCAAGCCCGAGGAGCGCGAGGAGCACGCCGACGAGGTGCACCAGGCCGCCATCGAGCAGGCGCTGGTGGAACAACGCGACTCCCAGTTGTTCTACAACGCGGCTTCGGCCTGATCTTGCCTGCGATGCTTCGGGCGCAGTGGATGAATGGGCTGATGCCGGATAGCGAAGGCTTGCATGTCGCCGATGGTTCTCTTTACACCCTGGTAGAGGGAATCCCGATTCTGCTGCCCGAAGCAGCGCCTGCTGAACATTGGATAGATGCGGACTGCGTGCTGGCGCAATTGACAACTCAGGATGGCCGCTTTCGCATCAAGTGCGGTGAGTCTGCTGCCCATGGCTCTATTGGTTTCGTCGCGCTGGAGTCAGGCGGTGAGCTTCTGTGGTTGTTGATGTCGGAGCGGTCCAACCCATTTGATCAAATCGAGATCAAGGGAAGCAAAGTGGTCGTTCTCTCCACATCTGGAGCGATTCTGCGATTCAGCCCGCCGCTCTCCGAGTTCAGGTTGCTGTTGTCCTGAGCCTGCTTCCATAGAGGCAATAATCCGTATTTGAAGGAGCGTCAGGGATGTCCTTTGACCTCGATTTCCGCCTGGCCCAGCGCCAGGCGGAGGACCTCTACCGCCGCCGTCCGCTGCTGGAATCGCCGCAGGGACCGGACGTGGTCATCGACGGCCAGCCGATGCTGGCCTTCTGTTCCAACGATTACCTGGGCCTGGCCAATCACCCCGAGGTGATCGCCGCCCTGCGTGCCGGCGCCGAGCGCTGGGGCGTCGGCGGTGGCGCCTCGCACCTGGTCAACGGCCACTGCGGCCCGCACCACGAGCTGGAGCTGGCACTCGCCGAGTTCACCGGTCGCCCGCGGGCGCTGCTGTTCTCCACCGGCTACATGGCCAACCTCGGCACCGTCACCGCCCTCGTCGGCAAAGGCGACAGCGTGCTGGAGGACCGCCTCAACCATGCCTCGCTACTGGACGCCGGGCTGCTCTCCGGTGCGCGCTTCTCGCGCTACCTGCACAACGATGCCGCCAGCCTCGCCTCCCGCCTGGAGAAGGCCGAAGGCAGCACGCTGGTCGTCACCGATGGCGTGTTCAGCATGGACGGCGACCTCGCCGACCTGCCCGCGCTCTGCGCCAGGGCTCGGGAAAAAGGTGCCTGGGTGATGGTCGACGACGCTCACGGATTCGGCCCGTTGGGCGCGACCGGTGGCGGTATCGTCGAACACTTCGGCCTGGGCCTGGACGACGTGCCTGTGCTGGTTGGCACTCTCGGCAAGGCGTTTGGCACCGCTGGCGCCTTCGTTGCCGGCAGCGAGGCGCTGATCGAAACGCTGATCCAGTTCGCCCGCCCCTACATCTACACCACCAGCCAGCCGCCCGCCGTGGCCTGCGCGACACTGAAAAGCCTGGAGCTGCTGCGCGCCGAGTGTTGGCGCCGTGACCATCTGAATGCCCTGATCTCGCGCTTCCGTGCTGGCGCCGAGGCCATCGGTCTGCGCCTGATGGACAGCCCGACGCCCATTCAGCCGATCCTCATCGGCGGCAGTGCGCAGGCCATGGCGCTCTCCGCCGAGCTGCGCCAGCGCGGCATATTGGTAGGGGCGATTCGCCCGCCCACGGTGCCGGCAGGCACTGCGCGTTTGCGCGTGACCCTCTCCGCCTCGCACACCGAGGCGCAGGTCGACCGCCTGCTGTTGGCGCTCGCCGAAAGCTGGCAGCGCGTGTCGTCTAGCCTTCTGGCAGAGATCGATGCCGAGGAGGGCGATGATGCGTGACCAACTGATTCTGCTGCCGGGCTGGGGCCTGGGCAGCGCTCCCCTGGAACCGCTGCGCGATGCGCTGCTGGAGCAGGCGCCGCATTTGAACGTGCAGATCGAGCCGCTGCCGGCGGACGCCGACCCGAACGTCTGGCTCGACGAGCTGGACGACAACGTCGCTCACGACGCCTGGATCGCAGGCTGGTCGCTGGGCGGCATGCTGGGTGCCGAGCTGGCAGCGCGCCGTGGCGAGTCCTGTCGGGGGCTGGTCACCATCGCCAGCAACCTCTGTTTCCGCCGTCGCGAGGACTGGCCGGAGGCCATGGCCAACGACGTCTTCGAGGACTTCTTCGAAGCCTTCCTGCTGGAACCGCACCTGGTGCGCAAACGCTTCACGATGCTGGTCAGCCAGGGCGCCCGCGATGCGCGCACCCTCGCCCGCCAGCTGCAGGTGGCGTTGCCGCAGATGAATGTCGAAGGCCTCACCGCCGGCCTGCAGTTGCTCGGCCAGCTCGATACGCGCGCGGCACTCGGGCGCTATCCGGGGCCGCAACTGCACCTGTTCGCCGGCAACGATGCGCTGGTCCCGGCGAGCGCCGCCGACGCGCTGCTGGAGTGGTTGCCGGACGTCGAAGTGAGCCTGCTGCCCAGTGCCAGCCACGGCCTGCCGCTGGAGCAGCCGGACGAAGTGGCAGGCGCCATCCTGAACTTCATCCACGAGGGCGACGATGCCTGATTGCAGTACCCGCGCGCTGCCCGACAAACGCCAGGTGGCCGCTTCCTTCTCCCGTGCCGCGTCGACCTATGACGCGGTGGCTGAACTGCAACGTGCGGTGGGGAACCGTTTGCTGGAGCTGTTGCCGGCGCAGAGCGCGCCGCAGCGCTGGATCGACCTGGGCAGTGGCACCGGTTACTTCACCCGAGCCCTGGCGGCGCGCTATCCACAGGCACAGGGCCTGTCTGTCGACATCGCCGAGGGCATGCTGCGCCACGCCCGCGAGCAGGGCGGCGCACAGCACTTCATCGGTGGTGACGCCGAGCGGTTGCCACTGCGCGATGCGGCCTGCGACCTGCTGTTTTCCAGCCTGGCGATCCAGTGGTGCGCGGATTTGCCTGCGGTGCTGGGCGAGGCGCGCCGCGTGCTGCGTCCGGGCGGCGTCGCGGCCTTCAGCAGCCTGTGCATCGGCACCCTGGGCGAGCTGCGGCAGAGCTGGGAAGCGGTGGACGGGTTCGTCCACGTAAACCGCTTCCGTGCCTTCGAGCAGTACCAGCAGCACTGCGCGGGCAGCGGCCTCGAAGTGCTGGAGCTGCGCACCGAGGATCGCGTCCTGCACTTCTCCGACCTGCGCAGCCTGACCCACGAACTCAAGGCGCTCGGCGCGCACAACCTCAACCCGGGGCGGCCCGACGGCCTCACCGGGCGCGAGCGAGTACGTGCGCTGATCGCCGCCTACGAGCACTTCCGCCAGCCCGAGGGGCTGCCGGCGACCTACCGGGTGGTCTACGCCGTCCTGCGCAAGAACTGAATCCGGCAAGACCAGCAGAGGAACGCCATGACCCACGCCTACTTCGTGACCGGCACCGACACCGAGATCGGCAAGACCACCATCGCCGCCGGCCTGCTGCATGCAGCGCGGCTGGCCGGGCTGTCCACGGCAGCCGCCAAACCGGTGGCTTCCGGCTGCGAGCGCAGTTCAGAGGGCCTGCGCAATTCCGACGCGCTGGCGCTGCTGGGCGAGTGCAGCGTGCCGCTGGCCTACGAACAGGTGAACCCGTTCGCCTTCGAGCCCGCCATCGCACCGCACCTCGCCGCCCGTGAGCAGGGTGTGAAGCTGACGGTTGAGGCGTTGAAGGGGCCCGTGCGTTCGGTACTCGAACAGGGCGCCGATTTCACCCTGGTGGAAGGCGCCGGAGGCTGGCGCGTGCCGCTGGCAGGGGAGGAGAACCTCTCCGACCTGGCCATCGCCCTGGAACTGCCGGTGATCCTGGTCGTCGGCGTACGCCTGGGGTGCATCAATCACGCCGTGCTCAGCGCCGAGGCGATCCAGCGCGACGGCCTGGTGCTGGCGGGCTGGGTGGCGAACATCGTCGACCCGACGACCTCTCGTCTGGAAGAAAACCTCGCGACCCTTGCCGAACGCCTCCCCGCACCTTGCGTCGGACGCGTGCCGCGCCTGGACTGCGCGACGCCGGCGGCAGTGGCGGCGCACCTGGACCTGGGTATCCTGGATTTGTAACCGGGCCTTGGCCTGGCGGACGTCGTCTGCTTGAATAGTGGCCACTTGCTGCTTTCGGTTGTGGAGGTGTGTCGATGGAAATCTCCGGTAATGCTTTCTCTGCGGGCCTGTATGGCGTGCAGAACGGCCAGCGCCGCGTCGACCGCGCCAGCACCGACATCTCCACCGCTGGCAGCGCGCCCAGCGAAGTGCTGAACGACCGCCTGGTCGACCTGCGCCGCGGCGAGCACGAAGTGAAGGCTAACGCCAAGGTCATCCAGGCCGCCGACGAAACGCTCGGCACCCTCATCGATATCCGCGCCTGACGGCAACCGTTTTCCATCCCTGAATCTTTCCGAGCGGCCGGCTGTCCTTGAGACACGCCGGCCGCTCTGCCATGGGCTTTAATTAGCCTCATGAGCGTTGCGCGAAAGCACCCCGCGATCAGCCCGGCGAGCGTGACCGCATGGTCGGTTTGCGCGCTTGACAAGGGTATGGCGTAAACGTATGTTTCAAACGCCTGTTTGACTGTCCGGATGCGTGCGCGCACCGACTGGGCGGCCGGGAATGCTCCCGCACTGCGACCGCAGCAACCGGTCGCCCATTAACCAGAACCCTTCGTAGAGGTTTACCGCTATGCCTGATTACAAGGCCCCCTTGCGTGATATCCGTTTCGTTCGCGACGAGCTGCTGGGCTACGAAGCGCACTACCAGAACCTGCCGGGTGCCGAAGACGCCACCCCGGACATGGTCAATGCCATCCTCGAAGAGGGTGCGAAGTTCTGCGAACAGGTAATCGCTCCGCTGAACCGCACTGGCGACCTGGAAGGCTGCAAATGGAGCCCGGAAGGCGTCAAGACGCCGACCGGCTTCAAAGAGGCCTACCAGCAGTTCGTCGAAGGCGGCTGGCCGAGCCTGGCCCATGACGTCGAGCACGGCGGTCAGGGTCTGCCCGAATCCCTGGGTCTGGCCATCAGCGAGATGGTTGGCCAGGCCAACTGGTCCTGGGGCATGTACCCGGGCCTGTCCCACGGCGCCATGAACACCCTGCATGCCCACGGTACCCCGGAGCAGCAGCACGCCTACCTGACCAAGCTGGTCTCCGGCGAGTGGACCGGCACCATGTGCCTGACCGAGCCGCATTGCGGCACCGACCTGGGCATGCTGCGCACCAAGGCCGAGCCCCAGGCTGACGGCACCTACAAGATCACCGGCACCAAGATCTTCATCTCCGCTGGCGAACACGACATGGCCGACAACATCGTCCACATCGTGCTGGCCCGCCTGCCCGACGCCCCGCAAGGCACCAAGGGCATCTCGCTGTTCATCGTGCCGAAGTTCCTGCCCAACGCCGAAGGCAACGTGGGCGAGCGCAACGCCGTTTCCTGTGGCTCCATCGAACACAAGATGGGCATCCACGGCAATGCCACCTGCGTGATGAACTTCGACGCCGCTACCGGCTTCCTGATCGGCCCGCCGAACAAGGGCCTGAACTGCATGTTCACCTTCATGAACACCGCTCGCCTGGGTACCGCGCTGCAAGGCCTGGCCCACGCCGAAATCGGTTTCCAGGGTGGCATCGCCTACGCTCGCGAGCGTCTGCAGATGCGTTCGCTGACCGGCCCGAAAGCACCGGAGAAGCCCGCTGACCCGATCATCGTGCACCCTGACGTACGCCGCATGCTGCTGACCGCCAAGGCGTTCGCCGAAGGCAACCGCGCGATGCTGTACTTCGCTGCCAAGCAGGTCGACATCGTCCAGCGCAGCCAGAACGAAGAAGAGAAGAAAGCCGCTGACTCGATGCTGGCCTTCCTTACTCCGATCGCCAAGGCGTTCATGACCGAAGTGGGCTTCGAAGCCGCCAACCACGGCGTGCAGATCTATGGCGGCCACGGCTTCATCGCCGAGCACGGCATGGAGCAGAACGTCCGAGACAGCCGCATCTCCATGCTGTACGAAGGCACCACCGGCGTTCAGGCGCTGGACCTGCTGGGTCGCAAGATCCTCATGACCCAGGGCGAAGCGCTCAAGGGCTTCACCAAGATCGTGCACAAGTTCTGCCAGGCCAACGAAGCCAACGACGCCGTGAAGGAGTTCGTTGCACCGCTGGCTGCGCTGAACAAGGAGTGGGGCGACCTGACCATGAAGGTCGGCATGGCTGCCATGAAGGACCGCGAGGAAGTCGGCGCTGCATCGGTGGATTACCTGATGTATTCCGGCTACGCCTGCCTGGCCTACTTCTGGGCCGACATGGCTCGCCTGGCTGCCGAGAAGCTGGCTGCCGGTACCAGCGAAGAGGCCTTCTACCAGGCCAAGCTGAAGACCGCGCGCTTCTACTTCCAGCGCATCCTGCCGCGTACCCGCGCGCACGTGGGTGCCATGCTGTCCGGCGCTAACAACCTGATGGACCTGGCCGAGGAAGATTTCGCCCTCGGTTACTGATCAGCGCTCTGGACGGACGGTTCGCCGTCCGTCTGCTGAACAGGAAGAAGCCCGCCGCAAGGCGGGCTTTTTCGTATCCGAACCCACACAAATCCCCGCAGAAAATGCCATCATTACGCCACTTGCCGATCGACTGACCGCGAGCCCGGCACCCACTCTGCGGAACCCCCTGTGCGACCCACAGCCCCCTACCGGCTCAGCCACTTCCTTACCCCCCTGTTGCTGATTCCGGCCGGCATCGCTGTCGGCACCGTGGGCGAACTGTCCGACTTCTTCATCTCGCTGTTCAACGTCCTGCCGACCCTGCTGCTCCTGCTCGGCGGCGCACTGTGCATGGTCTACGGCCGGCAGCGGCAGCTGTTCATGCTATCGGTGGTCTATATCGCCTACTTCCTGCTCGACAACCAGGTCGACTACTTCCAGGCGCACCGCGTGGTGATGCCGGACGCAGCGCTGATATTCCATCTCTGCTGCGTGCTGTTGCCGCTGCTCTACGGCCTGTACGGCATCTGGCAGGAGCGCATGCACATGCTGCAGGACCTGCTCGCCCGCAGCGCCGCGCTGATTGCCGTGGCCGGTGTGGCGACGGCCCTGGCCAAGCGCTTCCCGCAGGGCCTTGCGGAGTTGCTCAGCGATACCTACTGGCCGGCGCTGCACGGCCACTGGATGAACCTGGCGCAACTGTCCTACCTCGGTTTTCTCCTGGCTTTCATCGCCCTGGTCGCCGCCTATGTGCGCCAGCCGCGGCCGCTGCACGCGGCGCAACTGCTGGGCCTGCTCGGGTTGCTGTGGATGCTGCCCAAGGTGTTCATCCTGCCCCATGCGCTCACCGTGATGACCAGTCTGGTGATGCTTACCCTGGCCGGCGCCGTGGCCCACGAGGCCTACCAGATGGCCTTCCGCGACGAGCTCACCGGGTTGCCGGGACGTCGCGCGCTGAACGAGCGCTTCCAGCGCCTGGGCCAGCAGTACGTGCTGGCGATGGTCGACGTGGACCACTTCAAGAAATTCAACGACAGCCACGGCCATGACGTCGGCGACCAGGTGCTGCGCATGGTCGCCAGCCAACTGCGCCGCACCGGTGGTGGCGGCAAGGCGTATCGCTATGGCGGCGAGGAGTTTACCCTGGTGTTTGCCGGCAAGACGGTGGAGCAGTGCCTGCCCTACCTCGACGGCGTTCGCCAGGCCATCGAGGGCTACGCCATGCACCTGCGCGACCGCGGCAACCGGCCCAAGGACGATCGCCAGGGCCGCAACAAGCGCGCTGGCAAGGAGGCGCAGACCGTCTCGGTGACCATCAGCGTCGGCGTCGCCGAGCGCGACGGCGAGCGGCGTAGCCCGGAAGAAGTGATCAAGGGCGCAGACGAGGCGCTGTACTCGGCCAAGAGCGGCGGACGCAACCGCGTGGCAGTGCATGGGCAGTCGCGTCGCGGGGCGGTGCGCACCGCCTGAACGGCCTGCGTTATGACCGCGCATTCAGCACGTGCAGCGTGATTGTCCGAGCGCTCATGGACCGTTAGGTTCGAGGTTTCCGCGCCGCTCTGGCGCCCTGAACCGAACGGAGATTCGCGATGCCCGAGTACAAGGCCCCCCTGCGCGACGTGCGCTTCCTCACCGACGAAGTCTTCGACTTCACCGGCCGCTACGAAGCCCTCGGCGCCACCGACGCTACCCCGGACATGTTCGCCGCCATCCTCGAGGAAGGCGCGAAGTTCTGCGAGCAGGTGATCGCCCCGCTGAACCGCTCCGGCGACGAGGAAGGCTGCCACTTCGACAATGGTGTAGTGACCACGCCCAAGGGCTTCAAGGAAGCTTTCGCGCAGTACGTCGAGGCCGGCTGGAACGGCGTCTCCAGCGATCCGGAATTCGGTGGCCAGGGGCTGCCGCCGTCCCTTGGCCTGCTGGTCAGCGAGATGATCGGCGCGTCGAACTGTTCCTGGGGCATGTACCCCGGCCTGACCAAGGGCGCCATGGCCGCCATCCACGCCCACGGCACCGCAGAGCAGAAGAGCACCTACCTGCCGCGCATGACCAGTGCGGTCTGGACCGGCACCATGTGCCTCACCGAGCCGCATTGCGGCACGGACCTGGGCATCATCAAGACCCGCGCCGTGCCCAACGCGGACGGCAGCTACGCGATCACCGGCACCAAGATCTTCATCTCCGCCGGCGAACACGACATGAGCGAGAACATCATCCACCTGGTCCTGGCCAAGCTGCCTGACGCGCCGGCGGGCACCAAGGGCATCTCGCTGTTCATCGTGCCCAAGTTTAACCTGGACGCGAACGGCGAGGCCGGTGAGCGCAACGCCGTCGCCTGCGGCTCCATCGAGCACAAGATGGGCATCAAGGCCTCGGCCACCTGCGTGATGAACTTCGATGGCGCCAAGGGCTTCCTCATCGGCGAAGCCAACAAGGGCCTGGCCTGCATGTTCACCATGATGAACCATGCGCGTCTGGGCACCGGCATGCAGGGCCTCTGCCTGGGCGAGACCAGCTACCAGGGTGCCGTGCGCTACGCCCAGGACCGCCTGCAGATGCGTTCGCTGACCGGCCCGAAGGCGCCGGACAAGCCCGCCGATCCGATCATCGTCCACCCGGACGTGCGCCGCATGCTGCTGACCATGAAGGCATTCAACGAAGGCAACCGCGCCTTGGCCTACTTCACCGCGCAACTGCTGGACATCGAACACCTGTCCCAGGACGCCGAGGAGCGCGAGCGCGCCGCCAACCTGCTGGCCTTCCTCACGCCGATCTGCAAGGCCTTCATGACCGAGACCGGCCTGGAGGTCACCAACATCGGCATGCAGGTATTCGGTGGTCACGGCTTCATCCGCGAGTGGGGCATGGAGCAGCTGGTGCGGGACTGCCGCATCGCGCCGATCTACGAAGGCACCAACGGCATCCAGGCGCTGGACCTGCTGGGCCGCAAGGTCCTCGGTAGCCAGGGCAAGCTGCTGATGGGCTTCACCAAGCTCGTGCACCAGTTCTGCCAGCAGCACGCCGAGCACCCGCAGCTGAACGCGCAGGTCGCCCAGTTGGCGACGCTGAACAAGCAGTGGGGCGAGCTGACCCAGAAGGTCGGGATGGCGGCCATGAAGAACCCGGACGAAGTCGGTGCCGCCTCGGTCGACTACCTGATGTTCTCCGGCTACGTCACCCTCGGCTACTTCTGGCTGCGCATGGCGCTCGTCGCCCAGCAGAAGCTGGACGAGGGCACCAGCGAGTCGGCCTACTACCAGACCAAGCTGGCCACCGCCGAGTTCTACTTCAGCCGCTTGCTGCCGCGCGCCCTGGCTCACGTGGCGGCGGCGGAAGCCGGTTCCGAGGTGCTGATGCGCCTGTCGGCCGAGCAGTTCGCCCTCTAATCCCCGCGCCAGACGAGGAGGCCCGCATCCCGCGGGCCTCCTCGTTTTTTGCTACATATTGTGACCAATCTGTAGTTGTACGGTCACAACATGACGCTTAAAGTCTGAAAAGTTGTTGGAGTAAACTCCGGCGGCGTACCTTCGTGTACCTCCTATTCTGATACCGCTGGCTGCCTGTTCAGCCGTCGTTTTCGTTCGAGGATCCATCATGGCTGACTACAAAGCTCCCCTGCGCGACATGCAATTCGTCCTCAATGAAGTCTTCGAGGTCGCCAATCTCTGGGCCGAACTGCCCGCCCTGGCCGAGACCGTCGATGCCGAAACCGCGTCGGCGATCCTCGAAGAAGCCGGCAAGGTCACCGGCGGTGTGATCGCCCCGCTGAACCGCAGCGGCGACGAAGAAGGCTGCAGCTGGAGCGCCGAGGGCGTGAAGACCCCGGCTGGCTTCCCCGAGGCTTACCGCACCTACGCCGAAGGCGGCTGGGTGGGCGTGGGTGGCGCGCCGGAATTCGGCGGTATGGGCATGCCCAAGGTGATCGGCGCCCAGGTCGAGGAAATGGTCAACTCGGCCAACCTGTCCTTCGGCCTGTACCCGATGCTGACCGCCGGTGCCTGCCTGTCGCTGCTCAACCATGCCAGCGAAGAACTCAAGGCCAAGTACCTGCCGAACATGTACGCCGGCACCTGGGCTGGCTCCATGTGCCTGACCGAGCCGCACGCCGGCACCGACCTGGGCATCATCCGCACCAAGGCCGAACCGCAGGCCGACGGCAGCTTCAAGATTTCCGGCACCAAGATCTTCATCACCGGCGGCGAGCACGACCTGACCGAGAACATCATCCACCTGGTGCTGGCCAAGCTCCCCGACGCGCCGGCCGGCTCCAAGGGCATCTCGCTGTTCCTGGTACCGAAGGTGATGGTCAATGCCGACGGTTCCCTGGCCGAGCGCAACGCCGTGTCCTGTGGCTCCATCGAGCACAAGATGGGCATCAAGGGTTCCGCCACCTGCGTGATGAACTTCGATGGCGCCACCGGCTGGATCGTCGACGCGCCGAACAAGGGCCTGGCCGCCATGTTCACCATGATGAACTACGAGCGCCTGGGCGTGGGCATCCAGGGCCTGGCCACCGGCGAGCGTTCCTACCAGAGCGCCGTGGAGTACGCCCGCGAGCGTATCCAGAGCCGCGCGCCGACCGGCCCGGTGGCCAAGGACAAAGCCGCCGACCCGATCATCGTCCACCCGGACGTGCGCCGCATGCTGCTGACCATGAAGGCACTGAACGAGGGCGGCCGCGCCTTCTCCAGCTACGTCGCCATGCAGCTGGACACCGCCAAGTACAGCGAAGAGCCGACCACCCGCAAGCGCGCCGAGGAACTGGTCGCCCTGCTGACCCCGGTGGCCAAGGCCTTCCTCACCGACATGGGCCTGGAAACCACTATCCACGGCCAGCAGATCTTCGGTGGCCACGGCTTCATCCGCGAGTGGGGCCAGGAGCAACTGGTGCGCGATTGCCGCATCACCCAGATCTACGAAGGCACCAACGGTATCCAGGCGCTGGACCTGATGGGCCGCAAGATTGTCGGCAGCGGCGGCGCCTACGCCAAGCTGTTCACCGACGAGATCCGCGCCTTCACCGCTTCGGCCTCCGCCGAGCTGGCTGAGTTCACCGGCCCGCTGAACGCCGCTGTGCAGAACCTCGACGAGCTGACCGCCTGGGTCCTCGACCGTGCCAAAGGCAACCCGAACGAAATCGGCGCCGCCTCGGTCGAGTACCTGCACGCCTTCGGCTACACCGCCTACGCCTACATGTGGGCCTTGATGGCTCGCGCTGCGCTGGGCAAGGAAGGCCAGGACGAGTTCTACGCCAGCAAACTGGGCACCGCGCGCTTCTACTTTGCCCGCCTGCTGCCGCGCATCCACTCCCTGAGCGCTTCGGTGAAGGCGGGCAGCGAGTCGCTGTACCTGCTGGACGCCGCGCAGTTCTGAGTGCTCGACCCGAAAGCCCCGCTCCGGCGGGGCTTTTTTATGGGGATATTTCCTATCCGAAGGGCGCTAGAACGAAACCGTGTAAGCCAAAGCTTACAAGCAGCGGTGGTGATCGGCGTCTTTCTGACAAAGGCTTACGGCGGTAACCTTCTCCTCAGTCAGGACATTGCGCAGGAAGCGCCAACGACAATACGGAAACAAGGGAATCCACCAAGGACGGTGGCTAGCACGGACGTCAGGATATCGGTCTGCAAAACCCCGCTTCGCAAGAAGCGGGGTTTTTTCTTGCCCGCGATTTCGATCGGCTGTGTGCTGGAGGGGCAGGACGGCGCCGACCTGCAGGCGCGCGCCACGCGCGCGATCGCGGGAATGGCCCACTCCCACAGGGAAATTCCAGGCTGGCCGGTAGCCGCTTTCGTCGGCGCCAGCGCTATCACACGGCCCCGTCCAGCAGCGAGCGCAACAACTCTACTGTCGGCTGCTGCCGCTGCGCGTCGCGATACACCAGCCCTACGCTCAACGGGATGCGTGGCTCGCTCAGCGGCTTCCACAACAGATTCGGATGACTGTGCATCTGCCGTGCGCGGCCGGGGAGCACGGTGGCGAAGCGGCTCTGCGGCAGGCTGTCGAGAATGCCGCCCATGTGGTTCAGCTCCGCCTGCACCCGTGGTCGCCGGCCTATGGCCGCAAGCTGTTCTTGCCAGATCTGCCGGGCGCGGAATTCTTCGCCGAGCAGCAACATCGGCAGTTCCGCCGCCTGGGCCAGCGAGACCTTCTTGAAGTCCTTGAGCGGATGGTCCGCCGGGATCACCAGTTGCAGTTCGTCCGGGTACAACTCGACGCCGTGCAGTGCCGGCTGGCGAGGAGGCAGGAAGCCGATGCCAATGTCCAACTGACCGATCAGCAGACGGCGCTCGATCTCCACGCCGGAGAGTTCGTAGATGCGCACCTGCAGATGTGGCTGCGCGGCGTGCAGGCGCTCCACCAGGTGCGGTACCAGGCTCGCGTTGACCGTTTGCAGCACGCCGATGACCAGGCTGCGCGCGCTCTGCCCACGGAAGCCGCGAAGCGCCTCGCGGGCGCGCTCCAGGCCTTCGAGCAGCGGCACCGCGTGGTTGTACAGCGTGTGTGCGGCAGCGGTCGGCAGCAGGCGCTTGCCGCTGCGCTGGAACAACGCGACGTCGAGGTTCTGCTCCAGTTGTCGGATCTGCTGCGACAGCGCCGGCTGGGAAATCGCCAGGCGTTCGGCGGCGCGTCCGACATGGCCTTCCTCGTAGAGCGCGACGAAATAGCGGAGCTGGCGGAAGTTCATAAGATCTGCTTATCAACGAAACTGGAAAATCGAAATGGAGTGTCACCCATCCAGGCCTCTACTCTAGCGCTTGTCCGCTGTCTCAGATGGGTAGACAAAGGTGGAAAGCATCGTCATCCAGGGCGTATTCATAGGCAAAGTCGAAGAGAGCTGGGGCGGTTTGCTCAGCGAAATCGACAGGCTGGAAGCGCATCAGGAAGTCTGGCTCGGCGCCGAAGGGCTGCCCGGGGAGGGACGGTCCGACCTGCGCCGCGACGGCGGCCTGGACCGCGCGCTGCACCACTATCCGGCCGAGCATTATCGTCACTGGCGCAAGCGGCATCCGCAGACGCGCTGGCGACAGCCGGCCTTCGGCGAGAACCTGTCGACTTTTGGCCTCAATGAGCACGAGGTGTGCATCGGCGACCTGTTCCGCTGGGGCGACGCGCTGATCGAGGTCAGCCAGCCGCGCTCGCCCAGCTACCGCCTGGCACGGCGCTGGAACCTGCCCGAGCTGCCTTTAGAGGTGCAGGAGCAGGGGCGCTGCGGCTGGTTCTATCGGGTGCGCCGTTCCGGCATGGTCGCCGCGGATGCGCCGCTGGAGCTGGTGCAGCGGCACTACCCGCAGCTCACCGTGGCGAGCCTGCTGGACTGGTACTTCGGCCATCCGCTGGAACGCACCGGGCTGCGCCTGATGATGGCCTGCGATGCGCTTTCCCTGCGCTGGCGCAAGACCGCCGCGCAACGCCTGACCAGTGGCGTGCTCGAAGACTGGACGGCCCGCCTGGCGGGCCCCGAATGTTCGGAGCAGGGCGGCCTGCACAGCTGAGTGGCTGCGCCGCACTGTTTCGCAAATGCCCTCGCGCCCGCCTCCGGACGTCGTCTTGGTCCTGTGGGGCGGCTTTTATTCCCGCCGCCGAGCCTGCCATCAGGCTCGGCGGCGTTGTCATGCCGACGTAACACCCCGTTCCTAACCTTCCGCCGAGAGCTTTACTGACAATCCGAGCCGTCAGACAGGCGGCCGTGCGGAAGGAACCTTCTGATGAGCGAACGTTTCCAGGATTTTCACGAGCGATTGGCCGCCTTCGACGATCAATCGATCAACCCCTCCGGCAACGTCCCGATGAGCGAGATCATTGACGCCTCGCGCCGTCGCCTGCTGAAGAACAGCCTGGTGCTGGGCGCGGTCGGCTTCCTCGGCGGCGGCCTGTTGCCCGGCCGCTCGCTGTTCGCCGCCGACGCCCCGGTGCCCACGGCGCTGCTCGGCTTCAAGGGCGTACCGGTGCAGCAGGACCCGAGGTTCGACCGAGTGATCGTCGCCGAGGGCTACAGCGCGCGGCCGTTCTTCTCCTGGGGCGACGCCGTGGTGAGCGGCTCGCCGGCCTGGAAAGGCGACGCCAGCGAAGACTGGAAAGCCCAGGAGCTGCAGGCCGGCGACAACCATGACGGCATGCACTACTTCCCCTTCCCGGACGCGCCGGACAGTCACGGCCTGCTGGTGATCAACCATGAGTACATCAACCCGACGCTGCACCCCAAGGGCCAGACTTTCGAGGACCGCCCCGATGGTTCGCGCGGCCGCCCGGAAGGCGAGGTGCGCAAGGAAATCGCCGCCCACGGCCTCAGCGTGATCGAGGTGAAGAAGGACGCCGGCGGCCAGTGGCTGCGCGTCGAAGGCTCGAGCTACAACCGCCGCATCACCGGCAGTTCGCCGCTGGACCTGTCCGGCCCGCTGGCCGGCCACGACCTGCTGCGCACCGCCAGCGATCCCGAGGCCAAACAGGTGCTCGGCACCCTGAACAACTGCTCCATGGGCGTCACGCCGTGGGGCACCTACCTCGCCTGCGAAGAAAACTGGCACCAGTACTTCGTCAACCGCGACAAGGACGACTACGCCAAGCGCGTTTCGCACAAGCGCTACGGCTTGTCCAACGGACCGTTCAGCAACTACTACGCCTGGGAAGCGGTGGATGAGCGCTTCGACGCCACGCCCAGGGCCGACCAGCCCCACGGCGGCCACGTCAACGAACCGAACCGCTTCGGCTGGGTGGTGGAGATCGATCCGTTCGACCCGTCTTCCACGCCGAAGAAGCGCACCGCCGTCGGCCGTTTCTGCCGCGAATGCTCGACCCTCTCGCTGGGCGCCGACAACCGAATGGCCTTCTATTACGGTGACGACACCAAGGGCGAGTACGTCTACAAGTTCGTCCCGGCGGGCACATTCAACCCGGATGATCGCGCCGCCAATCGCGACCTGCTCGACGAAGGCACGCTCTATGTCGCGCGCTTCAACGCCGACGGCAGCGGCCAGTGGCTGCCGCTGGTGCACGGGCAGAACGGCCTGACCGCCGAGAACGGTTTCGCCAGCCAGGCCGAGGTGCTGGTCAACGCCCGCGCCGCCGCCGACAAGCTGGGCGCCACACCGATGGACCGCCCCGAGTGGGTCGCCGTGCAGCAGGCCACCCGCGAGGTCTACGTCAGCCTCACCAACAACGACGGGCGTGGCAAGAAGCAACCGGTGGACGCCGCCAACCCGCGCAAGGAAAACCTCCACGGGCAGATCCTGCGCTGGAACGAAGCCGGCGGCGACCCGACCGCCACCACCTTCCAGTGGGACATCTTCCTGCTGGCCGGCGAGCACCAGGGCGCCAACGCGCCGGAAAACCTGATCGGCACCATCAACGGCGACATCTTCTCCTCGCCGGACGGCCTGTACTTCGACGCCGCCGGACGCCTGTGGATCGAGACCGACTACGACGATGACGTCCCGGCGATGCAGGCCATGGGCTGCAACCAGCTGCTCTGCGCCGACCCGAGCAGCCGCGAGGTGCGCCGCTTCCTGGTCGGCCCGCGCGGCTGCGAGCTGACCGGCATCACCCAGACCCCGGACGGCAAGACGCTGTGGGTGAACATCCAGCATCCAGGGATCAGCTTCCCGGCCAGCGACGGCAAGAGTATCCCGCGCTCCACGACGCTGGTGATCACCAAGGACGATGGTGGCGTGATCGGGACGTGATGAGCAGAGTGGCGAGGGTGAGGGGGCTTTAGCGAGACTCGCCGCTCGGGTGGTTTGCGAGCAAGCTGGCTCATGCAGAAGCAGGAGCTGGCACGGAACTATCGGGGGAATGCGGACCCTGTAGGAGCGGGCTTGCTCGCAAACAAGGTCCGCTGGAACCTTAAAGTTCGACCTCACCCCCGGCCAGCGCGCACAGCTCGGTGAAGTCGACGATTTCCGTCTCCCGTCCGTCGACTCGGATCAAGCCGTGTTTCTGCAGGCGGGTGAAGCTACGCGAAACCGTCTCCACCGCCAGCCCCAGGTAATCCCCGATTTCGTTGCGTGACATGCTCAGGCGGAAGCGCGTGGCGGAGAAGCCGCGCTCGCGGAAGTGCGCGGAAATGTTCAGCAGAAAGGCCGCGATGCGCGAGTCCGAGTTCAGTCGCGAGAGCAGCAGCTTCATCTGCTGATCCTCGCGGATCTTGCGGCTCATCATCAGCATGATCTGGTGCGACAGCCCCGGAATCTGGATCGACAGCTCTTCGAGCTGGCTGAACGGGATCTCGCTGCATAGCGTGCTTTCCAGTGCCTGCGCCGACACCGGGTAACTGCCTTCGCCCATGCCGGAGAAGCCGAAGATCTCGGTGGCGAAGTAGAAGCCGGTGATCTTTTCCAGCCCCTGCTCGTTGGTGGTGAAGGTCTTGATCGAACCGGAGCGCACCAGGTACACGCTGTGGAACGGATCGCCCTGGCGGAACACGAAGTCACCCTTGTGCAGCAGGTGCCCCGGCTTGATGATCGCCTCGAGCTCCTGGACCTTGTCGTCACTCAGGGTCGGCGGCGCCAGCCGGCAGTTCTTGCAGTACGGTTGCGGTTTGATCATCTGATTCATCCCTATCCCCATGCGCCACGCGCGTAGTCAAGCGGTCCTCGGGCGCATTGCCCCCACGTAAAACCATAGCAACTGAACGTGATCTGTCATCCGTCGGTGGGCCGGGCGCGAAGTTGGCCAATGGATTTTTCATACCCGCTTGACCCTTTCTTCACTGCGCCACCTTCAGTCTCCCCGACCATGCGCCAGGGGGTTATCGGGGGAGACCGCCAACTCCGGGGTGCAGCGACGCAATCACTCGGTAAGACCTGCGTCGATCCCGCTCATTTCCGGAGACAGACCCGTGAACAACAAATTGCCACAGATCACCCTGGCCTTCTGGGTGATGAAGATTTGCGCCACCACCCTGGGTGAAACCGCAGGCGACCTGCTGTCGATGACCCTCAACGTCGGCTACGCAGTCAGCTCGCTGATCCTCATCAGCCTGTTCCTGATCACCCTGGTCGGCCAGCTCGCCAGCAAGCGCTACGTACCCTGGCTCTACTGGCTGGTGATCCTTTCCACCAGTACCGCCGGCACCACCATGTCCGACTTCATGGACCGTACCCTGGGGCTCGGCTACGCCACCGGTTCGGCGATCCTCGTCAGTATCCTGGTGGCGATCTTCGCGGCCTGGCGTTTCAGCGGTATCTCGCTGTCGGTGGACAACATCCGCAACTTCAAGGGCGAGATGTTCTACTGGATCGCGATCCTCTTCTCCAACACCCTGGGCACCGCACTGGGCGACTTCCTCGCCGACGACTCCGGCCTGGGCTTCGCCGGCGGCGCGCTGCTGATCGGCAGCCTGATCGCCGTGGTGGTGGTGCTGCACTACTTCACCAAGCTGTCCTCGGTGCTGCTGTTCTGGGTGGCCTTCGTGCTGACCCGTCCGTTCGGCGCGACCCTGGGCGACGTGCTGACCAAGTCCCACGAGAAGGGCGGCCTGGACTTCGGCACCATCGGTTCCTCGGCCATCCTCGCCGGCATCCTGGTGGCGCTGGTGGTGGTGGTCAGCGTGCGGCAGAAACGCGAGGAGCAGGGCGGCGCCGCGGTGCTGTCTTCCTGACCCAGCGCACTCGGCCCCTCTCGCGAAAGTGACGACGGGCTAGCCTTGTGAAATTTGTTCTGTTATTTTTCATGAAAAATAATCAGAACAATTTCACGAGGTTGCAATGTTCCTGCGTTCGCCTGAGCCGGTCGGCACCTACTACGCCGGCGCAAACCCCGAGCTGATCCAGCCGCGCGACGCGCTGCGTGAGCCGCTGGAATGCGAAGTCCTGGTGATCGGTGCCGGGTTCAGCGGCCTGCACACGGCGCTGCAACTGGTCGAAGGTGGCCGCCAGGTCTGCATGATCGAAGCCAGTCGCATCGCCTGGGCCGCCTCCGGGCGCAACGGCGGACAGGCCTTGCCCGGCTGGTCCAGCGACCTGGGCCCCATCGAGGACGACCTCGGCCACGAAGGCGCGCTGCGCCTGTGGCAAGGCATGCTCTGGGCCGCCCACGAGCTGCGCGACCTGCCGCAACGCCACGGTTTCGACTGCGACTACCGCATCGGCCACCTGTGGACCGCCGTGCTGCAACGCCGGGTCGGCTCGCTCTACGACTGGCAGGCCGAAGCCAACCGCCGCTGGGGCTACGAAGGCCTGCAGGTCATCCCGCGTGAAGAGCTGCCACAGTGGATCGCCAGCGACCGCTACCAGGCCGGTCTCTACGACCCCAACTCCGCTCACCTCAACCCGCTGAAACTGGCCTACGGCCTGGCGGGCGCCATCGAGCGTGCCGGTGGCCGCATCTACGAGCAGACCCGTGCACTGAGCTTCCGCGAGAGCGGCAACGGCTATGAAGTCACCACCGAGCATGGCAGCGTGCGCTGCGCCTCCCTGGTGCTGGCCTGCAACGCCTACATCGACGGGCTGGACCGCGACGTCTCCGAGCGCATCCTGCCAGTAGGCACCTACCAGGTCGCCACCGCGCCGCTGGGCGAGGAACTGGCGCGCTCGCTGTTGCCGAAGAACTGCTGCGTCACCGACAACCAGTTCGTCCTCGACTACTTCCGCCTGACCCCCGATCATCGCCTGCTGTTCGGCGGCGGCTGCACCTACCTGGGCGGCATGCCCTCGGACATCCGCGCCGCCACGCGCCCGTATGTCGAGCGGGTCTTCCCGCAGCTCAAGGGTGTGGAGCTGGAATACGCCTGGGGCGGGCACATCGACTGCAGCATGCGGCGTACCCCGGACATCGGCCGGCGCGGCGACCTCTACTGGCTGCAGGGCTACTCCGGCCACGGTGTGCTGCCGAGCCTGGCCGCGGCCCATGCCGTGAGCGAAGCCATGTTCGGCCGCAGCGACGAGCTTGACCTCTATCAACGCATCCGCAATCCCGGGTTCCCCGGCGGCCAGCGCTTCGCCGCGCCACTGGAAGCCGTCGGCAAGGCCTGGTATCGATTGCGGGACTTCATCTGAATCGGATTTCGCCATGACCCAGACGGTTGCCAACGAACACCTTGCCACGCTGATCCGCGACCTGCGCAAGCACAAGAACCTCACCCTGGGCGAGCTTGCCGAGCAGATCGGCCGCTCGGTGGGCTTCCTTTCCCAGGTCGAGCGCGGCCTCTCGCAACCAACCGTCGCCGACCTCACCGCCATCAGCGAAGCGCTGGGCGTGCCGACGACCTACTTCTACGCCGGCGACACCCGCCGCGAGCGCGACTGGGTGACCCGGCCGAACGACCGCCGCACCCTGTACTACGCCGGTGGCGTCACCGACATCCTCGCCTCGCCGAACATGTCCGGCGGCTTCTCACTGCTCGACAGCATCCTCGCCCCCGGCGCCACCAGCGGCGAGGGCCACCTGGACGACAGCTCGGAGCAGGGCGGGTTCGTCCTCGAAGGCGAACTGACCATCTGGTACGAGGACGACACCGTCACCCTCTACCCCAACGACAGTTTCCAGCTGCCGCCGCACAGCCAGTTCCGTTACGGCAACCTCACCGACAAACCGACAAGGGTGCTGTGGATCTTCACGTGAATTTCGACCGGTACCTGCTGGGCTCGCCCATGCGACGTTGGAAGTCGGCTCGGACTGCTCATTTAGCGGCCTAAACTCCGCATCCGAGCCGACTCCCGCCTTGCCTGGCCTTCGCTCGCGACGGTCCCGCCCCGAAATTTCTCCCAGCGCCCGAGAACAAAAAGGCAACCTCAATGAACCGCCCGATGCATCCCGACCTGCTCAGCGAAGTCCGCGCCTTCCGCCAGCAATACCCGGACATTCGTTACGTCGACCTGATCTGCCTGGACATTCCCGGCCACTTCTACGGCAAGCGCTACCCTGTGGACATGCTCGAGAAGGTCGCCGCCGGCAGCCCGCTGAAGCTGCCACAGAACTGCGTGTTGCTGGGCGTTCAGGGCGGCCTGCATCCCATCGGCGACTACTGCTTCAACGATGGCGATCCGGATGCGCCGCGCCGCCTGATCCCCAGCTCGCTCAAGCCGGTGCGCTGGGAGAACCAGCCGCTGGGGCAGATGCTGATCAGCTCCGACGGCACCGAAGCGCCCATCGAGTTCGAGCCGCGCGAAGTGCTCGCCCGCGTCATGCAGCGCCTGGAGTCCAAGGGCATCCGCCCGGTGGTGGCCTTCGAGCTGGAGTTCTACCTGTTCGACAAGAAGCTCGATGCCGGCCTGCCGCAGTACCCGCGCGACCCGCTGTGCGACGACGAGGACGACCAGCCGAACATGCACATCGAGCGCCTGTCGCGCTTCTCCGACGTGCTCCACGAGATTGTCGACGCCTCCCGCGAGCAGGGCGTGGACGCCAACGTCATCACCGCCGAGATCGGCCCGGGCCAGTTCGAGATCAACTTCGCCCACTGCGACGACGGCCTGCACGCCGCCGACCAGGCCGCGCTGTTCACCCGCGCCACGCGCGGCGTGGCCCTCAAGCATGGCTACCGTGCCAGCTTCATGAGCAAGCCTTACCTGCATGCGCCGGGCAGCGGCATGCACGTGCACGTCAGCCTGTACGACCGCGACGGCAACAACCTGCTCGACCGTGACAACCAGCAGGCCTTGCGCCACGCCGTGGCCGGTTGCCTGGAGCTGCTGCCGCATTGCATGCCGATCTTCGCCGCCAACCACAACGCCTATCGCCGCTACGGCTCCCGCGTGAACGCGGCGAGCAAGGCCAGCTGGGGCTTCGAAGACCGCGATGCGTGCATCCGCATTCCGGAGTCTGACGGCAAGAACCTGCGTATCGAGCACCGCCTCGCTGGCGCCGACGCCAACCCGTACCTGGTGCTCGCGGCGATCCTCACCGGCATGGAACACGGCCTGGAAGCCCGCCAGGAGCCGATCCCGCCGCTGAACGAAGACCGCGCCAGCGGCATCGACTTCCCCCGCGACATGCTCGGCGCCGTCGCCGAGATGGAAGACCACCCGGTGGTGAAGGAGGGCCTGGGCAGCGAGTTCGTCTTCGTCTACTGCGAGAACAAGCGCCACGACCACCTGGACTTCATGAACGAAGTCAGCGCGCGGGAGTACCGCTGGTTCCTGTGACGCTGAACCTGTAGGAGCGAGGGGGACGCCATCGTCATTGCTTGCGAACAGCTCCGCAGCGGGGCCGGGTTCGCGAGCAAGAACTAGGCGCCCCCTCGATCCTACGAAAAGCCGAGGTCCCCGGCGAACGCTAATCCCGCCGCCATGCCGGACGGCTCCCTCTCCCTCTGGGAGAGGGCTGGGGTGAGGGCGGCTCCGGCACGGACTCCACCTGTAGGAGCAACTGTCTTTCTCTGAAAGTCCGTACTTGGGCTTTCCCTCTCCCTAACCCTCTCCCTGAAGGGAGAGGGGACTGGTTGGGTGGCGGCTGAAACCACAGTGTCAGCCGGCACAGATAGCTCCCTCTCCCTTCAGGGAGAGGGCGGGGGAGAGGGCTGCCCCTGCGCAGAACTTCACAAGCGGGCCATGCTCGCAATCGCGTCCATGGGGCGCTCCTGCAGGCAGGCGTCGCAGCCACCCAGATTCTCTGAACCCGCTCCGCTTGCCTGCGGTCCACTCCATGCACGTAGCAATCTCACAAGGAGCCACCGCATGGACTTCATCCGCATCCTCATCGCCATCCTTCTGCCGCCGCTGGGCGTGTTCCTCCAGGTCGGTTTCGGCGGCGCGTTCTGGCTCAACATCCTGCTGACGCTGCTCGGTTACATCCCCGGTATCGTCCACGCCGTGTACATCATCGCCAAGCGCTAGAGTGCCCGGCTGCCCTCCCAGAAATGCTCCGCCAGCCTCCGCAGCTCCGCCGACAGTTCCGCCATGCGCGCGGCGCTGCGCTGGCAGGTGTCGACCTTCGTCGCGTTGCTGTCGGCCGAGCCGCGAATGGCGTGCAGGCTGCGCTGCACGTCTTCGCTGGCGACGCCCTGTTCCTCGATGGCTTCGGCGATCTCCAGGCTCATCCGCTGGATCGCCGAGACCTGCTCGCTGATGCGCTCCAGCGTTCCCGCCGCCTGCCCGGCCTGGGCCAGACTGGCCGCTGCCTGGTCGCAGCAGTGCCATAGCGCCCGCACCGAATCTTCGGCACCCTGCTGAAGGTTGCCGACCAGCGACTGGATGTCCCGCGCAGAGTTTTCCGTGCGCGATGCCAGCGCGCGAACCTCATCGGCAACCACCGCGAAACCGCGCCCGCTTTCCCCGGCGCGTGCGGCCTCGATGGCGGCGTTGAGCGCCAGCAGGTTGGTCTGCCCCGCGACGTCACGGATCACCTCGAGCATTCGCGAGATCGCCTCGCTATGTTCCTTCTGTTGTTCGACTGCTGTGCTCGCCGCGCGTACACCGGCTTCCAGCGCGGCCAGTTGCCCGCGCGTGCCGTGTACGTCCTCATGCCCGGATTGGGTGATGCGCTCGCTGCATTGCGCCGCCACCGCGCTGTGCTGCGCGTGACGGGCGACCTGCTGGACGCTCTGTGCCAACTGCTGCATCGCGCTGGCGACCTGCTCGGTCTCGCGCTGCTGCAGTTGCGAGGCGGCGCTGCCGCCCGCCATGGCGTCGGCCAGCGCCGCAGCGTGTTCGGCCAGTTGATGCGAGGCGTCGGCCATGCGCCCGACCACGGCGGCAGTTTCCGCCTCCAGCATGCGGAGGGCGAAATCCAGTTCGCCGAACTCGTCCGTGCGGCCTGAGTAGAGCTGCTGGCTCAGCGGGTTGTCGGCGATCTTCCGTGCACGCCCGAGCAGCGCGCCGAGCGGTTGCAGGCGAAGTACCAGCCAGGCGCCGGACACGCCCAGCGCCAGCAGGAAGGCCAGGGCCGTCAGCTTGGGCAGCAGCAGCGCCAGCAAGGCGCCGCCCGCCTGGCCCAGCAGCAGGCCGAGCAGCAGCTGTGCCACCAGTGGCAGGCGAGGGCGGCTCAGTGTTGCGCCCGCGCGCAGGCGAGCGTAGAGGTGCTCCGCGGCGTCGATCTGCTCGGCGCCGGGTCGCGTGCGCACCGACTGGTATTCCACCACCTTGCCGCCATGGCGGATCGGCGTGACGAAGGCGCTGACCCAATAGTGGTCTCCATTCTTGCAGCGGTTCTTCACCAGGCCCATCCAGCTGCGCCCGGCTTGCAGTGTCTGCCAGAGGTGGGCGAAGGCAGCGGGTGGCATGTCCGGATGGCGCACCCGGTTGTGGTTGAAGCCGACCAGCTCCTCGGCGTCGAAGCCGCTGATCTGGATGAAGTCCGGGTTCACATGGGTGACCGCTCCCTTGAGGTCCGTGGTGGAGAGGATGTTGGCATTGACCGGGACATCCACCTGGCGCCCGGTGATCGGCAGGTTCTGCTTCATCGCTGGTGCTCCAGGCGGGGCTGGAAGAGCTGTTCCGGCGCCAGCGGCTTGCTGAACAGGAAGCCCTGGGCGTGGCGGCAGCCTTCCTTGCGCAGGAAGTCGAGGTGCTCCTGGCGCTCCACGCCTTCGGCGACCACTTCCAGGCCGAGGCTGTGGCCCAGGCCGATGATGGCGCGGCAAATGGCGCTGAGTTCCGAATCGTCCGGCACGCGGGTGATGAAGCTGCGGTCGACCTTGAGGATGTGCAGCGGGTAGCGCTTGAGATAGCCGAGCGAGGAATAGCCGGTGCCGAAGTCATCCAGCGCCAGGCGCACACCCTCGGCGGCCAGCTCGCGCAGGCAGGCGAGGGTTTCCGCGCCGTCCTGCATCAGCAGGCTTTCGGTGATCTCCAGTACCAGGCTGCGCGGCGACAGGCCGCTCTCGGCGAGAATCTGCTGCACCCGCGCGGCGAAGCCCGGCTGCTGCAATTGCCGGCTCGACAGGTTGACCGAGCAGTACAGGTTGCGATGCCCCTGGCTCTGCCACAGCGCGGTCTGCCGGCACGCCTGGCGCAGCACCCAGTCGCCTACCGGAACGATCTCGCCGGATTCCTCCAGCGCCGGGATGAAGTCCAGCGGCGAGATCGACTGGCCGTTGTGTTTCCAGCGCAGCAGCACCTCGACGGCCTCCCAGTGCGGCGAGTCGCGGTCCAGGCGGACGATGGGCTGGTAGTGCAGGCTGAATTCCTCGCGGCGCAGGGCCTGGGCCAGGGCGCTTTCCAGATCCAGTCGACGCTGCGCCTCGGCCTGCAACTCCAGGCTGAAGCGTGCGTACTGCGCCTTGCCGGCTTCCTTGGCGCGGTACAGCGCGAGGTCGGCAGCCTGCAGGGTGTCGATGGTCTGGCCGTCGGTCATCAGCCCGGTGATGCCGATGCTGGCGCTGACCACCAGGGTGCGGCCGTCCACATGCAGCGGCTGGCGCAGGCAATCGAGCATGCGCTGCGCGACCTGCTCGGCGTCGACCAGGCTGGCGAGGTCGTCCAGCAGTACGACGAACTCGTCGCCGCCGAAACGTGCCAGGTGGTCGCCAGGCCGCAGGCAGCGCAGCAGGCGCTGGGAAACTTCCACCAGCACGCGATCACCCACCGCGTGGCCGAGGCTGTCGTTGATCAGCTTGAAACGGTCGAGGTCGATGAACAGCAGGCCGGACTCGCGCGCGCCAGGGCGGCGTTGGCGCATCAGGGCCTGCTGCAGCAACTCGTCCAGGCGCAGTCGGTTGCCCAGGCCGGTGAGCGGGTCGTGCCGCGCCGCGTGGCTGAGCTGGTGCTCACTGGCCTTGTGCTGGCTGATATCGGTCTGCGAACCCGCCATGCGCCCGTCAGTGACCACACCGCGCGCGAGCACCCAGAGGTAGTTCCCGTCGCGTTGGCGGATGCGGTACTCGTGGCTGAGCAACGCGCTGCTACCGCGCAGGTGTGCGTCGATGGCCTTGCGCAGGCCGGGCAGGTCGTCCGGGTGCACGCGGGCGAACCAGCTGGTGCTGCCTTCGCCGAGGTTGTCGCGGGTCAGGCCGAGCATGCGCGCCCAGCGGTCGGACACGTAGAGGCGGTCGTTGCCCAGGTCCCAGTCCCAGATACCGTCGTTGGCGCCGCGCAGGGCGCGGGCGAAGCGCGCCTCGCTGTCTTCCAGGGCCTGGCGCTGGGCAGCACCGTAGGTGTCGATGGCCAGCGACATGTCGAAGAACACCCGCTTGAGCAGGCTGGCGTAGGTCTTGGCTTCCGGAGCGTCGCCCATCAGATCGGCGAGCATCTGGTCCAGGTACAGGCGGTAGGCGCCCATGTACCACTTCAGCTCGACGCCGACCTGCTGGTGCACCAGCCCGATGCGCAGGCGGTCGCGCACGTAGTCGGCGTCCTGCGGGGCGTCCCACAGCTGGCGGTAGTATTCGAACTGGCTGCATTTCAGCCGCGCCAACGTTGCCGGCTCGGCGAGGATCGCTCCCAGCGGCGGGTAGTGGCGCAAGTGGTCGTAGAGCTGCTCGATGAAGCGCTCGTGGCAGCCTTCCAGTTCGGTGGCGCGGCCGTGGAGATGGCCGCCATCCTCCTCTCGCCACTCCAGGTAACTCAGGCGCTGATCGACTTCCATCGTCGACAGGCCGATGCGCTCGAGCACGCTATCGAGCTTCGGTCCCAGGCCCATGTTCGGCTCCTTGCGGGTCTGCTGTTTTTGTCGGGCATGAAAAAAGCGCCGGCTCGTCGTCCAGTCGAAATCGACGGCGACAAACTCGGCGCTTTGTCTTGCAGGCCCACAAGTCCTGCCCGGCAAAGCCAGCTTCCGCAACGGCGGAACGCGGGTGGGAGTCTTTTACACCAGGGAGCGAGGGCCCGACAACTCCTGCAACGCGCCGCTCAGCCGCTGGCGCAGCTCGCCCAGCTCGCGGGAGCGGAAGGCATGTCGGGTCCTTTCCAGCACTCCGATGGCATCGGCCAGCAGCGCCAGCAGACGGGCCGAATCGCTCAAGGGCGCGTCCTTGAACCATCGGCACAGCGGCGCCTGTTCGCAGTTGCGTGGTCCTTCCATCACCGCGCAAGGCAGTTCATAGGCCGCCAGCAGTGCACGAACCTGGCGCGCCAGCGCCGGGTCCTGGGAAGTGACCAGCAACTGGACTGGATACCGGTGGAGAGTCATGAGGGGCTCACTCATATCAGGGAGATGCCAATTTAATGGCTAGTGGCTATCTGATATTGACCCCTGTCATGTCGATAGGATACGCGCGCCAGATGGTCGACGGCTGGTGTGAAGTGGATCGCATTGCGGCGATGGAAAACTGCCGCGAATTGCCGCGGAAAACTACTGCGGGAAGCTGGTCGCGCTAATTTCTGACGTTTGGGGGAGCCATTAGCCGATAGATGGCATTTGATCGACGTGGGTGGTTGTACACGCGGAGCATTCCCCCGCGGTGCCGTTCCAGCGAATCAAGAGCTTGATCTACGCGTTCAATGTATCGACTGGTCCTGTCCGTTGACCCTCTGCCTTCCGGATCGTATTGGAAAAGATACTGATTCGTTACAATTCGATGAATTTCATAATACGGTTTTGGGATGGACAGGTGAGTGGATCCATCCCGTTTGATGAGGTGCAGGTGAAGTACATGGATTGGGAAGGCCTCAAGCAGCACTGGCGTGTTGAGGTGATGGGCGGCGGACGGAAGAAGCTGAAGATCAGAACCATCCTCCGGCGTATCAGCCATAAGGAGCAGAAACACTATCTGTTCTGGTTCCGGCTGGCTCAGTACCTGCATCGCCGTCCCAAGGGGCTCATTAACTACAAGAAGGTTGCGCGACGCATACATGGCCGGCTGATCCGTACCCACGGGATCGACATCATGTTGGGAGCGGAAATAGGCGCTGGGCTGAGCATCGCTCACCGCGCCAGCATCGTCATTGCCGACAAGGTGCGAATAGGCGAGAACTTGTCCATTCGCCAGAACACCACCATTGGTGTGATCTCTCCCAAACAGTCAGGACTGATTCATATTGGCGATAACGTTGAGTTGGGCGCCAACGTTTGTATCATCGGCGACAATATTCGCATCGGCGATAACGTCACTATCGGGGCGATGGCCTTCGTAAACAGGGATGTTCCAGATAACAGTGTTTGCTATACACGCCATCTTGCGACTATTACGTCCAAGCGAGCGGATCGATGATCGTCCAACCTGGCTTACAGGGGGACGCAATCGTCACTTTAGCCAGGTTCTCCTAGGGCCACAAACACGAAAGCCGCGCAAAGCGCGGCTTTCGTGTTTGTGAAGGGTGGTGGGCCCACACGGACTTGAACCGTGGACCAAAGGATTATGAGTCCTCTGCTCTAACCAACTGAGCTATAGGCCCCCAGAAGGCGGGCGGATTATACCGGTGCGTTCTGGCTTGCGCCAACCGGATGCAGCGGGACCAGGAACCTGTTGGCAAAGGCGTCGGCCGGCAGCGGGGCGCTCAGGGCGTAGCCCTGGATCTGGTCGCAGCCTTCGGCTTCGAGGAAGCGCTCCTGGGCTTCGTGTTCCACACCTTCTGCGATCACCGTGAGGTTCATGCTGCGGCCCAGGGCGATGATGGCGCGGGCGATGGCGGCGTCATGCGGGTCGTCCGGCAGGCCGTGGACGAAAGACTGGTCAATCTTCAGGGTGTCCAGCGGCAGTTGCTTCAGGTAGCTGAGCGAGGAGTAGCCAGTGCCGAAATCGTCGATGGCCAGTTGCACGCCCAGGCGCTTGAGGCTGTGCAGGATGGCCAGGGCTTCCTCGGTCTGGTGCATGAGGAAGCTTTCGGTGATCTCCAGCTGCAGGCGCGAGGACTGCAGGTTGTACTGGGTCAGCAGCTCGCGGATGCGTTCGACCAGGTTGGTCTGGCGCAGCTGGGCGCCAGCCAGGTTGACCGACAGCGGACCGAAGGCGGCGTGGCTGTCCTGCCAGCGGCTCATCTGCCGGCAGGCTTCGCGCAGCACCCAGTCGCCCAGAGGCAGGATCAGGCCGTTCTCCTCGGCGAGGGGAATGAAACGGTCCGGCGAGATGGCGCCGAATTGCGGATGTCTCCATCGGATCAGGGCTTCGGCGCCCACGAGCAGGCCGGTGCTCAGGGAGAGCTTGGGCTGGTAGTAGAGCTGCAACTGGTCGCTCTCCAGGGCGCGGCGCAGTTCATGCTCCAGGGCCATGCGCTCGGTGGCCTGGAAGGTCAGTTCGCGGGTGTAGAATTCGACACGGTTGCGACCCTGGGCCTTGGCCCGGTACATGGCGGCATCGGCATTCTTCACCAGAGTCGCGACGTCGCTGCCGTCGCTGGGGTAGAGGCAGATGCCGATGCTGGCGCTGACGAAGAACTCCTGCTCACCGGCGATGAACGGCTTGTCGAAGCAGATCAGCAGCTTGTTCGCCACGTGTTCGGCGTCCAATGCGTGGTGCAATCCGGGCAGCAGGATGATGAACTCGTCGCCACCCTGGCGGGCCACGGTGTCGACGTCACGCAGTTGTTCGCGCAGGCGCGTGGCGATGGATTTGAGCAGCAGGTCGCCGACCGGATGGCCGAGGCTGTCGTTGATGTGCTTGAAGCGATCGAGGTCGAGGAACAGCACGGCGCCCTGATGATCGTCTTCCTGGGCTTCCTTGAGCGAGGCGTTCAGGCGGCTTTCGAACAGCAACCGGTTGGGCAGACCGGTCAGTGGGTCGTGGTGCGCCTGGTAGTCGAGTCGTGCCTGGGCGTATTTGAGGGTGGAGATGTCGGCGAATACGCCGACGTAGTGCGACAGTTCGCCGTCGGCATTGCGCACGGCGCTGACGGTCAGCCATTCCGGGTACAGCTCCTGGTTCTTCCGGCGATTCCAGATTTCGCCCTGCCAGTGGCCTTCGGCATTGAGCTGATGCCAGAGGGCAACATAGAAGCTGCTGTCGTGCTGGCCGGAGGCGAGCAGGCGCGGCGAGCTGCCGAGGGCTTCCTGCTCGCTGTAGCCGGTGATCTCGGTGAAGGCGCGGTTGACCGCGATGATCTGCTGCCGCGCGTCGGTGATCATCACGCCTTCGGCGGTGCTCTCGAAAACGGTGGCGGCGAGACGGAGCTTTTCCTGCATCTGCTGCTGCTCGGTGATGTCGCGAGCGATGGTCAGCATGCAGTCGTCGTTACCGATGGTGATGCGGTGGGCGGACAGTTCGCACAGGCGCAGGCTGCCGTCGCGGGTGCGGATCTGCGCGGTGAAGTCCGGGGCGCTGGGGGTGTTGTCGAGAATGCCCAGCAACTTGCTGCGGTCGGCCGGATTGGCCCACAAGCGCAGGTCGAGGGTGGAGCGCTCGGTGGCTTCCTCGCGGCTGTAGCCGGTGATGCGGGTAAATCCCTGGTTCACCTCTACCAGCCGGCCATCGCTGATGCGCGAAATAAGCATGCCGTCGGGCGAGGCGTGGAAGGCCTTGGCGAATTTTTCCTCGGAGACGCGCAGTTGTTCCTGGGTTTCCTTGACCTGGGAGATGTTGCGTACGACCACCACCAGCGCCGGCGTGTCGTCGAGGACGACGTGCTGGGCGGACAGCAGGCCGGTGAAGCGCGTGCCATCGCGACGGTTCAGCGGGATCTCGACGTTGTTCAGTTGATCGTCCTGCAGACGCGCGAGCATCGCCGGGCCCATGCCGGGTTCGCCCCAGATACCCAGTTCGGTGGAGGTCTTGCCTAGCGCCTCGCTGGCGGGAATGCCGATCTGTTGCTCGAAGGTGCTGTTCACCGCCAGCAGTTGCCCGTCGACGCGGCGGGCGAGGACGATGATGTCCGGGCAGTGGTGAAACACCGAGGCGAATTTCTGTTCGGACAGGCGCAGGGCCTGCTCGGTATGCGTCGCTTCGGTGATGTCGATCATCAGGCCGCGCAGGATCAGGTCGTCGCCGTGGTGGATCAGCGTGACGATGTCGCGTATCCAGACGATTCGTCCATCGGCCGCGAGCATGCGGTAGTCGAAACTGTGGTTGCGCCCGGCCTGGCTTTCGGTGAGGCAGAAGTGGATGGCGCGCTCAGCGTCTTCCGGGTGCAGGGTGCGCTGCCAGAAGCCGGGTTCGAGCCAGTCCTTGATCGGGTAGCCGAGCAGCCGTTGGGCATGGGGCGAGACGTAGGTGAAACGGTTCTCCGTCAGGCGCATTTCCCAGGCGATGGCGGTGAGGCTTTCCACCAGGCCGCGGTAGTGCTGTTCACTGTCGCGCAGGGCCTGTTCGAGCTTCTCGCGGCGCTGCATTTCTCCGCGCAGGCGGCGGTTCATGGTGAACAGCACCAGCAGGATGAGGGCCGTCAGCAGGGCGATGGGGAGAACGACGCGGAACACCTCGGGCCAGACGCTGCGACGATCCACCAGACCGCCAACCCAGGGAGCCTGTAGAGCCTCGATCTGCTCGGGCGTCATGTCGGCGAGGACCTTGTCGAGGATGCCGACGAGGATCGCCTGGTCTTTCGGCACGGCCATCGCCAATTGGTAGCGATACGGCGTTTCACCGCTGATCTGTAGGCCTTCGAGCTTGAGCTGGCGCAGGTTCCAGACGCTGGAGGCGAGGTCGCCGACGAAGGCGTCGACCTGTCCGGTAGCCAGGGCCTGCAGGCCGGCGGCGATGCTCGGCAGCGGTTGCAGGTTGAGATCGGGGTGGTTGGCGACCAGCAGCTCGTGGGGTGCGTAGTGGGCGACCACGCCGACCTTCAGCCCGTAGAGCTCCTTCACGTTTGCCGGCTCCGGGCCGTTCCGGCGCGCGAGGATGATGATCGGGAAATCGAGGTAGGGGCGGGTGAAGCTGAGGTAATCGAGGCGCGTGGGCGTGGCCATGACGCCGGGGAGCAGGTCGATGCGATTGTCTCGGGCCCGTTGCAGCAGGTCGGTCCAGTTGGATGGCTCCACCGACTCCAGCGTCACCTTGAGCTGTTCGCTGATGTACTTCACGTAGATCGGCGCGAGGCCCTGGTAACGGCCCTCTACGTCACGGAATTCGAACGGAGGCCAGGAGGCATCGACGCCCAGGCGCAAGGTGGGATGCGCTTGCAGCCACTGCTGCTCCTCGGGCGTGAGGCTCAGGGCGAATGCCTGTCCCGCCCAGAATGCGAGGCACCACAGTAGAACTGCCTGCAGACGCGGCATGAAGGGCCTCATTCCAAGCGGGGACTACGCCGAAGTGTAGACGTGGCACTTTGCCCCGTGGAAGACCCAAAGAAAAACCCCCGGTTTCAGGCCGGGGGTTCTTCATCACTCGTCGAGGAAGGAGCGCAGATGCTCGCTTCGCGACGGGTGGCGCAACTTGCGCAGCGCCTTGGCTTCGATCTGGCGGATACGCTCACGGGTCACATCGAACTGCTTACCGACTTCCTCTAGGGTGTGATCGGTATTCATGTCGATGCCGAAGCGCATGCGCAGGACCTTGGCTTCGCGAGCGGTGAGGCCGGCGAGGACTTCGCGGGTGGCTTCCTTGAGGCTCTCGCTGGTCGCCACTTCGATCGGCGACTGCATGGTGGAGTCCTCGATGAAGTCGCCCAGGTGCGAGTCTTCGTCGTCACCGATCGGCGTTTCCATGGAGATCGGTTCCTTGGCGATCTTCAGGACCTTGCGGATCTTGTCTTCCGGCATGTCCATGCGTTCGCCAAGCTCTTCCGGGGTCGGTTCACGGCCCATCTCCTGCAGCATCTGGCGGGAGATACGGTTGAGCTTGTTGATGGTCTCGATCATGTGCACCGGAATACGGATGGTGCGGGCCTGGTCGGCGATCGAGCGAGTGATCGCCTGACGGATCCACCAGGTGGCATAGGTCGAGAACTTGTAGCCGCGACGGTATTCGAACTTGTCCACCGCCTTCATCAGGCCGATGTTGCCTTCCTGGATCAGGTCGAGGAACTGCAGGCCGCGGTTGGTGTACTTCTTGGCGATGGAGATCACCAGGCGCAGGTTCGCCTCCACCATCTCCTTCTTCGCACGACGGGCTTTCGCCTCGCCGATGGACATGGCGCGGTTGACGTCCTTGATCTCGGCGACGGTCAGCTGCGAGCTGGTTTCCAGGTCGACCAGCTTCTGCTGGTTGCGCAGGATGTCGTCACGCAGGCGTTCGATGGCTTCGGCGTACTTGGGCTTGCCCTTGAGTACGGTGTCGACCCAGGCGGTGTCGGTTTCGTGGCCGGGGAACTGGCGCAGGAAGTCGGCGCGCGGCATGCGGGCATCACGCACGCACAGTTGCATGATGGCGCGTTCCTGGCGACGGACGCTGTCCAGCGAATCGCGGACCTTGGCGACCAGCACGTCGAACTGCTTGGGCACGAGCTTGATCGGCATGAACAGTTCGGCCAGGGCGAGCAGTTCCTCGCTGGCTTGCTTGCTGCCGCGGCCGTGTTTCTTCAGGGCCTTCTTGGCTTTTTCCAGCTGCTCGGAAACGGCGCCGAAACGACGGGCGGCTTCTTCCGGGTCCGGACCGCCATCGCCTTCGTCGTCATCGGAGCTGTCGCCGTCGGACTCTTCGTCCTCTTCGTCCTTTTCCTTGGCTTCGGCGTCATCCTTCAGGCCGACTGGCTCGACTTCTTCTGCCGGCAGGCTGCCGTCATCCGGGTCGATATAGCCGCTGAGCACGTCCGACAGACGGCCGCCTTCGGCGACGATGCGGTTGTACTCTTCAAGGATACCGTCCACCGCGCCAGGGAACTGGGCGATGGCGCTCATGACTTCGCGAATGCCTTCCTCGATGCGTTTGGCGATTTCGATCTCGCCTTCGCGGGTCAGCAGTTCCACGGTACCCATTTCACGCATGTACATGCGCACCGGGTCGGTGGTGCGGCCAACGTCGCTCTCTACCGCGGCAAGGGCGGCAGCGGCTTCTTCGGCGGCAGCTTCGTCGGTATCGGTTTCCGCCAGCAACAGGGCATCCGCATCCGGGGCTGTCTCGAATACGTTGATCCCCATGTCGTTGATCATGCGGATGATGTCTTCTACCTGTTCCGGATCAGAGATATCCTCCGGCAGGTGGTCGTTGACCTCCGCGTAAGTCAGGTAACCCTGCTCACGACCACGGGTGATCAACTCTTTGAGACGAGATTGCTGTTGCGCTTTTCCGGACATAACACCCTATCCACTGAAGGTCTTGGCGGGCTGAAATAAGCCGAGGATTATACCAGATTCGAGGCTTCAGACGCCAGTTCAGCTCTGGCTGCCTGTTGAAGAGGGGGTGCTGTAGTGCTCCCGCAGTAACGCTTTCTCTTCGTCGGTCAGTTCACTGGGATTCTTTCGCAGCACGCTGTGCAGGCGGGCTTCACGGCTGCTGAGCAGCTGGTTGTGTGCAAGTGTAGTAATGGTGTCGATGAACTGCTTTTCAAGATTGCCGTCATCGATCAGCCACTCTTTCCCCGCCAGCACCTGTAGCAGGCGCCCTTGGGGTGTTCCGTGCCAGCGTGCGATAAGGTGCATCGAGCTTTGCTTCGGATTCTTCTGCAACGCTTCGACCAGTGCGGCGAGCAGTTGCGAATAGGTTTGTCCCTCGTTGGAGAAGTGGCTTGCGTCCTCGACGCTCTGCGCCAGTTGAGGATGGTGCAGCAGGGTGCGCAGCGCGGTCAGGGTCGGTGATTCGACGCTGATCTCGGTGCGCGGCTGGCGTGGCGCGAAATCGCCCTTCTTGCCTTTGCCGTCCCATTTGCGATCGCCCTTCCAGGGCTTCTTGCCCTGCTTGCTTCCGCCGTTCCCGGCGGAAAACTCCATCGGCGCCTCGAAGTAGTTCGAAGCATCCTGATAATGACTGTCGCCCTGCTCTGCGAACTGGCCCATGTCGTAGTCGGCATACTCGTGGGCGTGCTGGTCCGAGCCGTGCGTCTGCACAGGGGATGCCGCATGGCTGGGCCTGCCCTGGGCGGAAAGGCCGGAGCGTGGTGCGCTGATCTGGCTGAGGGCCTCGGCGGACAGGCCGGTGATCTCGCCCAGGCGCTGGCGCATCAGCAGGCGCAGGGTGTTGCCGGGAATCTTCTCCAGCAGCGGTCCGGCCAGGGTCGCCAGGTGCGCCTTGCCTTCCAGCGTGCTGGGGTCGGCTTCCTGGGTCAGTTGCTGAAAGAAGTAATCCGCCAGCGGCTGGGCCTGGTGGGCGAGGCGGGCGCGGAAGGCGTCGGGACCTTCGGCACGGACCAGGCTGTCCGGGTCTTCGCCTTCGGGCAGGAACAGGAAGCGCACCTTGCGTCCGTCCTGCAGGTTGCTCAGCGCCGACTCCAGCGCACGCCAGGCGGCGTTGCGGCCAGCCTGGTCGCCGTCAAAGCAGAAGAGGATGTTCGGCACAATGCGGAACAGTCGCTTGATGTGTTCTTCGCTGGTGGCTGTGCCCAGGGTCGCGACCGCGTTGCGGATGCCCTGCTGGGCCAGTGCGATGACGTCCATGTAGCCTTCGACCACCATGATCTCGTCGAGATCCCGGTTGTTCTTCCGCGCCTCGTACAGGCCGTAGAGCTCCTGCCCTTTATGGAAGACAGGGGTTTCCGGCGAGTTCAGGTATTTCGGCTTGTCGTCCCCCAGTACCCGGCCGCCGAAGGCGATGACCCGGCCGCGGCTGTCGCGGATCGGGAAGATCACGCGGTCGCGGAAGCGGTCGTAACGCTTGCCGCTGTCGGGGTTTTCCACCAGCAGGCCGGCGTCGAGCATGGCCTTGAGCTGCAGGTTGTCGCCGCCGAGGTTCTTCAGCAGGTTGTCCCAGCCCGGCGGGGCGAAGCCCAGGCCGAAGTCGCGGGCAATCTCACCGGTCAGGCCGCGGCCCTTGAGGTATTCCACCGCAGCCTTGCGCGCCGGGTGGCCTTTCAGCGCCTGGCGGTAGAACTCGGCGGCGGCGGCCAGCAGTGGGTACAGTGGCGAGTCGACTGGTTGACGGGGCTTGTTGCCGCGTCGGCCTTCCTCGCGGGGCACGTCCATTCCGGCGCGCTTGGCCAGGTCCTCGACGGCCTGGACGAAGTCCAGCTGGTCGTGGTCCATGATGAAGCCGAGCGCGTTGCCGCCGGCGCCGCAGCCGAAGCAGTAATAGAACTGCTTGTCCGGGCTGACGGTGAAGGAGGGGGTCTTCTCCTTGTGGAACGGGCAGCAGGCGCTGTAGTTCTTGCCGGTCTTCTTCAGCTGGATGCGCGAACTCACCACGTCGAGAATGTCGGTGCGGTTGAGCAGGTCATCGATGAAGGATTGTGGAATCAGGCCGGCCATAGACTCATCGGGACACTGGGTGGACCCAAGCATAGCGCGGGGCGACAAGGCCGCGAGCGAGGCTTGAGACTAAGCATGGGGCTTGAAAAGCAAAAACTCCGAAGTCCGCGAACGCGAATCGGAGTGGGGTGCCGTGTTTCAGGCACTCGCCCGGCGAGTGGGCCGGGCGATGCGGAAAGCGTGCGACGAAGCGCTGTAACTCAGTACAGGCGCTCGCGGCGGCGCTGTTCGCGCTGCACTTTCTTGGCGTGACGCTTAACAGCGGCAGCGGCCTTGCGCTTACGCTCGGCGGTCGGCTTTTCGTAGAATTCGCGGCTACGGACTTCGGCCAGTACGCCTGCTTTTTCGCAGGAGCGCTTGAAACGACGCAGAGCTACGTCGAAGGGTTCGTTCTCTTTAACTTTGACGGCGGGCATCCAGGTCGTACCTTCAATGATTACCGGAGGATTTATCGCGCTCCTGACGGTTGTTCGGAGTCGGCGGTTTTCAAGGGTTGCGGATATTAAACGTTCGGGCGGAGGAATGCAAAGCCTCCGATCGAAAAGCACTGGTCCGAAGCCCAGCCGGCGATTATGATGCGCGGCTTCAATTTTGCCCAGAGTAAAGGCTCAAACCCATGCTAGTGCTGGGGTTGGAAACCTCCTGCGACGAGACCGGCGTCGCCCTGTACGACAGCGAGAAAGGCCTGCTGGCCGACGCGCTGTTCAGCCAGATCGATCTGCACCGCATCTATGGCGGCGTAGTTCCCGAGCTGGCCTCCCGTGATCACGTCAAGCGTATGCTGCCGCTGATTCGCCAGGTGCTGGACGACTCCGGCCGCACCGCCGAAGACATCGATGCCATCGCCTACACCGCCGGCCCCGGCCTGGTGGGCGCGCTGCTGGTCGGCGCGTCCTGTGCACAGGCCATGGCGTTCGCCTGGGGCATACCGGCCGTCGGCGTGCACCATATGGAAGGTCATCTGCTGGCGCCGATGCTGGAAGAACAGCCGCCGCAGTTCCCGTTTGTCGCCTTGCTGGTGTCCGGTGGTCACACTCAGTTGGTTCGAGTGGATGGCATTGGTCGTTACCAGGTGCTCGGTGAGTCCGTGGACGACGCCGCCGGCGAAGCCTTCGACAAGACTGCCAAACTGCTTGGCCTGGCCTATCCCGGTGGTCCGGAGATCGCACGCCTGGCCGAGCGCGGTATGGCTGGTCGCTTCGTTTTCCCGCGACCGATGACCGACCGTCCGGGCCTGGATTTCAGTTTCAGCGGGCTCAAGACCTTCGCCCTGAATACCTGGCAGCGCTGCGTCGCCGAAGGTGACGACAGCGATCAGACCCGCTGCGACATTGCCCTGGCGTTCCAGACCGCGGTGGTCGAGACCCTGACGATCAAATGCAAGCGCGCGCTCAAGCAGACACACCTGAAGAGTCTGGTGATTGCCGGTGGCGTCAGCGCCAACCAGGCGCTGCGGCAGCATCTGGAAAAGATGCTCGGCGAGATGAAGGGCCAGGTGTTCTATGCCCGTCCGCGCTTCTGTACCGATAACGGCGCGATGATCGCCTATGCTGGCTGCCAGCGGCTGGCAGCCGGGCAGCAGGACGGCCCGGCGATCGGCGTCCAGGCGCGTTGGCCAATGGAGTCGCTGCCAGCGATCTGAATAATGACGCTGCATACGACGCGGCACATGCTCTGAGCGGCATGGGCCGTTTTTTCGCTTGCAGTGCGGTACGCGGGCCGGGAAGCTCGCCGCTTCAGAAGTGACGTTCGCGTCCGGCGATCAGGTCGCGCAGGTTGCTGCGATGACGCCAGACGATCAGGCCGGTGAGCACGGTCATCGGCAGCAGGGCCGAAGGTTCCTGCCAGGCCAGTAGTGGCAGGGTCAGCGGTGTGGCCACCAGGGAAGCGAGCGAACTGGTGCGCGACAGCTTGAAGGTCACCAGCCAGGCGACTGCGGCGAGCAGGGCGGCCGGCGGGTACAGGGCCAGCAGCATGCCGGCGGCGGTGGCGACACCCTTGCCGCCACGGAAATTGAAATACAGCGGGTAGAGGTGACCGATCACCGCTGCCAGCCCGACCCAGGCCTGCTGCACATCGGTCAGGCCGATCAGCCGGGCGACGAGCACGGGCAGCAGCCCCTTGGCGAGATCGCCGAGCAGGGTGAGGATGGCGATCTTCCTGCCGGCCAGGCGCAGCATGTTGGTAGCGCCGGGATTGCCCGAGCCGCTGGCGCGCGGGTCGGCGGTGCCGAACAGGCGACTGAGGAGTACCGCGAAGGACAGTGATCCGAGCAGGTAGGCGAGGATCGCCAAGAACCAGAACATGGTTTCCACCGGAGACGAGGTCGTTTCCGATTCTAACGGGGCGCCGGCCGCTTGTCGTGTCGCCTTGGAGCATGCAGTCAGTGGACAGAGTTTTCATCGAGGGGCTGGAAGTGGACACCGTGATCGGCGTCTACGACTGGGAACGGGGTATCCGGCAGTGCCTGCGCCTGGACCTGACGTTGGGTTGGGACAACCGCCCGGCAGCGGCCGACGACGATATTGCCAAGGCCCTGGACTATGCCGTGCTCTCCGAGCGCGTCTTGGCGTTCGCCCGTGACGCGCACTTCCAACTGGTGGAAACCTTCGCCGAGCGCCTCGCCGAGCTGCTGATGGCAGAGTTCGGCATTCAGTGGCTGCGCCTGAAAGTCACCAAGCCCGGCGCCGTTGCGGCCGCTATCGGCGTGGGTGTGGAGATCGAACGCGGATGCCGCTGACGACGGTGTACCTCGGGCTGGGCAGCAACATCGAGCGCGAGCGCCATCTGCTCGCGGGCCTGGAAGCGCTGGACGGTTTCCTCGAGGACATCCGCTGCTCGCCGGTCTTCGAGAGCGAGCCGGTGGGCATTCGCAGCGGCCCCTTCTACAACTTCGTGATCGTCGCGCACACCGATCTGCCGTTGGCGGAGCTGAGTCTGCGGCTCAAGCACATCGAGGCGGACAACGGCCGCTATGCGCCGGAGCGCAAGGGTCTGCCGCTGGACATCGATGTGCTGCTGTATGGCGATCTGCACGGTGAGTTCGACGGCCTGACACTGCCGCGCGCCGAGGTGCTGAAAAATGCCTTCGTGCTCTGGCCGCTGGCGTTGCTGGCGCCCGAGATTGAGTATCCGGGGGCGCAACGTACCTTTGCAGACCTGTGGGCGGGCGCACAGATCGCGCAGAAACTCTGGCCGGTTCCCTTCCAGTGGCGCGGCGCGGAGCTGACGCCGGCGGCGCTGATCGAGGCGCATCCGGCGGCTTGACGCCTCACTTGTAGGAGCGCCCCATGGGCGCCATCGCGGGTACGGCCCGCTCCTGCAGTGAGAGCCCGTCGTTCATCCCTCCGCGGTGCTCTTAGGCGCCGTGGCTTTCCTTGTAGGCCTTGAGGGCTGTCAGGCGCTCGCGCTTGAGCGCTTCACCCAGCTCGGCGCCCTTGTATCCCTTCTCCAGCAGCGGCTGCACCGCGACCGCGCGGGCGGCCTGCGCGGCGCCACGCAGGTACTCCGCCTGCGGATAGGCTCGATCCTCCAGCCCATGGCGGCCGCGGGCGTCCATCTCGCTGGCGGCGAGGAACTCTTCGAAGCGCTGCGGCCGACGGTAGACGTCGAAGGACTGCAGCAGCTCAAGGAGGGTGTTGGGCCGCAGCTCCAGTGCACGGTGGCAGTGGGTGTGGTACTCGCCCACCAGCCGCGCCAGTTCCTGGCATTCCCGCGGGACCTTGAAGCGCGCGTTGATCGCGTCGATCAGCGGCAGCCCCAGGTGTTCGTGGGCGTGGTGCCTGGGCCATTCCTCCTCGCGAGTCTCGCCCTTGCCTACATCGTGGACCAGACAGGCCCAGCGCACGCTCAGTGGCTGGTCGTGCCTGGCGCATTCGCGCAGGACGGCCAACACATGCTCGCCGGTGTCCACTTCCGGGTGGTGCTCTGGCGGCTGCGGCACGCCGAACAGGGCGTCGACTTCCGGCATCAGCACAGCCAGGGCGCCGCAGTCGCGCAGGATCTGGATGAATACATCCGGGCGTGACTCCATCAACGCGCGGGAAATTTCCTTCCAGCTGCGTTCGGCGGTCAGGGCTTCCAGTTCGCCTGATTCGGACAGCGCGCGCATCAGCGCCAGGGTTTCCGGCGCCACACTGAAGCCCAACGGGGCATAGCGCGCGGCAAAGCGCGCGACGCGCAGGACGCGTAGCGGGTCTTCGGCAAAGGCCGGGGAGACGTGGCGTAGCAGGCGGGCGGCGAGGTCTTCCCGGCCGTGGTAGGGGTCCACGACCTGGCCGTCATCGGTCTCGGCCATGGCGTTGATGGTCAGGTCGCGGCGGATCAGGTCTTCTTCCAGGGTGACGTCGGGGCTGGCGTAGAAGGTGAATCCGCCGTACCCGCGCCCGCTTTTGCGTTCGGTGCGGGCGAGGGCGTATTCCTCGCCGGTCTTCGGGTGGAGGAACACCGGGAAGTCGGCGCCGACCGGGCGGTAGCCCCGGGCAAGCATGTCGTCGGCGCTGGCGCCGACCACCACCCAGTCGGTGTCGCTGAAGGGGATGCCGAGCAGGCGATCGCGGACGGCGCCGCCCACCTTGTAGATCTGCATGAAGCTGTCTCCTGTTCTGCAGGATAGCTTCGGGGTTCTGGGCCTTCGCTTCAAGCTGAGGGTGTTCGGGCGGTTCGCGAGCAAGCTCGCTCCTACAGGTTGGCTGAGGTTTCGCGTAGGAGCGGAATTACGGTGCGGCGGCGGGAATCTGCTGGAGCAGTGCGCCGACGGCGTCCTGCAGCAGGGCGGTGCTGGCGTGGGCGGGGCTCAGGCCGGTGCTGACGGTGCCTTCCCAGAGGGTCTGCTCCTGTGCATCGGTCAGGCGCAGGCGCAGGGTGCCGGTTTCATCGCGCAGGCGGTGGATGGCGAGGTAGGGGCCGAGCGGGTCGGGCGGTGGGACGTCGACCTTGAATTCCAGCGGCGCATCCTGCAGCGCCAGCCAGTAATAGACGCGCAGCTGCGGCGTGGCGCTTTCGCGGTAGCCGCGCTCGATCAGCCCTTGGCGCACCTGGGCGTTGATCAGGGGATAACGGCTTCGGTAGGGCAGGGCGTCGACGGCGTTTTCCGGCGGCATCAGCTGGAAGTCGAGCAGCCCGGCCAGGCGCGCATCGGCGGGATGCGCGACCTGGGCGTGGGGAGTTGGGTTGCTGCAGGTCGCGACAGCAAGGCAGAGCAGGAGAATGGCGAACAGACGCATGGCGGTCTCCAGCGGGGTTGCCGCCATGCTTGTCATGCCTGTTGCTCCGGTCAACCGATCAAATGGGTGGGATGATCAGGTCGAGCCGCGGGTAACCCTCCTCGCTGTCGCGTTCACCCTTTGGGGGCATGTGGAAGGTGTTGACGATGTTCTCGCCCTGCAGGGTCTCCAGGTGGATGTCGAAGCCCCACAGGCGATGCAGGTGCTTGAGCACGTCGTCGGTGGATTCGCCCAGGGGTTTGCGGTCGTGCTGCTGGTGGCGCAGGGTCAGCGAGCGGTCGCCGCGGCGGTCGACGTCCCAGATCTGGATGTTCGGCTCGCGGTTGCCGAGGTTGTACTGGGCGGCCAGCGTTTCGCGGATCTTGCGATAGCCGTCGTCGTCGTGGATGGCGTCGACCAGCATGTCGTCCTTCTGGTCGTCGTCGAGGATGCTGAACAGCTTGAACTCGCGAATCACCTTGGGTGAGAGGAACTGCAGGACGAAACTCTCGTCCTTGAAGCTCTTCATGGCGAACTTGATGGTCGCCAGCCAGTCGCTGCCGGCAATGTCCGGGAACCAGCGCTTGTCTTCCTCGGTGGGGTTCTCGCAGATGCGTCGGATGTCGCGGTACATGGCGAAGCCCAGCGCATAGGGGTTGATGCCGCTGTAGTAGGGGCTGTCGAAGCCGGGCTGGTAGACCACGCTGGTGTGGTACTGGAGGAACTCCATCATGAAGCCGTCGCTGACCAGGCCTTCGTCATAGAGGTCGTTGATCAGGGTGTAGTGCCAGAACGTCGCCCAGCCTTCGTTCATGACCTGGGTCTGGCGCTGCGGGTAGAAGTACTGCGCCACCTTGCGCACGATGCGCACCACTTCGCGCTGCCAGGGTTCGAGCAGCGGGGCGTTCTTCTCGATGAAGTAGAGGATGTTTTCCTGCGGCTCGCTGGGGTAGCGGGCCAGGCCCTGTTCCTTGTCCTTGCCGGTGGCCTTGGGGATGGTCCGCCAGAGGTCGTTGACCTGGCGCTGGATCTGCTCCTCGCGCTCCTTCTGGCGCTGTTTCTCTTCCTCGGCGGAGATCGGGTAGGGTCGCTTGTAGCGGTCCACGCCGTAGTTCATCAGCGCGTGGCAGGAGTCGAGCAGGTCTTCCACCGCGTCGATGCCGTACCGCTCCTCGCACTTGTTGATGTAGGACTTGGCGAACACCAGGTAGTCGATGATCGAGGTGGCATCGGTCCAGGTGCGGAACAGGTAGTTGCCCTTGAAGAAGCTGTTGTGCCCATAGCAGGCGTGGGCGATCACCAATGCCTGCATGCACTGGGTGTTTTCTTCCATCAGGTAGGCGATGCACGGATCGGAGTTGATCACGATCTCGTAGGCGAGGCCCATCTGGCCGCGCTTGTAGTTCTTTTCCGTGCTGAGGAAGTGCTTGCCGTAGGACCAGTGGTTGTAACCGATGGGCATGCCGACCGAAGCGTAGGCATCCATCATCTGCTCGGCGGTGATCACCTCGATCTGGTTGGGGTAGGTGTCCAGCGCATAACGCTCGGCGAGACGACTGATCTCGCGGTCGTACTGCTGGATCAGCTCGAAGGTCCACTCCGAGCCGGTGGCGATCGGCTGGCGCTTGCTCATGCGACGAGCCTCCTCTGGAACAGCTCGCGGAACACCGGGTAGATGTCCGAGGCGGAGACGATCTGCTGCTGGGCGAAGCTGTCTTCGAAGGTGTCGCGGATCTTCTCGTACTCGAACCACAGCGCCTGATGTTCGCGCGGGGTGATCTCGACGTAGGTGTAGTACTGGACGAACGGCATGATCTGCTTCATCAGGATGTCGCGGCAGACCGGCGAGTCGTCGTTCCAGTTGTCGCCGTCCGAAGCCTGGGCGGCGTAGATGTTCCATTCGTTGGTGGGATAGCGCTCGGCCATCACCTCCTGCATCAGCTTCAGGGCGCTGGAGACGATGGTCCCGCCGGTCTCTCGGGAATAGAAGAATTCTTCCTCGTCGACTTCACGGGCGCTGGTGTGGTGGCGGATGAATACCACCTCGATCTTCTCGTAGTTCCGCTTGAGGAACAGGTAGAGAAGGATGAAGAAGCGCTTGGCGATGTCCTTGGTGGCCTGGGTCATCGAGCCCGAGACGTCCATCAGGCAGAACATCACGGCCTTGGAGGTCGGGTTGGGCTGTTTCACCAGCAGGTTGTACTTGAGGTCGAAGGTGTCCAGGAACGGCACCTTGTCGATGCGCGCGCGCATGGCAGCGATCTTCTGCTCCAGGTTTTGGATGTCGCCGAGGTTGTCCGGTTCCTCGCGCTTCAGGCGTTCCAGCTCCGCCATCGCCGCGCGCAGCTTGCCGCGGGTGGAGCCGGACAGGGCGATGCGCCGCGCGTGGGCGGAGCGAAGGGTGCGCACGATGTTGATGCGCGAGGGGTTGCCCTCGTTGCTGATGCCGGCGCGGACGGTCTTGAAGGTATCGCTGCCGGTAAGGTGGCGCTTGACCAGGTTGGGCAGCTCCAGGTCCTCGAACATGAAGTCGAGAAATTCCTCCTGGGTGATCTGGAAGACAAAGTCGTCCATCCCGTCGCCCTGGTTGCTCGCCTTGCCGGCGCCACGACCGCCGCCGCCGCCCTGGGGGCGCGGGATGTGCTCGCCGGTGGTGAATTCCTTGTTGCCGGGGTGGATCACCGTCTGGCGGCCGCCACGACCATGGTGCAGGACCGGCTCGTCGATATCGCGGCCAGGAATACTGATCTGCTCGCCGTGTTCCATGTCGGTGATGGAGCGGCGGCTGACGGCCTCTTCGACCGCCTTCTTGATGTGCTCACGGTAACGCCGCAGGAAGCGCTGGCGATTCACCGTGCTCTTGTTCTTGCCGTTCAGACGCCGGTCGATGACGTAGCTCATGAATGCTCCTCAGGGCCTGTTGCGCAACGGCGTGGAGCCGCCACGGACAGGTCCGAATGCGACGGCGACCGGCGCGGCGGGAATGCCGCCGCGCCGATGGCAGACTACTGCGACTTGCGAACCCGCAGATACCATTCCGACAGCAGGCGCACCTGCTTCTCGGTGTAGCCGCGCTCGACCATGCGTTTGACGAAGTCGTTGTGCTTCTGCTGATCCTCCTTGCTCGCCTTGGCGTTGAAGCTGATGACCGGAAGCAGGTCCTCGGTATTGGAGAACATTTTCTTTTCGATCACCACGCGCAGCTTCTCGTACGACAGCCAGCTGGGGTTCTTGCCGTTGTTGCCGGCACGGGCGCGCAGCACGAAGTTGACGATTTCGTTGCGGAAGTCCTTCGGGTTGCTGATGCCAGCCGGTTTCTCGATCTTCTCCAGCTCCTCGTTGAGGGCGGCGCGGTTGAGGATCTCGCCGGTTTCCGGATCGCGGTATTCCTGGTCCTGAATCCAGAAGTCGGCGTACAGCACGTAGCGGTCGAAGATGTTCTGGCCGTACTCGCTGTAAGACTCCAGGTACGCGGTCTGGATTTCCTTGCCGATGAACTCGACATAGCGCGGCGCCAGGTATTCCTTCAGGAAGCGCAGGTAGCGTTCGCGGGTTTCCGGGGGGAACTGCTCCTGCTCGATCTGCTGCTCCAGCACGTAGAGCAGGTGCACCGGGTTGGCGGCGACTTCATGCGGATCGAAGTTGAATACCTTGGAGAGGATCTTGAAGGCGAAACGGGTGGAAAGCCCGGCCATACCCTCGTCGACCCCGGCGGTATCGCGGTACTCCTGAATCGACTTGGCCTTGGGATCGGTGTCCTTGAGGTTCTCGCCGTCGTAGACGCGCATCTTCGAGTAGATGTTGGAGTTTTCCGGCTCCTTCAGGCGCGACAGCACGGAGAACTGCGAGAGCATCTTCAGGGTGTCCGGTGCGCAGTGGGCGTGCGCCAGGGAGCTGTTGATCAGCAGCTTGTCGTAGATCTTGATTTCATCGGAGACGCGCAGGCAGTACGGCACCTTGACGATGTAGATCCGGTCGATGAAAGCCTCATTGTTCTTGTTGTTGCGGAAGCTGTGCCATTCCGATTCGTTGGAGTGGGCGAGGATGATGCCGCTGTAGGGCAGGGAACCGAGGCCTTCGGTGCTGTTGTAATTGCCTTCCTGGGTCGCGGTGAGCAAGGGGTGCAGGACCTTGATCGGCGCCTTGAACATCTCGACGAATTCCATCAGGCCCTGGTTGGCCCGGCACAGCGCGCCCGAGTAGCTGTAGGCGTCGGCGTCGTTCTGCGGGAATTCTTCCAGCTTGCGGATATCCACCTTGCCGACCAGCGCGGAGATGTCCTGGTTGTTCTCATCGCCCGGTTCGGTCTTGGCGATGGCGATCTGGTTGAGGATCGAGGGGTGCAGCTTGACCACGCGGAACTGGCTGATGTCGCCGCCGAATTCGTTGAGGCGCTTGGTCGCCCAGGGCGACATCACCGAGCGCAGGTAGCGGCGCGGGATGCCGTAGTCTTCCTCGAGGATCGCGCCGTCTTCGTCCGGATTGAACAGCCCCAGGGGCGATTCGAACACCGGCGAGCCCTTGATGGCGTAGAAGGGCACGTGCTCCATCAGTTGCTTGAGCTTCTCGGCGAGGGAGGATTTACCGCCGCCGACCGGGCCCAGGAGGTAAAGGATCTGCTTCTTCTCTTCCAGGCCCTGGGCGGCGTGGCGGAAGAAGGAGACGATCTGGTCGATGCACTCCTCCATGCCATGGAAGTCGGCAAAGGCCGGGTAACGGCGGATCACCTTGTTGGAGAAGATCCGCGACAGGCGGGAATCGACGGATGTGTCGAGTAGTTCAGGCTCGCCGATGGCCATCAGCATCCGCTCGGCGGCCGTGGCGTAGGCGATCTTGTCCTGCTTGCAGAGATCCAGGTACTCCTGGAGGGAGTACTCTTCTTGACGGGTCGCTTCGAAGCGTTCCTGGAAGTGACTGAAAATGCTCATGACGTCTCCTCGCTCGATGCATGGAGCCGGCGCCGGATCGGTCTGTGCGGGTGCGGTCGGGCTGCCAGCGCTGCAGGCGAGAATCCCCCAGAACTCCAACGGAACCTGGCCACTGCCCTGATCCGCCCCCAATGGTCACTGCCGATTAACCGGAAGCCGGTGTGCCGGCTCTCCCTTTTTTGGATGGCCTGAGGGAAAGGATAGTTCGTTCTTCGATGTGTAAAGGACGAAAGAGCGAGAAGTTACAGATTTTTTGAAGGGGCTAATCCGCCCCTTTCGTAAGGGCTTTCAGTCGGAGCCGCCGGCGCTGGTATCCGCGGGATAGACGCTGCGCCACAGTTCGAAGCCGCCATCGAGGCTGTAGACCTCGGAGAAGCCCTGCTGGACGAAATAGGCCGCGGCGCTCTGGCTGGAGTTGCCGTGGTAGCAGACCACGACCAGCGGTGCGTCCATGTCGGCCTCGCGGATGAAGTCGGCCACCGAGTAGTTGTCGATGTGCCGCGAGCCACTGATGTGGCCCATCGCGTAACTCTGCGGGTCGCGGATGTCGACGACCTGGGCGCCGGTTTCGCGCAGTTGCTGGGCCAGGTCGGGGGCGATGCGCTTGAAGTCGCTCATGGTGTTACCTCGCAAGGCGCGGAGCTTTTGGCTCCGCTGCAATCATTCTGGTTTGTCGGCGCAACTGCAGTGGATGCGCTCGAGAGTGTCGACGTTCATCAGTGTCATGCTGCCGCCCCACACGCAGCCAGTGTCGAGGGCGAACAGGCCGGGGACGTCGCACTGGCCTTCCAGCGCGGCCCAGTGGCCGAAGATGATCTTGCGCCCGGCAGCCTTGCGCTCGGCATAGCTGAACCAGGGGGCGTAGCCTGGCGGGGCGGTGTCCAGGCCTTCCTTGGATTTCAGGTCGAGCTTGCCGTCGGGGGTGCAGAAGCGCATGCGCGTGAAGTAGTTGGTAATCACTCGCAGGCGCTCGATGCCGTGCAGCTTCTTGTCCCATTTGGCCGGCTCGTTGCCGTACATGCCGTCAAGGAACATCGGCAACTGGCTGTCGTCGCGCAGGGCTTTCTCGACCTCGGCGGCGCGCAGCAGCGCTTTCTCCACGGTCCACTGCGGCGGGATGCCGGCGTGCACCAGGGTAATGTCGCGCTGGGCATCGTGATGGATCAGCGGCATCTGCCGCAGCCATTCGATCAGTTGTGCGCAATCCGGCGCCTCGATGATCTCGCGCAGGGTGTCGTTCTTTTTCAGGCGTTCGGCGTTGTAGGCCACGGCAATCAGGTGCAGGTCGTGGTTGCCCAGCACGCAAACCAGCGAATCGCGCATGGCATACAGAAAGCGCAGGGTCTCCAGCGACGCCGGACCACGGTTGACCAGGTCGCCGACCAGCCACAGCTTGTCCTGGGCCGGGTCGAACTTCACCTGATCGAGCAGGCACTTGAGCGGCTCCAGGCAGCCCTGCAGGTCGCCGACGGCATAGGTGGCCATCAGTGCAGCGCCCCCGGTACGGCGAGGCGGAAGGCCGGGATCTCGGCCTCGAAGTGGTGACCGTCGGTGGCGACCATCTGGTAGCTGCCGTGCATGCTGCCGACCTTGGTGGCCATCACGGTGCCGCTGGTGTAGGTGTGGCTGGCGCCTGGTTCGATCAGCGGCTTTTCGCCGACCACGCCGGCGCCGCGCACTTCCTGCACGTGGCCATCGCCGTCGGTAATGACCCAGTGGCGGGTCAGCAGCTTGGCGGCCAGCTCGCCGTGGTTGTGGATGGTCACGGTGTAGGCGAACACGTAACGCTGCTGCTCCGGATGGGATTGCTCGGGCAGGTGGCGGGTGGTGACGCTGACGCTGACCTGGTAGCGCGGGTCGCTCATGCGGTCGGTCCTTGCTCGGCTTCCGGGTTGGTTTCGCTGTAGCGGTTGGCCAGGCTGACGAAGTCGGCGACGCTGAGCTGTTCGGGGCGCAGGGTCGGGTCGACGCCGGCGGCTTCGATGTCTTCGACGCTCATCAGGGTGCGCAAGGTGTTGCGCAGGGTCTTGCGGCGCTGGTTGAAGGCTTCGCGGACGATGCGCTCCAGTACACGGCGATCCTTGGCCGGATGAGGGGGATCAGCGTAGGGCACCAGGCGAACGATGGCCGACTCGACCTTCGGCGGTGGGTTGAATGCGCCCGGGCCGACGGTGAACAGGTAATCCACGCGGCAGAAGTACTGCACCATGATCGACAGGCGGCCCCAGTCGCCGTTGCCCGGCTCGGCGGCCAGGCGTTCCACCACTTCCTTCTGCAGCATGAAGTGCATGTCCTGGATGAGCGACGCGTGGTCCAGGAGATGGAAGATCAGCGGGGTGGAGATGTTGTAGGGCAGGTTGCCGACCACGCGCAGCTTGTCCTCGGGAGAGGCCGTCAGGGTGGCGAAGTCGAACTTCATGGCATCGCCCTGGTGCAGGCTGAAGTTGGGCTTCAGGCCGAAGCGCCATTTCAGCTGCGGGATCAGGTCCAGGTCCAGCTCGATCACGTCGAGCTTCGCGCCGCTGTCCACCAGGCCTTCCGTCAGGGCGCCCTGGCCCGGGCCGATTTCCAGCAGGTGCTGGCCTTCCTTGGCGGCGATGGCACGCAGGATCTTGTGAATCACCCCGGCGTCATGCAGGAAGTTCTGCCCAAAGCGTTTACGGGCGCGGTGCTGGAAAAGTTCGGACATCGAAGGCTCCGGAGAGCAGCCGGGCGCTTGCGGCGGCCGGCTGGAGGCGGAAAAACCATCAGTTTACCAGCCCGGCGCGGCCAGCACGAAACGCTGGCTGAGCGGAATGCCGGGGATCAGCGGGTTCCCGCGCCGGCGTCGGCCATCTGGTAAGCGGTTTCCAGTGCGACCTGCAGGCTGCCGCTGTCGATCCGCCCGGTTCCAGCAAGGTCCAGCGCGGTGCCGTGGTCCACTGAGGTGCGGATGATCGGCAGGCCCAGCGTCACGTTCACCGCCGCGCCGAAGCCCTTGTACTTGAGCACCGGCAGGCCCTGGTCGTGGTACATCGCCAGCACCGCATCGCAGTGCTCCAGGTGCTTGGGGGTGAACAGCGTGTCGGCCGGCAGCGGGCCGATCAGCTGCATGCCCTCGTTGCGCAGGCGCTCCAGGGTCGGTTCGATCACGTCGATCTCTTCGTGGCCGAGGTGACCGCCTTCGCCGGCATGGGGATTCAGGCCGCAGACCAGAATGCGCGGATTGACCAGGCCGAACTTGTCGCGCAGGTCTGCGTGGAGGATGCGGGTGACGCGTTCCAGGCGATCCGACGTGATCGCATCGGCGATTTGACGCAGCGGCAGATGCGTGGTCACCAGCGCCACACGTAGGCCGCGGGTGGCGAGCATCATCACCACCTGGGCGGTGTGGGTGAGGTCGGCGAGGAATTCGGTGTGGCCGGAGAAGGTGATGCCGGCTTCGTTGATCACGCCTTTGTGCACCGGCGCGGTGATCATCCCGGCGAAATGCCCGTCCAGGCAGCCTTGGCCGGCGCGGGTCAGGGTCTCCAGCACATAGGCGGCGTTGGCCTGGTTCAGCTTGCCCGGCTCGACCGGAGCGGCGAGTGGGGTGTCCCAGACATACAGGGTGCCGGCCGGCGCGGCGGCGCTGGGCCAGTGGCCGGGGCCGACTTCCTGCAGGTCGATGCCCAGCCCCAGCAGGGTGGCGCGCTGGCCCAGCAGCTCTCGGCTGGCGACGGCGACCAGCGGATGCGGTTGCGCGTCGCGGGCCAGCAGCAGGCAGAGGTCGGGGCCGATGCCGGCAGGTTCACCGGGGGTGAGGGCGAACAGGTGGGAGTTGCTCATCAGGACTCTCAAGTCAGGGTTTGCAGCGGATGGTTCTACTCTACGACGAAGCCTTGGTTCTTCGTAGCGTTCGGCGGGCAAAAAGAAACCCGGCCAAGGCCGGGTTTCTTCATGGGCGACTCAAGCGGCTTACTGCTTGATCTCGACGTAGGCTTCGTCGCGAATCTGGCGCAGCCAGGCCTGCAGTTCCTCGTCGTACTTGCGTGCGCGGAGGGTCTGGGCGGCTTGTTGCTCGCGGAACTTGTCGCTGCTGTCGGTGGCACGACGGCCGAGGACTTCCAGGACGTGCCAGCCGAATGGCGAGCGGAACGGCTTGGTCACCTGGCCTTGCGGCGCGTTGTTCATCACGTCGCGGAATTCCGGTACCAGGGATTCCGGGTCGACCCAGTTGAGGTCGCCGCCGTTGAGTTTGGAGCCTGGGTCTTCGGAGAACTTCTTCGCCAGATCGGCGAAGCTCTCGCCGGCCTGGATGCGCTCGTAGAGCTTCTCGGCCAGGCGCTGGGTCTCTTCCTCGCTGCGGATTTCGCTGGGCTTGAGCAGGATGTGGCGGACGTGGACTTCGTCACGCAGCATCTTGCTGCCGCCGCGCTTCTCTTCCAGCTTGAGGATGATGAAGCCGCCCGGGGTGCGGACCGGCTCGGTCACGTCGCCCACGGCCAGGCTGCCGATCATGCTGTCGAACGGGGAGGGCAGCTGGGCAGCCTTGCGCCAGCCGATCTCGCCGCCTTCTAGGGCGTTGTCGCCGGCCGAGCGGGATACCGCCAGTTGGCCGAAGTCGGCGCCCTGCTTGAGCTGCTGATACATCTCCTGGGCCTGGCGGGCGGCAGCCTGGACGGTTTCCGGCGAGGCGCTGTCGGGAACCGGGATCAGGATGTTGGCCAGACGGTACTCTTCGGAGAGCTGGATCTTGCCCAGGTCAGAGGCGAGGAAATTCTGCACTTCCTGCTCGCTGACCTGGATGCGCTCGGCCACACGGCGTTGGCGCACCCGGCTGATGATCATCTCGCGGCGCACCTGCTCGCGGGCCTCATCGTAGGACAGGCCGTCGTGGGACAGGGCGGCGCGGAACTGATCCAGGCTCATGTTGTTGCGCTGGGCAATGGTGCCCATGGCCTGGTTCAGCTCTTCGTCGGTGATGCGAACGCCGGAGCGGTCGCCGATCTGCAACTGGATGTTCTCGATGATCAGTCGCTCGAGCACCTGCTGAGTCAGCACGTGCTCGGGCGGCAGCGGCGCGCCGCGCTTCTGGATGGTTGCACGGACTTCGCGCAGGCGCTGGTCCAACTGGCTCTGCATCACCACGTCGTTGTCGACGATGGCGACCACGCGGTCCAGTGGAATCACTTCGGCGTGTACGACGGAACTTGCCAACAGCGCGCCCAGCATCAGCGGGCGCAGGGCCTTACATAGAATTGTCTTCACGTTGACGATAACCCTGGATACCTTGGTCGAGGAAGCCTTCCACCTGACTGCCAACTACGCCGCCAAGGCCCTTCAAGATGATTTGCAGGAAAACACCGCGGTCGGCTTTGGACGTCGAGGTCACGAACTGCTCGTCGTCGTAGTCGACCCAGTAACGATTGATCAGGCGCAGCTTCCAGCAGCAGCTGTCGTACTCGAAGCCACCGAAGGCTTCCAGCGTGCGGCTCTGGTTGTAGTCGAACTGCCAGCGGCCGATGGCAGCCCACTGCGGCAGGACCGGCCACATGAACGAGAAATCATGCTGTTCGATCTTGTACTCGTCGCTGCCGTATTCGAACTGGCCGGTACTCGGGTTGAACCGCTTGCTGTCCGCTCGATAGCGGTAGCCGGCGTTGAGCACCTTGCGAGGATCGGCTTCAGGCTGATAGTGGAACATCAGATTGCCGTTGTCGGTGTGGTGTGTGTTCGGGTTCCAGTTGAAGTCCGAGCTCGCGTACCAGTCATGGTCGAAGCGGTAGATGCCGGTCAGCGCGTAGGGCGAGCGCCAGGTGTCGGCGTCTGGGTTCTTCGCACCGCTGGCGAGCAGGTCGTTCTCGGTCAGGCCCGGCAGTTGAACACGGCGGTCGCTGAAGTAGTAGATCTGGCCGGCGGCGATGTAGGCGCGCTCGAAACCATCATCCTCGATGAAGCGCGAGCCCAGGCCGAGGGACAACTGGTTGGCGTCACCGATACGGTCACGGCCGGTGAAGCGGTTCTCGCGCCACAGCGAGTCGTAGCTGAAGGTGAATTCGCCGGTGTCGAAGGTCGGCAGGTTGTCCTGGTCCTTGTACGGCACGTAGAGGTACATCGCGCGCGGCTCAAGGGTCTGACGGAATTTGGTTCCGCCGAAGGTGGTGTCGCGGTCGAAGTACAGGCCGCTGTCCAGCTTGGCCAGGCCCAGCGAGCGATCAGGACTGCTGTCGTAGTTGATGTAGCTCGGCAGAGTGGCCTTGCCCTGGCTGTCCAGGTCGAGGTCGTACTTGGTGTACATGGCCTTGACGGTGGGCGTCAGGAAGCCCCAGCTGCGGTTCATCGGTAGGCTGATACCTGGTTCGGCGTGGAAGCGATCGCCGGTAGCGCGAGCCAGGCCGCGCAGGTAGGTATCTGGACGTGCGTAGAGCGTCGGATCGGTTTCGTTGAGGCGGTAGTAGCCCTCATCCAGATCGCGGTCGAAGCGCACGGCTTCGGTGCTGTAGGTGAAGTTCAGTCCGCCCGGGTTGAATGGCAGCTTGCCATCCAGCGTGAGCTGCGGCAGACGATCGTACGGGGTGACGTCAGTCACGGTCGCCAGCTGGTAGGCCTGGGCGTTCAGGCGGGCGGTGTAGCTGTCGCCGCGGTAGGTCAGGATGCCTTGCTGGTTGACGTAGGTCGGCGAGCCGATGCCCAGCGAGGTATCCAGGTCCTGGAAGTAATACGGGTCGCTGATGCGGGTGTAGTCCACCTGAGCGAGGACGCGCGAGTCGAGGCCGCTGACGTTTTTCCAGCCGTACAGCCAACGGGTATCGGTGTACTGCGGGAAGTCCTTGCGGTCGTCGTTCTTGTCGTTCAGGTAGGCGGCGTTGACCTGGCCTTCGCTGCTGTGGGTCAGGTAGCGGAATTCGCCTTCCATCAGCAGACCGCGCTTGACCATGTAGTGCGGGTACAACGTGGCATCGTAGTTGGGCGCCAGGTTGAAGTAGTACGGCGTGGTCAGCGTGAACCCGGTGTCGGTCGAGCTGGCGAAGGAGGGTGCCAGGAAGCCGGACTGACGACGGTTGTCGATCGGGAAGTAGATGTACGGGGTGTAGAAGACCGGAATGTCCTTCACCCGCAGGGTCGCGTTGGTCGCGGTGCCAAAGCCGGTGGCCGGGTTCAGCTTGATGTTGTTGCCCTTCAGGACCCACGCGTTGCTGTTGGGTTCGCAGCGGGTGTAGGTACCGTCCTTGAGCTGGATGATCGCGTCTTCCTGGCGCTTGGCGTACAGCGCGCTGCCGCGGATCTGCGCCTGGTGCATGACGTACTCGGCGTTCTCGATCTTCGCCGCGCCGTTGTCCAGTTGCAGTTCGGCATGGTCACCGACGATCAGCGCGCCGTTGTCGCGCAGCTTGACGTTGCCAACCAGTTCGCCGCGGTTTTCGGCCTGGTGCAGGTTGGCCTCGTCGGCCTCGACCTGCATGCTGCCCTGGCGCAGGACCACGTTGCCCGCGAGGGTGGCGATCTGCTTTTCCTGCTCGTAGCGCGACACTTTCGCCGAGACGTAGGTCGGTGCCTCGTCGTTCGGGGTCTTGTCGTTCATGCCCGGACGGATCGGCTCGACGTATTCGCCGCCGCAGTACGGACCGATCTCCGCCTGTTGGGCGGCGGTAAGCTTGTCGCGGGGGATCCAGTCGAGGTGGCTGTAGTCGCTGCTGCGCGACTTCAGGCCGCGGCCGCCGGACTCGGTGACCAGTTGCTTCGGCGCTTCGCCAGCGCTGCTGCTCGAGCTGCCCGAGGACTTCGAACTGCTGGCCGCAGCAGTGCCGCCGGCGCTGACCGAGCTGGCGCCATGCTGCGGACGCGGTACGCTGCTGGCGCTGCTCTGCGAGGAGCAGTCCCAGGCGCCGGACGCGGAAGGCTGGCAGGCGAACTGCTCACCGGGTGCCGCGGTCACAGTGGCGAGCGGCTGGATAGCCAGCAGGCCACCGGTCACCAGTAAGGGGAATTTTCTACGGAACACGGGGAAATTCACTGCCATCTTGTTAATCCGGGCTTCCTGCGAGCCATCGGCCCAAAGCGGACCGCACGCCTCTCGATGGGCTCAAAAAGATGCTGGATAATAAAGCATGACCCGCGCAACGGCTAGGGCCGTGGAGAACCCATAAAGATGTCACAGGATGCCCGTTACCAGCAGATGATCGGCTGGTTGGACTTGAGTTTGCCCGCAGTGTTCAACGCGCAGGGCTGGGGCCCGGTGCCCGAGGCCAGCTTCACGGCGGCCAGCAGCGACGCCAGTTTCCGCCGGTATTTCCGTTGGCAGGGCGACGGTCGCAGCCTGATCGTGATGGATGCGCCACCGCCCCAGGAGAACGTCCGCCCCTTCATCAAGGTCGCCGGCTTGCTGGCCGAGGCCGGTGTGCACGTGCCGAAGATTCTCGCCGAGGATGTCGAGCAGGGCTTCCTGCTGCTCGATGATCTGGGGCGCCAGACCTACCTGGACGTGCTCACCGCGCAGAATGCCGAAGCGCTGTTCGAGGACGCCCTCGATGCCCTGGTCGCGTTCCAGCAGGTCGATGTCGCCGAGCGCCTGCCGACCTACGACGAAGCCCTGCTGCGCCGCGAGCTGCAACTGTTCCCCGAGTGGTACCTGCAGCGTCACCTGGGCGTGACCCTGGACGGCGAGCAGCTCGCCCGCTGGGAGCGCACCTGCGACTTGCTGGTGCAAAGCGCTCTGGATCAGCCGCGGGTGTTCGTGCACCGCGACTACATGCCGCGCAACCTGATGCTCAGCGAGCCGAACCCCGGCATCCTGGATTTCCAGGACGCGGTCTACGGCCCGGTGACCTACGACGTGACCTGCCTTTATAAGGACGCTTTCCTCAGTTGGCCGGAGCCGCGCGTGCATGACGGCCTGTCCCGCTACTGGCGCAAGGCGCAGGCCGCCGGCATTCCACTGCCGGACAGCTTCGATGCCTTTTTCCGCGCCAGCGACCTGATGGGCGCCCAGCGCCACCTGAAGGTGATCGGGATCTTCGCGCGCATCTGCCACCGCGATGGCAAGCCGCGTTACCTGGGCGACGTGCCGCGCTTCTTCCGTTACCTGGGAAGCGTCATCGCGCGCCGGCCGGAACTGGCTGACCTCGCTGCCCTGCTGGCCAGCCTGCCCAACGACGAGACGCATCCCGCATGAAGGCCATGATCCTCGCCGCGGGCAAGGGCGAACGCCTGCGCCCGCTGACCCTTCACACGCCCAAGCCGCTGGTGCGTGCCGGTGGCGTGCCGCTGATCGAGTACCAGCTACAGGCTCTGCGCAAGGCCGGTTTCGATCAATTGGTGATCAATCATGCCTGGCTGGGCCAGCAGATCGAGGATCACCTGGGTGATGGATCGGCCTTCGGCGTGAGCCTCCGCTACTCGCCCGAGGGCGAGCCGCTGGAAACCGGCGGCGGCATCTTCAAGGCGCTGCCACTACTGGGAGCCGACGCCTTCGTCATCGCCAACGGCGACATCTGGACCGACTTCGACTACGCCAGCCTGCAGGGTGCGCTGGCCGAGGGTGACCTGGCGCACCTGGTGCTGGTGGACAACCCGGACCATCACGCACGCGGTGATTTCTGCCTGACTGGCGGTCGCGTCAGCGATTACCGCGAAGGTCATCCGAGCCTGACTTACAGCGGTATTGCCATCCTCCGCCCGGAACTGTTCGAAGGCTGCGAGTCCGGCGCCTTCAAGCTGGCGCCGCTGCTGCGCCAGGCGATGGCGGCCGGGCGCGTGAGCGGCGTGCACCACCGTGGTCGCTGGATCGATGTCGGTACCCACGAGCGTCTGGCGGAAGTCGAACGCCAGTTGGCGGAGGGCTGAGGTGTTCTGGCCGGGTACTCTGGTCGGAGTCATCGCCGGTTGGGCGTTGGCGAGCATTCCGGGTGCGATGCTCGGGGCGTTGCTCGGCCAGGTACTCGACCGGCGTCTGAAGAAGCGCACCTGGCGAGGCCTGCTTGAGGCGCTGCGCGGTGGGCCGCAGGTGGGCGACCAGGAGTTGCTGTTCCTGTTGCTCGGTCGGCTGGCCAAGGTGCGAGGCCGCGTGGTCGAGGCGCACATCCAGCAGGCACGCAGCGAGATGCAGCGCCTGCAACTGGACGATAAGGCTCGTCGCCAGGCCATCGATGCCTTCGGTCGTGGCAAGCCGGGCGGCGAGTTGCTTGACGTTGGTCTGCGCCAGCGCAATGGCCAGGAGGCCACTGCCGAGGGCCTGATCCAGGCGTGTTGGCGGATGGCCTGGGCAGGGGGTACGCCGAGCGCTGCGCAGAAGAGTCTGCTGCTGCAGTGGGGCGATGCACTGGGGCTCTCGCGCTCGAGAGTGCTGGCGCTGGCGGCGGGCGCAGAGCCACCGAAGCCGCCGGCCACGCCGCGCGAGTCTTATACCGGAGCGCTGCGATTACTGGGGGTGACGACCGAGAGCGAGCCGGATGAGATCAAGCGCGCGTACCGCAAACTGATCAGCCAGAACCACCCGGACAAGCTCGAAGGCATGGGCGCGAGCCCCGAGCGGATCGCCGCGGCGACCAGCAGGACCCGCGAAATCCAGGCGGCCTACCTGCTAGTGCGCCAGCGCCGCGGTTTTCGCTGAGTCGGGCAGCCGTCAGGGCTGCTCGATCGGTTCCAGGTGCATCGACAGCCAGCCGCGGATGCGCCGGTAGAGTTGGTCCTGTTCGGTGCCCAGGTCGCCGGGCAGGGCACTCATGCCGATCTGCACGTAGTTCGGCGCCTTTTGCCGCTTGCTGGCCTGAAGGCGCCGCTTCGCGGCCGCCACGTCCGGGTCCCTGTCCTTGTAGTAGAAGTCGCCGGTCGCGAGGTTCAGCAGTGGCACGGTCTCTTCCAGCGACGGCTTGAAGTCGCGTGGCATCTCCGGCGCCACCAGCAGCAGGTTCTTGATCTCGGCCGGGGTGCGCTCGCCCAGGTAGCGGGTCGCCCAGTAGGCGCCGGTGCCGTGGCCGAGCAGGACGATGGTCTTGGGATGGTGCTGCTGGGCCAGTTCGACGGCGGCCTGGATGCGCGCCAGCACCCGTTCGGCGTGGGCCTTGCGCAGTTCCACCGGGTCAGTGGGCGGCGGTGGGGCCTCGGCGCTGGCCTGGGCCGGTTCGGCGCTACCCGCTTCACCGGTGCTTTCAGGCGTCGGCGTTGCGCTGCCAGCGCTGCCTTTCACCTCGGGCTTGCTGGCGCTGTCGGCAGCGCTGGCGTCGGTGTCGGCGCTGGCCTTGTCGGGTGACTCCTTCGGACGCGGCACAGGCGCGGTGCTCTGCGGGTCAGGGAGGGTGACGGCCACGGTCTGCCATCCGGCGTCGGGAAGCTTGCGTCGCAGCGGGCCGACCGCCACCGGCCAGTCCGCGCTTTCGCCGTCGCCAGGGACCAGGACCACCGCGCCTTCGGCGTCGGCGGTGTTGGCCGGCAGCCAGAGGGCGAGGAAGGTCTCGTCGCCGGCCTTGAGCTCCTGGCGCTCGCTTTCGGGCAACTGGCGCACCAGGCCGCTGGCTTCGTCCTGGCTGCGCTCGCTGACCGCCGGCCTTGCCACCGGTTCGGCGGCCGGCTTCTGGTCGGCGGCGGGCTTGGCGTCTTCGGCCCAGCTGGTGCACAGCGGCGACAGGCCGAGGGACAGGCAGAGGGCAAGAAGTGTCGGGCGAGGCAAGTGCGGCATCGGTGATATCCCAGTCTTGGTGGGCAGCAAGCGGCGGGCGAGAGTGCGGCCAGCCTAGCGGCTTGTAGTAGCTTTGTCAGGCGCAGGCGTGCCGGGTTCAACCGGGGTTGCTGTAAGGTATGCCGGCCCTTTGCGTTGACCCGAGTGAAATCCATGGTGCTGTCGGCATGAGTCGTCTGTTCTGGAAAGCCTGCCTGGCCTGGTTCTGCTGCCTGCCCATGCTGACCGTGGCGGAAACCGCCACGCCGCCGCTGGCGCTGGATGCGGCGCAGCTTGCCTGGCTCGCGGAGCACCCGCAGCTGCGCGTCGGCGCTGTGCTCGAGGCTCCCTACGTGCAGCAGGACCGCCGTCTGCAGCAGCTCTCCGGGGCCAATGTCGAGCTGCTGGAGTGGCTGGCCAAGGCCCTGCACGTCAGCCTGGAGTGGCGCACCTATCCCGACCAGGCAGCGCTGGAAAAGGCCGTGCGCGCCGGCGAAATCGACCTTGCGCCCGGTGTCAGCCAGACCCCCGCGACGCTGCGTGACTGGCTGTTCTCCGACCCCTACCTGCGCGTGCCGCGCCTCGTTGTGGGAGACCGTCGCAGTGGTACGTCGGTGGAACTGGACACCCTCGGCGAAGGCGAGTCCGTCTCCGTGCGCGGGCCCGGTTCGGTGGTCGACTACCTGCGCGGAACCTATTCGGGGCTGACATTGCAGGTCGTCGACAGTGACCGCGAAGTCCTGCGCAAGGTGCTCGGCCGCGAAGCCAACTACGCGGTGATCGATGAGGCACAGCTGGCACGCCTGACCCGGGAAACCGAGTTCACCGGCCTTTCCGTGGTAGCCGACATCGGCTACCCGCAACTGCTGCGCGTGGCGACCCGTCGCGGGCTGCCCGAGCTGGCAGGGATCGTCGACGCTGCGCTGCGCGCGGTCCCGGCCAAGGATCTCGACCAGCTTCACGAGCGCTGGTTGCAGCCGACCTATCCGCGCCTGGGCTCCTCGCCCGGCTTCTGGCAGAACCTCTGCATTCTGCTTGGCCTGCTGCTGCTGTTCGCGGTTGCCGCGCTGCTCTGGCTGCGTCGCCAGCACCGCGCGCTGGAGTCGCGCCTGCTCGCCGCCCGCCGCGATATCGAGTTGCGCCAGGCGGCGGAGCAGGCGCTGCGCCTGACCCAGTTCGCCATCGACAGCAGCACCGTGGGCATCCTCTGGGTCAACTGGGACAGCCACGTGCGCTACGCCAACCGCGCCGCGGAAGAGATGCTCGGCTACCTGCCGGGCGCCGTGGTGGACCGGCCGCTGTCGGACTTCGAACCGACCCTGAACATGGATCGCTGGCTCAACCTCTGGCGCCGTGCGCGCAACGCCGACGAGGCGCCGCTGAGCTTCGAGACTCGCTGCCTGCGCGCCGACGGCCAGTGGCTGCCGGCGGATGTATCGCTGAGTTTCCTGCGCTTCGGCGATTCGGAGTACCTGCTGGTGTTCCTTACCGACGTCACCGAGCGCCGCCGCGCCCGCGCCGCGCTGGAGGAGAGCGAGGCGCGCCTGCAGGGCATCGCCGCCAACGTGCCGGGGCTGGTGTTCCGCCTGGAGCCGAACGCACCGGACGACGACTCCGATTTCGCCTATATCAGCTTCATCACCGGTGGTAGTGAAACCTCGCTCGGCTACTCACCCGGTTACCTGCGCGAGAGCGGCCTGGGCATCATGGGCCTGGTGCATCCGTCCGAGCGCGAGAGCTATCTGGCCAGCCAACTGGACGCCGTGGAAGGCCACCGCAACTGGCTGTGGCAGGGTCGTATCCTCACCCGCAGCCACGAGCCGCGCTGGGTCGACATCAAGGCCACGGTGCGTACCCTGGATGACGGCCGGCCGGCCTGGGACGGCGTGGTCTGGGACATCACCGAGCACAAGCAGATCGAGCTGGAGCTGCAGGATTCCCGCGCGCAGCTGCGCGAGCTGTCGGCGCACCTGGAGAGCGTGCGGGAGGAGGAGAAGGCGCGCATCGCCCGCGAAGTGCACGATGAGCTGGGCCAGGTGCTCACCGTGCTCAAGCTGGAAACCTCCATGTGCGAACTGGCCTATGCCGAGCTGGACAGCGGCCTGCGCGAGCGCCTGGACAACATGAAGCGCCTGATCGCCCAGCTGTTCCAGCTGGTGCGCGACGTGGCCACCGCGTTGCGTCCGCCGATCCTCGATGCCGGCATCGGCTCCGCGGTCGAATGGCAGGCGCGCCGCTTCGAATCGCGCACGCAGATTCCCTGCCTGGTGGAGGTGCCGGAGAACCCGCCGGAGCTGTCCGACGCCAAGGCCATCGGCTTGTTCCGCATCCTCCAGGAGGCGCTGACCAATGTCATGCGCCATGCCCAGGCGCATACTGTGGAACTGCAACTGAGTGTCGAAGGGCGCGAGCTGTGCCTGCGCATCGCCGATGACGGGGTGGGCTTCGACCCGCATGCCACGCGCCAGGGTGTTTCCTTTGGCCTGGTCGGCATGCGCGAGCGGGTGCTGATGTTCGGCGGCACCCTGCAGATCGACAGCCAGCCCGGGGAGGGCACCACGTTGTTGATCCGGGTGCCATTGCGCTCACGAGGCGGGTAACCGGGCGACAACCATAACGACAATGACAAGCGTGGAACGGGAGGAAAGGCGGTGATTCGAGTGCTGGTGGCGGAAGACCATACGATCGTGCGCGAGGGCATCAAGCAACTGATCGGCATGGCCAAGGACCTGCAGGTGGTGGGGGAAGCCACCAACGGCGAGCAGTTGCTCGAAACCCTGCGCCAGACGCCCTGCGAAGTGGTCCTGCTGGACATCTCCATGCCCGGTGTCAACGGCCTCGAAGCCATCCCGCGCATTCGCGCACTGAACAACCCGCCAGCGATTCTCATGTTGTCCATGCACGACGAGGTGCAGATGGTCGCCCGCGCACTGAAGGTAGGTGCCGCCGGCTACGCCACCAAGGACAGCGATCCGGCGCTGCTGCTCACGGCGATCCGCAAGGTCGCCAGCGGCGGTCGGTACATTGATCCCGATCTCGCCGATCGCATGGTTTTCGAAGTCGGTCTCACCGACTCGCGGCCGCCCCACGCGCTGCTTTCCGAACGCGAATTCTCGGTGTTCGAGCGCCTGGTGCAGGGCGAAGGCGTGAACGAGATCGCCCAGCAACTGGCGGTCAGCAGCAAGACCATCAGTACCCACAAGGCGCGGCTGATGCAGAAGCTCAACGCCAACTCGGTGGCGGATCTGGTGCGCTACGCCATGGAGCACAAGCTCGTCTGATCCCGCCCGCGCTGCCGACTTGATCTGCGGCAGATGGCTCGCTGAATTTTCCCTTCACTCTGTGCGACGTGTCCGATTTCTGTAACAAGCCGTCTATCTAGCGGGCGTGAGGCAGGGAATGATGGCCGGCTTCATGCAGTACGTCGTGATAACAAGGAGAAGAAGATGTTGCGAGCGGTAAGGGGAGGGCTGCTGTTCGGCCTGCTGGGGAGCGCTGCGATGCCGGCGCTGGCGGACTATGTCACGGTGATTTCTTTCGGTGGCGCCAACAAGCAGGCCCAGGAAGCGGCCTTCTACAAGCCGTTCAAGGAAGTGACCGGCAACGCCGTCGTCCACGGCTCCTACAACGGCGACCTGGCCAAGCTCAAGCGCATGGTGGAAATCAGCCATGTCTCCTGGGACGTGGTGGAAGTCGAGGCCCCCGAGCTCGCACGCGGCTGCGAGGAAGGGCTGTTCATGAAGCTCGATCCCAAGACCCTGGGTAACACCGCCGACTTCGTTCCCGGCGCCGTGCAGCCCTGCGGCGTCGGCATCTTCGTCTGGACCACGCTGCTGGCCTACAACCAGAGCAAGCTGCAGGGCACGCCCACCAGTTGGGCGGATTTCTGGGACACGAAGAAATTCCCCGGCAAGCGCGGCCTGCGCTGGGGCGCCAAGTACAGCCTCGAATTCGCCCTGATGGCCGACGGCGTCGCGCCCAAGGACGTCTACAAGGTGCTCGCCACCAATGACGGCGTCGACCGTGCCTTCCGCAAGCTCGATGAGCTGAAGCCGAACATCAACTGGTGGAAGTCCGGCCAGGACCCGGTGCGTGATCTCGCCGACGGCACCGTGGTGATGAGCTCCGCCTACAACGGCCGGATCGCCGCGGCACAGGCCGAGCAGAAGGGCTTCCGCATGGTCTGGGCCGGCGGCATCTACGACTTCGATTTCTGGGCGCTGCCCTCGGGCGTGTTCAAGAAGGAACTGGCCGAACAGTTCGTCAATTTCGCCGGCCAGCCGCAGCAGCAGAAGGCCTTCGCCGAGAACATTTCCTACGGTCCGACCAACCGCAAGGCCGTGGAACTGCTGGCGCCGGACGTCGCCGCCAACCTACCCACCGCGCCGCAGAACATCGCCAATGCCGTGGGCATGAACGTGGCGTTCTGGGCCGAGCACGGGGATGCGCTGGAGCAGCGTTTCCAGGCCTGGGCCAAGCGCTGACGGCTGCCGTCGGGACCCGCTGCACGCGCTGCGGGTCCGACATGCCAATTCGCTATTTTTTGTAGGGCGATCCCTACAAAGCATCCTCTCTAAGCCTTATAGCAATCTCTCATACCGCCCGATTTGCGCGCCGGTCCAGCTTCTCTAGGCTTGAGATCAACGGCATTTACAAAAAAACAAAGGTGCGGTGATGGCCGAGAATCAGGCAAACGATGTGCTGGTGAGTTTCCGTGGCGTCCAGAAGAGCTACGACGGCGAATCCCTCATCGTGAAGGACCTCAATCTGGACATTCGCAAAGGCGAATTCCTGACACTGCTGGGGCCGTCCGGTTCCGGCAAGACCACCAGCCTGATGATGCTGGCTGGTTTCGAAACTCCCACCGCCGGTGAAATCCAGCTCGCCGGCCGCGCCATCAACAACGTCCCCCCGCACAAGCGCGACATCGGCATGGTGTTCCAGAACTATGCCCTGTTCCCGCACATGACGGTGGCCGAGAACCTCGCCTTCCCGCTCTCCGTGCGCGGCATGAGCAAGACCGATGTGAGCGAACGTGTGAAGCGTGCGCTGTCGATGGTCCAGCTCGACACCTTCGCCGGTCGCTATCCCGGTCAGCTTTCCGGTGGTCAGCAGCAGCGCGTGGCCCTGGCCCGTGCGCTGGTCTTCGAGCCGCAGCTGGTACTGATGGACGAACCCCTGGGTGCGCTCGACAAGCAACTGCGCGAGCACATGCAGATGGAGATCAAGCACATCCACCAGCGTCTGGGCGTGACCGTGGTCTACGTGACCCACGACCAGGGCGAAGCCCTGACCATGTCCGACCGCGTGGCCGTGTTCCATCAGGGCGAGATCCAGCAGATCGCCCCGCCGGCCGAGCTCTACGAACACCCGCGCAACTCTTTCGTCGCCAACTTCATCGGCGAGAACAACCGCATTGCCGGCCAGCTCCAGGCCCGCAATGGCGACCGCTGCACCGTGGGTCTGGCCCGTGGCGAGAAGGTCGAGGCACTGGCGATCAACGTCGGCAATGTTGGTGACACCGTCAGCCTGTCGATCCGCCCCGAGCGCGTGCGCCTGAACGGCCACAGCGAAAACTGCGTGAACCGCTTCTCCGGCCGCGTCGCCGAGTTCATCTACCTGGGTGACCACGTGCGCATTCGCCTGGAGGTCTGCGGCCGTACCGATTTCTTCGTCAAACAGCCGATCGCCGAGCTCGATCCTGCGCTCAGTGTTGGCGACGTGGTTCCGCTGGGCTGGGAAGTCGAGCACGTCCGCGCGCTCGACCCACTGTCCGCGGTGTAACAGCGCGGCCCGGCCACTCCCGGACGCATCCAAGAAAAACAAACCTGCACACTGTGGAGACAACAATAATGTCGAAGTCCTTGAAAGCATCGGGGCTCAAACTCGCAGCGCTGACTCTGGGCGTGGCCTTCGCGGCCCAGTCCATGGCCGCCACCGACCTGACCGTGGTGTCCTTCGGTGGCGCCAACAAGAACGCCCAGGTGAAGGCGTTCTACGGCCCCTACGAGAAGAGCACCGGCAACAAGATCGTCGCCGGCGAGTACAACGGTGAAATGGCCAAGGTGAAGGCCATGGTCGATACCAACAGCGTCTCCTGGGACCTGGTGGAAGTCGAATCGCCGGAGCTGGCCCGCGGTTGTGACGAAGGCCTGTTCGAGACCATCGACCCGGCCATTCTCGGCAAGGCCGAAGACTACGTCCCGGGTGCCGTGAGCAACTGCGGCGTCGGCTTCTTCGTGTGGTCCACCGTCCTGGCCTACAACGCCGACAAACTGAAGACCGCACCGACCAGCTGGGCCGATTTCTGGGACACCCAGAAATTCCCGGGCAAGCGCGGCCTGCGCAAAGGCGCCAAGTACACCCTGGAATTCGCCCTGATGGCCGACGGCGTTGCGCCGAAGGACGTCTACAAGGTGCTGGCTACCAAGGAAGGCCAGGACCGCGCGTTCAAGAAGCTCGACGAGATCAAGCCGAGCATCCAGTGGTGGGAAGCCGGTGCTCAGCCGCCGCAGTACCTCGCCTCCGGTGACGTGGTCATGAGCTCTGCCTACAACGGCCGCATCGCCGCCGTGCAGAAAGAGAGCAACCTCAAGATCGTCTGGAACGGCGGCATCTACGACTTCGACGCCTGGGCCATCCCGAAAGGCGCCAAGAAGGTCGACGAGAGCCTGAAGTTCATCGCCTTCTCGGTTCAGCCCGAGCAGCAGAAGACCTACTCCGAAAACATCGCCTACGGCCCGGTCAACAAGAACGCCGTACCGCTGCTGAGCAAGGAACTGCTGAAAGACATGCCGACCACCCCGGAAAACATGCAGGGCCAGGTCGGTATGGACGTGACCTTCTGGGCTGACTATGGCGAGCAGCTGGAACAGCGTTTCAACGCCTGGGCTGCCAAGTAAGCGTCCCCTGACCCTCGCGGCTGCCCGAGCCGCGACGGACCGGAACCGCCGCCCCCTCGCGGCGGCTCCTCCTGACACCACACCTTGGCCGCTCCCGGGCGGCCCGTTTTACCGGAGTTCGCTATGGCCACCGCTGTGTCGATGAACGAGGTCGCCGGCCCCACCCTCAAGCAGCGCCTGGCGCGCGCGGAGCGGATGAACCGCCTGAAGTCGCAGGCGCTGGTCCTGCCCCTGCTGCTCTTCCTCCTGCTGACCTTCCTCGTGCCCATCGCGGCATTGCTCTACAAGAGCGTGAACAACCCCGAGGTCGTCGGCGCACTGCCGTTGACCGTCAACGCCATTTCCGAATGGGACGGCAAGTCGCTGCCTTCGGACGCGGTGTACAAGGCGCTGAGCGACGACCTGGTCGCCGCGCGCAAGAACCAGACCATCGGTGACCTGTCCAAGCGCCTGAACATGGAGCTGGCCGGCTACCGCAGCCTGCTGTCCAAGACCGCCCGCGCGCTGCCGTTCAAGGAGCAGCCGGCGTCGTACAAGGACGCGATGGAAGGTCTCGACGAGCGCTGGGGCGACCCGGCCTACTGGCAGGCGATCCGTCGCAACGCCAGCTCCGTCACCCCCTATTACCTGCTGGCGGCGCTCGATCACCGCATCGATGACCTGGGCGAAATCGCCCGCGCCACGCCCGACCAGTCGATCTACCTGGACATCTTCGCCCGTACCTTCTGGATGGGCGCGGTGATCACCCTGATCTGCCTGGCGCTGGCCTACCCGCTGGCCTACCTGCTGGCGATCCTGCCGACCCGCAAGTCCAACCTGCTGATGATCATGGTGCTGCTGCCATTCTGGACCTCGATCCTGGTACGCGTCGCCGCGTGGATCGTCCTGCTGCAGTCGGGCGGCCTGATCAATGGCGCGCTGCTGAAGATGGGCCTGATCGACCAGCCGCTGCAGCTGGTGTTCAACCGCACCGGCGTGTACATCTCCATGGTCCACATCATGCTGCCGTTCATGATCCTGCCGATCTACAGCGTGATGAAGGGTATTTCCCCCAGCTACATGCGCGCCGCGATCTCGCTGGGCTGCCATCCGTTCGCCAGCTTCTGGAAGGTCTACTTCCCGCAGACCGTCGCCGGCGTCGGCGCCGGTTGCCTGCTGGTGTTCATCCTGTCGATCGGCTACTACATCACCCCGGCGCTGCTGGGCAGCCCGAACGATCAGATGGTCAGCTACTTCGTCGCCTTCTACACCAACACCACCATCAACTGGGGCATGGCCACGGCCCTGGGCGGCCTACTGCTGTTCGCCACCCTGGTGCTCTACGTGATCTATGGCTGGCTGGTGGGCGCGAGCCGCCTGCGCCTGGGCTGATGAGGAGAAGAAGATGCTGAGCCCCTACATGTCCCCGATCGAGCGCGTGTGGTTCTACACCCTGCGCACCCTCTGCGGCCTGATCCTGCTGTTCCTGGTGCTGCCGGTACTGGTCATCGTGCCGCTGTCGTTCAACTCCGGCACCTTCCTGGTCTACCCGCTGCAGGGCTTCTCCCTGCGCTGGTATGCCGACTTCTTCAACTCCGCCGAGTGGATGCGTGCGCTGACCAACAGCATCATCGTCGCCCCGGCGGCCACCGTGCTGGCGATGGTCTTCGGCACCCTGGCATCGATCGGCCTGACCCGCGGCGAGTTCCGCGGCAAGGCGCTGATCATGAGCCTGGTGATCTCGCCGATGGTCGTGCCGGTGGTGATCATCGGCGTGGCCAGCTATCTGTTCTTCGCGCCGCTGGGCCTGGGCAACAGCTACATCTCGCTGATCATCGTCCACGCCGTATTGGGTGTGCCGTTCGTGATCATCACCGTGTCGGCGACCCTGCAGGGCTTCAACTACAACCTGGTGCGCGCCGCTGCCAGTCTGGGCGCGCCGCCGGTGCTGACCTTCTTCAAGGTCACCCTGCCGCTGATCGCTCCCGGTGTGATTTCCGGCGCGCTGTTCGCCTTCGCCACCTCCTTCGATGAAGTGGTGGTGACCCTGTTCCTCGCCGGCCCCGAGCAGGCCACCCTGCCGCGCCAGATGTTCAGCGGCATCCGCGAGAACCTCAGCCCGACCATCGCCGCCGCGGCGACCCTGCTGATCGGCTTCTCCGTCGTGCTCCTGCTGACCCTCGAGTGGCTGCGCGGCCGCAGCGAGAAACTGCGTACCGCACCGACGTCCTGATTCACAGTGTTTCGCGGACGGTCGCGCCCCTGTGCTCACCCACAGGGGCGGGGCCGAGCCGCGATTTTTTTTGCCTGACTTTCCTGCCCCTCCAGTACTTTTCGCATCGGCTATCGGTCGAATCCCCTTCGAGTCGCCCGAGCGGCTACAATGCGCGCCATCCGTGATTTCCGCCCACAGAGGTGCGCCATGCAACCCTACGCCATCGCTCCGTCGATCCTGTCCGCCGACTTCGCCCGCCTGGGTGAGGATGTGGACAAGGTGCTCGCTGCCGGTGCCGATATCGTCCACTTCGACGTGATGGACAACCACTACGTGCCGAACCTGACCATCGGCCCGATGGTCTGCACGGCGCTGCGCAAGTACGGCGTCACCGCGCCCATCGACGTGCACCTGATGGTCTCCCCGGTGGACCGCATCATCGGTGACTTCATCGAGGCCGGCGCCACCTACATCACCTTCCACCCGGAAGCCTCGCAGCACATCGACCGCTCCCTGCAACTGATCAAGGACGGCGGCTGCAAGGCCGGCCTGGTGTTCAACCCAGCCACCTCGCTGGACGCGCTGAAGTACGTGATGGACAAGATCGACATGGTCCTGCTGATGAGCGTGAACCCCGGCTTCGGCGGGCAGAAGTTCATCCCCGGCACCCTCGACAAGCTCCGCGAAGCCCGCGCGCTGATCGACGCCTCCGGCCGCGATATCCGCCTGGAGATCGACGGCGGGGTGAACGTGAAGAACATCCGCGAGATCGCCGAAGCGGGCGCCGACACCTTCGTCGCCGGCTCCGCCATCTTCAACGCACCGGACTACGCCGAGGTCATCCGCGCCATGCACGCTGAGCTGGCGCAGGCGCGCACGTGATGAGTGCTGCACAACTGCCGTTCGCCGGGTTGCCGCGTCTGGTGATGTTCGACCTGGACGGCACCCTGGTGGATTCGGTTCCCGATCTGGCCGCTGCGGTGGACACGATGCTGCTGGCGCTCGGTCGCCAGCCAGCGGGGCTCGACGCCGTGCGCCACTGGGTCGGAAACGGTGCGCGGGTGCTGGTGCGCCGCGCCCTGGCCAATGACATCGAGCACGATGACGTCAGCGAGGAAGACACCGAGCGCGCCCTCGAACTGTTCATGGATGCCTACGCTGACAGCCATGCGCTGACCGTGGTCTACCCCGGCGTGATCGAGACCCTGAAGTGGCTGAAGAAGCGTGACGTCGAGCTGGCGCTGATCACCAACAAGCCCGAGCGGTTCGTCGGCCCGTTGCTGGACGAGATGAAGCTGGGCAAGTTCTTCCGCTGGATCATCGGCGGCGACACGCTGCCACAGCAGAAGCCTGACCCGGCCGCGCTGCTGTTCGTGATGAAGATGGCCGGTGTCTCGCCGGAGCAGGCGTTGTTCGTCGGCGACTCGCGCAACGACATTCTCGCGGCCAAGGCCGCCGGCGTGCGTAGCGTGGGCCTGAGCTACGGCTACAACCACGGCCGCCCCATCGCCGAGGAAGCCCCGACGCTGGTGCTCGACGACCTGCGCCATCTGCTGCCTTGCTTCGACTCGGGCAAAGCGATAGTGTTGCCCGACTCCGCCTCAACTCCCGCTCAGCGAGACAGCACCGTGGAAACGGCTCCCCACACACTCTGGATGAAGGTCATCAAGGCCCTGGCCCGCTGGCGCTGGCGCGCCTGACATCCTGTGGCCGGTGTGACCGGCGTGTGTGCACCCAAGTCCGTTTCCCCCCTCAGAGCCCGTTTACTATCTGCTGCGCGTCGGCGGCACCGCGTTGAAATCGCTTTCGAGAAGCTCATTTACTGCGTGTAAACTCCGCTCTCTCAAACGATTTCGCCTTGTTCCGCTCTAGCTCGCGAGATCCTAAACAGGCTCTTATTCCACGAGGCTGATCATGACCCGCGAAGAATTCCAGCGCCTGGCCGCCGAAGGCTACAACCGCATTCCGCTGACCTGCGAAACCCTGGCCGACTTCGACACCCCGCTGTCGATCTACCTGAAGCTGGCCGACGGCCCCAACACCTACCTGCTCGAATCCGTCCAGGGTGGCGAGAAGTGGGGGCGTTACTCGATCATCGGTCTGCCCAGCCGCACCGTGCTGCGAGTGTACGGCCACCGGGCGAGCATCAAGGTCGACGGTGTCGAGACCGAGAGCTTCGAATGCGCCGACCCGCTGGCCTTCGTCGAGGAGTTCAAGGAGCGCTACCGCGTACCGACCATCGCCGGTCTGCCGCGCTTCAACGGTGGGCTGGTCGGCTACTTCGGTTACGACTGCGTGCGCTACGTCGAGCAGCGCCTGGCGCAGTGCCCGAACCCGGACCCGCTGAACAATCCCGACATCCTGCTGATGGTCTCCGACGCGGTGGTCGTGTTCGACAATCTCGCCGGCAAGATGCACGCGATCGTCCTTGCCGATCCGGCCCAGGCCGATGCCTACGACAACGGCCTGGCCCAGCTGGAAGAGCTGCTGGAGCGCCTGCGCCAGCCGATCACTCCGCGCCGCGGCCTGGATTTCAGCGCGGTGAACGCCCCTGAACCACAGTTCCGCGCCAGCTTCACCCGCGAGGATTATGAGCGCGCAGTGGACACCGTGAAGGAATACATCCTCGCCGGCGACTGCATGCAGGTCGTGCCGTCGCAGCGCATGTCCATCGACTTCACCGCCGCGCCCATCGACCTGTACCGTGCGCTGCGCTGCTTCAACCCGACGCCCTACATGTACTTCTTCAACTTCGGCGACTTCCACGTCGTCGGCAGTTCGCCGGAAGTGCTGGTACGCGTCGAGGATGGCGAGGTCACCGTGCGCCCCATCGCCGGCACCCGCCCGCGTGGCGCGACCGAAGAGGCGGACCGCGCGCTGGAAGAGGACCTGCTGTCCGACGCCAAGGAAATCGCCGAGCACCTGATGCTCATCGACCTGGGCCGCAACGATGTTGGCCGTGTGTCCGACACCGGCACGGTGAAGGTTACCGAGCAGATGGTGATCGAGCGCTACTCCAACGTCATGCACATCGTTTCCAACGTCAACGGCCAGCTCAAGCCGGAGCTGAGCGCGATGGACGCCCTGCGCGCCATCCTGCCGGCCGGTACTCTGTCCGGTGCACCGAAGATCCGAGCGATGGAAATCATCGACGAGCTGGAGCCGGTCAAGCGCGGCGTCTACGGCGGCGCCGTGGGTTACCTCGCCTGGAACGGCAACATGGACACCGCCATCGCGATCCGTACCGCGGTAATCAAGAACGGCGAACTCCACGTCCAGGCCGGCGGCGGCATCGTTGCCGACTCGGTGCCGGCGGCGGAGTGGGAAGAAACCATCAACAAGCGCCGCGCGATGTTCCGCGCCGTGGCGCTGGCCGAGCACACCGCCAAGGTGCATGGTCGCGACTGAGTTGCTGACTGGATGAAAAAGCCCCGCTTCGGCGGGGCTTTTTATTGGGCTCGAAGTTGTCGCCTGGGCGGCTCTTCGTAGGAGCGAGCTTGCTCGCGAACAGAGTATTCCGGCTGCTCCGTCTCTGGGCGGTTCGCGAGCAAGCTCGCTCCTACAGGTTTGGTCAGCCTGCCTGCCGCGCCTCCACCACCTGCAGGTTCGCCCTGCGCCGGGCCAGCGCGGCGTCCGCTTGCTGCGAACGCTCTTCCACATAGGCCGCCAGGTGATCCACCGCGACGTACTGCATGGCCTTGTGGCTGTCGTCCAGCGTGGTCACCGGCAGGGCGATCCGTCCGCAGGACAGCGCCTTGCTGAAATTTTCCCGGTTCAGGTTGCGGAACCAGCGCTCGCGCACCTGCTCCAGTGGCACCAGGACATCCCCGAAGATCTGATAGACCAGGCTCACCGTCTCCGGGCGCGGGGCGGGGCGGATATCTGCGGTCGACTGCATGGGACTCTCCTGTTCCGATGGTGGTGGCGACAGGATCAAATATAGCAAAGGTTGTATTTCTCTTCAATCGGCGCGCAAGAAAAACCCCGCCGAAGCGGGGCTGTTTGTCTGCCAATCAGTGTTAGCGCACCAGTGTCGGTGCGCGACGGTGGCGCACCGTGGACCACCAGAAGACCCAGCCGATCATGCGGATCTGCCCACTGTCGAACTGCTCCGGCGGGTACTCCTCGTCGGGGTATTCATCGCGGTTGAAGCTGCGCAGTCGAATGCCCCCACCCGGCAGGCGGTAGACGAACTTCACCCGTAGCATGCCCTCGTGTTCCAGGGCGTAGATCTCGCCGTCGGTGATGTGCGTGGTGGCCGTGTCGATGCCGATGGTGGAGCCATCCATGATCAGCGGCTCCATGCTGTTGCCAGTGAGTTGGGCGCAAATCGCGGCCGCTGGATCGACCCCCGCCGCGCGCAGCGTGGCGTACGAGAAACGCAGCTTGCGCCCCTCTATCTCACGCACTGCAGTGCGGCCGGCGCCGGCCGCCAGTTCCACTTCCTTGTACAGGCGCAGTTCCACTTCGTCCTCGTCCAGCGGTGTGTCGCTATCCCATGGGTGCAGCGGTTCCAGACGCAACGGGCTGCCGTCGGCAGGGCGCGGCGCGGGTGCGCTGGTGCCCGGCGTCGGCGATCCCTCGCCGGTGGCCAGCCAGGTCGGCGAGACCCCGAGCGCGCTGGCGATCTCGATCAGCTTGCGCGTGCTCTGCGCCTTGCCCGAGGTCAGCTTGTGGATGGTGTTCTGCGAAACCCCGGCGGCTTCGGCCAGGGTTTCCTGCTTGAGGTTGCGCGAGGCCATCGCCTGTTTCAGGCGGTCGGCCAGCGTCGATGAGGAAGTCTTGTCCATGGCGGCACTCTACCTCCTGGGTTGTAGCGTGTAAATAGCTTTGGTGTTGACTTGATATAGCTATGGTTGTAATTATAAAAGCCAGCAGTCCATCGGACAGACAAAGTCCGATTGGCTGATGGGAAGCGAACGGCTTCCCCTTCACCGCGGCAAGGACGCCGTGGGTTGCCTGCGAAGCGCGATGCGCGGGGCAGGCTGGAGGGCGCGGGCGGGCCGGGAAGGCACCGCCCGCGCACCGGCAAGGGACGCCGCCACGACGGTCAGGCGTCTGCGACGAACAGATCGCGACTGACCACCACAGGCCGACCGAAGGCTCGGCGACCGCGGAGGGCAGGTCGCCAGGAGGACCTTCATGAATCAACACCTGCAACACGCCAGGCATTGCGCACACGCCGCCGAGACGGAGGTGCGCCGTGGCTGATATCGCTGACTACGCCAACGACCTGATGCTGGAGCGCATCGAGGACATGCTGCACAGCCGCCGTTCCTCGGCGGCCATCAGCTCCGCCGAGTTCTGCGAAGACTGCGGCGATGACATCCCGCCGGCGCGCCGCCTGGCCGCGCCGGGTTGCACGCGCTGCATCGACTGCCAGGCCCTGGATGAGCTGGAGCGTCGGCACTGAGCCGCGCGGGAGAAACAGCGTGATCAAACCCATCGATGAAATGCTCAAGCTCTGGGCCGAGGAGATGTACACCCCGGGCAGCGCCGGCGGCGGTTATGCCGGAGGCAACCTGCTGGCGATGATGATGGCCAACAAGGGCGAGATGATTCGCGGCACACGGGGCAGCAAGGTCATCCTCGATCGCGTCGCGGAGCTGGACCTGATCATCAACCACCTGCCCGACGAGCAGAAGGACGTGGTTACCGAGCACTACCTCAACCGTGACAGCGAGGCCGCCCAGAAATACCGGCACTGCCGCTGCAGCCGCAATACCTTCTACCTGCGCCTGCATGTGGCGCACCAGAGCATCCAGTCACGGCTGATGCGCCGCGCCGCCTGATCTTTTCCCTTCTTCCCACGAAGCCCGGCCTTGCGCCGGGCTTCGTGCTTTTCCACGGCCTGCGTTGCGTTATGCTCGCTGCCCATGACGACTCCAATCCTTATCCGCCCCGCTGAAAGCGCCGACGCCGATGCCATCCTGCGCATCCTCGGCGACACCTACCAAGCCACCTGGAAACCCGAGCTGACCGTCGAAGCCATCGCGCGCTTCGAGTCATCCGCACACACTGAGGTCTATGTGCGCGAGCGGTTGCCGTTCTTTCACCTCGCCTGCATCGACGGCGAGGTCGTCGGTTTGCTCGACTGGTGCGACAACTTCATCGATGCCCTGCATGTTTCACCCCGACATCAACGCCTCGGAATCGGCACGGCGCTGTTGCGGCACGCCGAAACGGCAATCGCCGGCGGGGGGCATGCGTGTGTTCGCCTGGAGACCGATACCTTCAATCACCAGGCGCGCACCTTCTATGGCAAACACGGCTATGCGGAAGTCGACTTCTATCCCGACAAGGAGTGGCACAGCGGCTTCACCACCGTGCTGCTGGGCAAACCCCTCGCAGGTGGCTGACCCGGGGCGTTTCGCGGCGCACCTCGCGCAGGCTCGTCCCACCCATGCCGACTCAAGCCTGTGCGTTATCACCTGGATGTTCGTGCCCGCCCAAGGATCGTCTGCTGCTGACCTTTTGTTTTGCAGACGATACAGTAGCCGGCGATAGCCTCCGATGGCAGCCGACAGCGGCTGCCCATAATCAACGATAAGAAGTGTCGGAAAGGACTCTCCATGCTTGTATGGGATGATCACCGTTTCTCCATTCGTACCCACGTCTTCCAGACCATCCGGCAACTGTCCGATCTATTCTCGCTCAAAGAGGCGGACGGCTACATCCTGGGCAAACCTCGCCGCTACATCGACAAGTACGTCGAGCACCTGACCGGTGAACCGCACCGCACCATTTTCGAACTCGGCATCTTCCGCGGTGGCAGTACCGTGTTCCTCAACGAGTTCTTCCAGCCGACTCGATTGGTCGCCATCGACTTCATGGAGAAGCCGGCTGCGCAATTGGACCGATACATTGCCGAGCATGCCGCCGGGCAGGTGAAGGCCTTCTACGGCGTGAACCAGGCCGACAGCGCCCGCCTGATCGCCATCTGCGAAGCCGAGTTCGCCGGCGAGTCGCTCGACCTGGTGGTGGACGATGCCTCGCATTACCTCGAGGAATCGCGGATCTCCTTCAACACCCTGTTCCCCCGCCTCAGGGCCGGCGGCAGCTATGTGATCGAGGACTGGGCATGGGCCCACCAGTCTGTCGAGGTCGCAGACCTGAAGAAGCCGTTCGCGGGCAAGGAGTCGCTGGCCAATCTGGTGATCGAGATCCTCCTGGCCAGCGTCAGCCATCCTGAGCTGATCGATGAGGTCATCGTCAATGACGGCTTCGTGGTCGTCCGCAAAGGGCAGGTCGGCACACCGCCGGGATTCGACGTGGGCCGGATGAGTTACCTGCTGGGCAAGCGAATCGGTGGTAGTGACTACTTCGCGCACTTCAGTTAATGAGTGATCGGCCTGGATGAATGCAGCGGGGCTCGTGGGCCTTCGCTGCATTTTTTCATTCAGGGAGCTGTGCCCCGGGGCGCTTTCGCTTGCCCTTGTCCAGACGTTGGATGAGATCAGGGCGGCATATGGAAGCGTGTTGCTGATGCGTTGCCCTCCTATTGCAGTGCGTTGCCGAGGAAGCCTTGTTCCGGCGGGAATCGGGGGGTAAAAAGTAGTCATTCTTGTAAAGGTGCGTCCCCAGGGAGCACAACGCGAAACACCGAAAAGCCCGGCCACTGAGCCGGGCTTTTTCATGCCCGCGTTTTTTCGATCCGCCTTCGCGGCGGGTGGCCGGCGAGCACGCCGGCAGTCATCCCCGGTTGGCTGATAGCCGCCGGTTTCGCCCGTTCGCGGGCGTCTTTATCCAAGGTGAGCCAATGGGCAACGAACCTCAGACCCTGGCCGACGTGCCTTTGTGGGGGCTGATCCTGCTCGCGGTGGCGGGCGGCATCAGCGGTGAAATGTGGCGCGCCGACAAGGCGGGCCTGGGCGGCTGGCGGTTGCTGCGGCGGCTGGCGCTGCGCTCCGGTGCCTCGATTGTCTGCGGCATGGCGGTGATGTTCCTGGCCATGGCCTGTGGGGCTTCCCTGACCCTGGCCGCTGCCATCGGCAGCCTGACGGCGGCGGCCGGTGCGGAAATCGCCGTCGGTCTTTATGAACGCTGGGCGGCGAAGCGCCTGGGTGTCTGCGAGTTGCCGACGGGTGAGCGCGGACAAGAGTGACGCTGCAAGGAGACGACATGTCCGAACAACCTTTGACCCTGGCGCTGTTGCTCGATGCGGTCGAGCAGACGCTGAGCGCTCGATTGACCGAGATCGGTACCTTTCTCCGTGGCCCGCTGAAGCAGGTCCCGGCGGCGCTACCGGCGCTGGCGCTGGAGTACGCCGGGATGCTGCCGGGGCAGGATCCCGGCAATGGCCAGACGGCGCTGATCTGCCGACTGCAGGCGCGTCTGCTGGTGACGCGCGAGGATGCCGAAGCTGAGGCGCTCGCGGTGCGCAATGTCGCCGCACTGGCGGTCCTGCTGCGCGCGCAGAACTGGGGCCTGGAGTTGGAGCCGGTGAGCTTCATCCGGGCGCAGCCGGAGCTCGATAACCCGGCGCTCGCTACCTGCCGTGTGTGGCTCGTCGAGTGGCACCAACCGGTGCTGCTCGGCGACGCCGAGTGGCCCTGGGAAGACCAGCCGCCCGGCAATCTGTTGATCGGCTTCGATCCGCAGACCGGGCCCGGGCATGAGGACGACTACTTCGATCCCGGAGCCCTGCAATGAACCAGGACTATGTGAGCGCAGAGCACGACCGCATGCTCGCTGCACTGGTCATGCCCTGCGAAGTGGTGGCGGTGGACCTGGCGGCGGCGCGGGTGCGCGTGCGCTCCGGCGAGTGGACCAGCGCCTGGGTGCGCTGGCACGCACAGGCCGCCGGCACTGCTCGGCACTGGCGCGCGCCGAGCCTGGGCGAGCAGGGCGTATTGCTCAGCCCGTCCGGCATGGCTGCCATGGGCACCTTCGTACCGGGGCTGTTCGGCGCGGCTTCAGCGCCGCCAGACAATCGCGGCGAGGTGGAGAGCTGGCATTTCCCCGATGGCGCGGTGCTCAGCTACGACTGGCAGGCGCATCGCTATGACCTGCAGCTGCCTGCCGGCACCGCCACGGTGAAAGTCGGCGGCACGCAGGTGGTGATCGACCCCGGAGCGGTGAGTATCACCGCCGCCAGCATCCAGTTGACCGGCCCGGTGACCATCAAGGGCGCGCTGACGGTGAACGGCAACATCGCCAGCACCGGCTCGATCATGGATACCGCCGGCAACAGCAACCACCACACCCATTGAAGTCGCTTCGACTTCCAACCCGGGCCCGCCACGTGCGGGCCTCTGCATTTCTGGAGACCTGCCATGGGCAACTTTTCCCGTGCGCGCCCTGAGCGACGGAGGGCGCGGCCATGATCGGCATGGATCGACGCACCGGCCAGCCGCTGAGCGCGCTGGCGCATCTGAAGCAATCCATCGAGGACATCCTCACCACCCCGCTGGGCAGCCGGCGCATGCGCCCCGAGTACGGCAGTCGCCTGCGGCGCATGGTCGACCTGCCGGTGACCGAAGGCTGGAAGGGCGCAGTGCAGGCCGAGGTCGCCCGCGCCATCGGCCGCTGGGAACCGCGCCTGCGCCTGAGTTCGGTGCAGGTCGTGGCAGTGGTCGCCGGCAACGTTTCGCTGCGCCTGCGCGGCGTCTACCTGGGCGATGAGATCGGACTGGAGGTGGCTGCATGAGCCTGATCGACCTGTCCCAACTTCCTGCTCCTGAGGTTGTGGAGCGTCTCGACTACGAGGCGCTTTACGCCGAGCTGCTGGCGGACTTTCGCAGCGCCATGGGCGAAGGCTGGAGCGCCGCGGTGGAGTCCGATCCGGTGGTCAAGCTGCTGGAGCTGGCGGCCTACCGCGAGCTGCTGTTGCGTGCGCGGATCAACGATGCTGCCCGTGCGGTGATGCTCGGCTATGCGACCCAGGGCGACCTTGACCAGCTGGCCGCCGGCTACAACGTCAAGCGCCTGGTGATCCAGAAAGCCGATACCACAACCTCGCCACCGACGCCGGCCGTGCTGGAAGGCGACGACTCGCTGCGCAACCGCACCCAGTTGGCCTTCGATCAACTGTCGGTGGCCGGCCCGCGCAATGCCTACGTGGCCTTCGCCCTCGGTGCTGACGGACGCATTGCCGATGTCTCGGCGATCAGCCCGCAGCCGTGCGAGGCGCTGGTCAGCGTGCTGTCCTCGGAAGGCGATGGAACAGCGGCGGAAGAGCTGCTTCAAGCGGTGCGTACTGCCCTGAACGATGAGGATGTGCGCCCGGTGGGTGACCGCCTCACGGTGCAGTCCGCTGCCATCGTGCCCTATCAGGTGGACGCCGTGCTCTACATCTACCCGGGACCGGAAGCCGAGCTGATCCAGCAGGCTGCCGAAGCATCGCTGCAGACTTACATCGCCACCCAACGCCGCATCGGCCGCGACATCCGCCGCAGCGCGCTGTTCGCCGCGCTGCATGTGGAGGGCGTGCAGCGTGTCGAGCTGGCCAAGCCGGCTGCCGACGTGGTGCTCGATGCGACCCAGGCGGCGTACTGCAGCGGCTACCAGATTCGCGTGGGAGGTTCGGATGAGTAGCCGCCTGCTGCCGATCAACTCGACGCCGCTGGAGCGTGTGCTGGCGGACGTACAAGTCGCCGACCTGCCGGTGCCGCTGCGCGAGCTGATGGACCCGCAACGCTGCCCGGTGGCGTTGCTGCCGTATCTGGCCTGGGCCTGGTCGGTGGACCGCTGGGACCCGGCCTGGAGCGAGACGGTGAAGCGCAAGGCGGTGGCCGCTGCATTCCGCATTCACCAGCACAAGGGAACCATCGCCGCGCTGCGGCGGGTGATCGAGCCGCTGGGTTACCTCATCGAGGTAATTGAGTGGTGGCACATGGAGCCCATGGGCGAGCCCGGTACCTTTCGACTGCGCATCGGCGTGCTTGATAGCGGGATCACCGAGGAGATGTACCAGGAGGTAGAGCGTCTTATTGATGACGCTAAGCCTCTTACCAGACATCTCATTGGGCTAGATATCAGCGTGGAACCGTTGGGGCCGCTCTACGTCGGCTCGGTCGTTTATGACGGGGACACCATCACCGTTTTCTCCAGCCCTCCGTAATCGGGTGGCAACAGTCCTCCGGACTGAAATCTGACATCGACTGCTTGAGTGTCCAATCATGGCCGTAACCTACTACGCACTCCTCACTACCATCGGTGCCGGCAAGCTGGCGAATGCCACTGCGCAAGGCACCACTCTGAAGATTACCCAGCTTGCTGTGGGCGATGGCGGAGGTACCGTACCCACGCCTGATGCCGGTCGTACTGCGCTGGTCAACGAGGTGCGTCGTGCACCTCTGAACAGCCTTGATGTCGATCCGAGCAATAGCTCACGCATCATTGCCGAGCAGATCATTCCCGCCGATGTGGGCGGTTGGTGGCTTCGTGAACTCGGTCTGTACGACGAGACGGGGGCGCTGGTCGCCTATGCCAACTGCGCGCCCTCGTACAAACCGCAATTGGCCGAAGGCAGCGGCCGCACACAGACTGTCCGCATGGTGTTGCTCGTCAGCAACACGTCGTCGGTTCAACTGACCGTCGATCCCAGCGTGGTCCTGGCGACTCGGGACTATGTGGACGGTGCAATCGTCAGTGCCATGAATCGCACGGACTACAAGCAGTCCGTGCGCACGGCAACCACTGCCAACATCACTTTGAGCGGGATCCAGAGCGTGGACGGCGTCGTGCTGATCGCGGGCGACAGGGTGCTGGTCAAGAACCAGACAACCGCCAGCGAGAACGGCATCTACGTTGCCGCCACCGGAGCTTGGAAGCGTAGCGAGGACTGCGACGAAAATGCCGAGGTGACCCCGGCTCTGACTGTCTCTGTCGAAACTGGGACAGCCCAGGCCGATACGGTGTGGCAGCTGGTCACCGATGCGCCCATTGTTCTGGGTACGACAGCACTGACATTCCAGAACATCACGAACGGATTGGCGCGACTGGCGTCGCCGGCATTCTCCGGCAATCCCACAGCGCCGACACCGGATGCATCGGACAACGACACCAGCCTTGCCACCACGGCATTCGTGCGCAATGCGATGGCAGCCTATGGCATCGCGACATCTTCTCTGAACAGTGCTCAGGCAAATGACCTGGATGATCCATCGCTGCTTTCCGGACTCTACTTCGTTCCAAGCACCGCGACGGGGACCCCAATCGTGGCGCAGGGTGGATTGATTCATCGGATTTACGGTGCAGGCGGATTCCAAATTTTTGTGCTGTACGGCGGGGATCGTACCTGGATTCGCCGCAGGGGAGCTTCCGTTTGGGGGCCTTGGCGTGAAAACGCCTTCCTGGATAGCCCGGTCTTGAGCGGAGTTCCCACTGCTCCGACAGCGGCAAGCGATCGTAGCGACACCGCTCTGGCGACTACGGCGTTCGTGTGGAATGTGCTACGGGACAAGATCGGGCTGGGCTCGGTGGCTACTGGGCCGAGCATTTCTGATATTGACGATGCAACTCTATCTGCCGGCTTCTACTACGTGGGCTCCTCTACGATCGGAGTGCCGGTTGCTGGCAATGGCGTGCTTCTGCATAAGGTTTATGCCACAGGAGGCTTCCAGATATTTCAGCCATTGTCCGGTGATCGCCTATTGTTCCGCCGCCGTGCGTCTTCAACCTGGCAGTCCTGGCAGGAGCTGACAACTCAGGTTGGACTTTCGACTGCACTGGGTACAGTTGGCTTGGGAGTTTCCAAGTACCAGCCGAACTGGCCCAACGCCTCTCTCAATGACTGCACCGCGGTAGTTTCCGGCGTATATCGCAGTATTGCGACTACGACAGGGATTCCGCCGGGCTATTCGCTCGCGATCACCGTGCAGTTCTGGGTCAGGAGCGCTGACGTAGAGGGCACGTTCCAGGCTGTGCAGAGCGTGTATGACGCCAGCAACGGTCGCAGCGGGTGGCGGATTTGTACGGGCAGTGGTTCGGCATCCACCCCGAACTGGTCGGCATGGAAGGAGGTTGCGGCCACAGAAAGTCCGTCGCTCATTGGCGTCCCCACTGCACCCACCGCAGCAGTGGGAACCAATACGACCCAGTTGGCGACGACTGCCTTTGTTTCAACGGCTGTGGCAAATCTGGTCGCCTCCGCGCCGGCCTCACTGGACACCTTGAGAGAGTTGGCTGCGGCACTTGGCAACGATCCGAATTTTGCCACCACCATGACCAATGCTCTGGCTGGAAAAGCTGGCAAAGCGACCACATTGGGCGGCTATGGCATTACCGACGGTGCTGGCAAGGAGGGGGCTGCGGTAGCGCTCGGTCACGACGGTGCTACGGCCTATGTGCGACGGACCGACGGTGGCGTTCACTATGTGCAGACATACCTGGGGTTCACTCCGGTCCGCCAGGGTGGAGGCAATGGTCAAGGGGGGAACGTTGTCTACCTGGGCTGGGATGTCACCGGAGCAGGGCTGCGAGCCCAGGTAGACGCACTGGATCTCGGGCTCGTCTGGACCGAACGCGACGCTGCATTCAAAGCACTGGCAGCGACCATCAATACGGGGGCGGGCGGCTTCGCGTCCTATGGTTTCTTCCGCAACATCGCCGGGACGATTCTTGGCCCGGGCTCGACGGTGGCTGGATCTGCGCTGTCCTGGTCGGGGGGGGACGATAACCAGACCAGCAATTCCAGTCCGGGCGGCACCTGGCGCCTGATGGGCTGGACCCAGGGTCGCTCCAGCAATGGCGCGGCGAACTCTCTTTATCAACGGATTGCATGAATGAAGACTGAAATCGAATCGGTCGCCGAAGACGCGTCTTTGTCGGCGTACTCTGCTGCAGAACAGCCGCGCTGGGCGGATGCCGAGCGCTCGCGGATAGATCTGCTAGTCACTTTTCCTGGAGTCGGAACCGTCCCCTTTACCGCCGCCGCTCAGGATGACACCGAATACGGCCCTGAGCTGTTTGCTCGTGCCATCGCCGGTGACTTCGGTGAGATCGCTGCTTATGCGCCGCCCATCTTCACCGAGGACCAACTCGTTGAGATTGCGGTTGCACGACGTAATGCACTGCTGGCGGACGCTGCGATCCGGATCGCCCCGCTGCAGGACGCTGTGGATCTGGATGAGGCCACGACGCAAGAACAGGCGTTACTCAAATTGTGGAAAGCCTACCGCGTTGCCCTGGGTCGGATCGAACAACAGCCTCGCTATCCTCGAGACATCCAATGGCCGGACTCGCCTGACACCCAGAGTCTTGGCCCCCAAGTCTGAGCCAAGGCGGGGGCGCGATCTGCCACCTTTTAGACGGCGTTTCCGCGTGGCGACACGACGGATCTTCGTGACGAAATACTGATACCGAGACCGTGCATGACGGACAGCCAGAAGCGTCGCATTCAGCTGCGAATCAGGCACCTCAGCGCTTGATCGGTACCATGCCCACAACCCGCCCAGTGCGGGTTTTTTTATGTCTGGAGAAACCCTATGAGCTTCTTTCACGGCGTCACCGTGACCAATGTCGACGTCGGTGCGCGCACCATTGCGCTGCCGTCGTCCTCGATCATCGGCCTGGTGGATACCTTCACCCCCGATGCCAAACTGACCGCGCAAGCCGATGTGCCGGTGCTGCTCACCAGCCTGCGCGAAGCGGCTGCCGCGTTCGGTACCGCGTCGGCGATCTACAAGTCCTGTACCGCCATCTTCACCCAGTCCGCTGCGGTGGTCGTGGCGGTGGGCGTGACGAAAGTCGAGGATGCGGCGCAGCTGACCTCCGCGATCATCGGTAGCGTCACCGAGGCCGGCCAGCGTACCGGCCTGCAGGCGCTGCTCGATGGCAAGTCGCGTTTCAACGCCCAGCCGCGCCTGCTGATCGCGCCGAAGCATTCCGCTACCCAGGCGGTCGGCACCGCCATGGGCGCGCTGGCCGAGAAGCTGCGCGCCATCGCCATCGTCGACGGCCCGAACACCACCGACGAGGCGGCCATCGCCTACGCCGGCGAGTTCGGCAGCAAGCGCATCTACCTGGTCGATCCGGGCGTGCAGTATTGGGACACCACCAGCAGCGCCACCGTCGATGCGCCGGCTTCGGCCAACGCCGCCGCGCTGTTCGCCTGGACCGACAGCCAGTACGGCTTCTGGTCCTCGCCGTCGAACAAGGAACTGCTCGGCATCACCGGCACCGGACGCCCCATCGAGTTCCTCGACGGCGACGAGACCTGCCGCGCCAACCTGCTCAACAACGCCAACATCACCACCGTCATCCGTGACGACGGCTACCGCCTGTGGGGCAACCGCACTCTCTCCAGCGACGCCAAGTGGGCCTTCGTGACCCGCGTGCGGACCATGGACATGGTGATGGACGCGATCCTCGCCGGGCACAAGTGGGCGGTCGACCGCGGCATCACCAAGACCTACGTGAAGGACGTCACCGAGGGCCTGCAGGCCTTCATGCGCGACCTGAAGAACCAGGGCGCGGTGATCGACTTCGAGGTCTACGCCGACCCGGAACTCAACACCGCCAGCCAGCTGGCCCAGGGCAAGGTGTACTGGAACATCCGCTTCACCGACGTACCGCCTGCCGAGAACCCCAACTTCCGCGTCGAGGTGACCGATCAGTGGCTCACCGAAGTCCTGGACGCCGCTTAAGGAGAACCCCAGATGATTCCGCAGATCCTCACCAACACCAACCTCTTCGTCGACGGCGTCAGCTTTGCCGGTGACGTACCCTCCCTGACCCTGCCGACCCTCAAGGTGAAGACCCAGGAGTACCGTGCCGGCGGCATGGACGCGCCGGTCCTGCTCGATGTCGGCCTGGAGGCCATGGAAGCCAAGTTCACCACCAACGGCGCCCGTCGCGAGGCCATGAAGTTCTTCGGCCTCAGTGACCAGGGCGCCTTCAACGGCACCTTCCGCGGCTCCTTCAAGACCCAGAAGGGCGGCACCGTTCCAGTGGTCGCCACCGTCCGTGGCCTGCTCAAGGAGATCAACCCGGGCGACTGGAAGGCCGGTGACCTGGCCGCCTGCACCTACAGCGTGGCGGTCACCTACTACAAGCTGGAAGTCGAGGGTCGCGAGATGTTCGAGATCGACCCGGCCAACTCGGTGCGCAAGATCGACGGCGTCGACCAGCTCGCCGCCATGCGCAATGACCTGGGCGTCTGAGGAGAACCCTGATGCAAGACTCCGTCAAACAGCCTGCGTGGCTGAGCCTGTCCGAGGACGCGGCAGTGGTGAAACTGTCCCGCCCGACCTCCTGCAATGGCGTCGATGTCGACGCCCTCACCCTGCGTGCGCCCACCGTGCGCGACATCCGCCTGGCCAGCAAGGTCGCCAGCGATGACGAGGAGCGCGAGTTGCAACTGTTCGCCTCGTTGGTGCAGGTCAGCCGCCAGGATCTGGAGGGGCTCAAGCTCAGCGACTACCAGCGCCTGCAGTACGCCTACTTTCGCCTGGTGCGAGAGGACGGCGATGAGCTTCGCGCTGATGCGCCAGCTGGCGCGGCGACTGGCGACTGAGGCGGGCTTCACGGCCGGCGAACTGGAGCGCATGACGCTCAGCGACCTGCGTTGGTGGCTGGGGGATGAGGCGGGCTAGTTCGCCCTCGCGGAGCGTCGGGCGACCGGCGCTCCCTTGTCGTCGCGGAGGCGAATCTCGTCAGAGGGCAAGTGAAATGGACACTAGTGAAAAACCGCAGGTACTGACGTCGGTTGTCGTTGGCCTGGGCAGTACGCTCGGGCAAGTGATAGCGGACTCCGCTACGCGCCTGGGCAATAGGGTTGGCTCGCTGGATGCGAGCCTGATGCTGCGCACCCTGGTGGATGGCATGGACGCGGTCCAGGACAACCAGGATATCCGCCATCGCGCCGCTGAACGCAACACGGGGGAAACACGGCTGGCGCTGCGGCGGATCATCGAACTGCTGGCGCCGCGGCCGTTGGATATTCGTCTGCCGAAGATCGTCGTCAGCATGGCTGCGCAAGCGAATACTCCGGCGAACGATTGGCAGCGTCTGGAGACAGCGACCAAGCCGCTGCTCGAGCTGAGCTCCGTCGGGGAGGTTCTACGCGCTTCGGCCAGCATGACGCTGGCGTATCGCGGACGTCTGATGCAGGTCCGCGAGGCGGCGGGGCAGCCCTATGATCCCGCAGCTGAAGCGGCTCTCGGTGATCATGTAGTGGATGCCGGCCACGAGGCTGCGATGCCCCGCGACAAGGTGCTGGACCTGGCCCAGGCCCTGGTCGAACACAAGGTGCCGCTGAACGATATGGTGGCGATGCTGCCGGTGGCAGCGAAGTTCGCCCAGGGCCAGGGCGTATCGGTCGAAACCACGGCTCAGCTGGTCAGCGCGCTGCAGCAGAAGGGCGATATCAAGAGCGCGGCGGACCTTGAGCGTGCATTGAGTACGGTGGCGTGGCGGGGCCAGAAAGAGGCTCCATCGGTCGAGTCGCTCAGCCGTGGTCTGCTCAACGGGCTGCAAGCGCTTCGTCCCGGCGATACGCAGAAGGTCGGGAACCTGCTGCAAGCCCGGCAAGGGACGCCCGCTGCACCGGCGGATGTGCTGGATTCGGGCGTGGACAAGTACCGTGACTCTCCGCTTGGTGAGCTGGAAGCGACGGAGCAACTGATTTCTGGCGCGATGCTGGGGATTGGCGACACGCTGCTCAACCATCACAAGCTGCTGGCGGTTTCAGCAGCGGCAATCGCGGGTGGACTTTTTGCGGCCAAGCCATTGCTGGGTGGCAAGTCGGATATCCAGAAAGTCTTCGTCACCAACTGGCCTTTATGGGGCTGTTGCGACCCGATTGGTGGCGGGTCGAAAGGTAAAGGCAAGGGAAAAGGGAACGGCAAGAACGGCGGCAAGCCAAAGCCCGGTGGTGCGGGCCGGGGATCGCGCGGAGGGATTTTCCAGCGCGCCAGGTCCGCTCTGGGGCGCGTTGCCGGAGCCGCTTCTGGCGGGCTCGGCAGGGCTGCCCAATCCATACGCTCTTCGCGTGCCGGACGCGCCTTTGGCGGCGTATTACGCCGTGGCGCGGGCATGGTGCGAAGCGTGGGTGCTTCTACAGTAGGAAGGGCGGTGAGCGGACTGGCACGTGGCGCTGGGGCGGGGCTGCGACGTTTCGCTCCGGTCAACGCCGCGATGGCCATTGCCGATGCCGCGTCGGTCTACGCCAGTGACAAGTCGTCGGCCGAAAAGGCTATCGGCTACGGCAAGGCCGGTGGCTCCGCCATTGGCGCGGCAGCCGGTGCCGCATTGGGCACGCTGATCCCGATTCCGGTGCTGGGCACGCTGGTCGGCGGCGCCATCGGCGCGACCGTGGGCGAGTGGATCGGTGGCAAGGCCGGGGCGCTGTTCGGGCCGTCGGAAGGCGCTGCGAAAGCGCCGCCAGTCGCTGTGCCACCTGCTGCTCCGGTAGCCGCAGCGGCGGGCGCCAGCGGTCCGCCCAACTGGACCTTCTCGCCGCAGGTGAGCATCAACGTGGCGGGCAACATCGTCAATCCGCAGCAGTTGCTGGACGAGCTGATCCCGGCCATGCGCCGGCTGATCGCCGAGGCTCAGCAGGAACGGCAGCGCAACGCGCTGTTCGACACCGTCGTCATGTGAGGAGGCCCCATGACCTATCTGGAACAGTTCAATACCGGCCTCGGCATGATCGCGGGTGCTGCCACGGCCGCCCGGCGCGACCTGGAGCAGGTCAGCGCGCCGGTGGACAAGGCGATGCTGCATATCCGCAGCGGCGTCGCTGCGCTCGAAGGCCTGCCCGGCGTCACGCCGGAGGCGGCGGCCAAGCTCAAGCGCGTCACCGATGGCATCGTCCGCGCCCAGGGCAAGCTGCAGGAGGTGGTGAAGAAAGCTCAGGCCGAGCAGGAAAAGCTGCAGAAAAACCTCGACAAGGCCAAGCAGGTGGCCGCCGAGGTGAACGAGCGCGTGGGCAAGCTGGGTGAGGAGATCAACAACGCCGGCCAGGCGGTTAACAAGGTGCTGGGCAAGATTGATCCGCGGTTGAAGGACATCCTGCCCAGCTCGGTGCTGGCGCCCAGGCTCGATCCCTCGGAGCAGATGTGCAAGGTACCGCAGCATCTGCTGATCATGACCCCGTTGAAGTCGACCGAGCACACCTACTACTTCAACGTCGACACCACTGGTTTCCAGCGCCTGACCCGCACCAGCAGCTTTGCCTGGAGGGACCAGGCGCGACTCGGCCGGCGCAGTGCGCAACAGAGCGTCGGCCTGGGCCCGGAAACGCTCACGCTCAATGGCGTGGTGATGCCGCTGTTCATCCGTGCCGGCGACACCTCGCAGCGTGTCGGCTGGAATCAGCCGCGGACGCTGCGGGATATCGCGGCGTTGAGCGAGCCGGTCCACCTCGGCACCGGGCGCGGCGACGACCTGGGCAACTGGTGCCTGACCAAGATCACCGAGACGCAGGAGGCGCTGTTCGCCAATGGCGTGCCGCGTCAGCAAACCCTCGACCTGGAGTTCACCCGCTATGGCGACGACGATAATCAGAAGCGTTGACGGCGACTTGCTGGACCGCCTCTGCTACCAGCGCTACGGGCATCTCAATGGCTGCGTGGAAGCCGTGCTGGATGCCAATCCCGGACTGGCCGACGAGGCACAACCGTTGCGCGGCGGCGTGATCATCCGCCTGCCGGAACTGGTCGTGCCGGCGGACCAGAGCGTGCGCCTGTGGGAGTGACCACCGGCATTCGCTTCAGCAACCAGGCCCCGCTCAAGCGGGGCCTTTTCATTCAGGGTGGCCTATGAAACCTGCGTTCCGCATCAGCGCCGACGGCGCGGACATCACCGCGCTGGTCAGCGATCGCTTGATCGAGTTGCAACTGACCGACAAGCCGGGCCTGGAATCGGACACTTTCCAGATCACCATCGACGACCGCGATGGCGCCGTCACGCTGCCCCGGCGCGGTGCCGCGCTGGAAGTCTTCCTCGGCTACGACGGCGCACCGCTCACGCGCATGGGTCGCTATGTGGTGGATACGCTGACCTACAGCGGCATGCCGGATAACCTGGTGATCAAGGGCAAGAGCGGCGATATGCGCGGCCAGGGCAAGGCCGCCCGCAGCGGCAGCTGGGAAGGCATGAGCCTGGCGAGCGTGGTGGCGGATATCGCGGCGCGCAATGGCTGGCGTGCCGCGTGCACTGTCGAGACGGTGATCGCGCGCATCGACCAGATCCGCGAGTCGGACTTCAACTTCATCACCCGCCTGGCGCGGCTGTACGACTGCACTGCGAAGCTGGCCAACAACAGCCTGCTGGTGCAGCCTCGGCAGTCCGGACGCAGCGCCAGTGGTCAGGTGTTGGAGATACCCGTCCTCGCTCGTGGTGATGTGGGATCGTTCCGCTTCACCCTGGATGACCGCAAGGTAGTGGCGGCGGTGAAGGTGCCCTATCGCGGTGCCGACGGTGTGCAGAAGCAGGTGCGCGTGGCCAATCCGGATGCACCGTCTCAGGTCGCCGCGGAGCATTGCGACCGCCACCCGCAGCCGGACGAAGCGGCGGCCCGGCGAGTCGCGGCGGCACGGCTGGCCGAGTTCAATCGCAACAGCGCCGAAGTGCAGCTGGACATGCCCGGTCGCGCCGACCTGTTCGCTGAGCTGACCATCGATCTGCAGGGCTTCAAGGCCGGAGTCGACGGGCGCTACCTGATCGATTCGGTCACCCAGCATTTCTCCTCCGGCGGCTGGACCACCACGGTGCAGTGCAATGGTGGGGCACAGGGAAAGGGCAAGGCAGGGGAGGGCGGCTGACATGCTCATCGACGAATCCCGGCTCCTGCTGATCCTGCCCAATGCCCGCCCTGTCGCGGGCGTTTTTCTGCCGGTACTCGATGCCGCCCTGAAGGATTTCGGTATCGATACGCTGCCGCGAATTGCTGCCTTTGTCGCCCAGGTGGGCCACGAGAGCGCGCAGCTGACCCGTTGCGTGGAAGGCTTCACCTACAGCGCGCAGCGCCTGGCCGTTGTCTGGCCCCGGCGCTTTCGCAGCGCCGATGGCTCGCCCACGGCGCTGGCGCGGGACGTCGCCTATCAGCCGGAGCGCATCGCCAACCTCGTCTACGCCGGGCGCAACGGAAATGGCGACGAAGCCTCTGGCGATGGCTGGCGCTTTCGGGGGCGCGGCCTGCTGCAGGTGACCGGGCGGAGTAACTACCGCGCTGTCGGTGAAGGACTGGGGCAACCCTTTGTCGCCCGCCCGCAACTATTGGCCGAGCCGCGCTGGGCGTGCCGCTCCGCCGCCTGGTGGTGGCAGCGCAATGGGCTCAACGAGATGGCTGACGCCGCGCGCTTCGAGGACATCACCCGACGCATCAACGGCGGACTGAATGGGCTGGAGGAGCGTTTGCGGCTCTGGTACCGCGCGCAAGAGGTGCTGGGATGAGCCGCTTCTGGCTGGCGCTGGGGCTGACCGGCTTTTTGCTGGGTGGCTGCATCGGTGGCTGGCTGGCGGCGCGTTTCTATGGCGGCCAGTTGGAGAGCCTGCGCCTGGAACAGGCGCGCTGCAGCGATGCCGGCAAGGCGCTGGAGTCGAAGCTGGCCCTGCAGAACCGTCAGGTCGCCGCGCTGGAGGAGGCCGCCCGCCAGCGCGCGGCCGCTGTCGAGCACGCCCTCGCCCAGGCTCGCGAACAGGCGCTGAGCCATGAAACCGCTGCCAGCCGGCTGCTGCTGGAGCGCAGCGAAGGCGAGGAGTGCGCCGTGGTACGTCAGCTGATCGACCGGGAGCTACTGCCATGAAGCTGCTGCGGGTCATCCCTGTGCTGCTCCTGGCTGGCTGCGCTTCGACCGCGCCGCTGCCGGTGGAAGTTCGCATTCCCGTCCCGGTGCCGTGCCGCTCACCGGCCGTCGAAACCCCGAGATTCGCCACCGCCGACCTGCGCCCGGCGGACGATATGCAAACCAAGGTGCGCGCGCTGCTGGCCGAGCGGCAGCAGCACCTGGCCTACGAAACCCGCCTGCGTGCCGCGCTCGACGCGTGCCGCTGAACCTGCCTACCTTCGTCGGCCGGGACGCCGTGCGTATTGCGCTGTCGCCCGGCCTTGGGCTACTGTTCGGCCATCGCTAGGCGAGACCGCAATTGTGTTCCACAGCACCCGCATCATCACCTCCCTCCTCAAGGCATTCGCCCGTTGGCGCTGGCGCGCCTGATTCCTTCTTTCCCGGCATAGCGCCGGTCTCTTCTTACGCGTCCATTTCCCCATCCGCTGGCATAATCGCCAGATTCGCGCAGCCCGCGAGGCCGCAACGGGTGTCGACGATGGCGCGATCCGAAAGCAGTGCAATCATGAGGTTCGAGCAGACATGCTGCTGATGATCGATAACTACGATTCCTTTACCTACAACCTGGTGCAGTACTTCGCCGAGTTGAAGGCCGACATCCACGTCATTCGCAATGACGAATTGAGCGTCGACGAGATCGCCGCGCTCAACCCCGAACGCATCGTCCTGTCCCCCGGCCCGTGCACGCCGAACGAGGCGGGCGTGTCCCTGGCCGTCATCGAGCGTTTTGCCGGCAAGCTGCCGCTGCTGGGCGTGTGCCTGGGCCACCAGTCCATCGGCCAGGCCTTCGGCGGCGACGTGGTGCGTGCCCGTCAGGTCATGCACGGCAAGGTCAGCCCGGTGTTCCACAAGGACCAGGGTGTCTTCGCTGGCTTGAACAATCCGCTGACCCAGACCCGCTACCACTCCCTGGTGGTGAAGCGCGAGACGCTGCCCGACTGCCTGGAGATCACCGCCTGGACGGCACTGGAAGACGGTTCGGTCGACGAGATCATGGGCCTGCGCCACAAGACGTTGAACGTCGAGGGCGTGCAGTTCCACCCCGAGTCGATCCTTTCCGAACAGGGCCACGAGATGCTGGCCAACTTCCTCAAGCAAACCGGTGGAGTGCGCGCATGAATATCAAGGAAGCCCTCAGCCGCGTGGTCAACCAGCTGGACCTGAGCACCGAGGAAATGCAGGACGTCATGCGGGAGATCATGACCGGCCAGTGCACCGACGCGCAGATCGGCGCCTTCCTCATGGGCATGCGCATGAAGAGCGAGACCATCGACGAGATCGTTGGCGCCGTGGCGGTGATGCGCGAGTTGGCCGACCAGGTCGAGCTGGATAGCCTCAAGCACGTGGTCGACGTCGTCGGCACCGGCGGTGACGGCGCGAATATCTTCAACGTGTCCTCGGCGGCGGCCTTCGTGGTCGCCGCGGCGGGTGGCAAGGTTGCCAAGCACGGTAACCGCGCGGTCTCCGGCAAGAGCGGCAGCGCCGATTTGCTGGAAGCCGCCGGCATCTACCTGGACCTCAAGCCGGTGCAGGTGAAGCGCTGCATCGAGACCGTGGGTGTCGGCTTCATGTTCGCCCAGGTCCATCACAAGGCCATGAAGCACGCCGCCGGCCCGCGCCGCGAGCTGGGCCTGCGCACCCTGTTCAACATGCTCGGTCCGCTGACCAACCCGGCCGGCGTGAAGCACCAGGTGGTCGGCGTGTTCAGCCAGGCGCTGTGCCGCCCGCTGGCCGAGGTGCTCAAGCGCCTGGGCAGCGAGCACATCCTGGTGGTGCATTCGCGCGACGGCCTGGACGAATTCAGCCTCGCCGCGCCCACCCATGTGGCCGAACTGAAGGACGGCGTGGTCACCGAATACGAAGTGCAGCCCGAAGACTTCGGCATCAAGAGCCAGAGCCTGATCGGTCTGACCGTGGACAGCCCCCAGCAGTCGCTGGAGCTGATCCGTGATGCCCTCGGCCGTCGCAAGACCGAGGCCGGACAGAAGGCTGCCGAGCTGATCGTGCTCAACGCTGGCGCCGCGCTTTATGCTGCGGACCTGGCAACCAGCCTGCATGAAGGCATGCAATTGGCCCACGACGCCCTGCACACGGGGCTGGCGAGGGAGAAAATGGAAGAGCTGGCGGCCTTCACCGCCGTTTACCGAGAGGAGAACGCACAGTGAGTGTGCCGACAGTTCTGCAGAAGATCCTGGCCCGCAAGGCCGAAGAAGTCGTCGAACGCCGCGCCCGTGTCGCCTTTGCCGAGGTGGAGCAGCTGGCGCGAGCGGCGGATGCCCCGCGCGGTTTCGCCAACGCCCTGCTGGAGCGCGCCAAGCGCCGCGAGCCGGCGGTAATCGCCGAGGTGAAGAAGGCTTCGCCGAGCAAGGGCATCATTCGCGAGAACTTCGACCCTGCCGATATCGCCCGGAGCTACGAAGAGGGTGGCGCTACCTGCCTCTCGGTGCTGACCGACATCGACTTTTTCCTCGGCAGCGATGCCTACCTCAAGGAAGCGCGCGCGGCCTGCAAGCTGCCGGTGATCCGCAAGGACTTCCTGATCGACCCGTACCAGGTGGTGGAAGCCCGCGCCATCGGCGCCGATTGCATCCTGCTGATCGTCTCGGCACTGGATGACGTGCGCATGGCCGAGCTGGCGTCGGTGGCCAAGGACGTTGGCCTCGATGTGCTGGTGGAGGTGCATGACGCCACGGAACTGGAGCGAGCGCTGAAGACCCTGGACACGCCGCTGGTTGGCATCAACAACCGCAACCTGCATACCTTCGAGGTGAGCCTGGAAACCACCCTGGACCTGCTGCCGGAAATCCCGCGCGAGCGCATGGTGATCACCGAGAGCGGCATCCTCAACCGCGCGGATGTCGAGCTGATGGAAGTCAGCGACGTGTTCGGCTTCCTGGTTGGCGAAGCCTTCATGCGCGCCGACGAGCCGGGTACCGAGCTCAAGCGCCTGTTCTTCCCCGAGCGCAGCAAGGTCAAACTGGGCGCCGATCCGACCTGACCTTTCCTGCGCGCACAAAAAAGCCGGCGATTGCCGGCTTTTTTGTTGTCTGGTGACTTCAGCGAGTACCGAAGACCACCATGGTCTTGCCCTTTACGTGCACCAGGCCCTGTTCCTCCAGGCTCTTGAGTACGCGGCCGACCATCTCGCGGGAGCAGCCGACAATGCGGCCGATTTCCTGGCGGGTGATCTTGATCTGCATGCCGTCCGGGTGGGTCATGGCGTCCGGCTGCTGGCACAGGTCCAGCAGAGTGCGCGCGACGCGACCGGTCACGTCGAGGAAGGCCAGGTCGCCGACCTTGCGGGTGGTCTTGCGCAGGCGGTCCGCCATCTGGCTGCCGAGGGTCAGGAGAATCTCCGGGTCCTGCTGGCTCAGCTCACGGAACTTCGCGTAGCTGATTTCGGCGACTTCGCATTCGGTCTTGGCGCGGATCCAGGCACTGCGCTCCTGGTTGGCGCTGCCTTCCTTCTCGAAGAGCCCCATCTCCCCGAAGAAGTCGCCGGTGTTGAGGTACCCGATGATCATCTCGCGACCGTCGTCGTCCTCGATCAGGACGGTGACCGAGCCCTTGATGATGAAGAACAGGCTCTCGCAGCGGTCACCGGCGTAGATGATGGTGCTCTTGGCGGTGAAGCGGCGGCGGTGACAGTGCGCGAGCAACTTGTCGAGGTTCTTGATTTTGGGTGTGAGGGTAATAGCTACCATGCCCGAGTCCCGGAAAGTATAAGAGTGGCCTTTGCACAACAGGCGCTAATGATTTTTTTATGACCGCTATAGTGCCGTGCGTCCCTGGCTCGATCCCCCTCGATCCCCAGGGCGGCAAGATTGCCTTGTGGAGCATTCCTGCTTGTACGTAAATCGGCAAGAGCTTAACAGACGACGTGTTACCAACAATCGGAAAGCAGGAACATTCGTACGGGCAATTTCTGAGAGTGTGCCAGTAAACCGGCGTCAGCTTAAGCCATAAATGCATACTGGCCGTGTGGAAATGAGACCTGGGTAACAGCCATCGTGCCCGGTGGGCGTGCTAGAGGGCTGTGATAAGCTGTCGCCCCTTTTATTCCGGCGGAGTTCCTTGCAATGAAAGCGCGAATCCAGTGGGCGGGCGAGGCGATGTTCCTCGGTGAGTCCGGCAGTGGCCACGTCGTGGTGATGGACGGTCCGCCAGACGCTGGTGGCCGCAATCTGGGCGTACGTCCGATGGAGATGCTCCTGCTCGGCCTGGGCGGCTGCACCAACTTCGACGTGGTCAGCATCCTGAAGAAGGGCCGGCAGCCGGTGGAAAGCTGCGAAGCCTTCCTCGAGGCCGAGCGCGCCGACGAAGACCCGAAGGTATTCACCAAGATCCACGTGCACTTCGTGGTCAAGGGCCGTGGCCTGAAGGAAGCCCAGGTGAAGCGTGCGGTCGAGTTGTCGGCCGAGAAATACTGCTCCGCCTCCATCATGCTCGGCCGCGCCGGCGTTGAGATCACTCACGACTACGAGATCGTAGAACTCGGCTGACAGCCCGCTTCATCCTTTCATCATCAAGGGCGTGCAAACTGTGGCAGAGGTCGCCTGACCTCTGCATAATGCGCCACCTTTTTTCAGGGCCATCCGGTCCGAAACCAAGCAACCACAATCGCCATCGCGAAGAGGTGTAAACCGTCCTACGCAGGTGCTGCCATACGCATCTGACGGGCATGCTCAACCACGCGGCAGAGCCGCATTTGATGAGAGTTATCCCACGGTGAAAAGCAAACTCAAGCTCCACGGGTTCAACAACCTGACGAAGACCTTGAGCTTCAACATCTATGACATCTGCTATGCCGAGACGCCTGAAGACCAGCAGGCCTACGTGCAGTACATCGACGAAGAGTACGATGCTGAACGTCTCACGCAGATCCTCACCGATGTTGTCGACATCATTGGCGCAAACATCCTGAACATCGCCCGTCAGGATTACGATCCGCAAGGCGCCAGCGTAACCATCCTGATCTCCGAGCAACCGGTCACCCCGACCGACAGCCAGATCGAGGAATCCCCGGGGCCGCTACCGGACACCATCCTGGCGCACCTCGACAAGAGCCATATCACCGTGCACACCTATCCGGAGATCCATCCGGTGGAAGGCATCGCGACCTTCCGGGTGGACATCGATGTGTCGACCTGCGGCGTCATCTCGCCGCTGAAAGCGCTCAACTACCTCATCCACCAGTTCGACTCGGACATCGTCACCGTGGATTACCGCGTGCGCGGCTTCACCCGAGACGTTGAGGGCAAGAAGCACTTCATCGACCACGAGATCAACTCGATCCAGAACTATCTCTCCGACGACACGTACGAGGCCTATCAGATGACCGACGTGAACGTGTATCAGGAGAACCTGTTCCACACCAAGATGCTGCTCAAGGAGTTCGACCTGGACAACTACCTGTTCGGCGATGCGACCCGCAACCTGTCGCCCGAGCAGCGCAAGCAGGTGGAAGAGCGTGTACGGCACGAGATGCTGGAGATCTTCTACGCGCGCAACATGCCGCGCTGATCGAGCTACTGCGCTGGGTGATACGGCGTTGAAAAGTCAGGCTGAAATGCTCATTTGCTGCAGCAAATTCCACTTTCATCCTGACTTTTCGCCTTGTCTCTCCTGCGCTCGTAACGCTCGATAGAAGAAACGAAAAAGGGCGCCCACTGGGCGCCCCTTTTTTGTCGGCCGGATCAGATCCGGTAGGTGGACTTGGTCATCACCTTGGACAGCAGCGTCATGCCGAACTTCACCGGCGCCGGGAAGCGCAGGCCGCCGGCCTCGATGGCGCTGGTGGCGTGGTGCTCCTCGTCTTCGCGCATCTGCTCGAGGATGGCGCGGGACTTCTGGTCCTCGGCGGGGATCTCCGCCAGGTGCTCGTCCAGGTGCTTGCACACCTGATCCTCGGTGGCGGCGACGAAGCCCAGGCTGACGCGGTCGCTGATCAGCCCGGCAGCGGCCCCGACGCCGAAGGACAGGCCATAGAAGATCGGGTTCAGCACGCTCGGGCGACTGCCCAGTTCGCGGATCCGCTGTTCGCACCAGGCGAGGTGGTCGACTTCCTCGTCGGCGGCTTCTTCCATGGCCTTGCGTACGGTCGGCAGCTTGGCGGTCAGCGCCTGGCCCTGGTACAGCGCCTGGGCGCAGACCTCGCCGGTGTGGTTGATACGCATCAGGCCGGCCACATGGCGGGCGTCAGTGTCGCTGAGCTCGGCGTCGGGCTGGACGATGGCGGGGGACGGGCGTCCCGGATGACCGCTGAAGGGCAGCAGGGTGCGCAGCGCGGCATCGGCCTGCAGCAGGAAGCGATCAGCGGGAGAGTAGTGACGGTCGGCGGACATGGCGCACCTCCGATAAGGAACATTCGCCCGGCAGTTTACCGGATGGCGGATGACAGGTCTTGCCGAGGTGCGCGCAGCGTCTTCGCCCGGCTGGCAGATCAGCCCGGCGGCCAATGCATCTGGCGCTGACCCAGCACGTGCATGTGGATGTGGTGCACGGTCTGGCCACCCAGGTCGTTGCAGTTCATCACCACGCGGAAGCCCTCGTCGCAGCCCTGCTCCTTCGCCAGGCGCTGGGCGGTGAAGAGGATATGCCCGGCCAGCGGCTTGTCCGCCTCGGTCAGGTCGTTGAGGGTGGAGATGTGCGTCTTCGGGATCACCAGGAAATGCACCGGCGCCTGCGGCCCGATGTCATGGAAGGCGACGACCTGGTCATCTTCATAGAGCTTCTTCGCGGGGATGTCCCCGGCGACGATCTTGCAGAACAGACAGTCCACGAAACGTTCCTCCAGCCTGTGCGTAGGTGCGGGAGTTTAGCGCCCGGCGCGAGGCGGCGCCCAGTGGTGGGGTCAGCCGGCCAGTGCGAGGCGATTGATGCGGCCGGCCAGCTTGCGCATGACCCAGCGCGGTAGCAGGCGTACGCCGCAGGCAAAGAGGCGGTTGCGCCAGCCGGGAATGATCAGCGCCGGCGCGCGGCGCAGGGCTTTCACGGCCAGGAAGGCGACTTCCTCGGCGGACATGACGCGCTTGCCGTTGTCCAGCTTGCCCAGGTGCAGGTGGGCGTTGCGGTAGAAGGCCGTGCGCGTCGGTCCGGGGCACAGCACGGAAACCTTGATGCCGCGGCTCTTGAGTTCCTCACGCAGCCCTTCGGAGAAGTGCAGCACGAATGCCTTGCTGGCGAAGTAGCTGCTCATCCAGGGGCCGGGCAGCAGGCTGGCCATGGAGGCGACGTTGAGTATTCGCCCGCCACCCGTGCGCTCCATCATGGCGCCGATGCCATGGCACAGGCGCGCCAGGGCCAGCACATTGAGCTCCAGCAGTTCCTGTTCGCGGGACCAGTCCTGGTCGATGAAGGCCCCGGAGGTCCCGACGCCGGCATTGTTGACCAGCAGCTCGATCTGCCGTCCGCTTTGCTCCAGCTCGTGCAGCAGTCCGGATATCTGCAGCGGCTCGGACAGGTCGCAGACACGGAACAGCACCTCCACGCCGAAGCGTTGCGACAGTTCGCAGGCGATGCTGTCCAGCGCGTCGCGCTGGCGCGCTACCAGGATCAGTGCCTGGCCGCGGCGGGCGAGGGCTTCGGCCAGGGCCAGGCCAATACCGCTGGAAGCGCCGGTGATGAGGGCAAAACGAGGCATTCAGGAGTCTCGGTGGCGAGGTGGCGTTCGACCACGCCCGCCACGGGTTGTTGCATTACTGATCCGAGTCGCCGCCTTCGGTGTCACCACTGCTGAAGTCGCCGTCGGAAGGCTCCGCGGTCGCTGCCGGATCGGCCGCTTCATCACCTTGCTGGTGTTGCGAGGCCTGGGCTGCCTGTGCGCGTTCGACATAGCTCTGGTAGGCCGGGATCGCGATGGCCGCGAGAATACCGCCAAACACCGGGAACAGCAGCCAGGAGAAGGCCAGGACCTTGACGCCGGTGCTGTTGGGCGGCGGCGGCGGGCCGAAGCGGTTGGCGGTCTGCTCACCGGGCATGAACAGCATCAGCAGGCTGAGCACCACGTTGACGAACGGCACGATCAGGGCGAGCCAGAGCCATCCGGACCAGCCCAGGTCATGCAGGCGCTGTACGCCAATAGGCACGCTGAAGACCATCGCGGCAATGACCACGATGGCGATGGCAGCCACGCCCAGAGGGATCGACACGGCCATCAGCAGGCTGGCGACCAGGTAGGCGCCGAAGACGATGAAGGACAGGGCGGCAGACCAGCCGAGATAGCGCACCCGACCGATCCGGCCGGACAGGCTGCGAACCTTCAGCTCGCCGAATTCCGGCAGGTCGTCGCCGACCTTGGCCTGGGGCGGTGCGTACGGCGAGGAGGTGGTGCCCGAGCTGGCTGCTGCGGCCGGCGCGGCGGCTGCCATTTCCGCCTGGCGGGCCAGGTATTTCTCGATGACGATGCCGCAGGCGCTGCACTCGATGGCAGTGGCCTGCTCATGCCCGCACTTGGGACAGGTCATGGTGCCCGTGCTGGTTGTTTCCCCGGCCGCGCGAGCGGCCAGAGTCGCTTCGCTGGGATGGTCGTCGGTTTCCACCAGGCTCAGGCCGGCAATGCCATCGGCTTCCTTGCGGGCATTGGCGCCGGCACCATGGAGGGCGCGGAGATACTTCTCAGCTTCGTCGTCGGATAGGTCGCGCTTGAGCACCACCGGCTGGCCGCTGAACAGTGCTTCAATCTTGGAGGCGTCGCTCTTGAACAGGCGGGCGAGGTTTTCCTTGGCTGTTTCCAGCGGGGTCTGCGGCATCAGCGCGCCGTCGAACACGATCTTGAAGCGGGATTGGTCCATCGGGGCATCCTTGTCTTCTGGCTATGTTGGAATCGCTACAGCGTAATCGGGCCGCCGAGGGCCAACAAGCGGCCCTGGCGGATATATCGTGAGCGGTGCCGCAGCTCAGACCAGCAGTTGGTTGGATAGCCCTGCGCTGCGGGTCAGGGCCTGGCGGTACTCATGGTCGAGTCGGGCGATCAGCTCGCCCACGCTTGGCAGGTCGCGGATGTCGCCGACCCCCTGGCCGGCGGACCAGACGGTCTTCCAGGCCTTGGCTTCGTCGCTCACCGGCTTGAGCTTCTCGCCATAGTTGAGCGAGCCTTTGTCGTTCAGCCGCTGCATGTCGAAGCCGGCGGCCTCCAGGCTCTGGCGCATGAAACTGGCCGGCACACCGGAGACAGCGGGCGTGTGGATGATATCGGCGGCGCGGGCATCGAGCAGCATGTGCTTGTAGTCCTCGGAGGCGGCGCTCTCGCGTGTGGCGATGAAGCGAGTGCCGAGGTAGGCGAGGTCGGCGCCGAGCACCTGGGCGGCGAGAATCTCGTGCCCGTGATTGATGCAGCCGGCCAGCAGCAGGGTCTTGTGGAAGAACTGACGGATCTCGGCGACCAGCGCGAAGGGGCTCCAGGTACCGGCATGGCCGCCGGCGCCGGCAGCCACGGCGATCAGGCCATCGACACCGGCTTCCGCGGCCTTCTCGGCGTGACGGCGGGTGGTGACGTCGTGGAACACCAGGCCACCGTAGCTGTGCACGGCGTCTACTACTTCACGCACCGCGCCGAGGCTGGTGATGACAATGGGTACCTTGTGCTCGACGCAGAGCTTCAGGTCGGCCTGCAGGCGAGGATTGGTAGTGTGGACGATCAGGTTGACTGCATAGGGCGCGGCCTGTGGATCGGCTGCCAGCCCGACTTCGATTTCCTCCAACCAGGCCTTGAAGCCACTGCTCTCGCGCTGGTTCAGCGCGGGGAAGCTGCCGACGATGCCACTCTTGCAGCAGGCCAGTACCAGTTGCGGGTTGGAGACCAGGAACATCGGTGCCGCCACCAGGGGAATACGCAGGCGGCGGTCGAGCAGGGCGGGCAGGGACATGACAGTCTCCTTGTCGGGATCAGAAGGGTTTGACGACCACCAGGATCACGATGGCGATCAGGAACAGGACCGGCACTTCGTTGAACCAGCGGTAGAACACATGGCTGCGACCGTTCTCGCCACGGGCGAAGCGCTTGAGCATGGCACCGCAGGCGTGGTGGTAGCCGATCAGCAGGACCACCAGGGTCAGCTTGGCGTGCATCCAGCCCTGGGTCAGCCAGGCCGGGTTGAGGTAGAGCATCCAGGCGCCGAGGACGATGGTGAGGATCATCGACGGACCCATGATGCCGCGGTACAGCTTGCGCTCCATGACGCAGAAACGTTCGCGGCTGGCGGCGTCCTCGCTCATGGCGTGGTAGACGAACAGGCGCGGGAGATAGAAGAGGCCGGCGAACCAGCAGACCACGGCAACGATATGAAAGGCTTTCAACCACAGGTAAAGCATCGGGACTTCCTCGGATCACGGTTGAGCCGATAGTAGTGGCGCCGTGCAATGGCGTCATCCCCGGGTCTATTACACTGGGGGCGACATCCTTTGTTCCGTCCGTGGCGCTTTGCCGCGTACGCCGCATGGCATCCGGAAGATGCCCGGCCGCTCGCCAATGTCTGAAGCCGATATTCCCGAGACGCCTGCTCAGCCGCCACGCGACGTTGCTGAGCGGCCGATTCCCAAACGTACGCTGGCGCGGCATCCGTTGCTGCGCCAATGGCGGCGCAACCTGGCGTTCTGGGTTGGCGCCCTGCTGGTGGGCCTGGTGGCACTGGCTTTCGCTCATCTGGCGGATCTCGCCAGTGCGACCTTCCGCGGCGTGGTCGCACACAGTCCGTGGTGGCCCTGGCTCATTTGTCCGCTGGGATTTGCCAGCCTGGTCTGGCTGACTCAGGGCGCGCTGAAGAACACCCGTGGCAGTGGCATTCCGCAAGTCATCGTGGCGCTGGAGCAGCGCAGCAGCCGTACGCGCAATGCCTTGCTGTCGGTGCGAATCGCCGTGGGCAAACTGGCGATGACGCTGATGGCGCTGCTGGTGGGAGCCTCGGCCGGCCGTGAGGGGCCGACAGTGCACATCGGCGCGGCGCTGATGTACTCGTTCGGCCGTCGCCTGGGTCTCTATGACAAGCGCACGGTGTCCGGCCTGATCGTTGCGGGTGGCGCGGCGGGCATTGCGGCGGCCTTCAATACGCCGCTGGGCGGGGTGGTTTTCGCCATCGAGGAACTGAGCCGCACCTTCGAGCAGCGTTTCAGCGGGCTGGTGTTGACCGCCGTCCTTCTGGGCGGGATGGTCACGCTCGGCCTGATGGGCAGCTACAGCTATTTCGGCCGGCTTTCGGAAAGCATGCCGCTGGGGCCGGCGTGGATCGCCGTGGTGGCTTGCGGGGTGCTCGGCGGTCTGCTCGGCGGTCTCTATTGCCGTCTGGTGCTGCCGACGCAGCGGGGACCTCTGAGGTTCATCAGTCGTTGGCGTGGACGCTGGCCGATACGCTTTGCCGCCGTCTGTGGGCTGGTGCTCGCGCTGCTCGGTCTGCTGTCCGGGCAGCACGTGTTCGGCACCGGTTATGCCGAGACCCGCTCGATCCTTGAAGGGCAGCCGTTGGTTGAGCATGACTTCCTCCTGTGGAAGTTCATCGCCAACGTGATCTCCTTCATCGCCGGCATCCCGGGTGGCCTGTTCTCGCCCTCGCTGACGGTCGGTGCCAGCCTGGCCCCCTGGCTTACGCCGCTGATTCCTGGCGCAACCCTGCCGGCGGTCGCGCTGCTGGGGATGTCCGCGTATCTCGCTGGCGTGACGCGCACACCGCTCACCTCCACGGTGATCACGGTCGAGATGTCCCATAGTCCGGACATGCTGATCCCGATCCTCGCAGCCACGCTATTGGCCAGTGGAGTCTCGGCGCGCCTGAACCCGCTGCCGATCTATCACGCGCTCGCCCGTCAGATGCAGGAAACCCTCGCGCCGACCAAAGGGCCCTGAACCCGCACACTTTCACTCTGTTCAGCAGGGGCAGCGGCTCATATCATGGCTGCCCCTGAATTTGGCCCCATAGGTGGAGTGACAGGCAGATGATCAAGGTTGGCATCGTAGGCGGTACGGGTTACACGGGCGTGGAACTGCTGCGCCTGCTGGCACAGCATCCCCAGGCACGCGTCGAGGTGATCACCTCGCGCTCCGAGGAAGGCGTGAAAGTCGCCGACATGTACCCGAACCTGCGAGGCCACTACGACGGCCTGGCCTTCAGCGTGCCGGACGTGAAGCGTCTGGGCGAGTGCGACGTGGTGTTCTTCGCCACCCCGCACGGCGTGGCCCACGCGCTAGCCGGCGAACTGCTGGCGACCGGTACCCGGGTGATCGACCTGTCCGCGGACTTCCGTCTGCAGGATGCCGAGGAGTGGGCCAAGTGGTACGGCCAGCCCCATGGCGCGCCGGAGCTGCTGCCCGAGGCGGTTTACGGTCTGCCTGAAGTGAACCGTGAGGCCATCAAGTCCGCACGTCTGATCGCCGTTCCCGGTTGCTACCCGACCGCTACCCAGCTCGGCCTCATCCCGCTGCTGGAGAATGGCCTGGCCGATGCCAGCCAACTGATCGCCGACTGCAAGTCCGGCGTCAGCGGTGCCGGCCGTGGCGCCAAGGTCGGTTCGCTGTTCTGCGAAGCCGGCGAGAGCATGATGGCTTACTCGGTGAAAGGTCACCGTCACCTGCCGGAAATCAGCCAGGGCCTGCGCCGTGCGGCCAAGGGTGATGTCGGTCTGACCTTCGTACCGCACCTGACCCCGATGATCCGTGGGATTCATGCGACCCTCTATGCGCGCGTTGCCGATCGTGGCGTCGATCTGCAGAAGCTGTATGAAGAGCGTTACGCCAACGAGCCGTTCGTCGATGTGATGCCGGCTGGCAGCCATCCGGAGACCCGCAGCGTGCGTGGCGCCAACGTCTGCCGAATCGCGGTGCACCGTCCGCAGGGCGGCGACCTGGTGGTGATCCTGTCGGTCATCGACAACCTGGTGAAGGGCGCGTCCGGCCAGGCGATCCAGAACATGAACATCCTGTTCGGCCTGGATGAGCACCTGGGCCTGTCGAACGTCGCGCTGTTGCCGTAAGGAACGATTGCCTCGGAAAACGGCCCATTGATCTGGACCAATGGATGAGTCGGATTAGTTGACCGTTTTTCTGGGGTAAGCGGATAATAGTCCGCAATGTTGTAACGTACGGCTTCGGCCGGGAGAGTTTTCATCATGACCATCGAAACCTTCACCCCCACTCCGCTGATGTTCTCGCAAGGCGCTGCGAACAAGGTGAAGAACCTGATCGACGAAGAAGGCAATCCGCGCCTCAAGCTGCGGGTATTCGTCACGGGCGGTGGCTGTTCGGGCTTCCAGTACGGCTTCACCTTCGATGAAGACACCGCGGACGACGACACCATCGTCGAGCGTGACGGCGTCAACCTCGTGGTCGATCCGATGAGCTTCCAGTACCTCGCCGGTGCGGAAGTGGACTATCAGGAAGGCCTCGAAGGTTCGCGGTTCGTTATCAAGAACCCGAACGCAGCGACCACCTGCGGCTGCGGTCAGTCCTTCTCGATCTGATGCCGTAGAAGCAAAAACGCCGCAAATGCGCGGCGTTTTTGTTTGTGAGGGCTCAGGCGGGGTAAAGCGCGCCAAGGATGCGCGGCCCCTGTGCAGCGGTGACCTCCGGGCAGTTGCCGGGCTCGCGTTCGAGGAAGCGATGAGCCAGCCAGGCGAAGGCCATGGCTTCCATCCATTCCGGCGGTACACCGCGGTCGATACTGCTGATCACGCTGGCGCCAGGCATGTGCGCAGCCAGGCGCAGCATCAGTGTCGCGTTGAAGGCACCGCCACCGCAAACCACCACCTCCTCGCAGCCCGGCTGCGCATCCAGCAGCGCTGTCGCGATGCTTTGTGCGGTCAGTTCCAGCAAGGTTGCCTGCACATCCTCGGCCTTTGCCGGCCCGTGATCGGCCAGAATCGCGTTCAGCCAGTTCAGGTTGAAGCGCTCGCGCCCGGTGCTCTTCGGGCCTTTGGCAGCGAAGAAGTCGTCGGCCAGCATCCTTCGCAGGAGTGCGTTATCGATGCTGCCGCTGGCAGCCCAGGCGCCGTCGCGGTCATAGGCTTCGTCACGTTGTTGCTGAATCCAGGCATCCAGCAGGACATTGCCAGGGCCGCAATCGAAGCCGCGAACCGGCTTGCCGGGGCTCAGCAGCGAGACGTTGCTGAAGCCGCCAACGTTGAGGATCGCGCACTCGCGGCCATCGCTACCGAACAGCGCCTGGTGGAAGGCGGGTACCAGCGGTGCACCCTGGCCGCCGGCGGCAACATCGCGGCGGCGGAAGTCGGCCACCACGTCGATACCGGTCAACTCGGCGAGCAGGGCCGGGTTACCGATCTGCACCGTGAAGCCCAGATGCGGTTCGTGGCGAATGGTCTGGCCGTGACTGCCGATGGCGCGAATCGCGCTGGCGCTCAACGTTTCGCGAGCAAGGAGTTCATTGATGCCCTGGGCCGCCAGGCGCACCCAGCTGTTCTCAGCGAGGGCGGAGCGGGCTATCTCGTCAGGGCCGGAGGAGCAGAGTGCCAGGAGGTCGGCGCGCAGCGCTGCTGGCATGGGGAGGTAGTGGGAGGCGAGCAGAGTGGTCTGCTCGCCTTGCTCGATCAGGGCGATGTCCAGTCCGTCGAGACTGGTACCGGACATCACCCCCAGATAGAGCGGCATGGCTCAGCGCTTGTTCAGGGCCAGGAAGGTTGCCTTCTCCTGGTCCATCCGCGCGATCAGCGGTTGCGCCTGCGCCATGAAGCGCTTGCGCTCCGGACCGGTCAGTGGATCGGCGGTCGGCAGTTTGGCGCTCAGCGGGTCGACGTGCTGGCCGTTGACCTGGAACTCGTAGTGCAGGTGCGGTCCGGTGGCGAGGCCGGTCATGCCGACGTAGCCGATGATCTGGCCCTGTTTCACGGCGACGCCCGAGCGGATGCCCTTGGCGAAGCGGCTCATGTGGCCGTAGACGGTGCGGTAGCGCTGGCCGTGCTGGATCACCACGGCGTTGCCGTAGCCACCCTTGCGACCGGCCTCGAGGATCTTGCCGTCGCCGGTGGCCTTGATCGGCGTGCCGATCGGCGCTGCGTAGTCCACGCCCTTGTGTGCACGAATCTTGTTCAGGATCGGGTGGAAACGCCCGATGGAGAAGCGCGAGCTGATGCGGGCGAAGTCGACCGGAGTGCGGATGAATGCTTTGCGCATGCTGCTGCCATCGGCGCGCAGGTAGCTGGTGCTGCCCTGTTTGCTGGTGTAGCGCACCGCGGTGTATTCCTTCCCGCGGTTGACGAAGCGCACCGCGAGGATGCTGCCAGTGCCGACCTGTTTGCCTTTCACCTGCTGCGACTCGTAGATCACGTCGAATTCGTCGCCTTCGCGAATATCCTGAGCGAAGTCGATGTCGTAGCCGAGGATGTTGGCCATCGACATGATCAGGTCATGAGACAGGCCCGCATTCTTTCCTGCGACGAACAACGAGCTGTCGATGCGGCCATGGGCATAGTTGGAGTGCACCGAGGGTTTGACCAGGTCGCGCTTGAAGTCATAGCCCTTGGCGGACTTGTTCAGGCTGATGGTCTCCAGGTCGCTGCGCTTGACCTTCAGGCCCTGCAGTTCGCCCTTGGTGTCAATGAGGAAATCCACGTCCTGGCCGATATCAAGACGGGTGAACTGCTTGGCGTCCTTGTTGGCGGCAAGCATGTCGTGCACGACGTTCGCCGGCAGGCCGGCCTTCGCGAACACGGTGGAAAGGGTGTCGCCCTTGCCCACGGTCACGCTTTTCCACGCGGGGTCTGCGGAAGCGGTGGGGGAGGGGGGCTGGTTCGAATCGGCGAGATCGTTCTTCTTTTCCGCGTCTTTTCCGGCGCTGTTCTGGTTGTTCGGCTGGCCTTCGATCTGTGCAAAAGGCGAAGAGCCGTCGTCTTCCGTGACCGCATTGGGTCGAAGATCGTCTTTTTCCTGGAGGATTTGCTCGGTACCGCTTTCCAGCTCGAGATTGAGCGAGGTCTTCTTCGCCTCGACCTCGGCCGAGGGGAACACCAGCAGAGCCAGGCTGAGGAGCGCTGCTACACCGCTTGCGGCCAGCAGATGGCTCTTCGGATAGTACGGCGCTTTCTGATCGGATTGCGTCATGGCGTGAGTGGTGTTTTTGGAATGTGAAATAACTGCCTAAAATATAACCAAATTCCCTCTGAGGCAACCCTGATGTCGGGCTTCTGACGTCCTGTCTTCTGGCGCTGGGCAAAACTTGTTTTTAGTGCCTGTTCTTGTATCGTTGGTTCCCTTTCGCAATTCGCAACGTACAGGAACCTGCAATGAAGTCGGTCGAAGAGCAGCTGGCGCTGATCCAGCGCGGAGCAGACGAAATTCTCGTGGAGGCCGAGCTGATCGAAAAGCTCAAGCGTGGCCAGCCCCTGCGTATCAAGGCCGGCTTCGACCCGACCGCCCCCGACCTGCATCTGGGTCATACCGTCCTTATTAATAAGCTGCGCCAGTTCCAGGATCTGGGCCATCAGGTGATCTTCCTGATCGGTGACTTCACTGGGATGATCGGTGACCCCAGTGGGAAAAGTGTTACCCGCCCACCCCTCACTCGCGAGCAGGTTCTCGAGAACGCCGAGACGTACAAGGCCCAGGTCTTCAAGATTCTCGATCCGGCGAAGACCGAAGTGGCCTTCAATTCCACCTGGATGGACCAGCTTTCCCCCGCTGATTTCATTCGTCTGGCTTCCCAGTACACCGTTGCTCGCATGCTGGAACGCGATGATTTCAGCAAACGCTATGCCAGTAATCAGTCCATCGCCATTCATGAGTTCCTCTACCCACTGGTTCAGGGGTACGACTCGGTGGCCCTGCGTGCGGACGTCGAGCTCGGCGGCACCGACCAGAAGTTCAACCTGCTGATGGGGCGCGAGCTCCAGCGCGCCTATGATCAGGAGCCGCAGTGCATCCTGACCATGCCGCTACTCGAAGGCTTGGACGGCGTGAAGAAGATGTCCAAGTCCCTGGGTAACTACATTGGTATCCAGGAGGCGCCGGGCGTCATGTACAGCAAGCTGGTCTCCATTCCCGATACCTTGATGTGGCGCTACTTCGAGCTGCTCAGCTTCCGTTCCATGGATGAGATCGAGGGCTTCCGGATGGATGTCGAGGCTGGCGCCAACCCGCGCGACATCAAGATCAAGCTGGCGGAAGAGATCGTTGCTCGCTTCCATGGTGAAGAGGCGGCTGCTTCTGCGCACAAGTCCGCTGGCAATCGCCTGAAAGAGGGTGAGCTGCCGGAGGACTTGCCGGAAGTTGAGGTAGCGGCTTCCGAGGATCTGCCCATTGGGGCCGTCCTTAATAAAGCAGGCCTGGTGAAGAACTCCGCGGTTGCGCGCGATCTGCTGTCGTCCGGCGGTGTGCGCGTAGACGGCGAGGTGGTGGATCGCAGCTTCGTCTTCAAGGTGGGTGCTATCCACGTCCTGCAGGCCGGCAAAAAGGCTTTCGCTCGCGTCTCCCTGGTCGCGGAGTGAAGAAAGTTTAAATTAGTCGTTGACGGCCGATTTAAACTCCCTATAATGCGCACCACTCCCAGCGACGAAGCGCTGAAAGAACTTGAAAATCAAGTACTTACAGAGGTCTTAAGTTGAGAGTGGTGGTCAGGCAGGTGATTCACTTGTCGCTTTCGTCAGTCGCTTTGGTGGCTCGCTGAAAAGAAGATCGCCGAGGTGCTTGACAGTGAGTTCGATCGCTGTAGAATGCGCCTCCCGCTGATGAGAAGGTTTCCTTCGCTGAGGCACAAGCGATTGAGTAGAAAAGAAATTTTCGAAAAATAAAGCTTGACGAAAGATGAGGTTAGCGTAGAATGCGCGCCTCGGTTGAGACGAAAGCCTTAACCAACTGCTCTTTAACAAGTTGAATCAAGCAATTCGTGTGGGTGCTTGTGATGTAAGACTGATGATCGACTGATTATCAGCAACGCAAGTAACACTCGTGAATTCGAGAGTTTTAGCTCTTTAAATAGAGCATGCGATTGCTGAGCCAAGTTTAGGGTTTTCTCAAAACCCAAGCAGTATTGAACTGAAGAGTTTGATCATGGCTCAGATTGAACGCTGGCGGCAGGCCTAACACATGCAAGTCGAGCGGATGAGTGGAGCTTGCTCCATGATTCAGCGGCGGACGGGTGAGTAATGCCTAGGAATCTGCCTGGTAGTGGGGGACAACGTTTCGAAAGGAACGCTAATACCGCATACGTCCTACGGGAGAAAGCAGGGGACCTTCGGGCCTTGCGCTATCAGATGAGCCTAGGTCGGATTAGCTAGTTGGTGGGGTAAAGGCCTACCAAGGCGACGATCCGTAACTGGTCTGAGAGGATGATCAGTCACACTGGAACTGAGACACGGTCCAGACTCCTACGGGAGGCAGCAGTGGGGAATATTGGACAATGGGCGAAAGCCTGATCCAGCCATGCCGCGTGTGTGAAGAAGGTCTTCGGATTGTAAAGCACTTTAAGTTGGGAGGAAGGGCAGTAAGTTAATACCTTGCTGTTTTGACGTTACCAACAGAATAAGCACCGGCTAACTTCGTGCCAGCAGCCGCGGTAATACGAAGGGTGCAAGCGTTAATCGGAATTACTGGGCGTAAAGCGCGCGTAGGTGGTTTGGTAAGATGGATGTGAAATCCCCGGGCTCAACCTGGGAACTGCATCCATAACTGCCTGACTAGAGTACGGTAGAGGGTGGTGGAATTTCCTGTGTAGCGGTGAAATGCGTAGATATAGGAAGGAACACCAGTGGCGAAGGCGACCACCTGGACTGATACTGACACTGAGGTGCGAAAGCGTGGGGAGCAAACAGGATTAGATACCCTGGTAGTCCACGCCGTAAACGATGTCGACTAGCCGTTGGGATCCTTGAGATCTTAGTGGCGCAGCTAACGCGATAAGTCGACCGCCTGGGGAGTACGGCCGCAAGGTTAAAACTCAAATGAATTGACGGGGGCCCGCACAAGCGGTGGAGCATGTGGTTTAATTCGAAGCAACGCGAAGAACCTTACCTGGCCTTGACATGTCCGGAATCTTGCAGAGATGCGAGAGTGCCTTCGGGAATCGGAACACAGGTGCTGCATGGCTGTCGTCAGCTCGTGTCGTGAGATGTTGGGTTAAGTCCCGTAACGAGCGCAACCCTTGTCCTTAGTTACCAGCACGTTATGGTGGGCACTCTAAGGAGACTGCCGGTGACAAACCGGAGGAAGGTGGGGATGACGTCAAGTCATCATGGCCCTTACGGCCAGGGCTACACACGTGCTACAATGGTCGGTACAGAGGGTTGCCAAGCCGCGAGGTGGAGCTAATCCCATAAAACCGATCGTAGTCCGGATCGCAGTCTGCAACTCGACTGCGTGAAGTCGGAATCGCTAGTAATCGTGAATCAGAATGTCACGGTGAATACGTTCCCGGGCCTTGTACACACCGCCCGTCACACCATGGGAGTGGGTTGCTCCAGAAGTAGCTAGTCTAACCGCAAGGGGGACGGTTACCACGGAGTGATTCATGACTGGGGTGAAGTCGTAACAAGGTAGCCGTAGGGGAACCTGCGGCTGGATCACCTCCTTAATCGAAGATCTCAGCTTCTTCATAAGCTCCCACACGAATTGCTTGATTCACTGGTTAGACGATTGGGTCTGTAGCTCAGTTGGTTAGAGCGCACCCCTGATAAGGGTGAGGTCGGCAGTTCGAATCTGCCCAGACCCACCAATTGTTGTGGTGTGCTGCTGATCCGATGGGGCCATAGCTCAGCTGGGAGAGCGCCTGCTTTGCACGCAGGAGGTCAGGAGTTCGATCCTCCTTGGCTCCACCATTAATCGTCGAAAGCTCAGACATGAATGTTCAGGTTGAACGAACATTGATGTCTGGTCTTTGTGCCAGAACTGTTCTTTAAAAATTTGGGTATGTGATAGAAGTAGACTGAATAATCTCTTTCACTGGTGATTATTCAAGTCAAGGTAAAATTTGCGAGTTCAAGCGCGAATTTTCGGCGAATGTCGTCTTCACGTTCGAGACAATAACCAGATTGCTTGGGGTTATATGGTCAAGTGAAGAAGCGCATACGGTGGATGCCTTGGCAGTCAGAGGCGATGAAAGACGTGGTAGCCTGCGATAAGCTTCGGGGAGTCGGCAAACAGACTTTGATCCGGAGATCTCTGAATGGGGAAACCCACCCGAGATAACTCGGGTATCTTGCACTGAATACATAGGTGTAAGAGGCGAACCAGGGGAACTGAAACATCTAAGTACCCTGAGGAAAAGAAATCAACCGAGATTCCCTTAGTAGTGGCGAGCGAACGGGGATTAGCCCTTAAGCTTCTTTGAATCTAACAGAACGCTCTGGAAAGTGCGGCCATAGTGGGTGATAGCCCCGTATGTGAAAGGTTCTTTGAAGTGAAATCGAGTAGGACGGAGCACGAGAAACTTTGTCTGAATATGGGGGGACCATCCTCCAAGGCTAAATACTACTGACTGACCGATAGTGAACCAGTACCGTGAGGGAAAGGCGAAAAGAACCCCGGAGAGGGGAGTGAAATAGAACCTGAAACCGTATGCGTACAAGCAGTGGGAGCCTACTTGTTAGGTGACTGCGTACCTTTTGTATAATGGGTCAGCGACTTATATTCAGTGGCGAGCTTAACCGTATAGGGAAGGCGTAGCGAAAGCGAGTCTTAATAGGGCGTTTTAGTCGCTGGGTATAGACCCGAAACCGGGCGATCTATCCATGAGCAGGTTGAAGGTTAGGTAACACTGACTGGAGGACCGAACCCACTCCCGTTGAAAAGGTAGGGGATGACTTGTGGATCGGAGTGAAAGGCTAATCAAGCTCGGAGATAGCTGGTTCTCCTCGAAAGCTATTTAGGTAGCGCCTCACGTATCACTCCAGGGGGTAGAGCACTGTTTCGGCTAGGGGGTCATCCCGACTTACCAAACCGATGCAAACTCCGAATACCTGGAAGTGTCAGCGTGGGAGACACACGGCGGGTGCTAACGTCCGTCGTGAAAAGGGAAACAACCCAGACCGTCAGCTAAGGTCCCAAAGTTATGGTTAAGTGGTAAACGATGTGGGAAGGCTTAGACAGCTAGGAGGTTGGCTTAGAAGCAGCCACCCTTTAAAGAAAGCGTAATAGCTCACTAGTCGAGTCGGCCTGCGCGGAAGATGTAACGGGGCTCAAACCATACACCGAAGCTACGGGTGCATCGCAAGATGTGCGGTAGAGGAGCGTTCTGTAAGCCTGTGAAGGTGAGTTGAGAAGCTTGCTGGAGGTATCAGAAGTGCGAATGCTGACATGAGTAACGACAATGGGAGTGAAAAACTCCCACGCCGAAAGACCAAGGGTTCCTGCGCAACGTTAATCGACGCAGGGTTAGTCGGTCCCTAAGGCGAGGCTGAAGAGCGTAGTCGATGGGAAACAGGTTAATATTCCTGTACTTCTAGTTACTGCGATGGAGGGACGGAGAAGGCTAGGCCAGCTTGGCGTTGGTTGTCCAAGTTTAAGGTGGTAGGCAGAGATCTTAGGTAAATCCGGGATCTTAATGCCGAGAGCTGATGACGAGTCATCTTTTAGATGATGAAGTGGTTGATGCCATGCTTCCAGGAAAAGCTTCTAAGCTTCAGGTAACTAGGAACCGTACCCCAAACCGACACAGGTGGTTGGGTAGAGAATACCAAGGCGCTTGAGAGAACTCGGGTGAAGGAACTAGGCAAAATGGCACCGTAACTTCGGGAGAAGGTGCGCCGGCGAGGGTTAAGGATTTACTCCGTAAGCCCATGCCGGTCGAAGATACCAGGCCGCTGCGACTGTTTATTAAAAACACAGCACTCTGCAAACACGAAAGTGGACGTATAGGGTGTGACGCCTGCCCGGTGCCGGAAGGTTAATTGATGGGGTTAGCGAAAGCGAAGCTCTTGATCGAAGCCCCGGTAAACGGCGGCCGTAACTATAACGGTCCTAAGGTAGCGAAATTCCTTGTCGGGTAAGTTCCGACCTGCACGAATGGCGTAACGATGGCGGCGCTGTCTCCACCCGAGACTCAGTGAAATTGAAATCGCTGTGAAGATGCAGTGTATCCGCGGCTAGACGGAAAGACCCCGTGAACCTTTACTGTAGCTTTGCACTGGACTTTGAGCCTGCTTGTGTAGGATAGGTGGGAGGCTTTGAAGCGTGGACGCCAGTCTGCGTGGAGCCATCCTTGAAATACCACCCTGGCATGCTTGAGGTTCTAACTCTGGTCCGTTATCCGGATCGAGGACAGTGTATGGTGGGCAGTTTGACTGGGGCGGTCTCCTCCTAAAGAGTAACGGAGGAGTACGAAGGTGCGCTCAGACCGGTCGGAAATCGGTCGTAGAGTATAAAGGCAAAAGCGCGCTTGACTGCGAGACAGACACGTCGAGCAGGTACGAAAGTAGGTCTTAGTGATCCGGTGGTTCTGTATGGAAGGGCCATCGCTCAACGGATAAAAGGTACTCCGGGGATAACAGGCTGATACCGCCCAAGAGTTCATATCGACGGCGGTGTTTGGCACCTCGATGTCGGCTCATCACATCCTGGGGCTGAAGCCGGTCCCAAGGGTATGGCTGTTCGCCATTTAAAGTGGTACGCGAGCTGGGTTTAGAACGTCGTGAGACAGTTCGGTCCCTATCTGCCGTGGACGTTTGAGATTTGAGAGGGGCTGCTCCTAGTACGAGAGGACCGGAGTGGACGAACCTCTGGTGTTCCGGTTGTCACGCCAGTGGCATTGCCGGGTAGCTATGTTCGGAATAGATAACCGCTGAAAGCATCTAAGCGGGAAACTAGCCTCAAGATGAGATCTCACTGGGAACTTGATTCCCCTGAAGGGCCGTCGAAGACTACGACGTTGATAGGTCGGGTGTGTAAGCGCTGTGAGGCGTTGAGCTAACCGATACTAATTGCCCGTGAGGCTTGACCATATAACACCCAAACAATTTGCGTGTTGTACGGTGAAGACGTAACGAACCGAAAGTTCGTGTGAACCGCAAATTACCTGTCACATACCTGAATCTGGATGAGCGTGTGCACCTGCAACGAGCATCCGAAAGAATTGCTTGACGACCATAGAGCGTTGGAACCACCTGATCCCATCCCGAACTCAGTAGTGAAACGACGCATCGCCGATGGTAGTGTGGAGTTTCTCCATGTGAGAGTAGGTCATCGTCAAGCTCCTATCCCAAAGCCCCGGTCAGCTTCGCTGTTCGGGGCTTTGCCTATTAGTGTAAGCACACAGTTTGTGCTTGCTGCTGACGAGGGTTGCGACTCTCCGAAGCACAAGCGATTGAGTAGAAAAGAAATTTTCGAAAAATAAAGCTTGACGGAAAGAGAGGTTAGCGTAGAATGCGCGCCTCGGTTGAGACGAAAGCCTTAACCAACTGCTCTTTAACAAGTTGAATCAAGCAATTCGTGTGGGTGCTTGTGATGTAAGACTGATGATCGACTGATTATCAGCAACGCAAGTAACACTCGTGAATTCGAGAGTTTTAGCTCTTTAAATAGAGCATGCGATTGCTGAGCCAAGTTTAGGGTTTTCTCAAAACCCAAGCAGTATTGAACTGAAGAGTTTGATCATGGCTCAGATTGAACGCTGGCGGCAGGCCTAACACATGCAAGTCGAGCGGATGAGTGGAGCTTGCTCCATGATTCAGCGGCGGACGGGTGAGTAATGCCTAGGAATCTGCCTGGTAGTGGGGGACAACGTTTCGAAAGGAACGCTAATACCGCATACGTCCTACGGGAGAAAGCAGGGGACCTTCGGGCCTTGCGCTATCAGATGAGCCTAGGTCGGATTAGCTAGTTGGTGGGGTAAAGGCCTACCAAGGCGACGATCCGTAACTGGTCTGAGAGGATGATCAGTCACACTGGAACTGAGACACGGTCCAGACTCCTACGGGAGGCAGCAGTGGGGAATATTGGACAATGGGCGAAAGCCTGATCCAGCCATGCCGCGTGTGTGAAGAAGGTCTTCGGATTGTAAAGCACTTTAAGTTGGGAGGAAGGGCAGTAAGTTAATACCTTGCTGTTTTGACGTTACCAACAGAATAAGCACCGGCTAACTTCGTGCCAGCAGCCGCGGTAATACGAAGGGTGCAAGCGTTAATCGGAATTACTGGGCGTAAAGCGCGCGTAGGTGGTTTGGTAAGATGGATGTGAAATCCCCGGGCTCAACCTGGGAACTGCATCCATAACTGCCTGACTAGAGTACGGTAGAGGGTGGTG